>JBASCW010000055.1:0-25969 GCA_049651845.1 Burkholderiales bacterium | reverse complement strand
GGCGTCGACGCGCCGGAGGTCAGCGCGGCGGCGCTGGACGCGCTCTGGCATCCCGAGGACGCCGACCTCGCGCGCGCGCGCCTGCAGCATGCGCGGTGGCAGGTGCGCCTCGCCGCAGTCAAGGCGCTCGGCCGCTTCGGCACCGCCGCGGACCGCTCGGCGCTCGAGAGGATGCTCGGCGACCCGAGTTGGTGGGTTCGCTACCGTGCCGCGCAGGCGCTCGCACGGCTGCCCGGCATGGACCGCGCCGCGCTCGGCGCGCTGCGCGCCGCGCAGCAGGACCCCTTCGCGGCCGACGTGCTCGGGCAAGTGCTCTCCGAGATGGGGCCGGCGTGAGCCTGGAGCAGGCGACGCTCGCCGCGCAATGGCTGTTCCTGGCCTACTTCGTCGTGGTCAACACCGGCTACCTGGCGCTGTTCGGGTTCGCCTTCGCGGCGGTGCGCCGCCACCTCGATGCGCGGCTGCTCGAGGAACTGCCGCGCGCCTACTCGGGCCTGGAGCCGCCGGTCAGCATGCTCGTGCCGGCCTACAACGAGGAGGCCACCATCGCCACCTCGGTACGCTCGATGCTGCAGCTCGACTACCCGGAGTTCGAGGTCATCGTCGTCAATGACGGCTCGCGCGACGGCACGATGGAGGCGCTGCGCTCGGCCTTCGCGCTGGTGCCATTCGCGGAGGCCTACTGGCGCCGCCTGCCCGTGAAGGCGGTGCGCGGCATCTATCGCTCGGCGCTGCATCCGAACCTGCGCGTGATCGACAAGGAGAACGGCGGCAAGGCCGACGCGCTCAACGCCGGCATCAACGCCTCGCGCTATCCGCTGTTCTGCGGGGTCGACGCGGACTCGATCCTCGAGCGCGCGAGCCTGCGCCGCGTGGTGGCGCCATTCCTGGAGGACCCGGCGGTGATCGCGAGCGGCGGCACGGTGCGCATCGCCAACGGCTGCACCGTACGCGGCGGCTTCCTCGAATCGGTGGGGCTGCCCGGCCGCCTGCTGCCCCTGTTGCAGATCGTCGAGTACCTGCGCGCGTTCCTGTTCGGCCGCATGGGATGGTCGCCGATGAACGCGGTGCTCATCATCTCCGGGGCCTTCGGCCTGTTCCGCAAGGAGTCCGTGGTGGCCGCCGGCGGTTACCGCAGCGACACGGTCGGCGAGGACATGGAGCTCGTGGTACGGCTGCACCGCCTGCACCGTGACGCGGGCGCGCCCTACCGCATCGTCTTCGTGCCCGACCCGATCTGCTGGACCGAGGCGCCCGAGAGCCTGCGCGTGCTGCGCAGCCAGCGCACGCGCTGGCAGCGCGGCCTCGCCGAAAGCCTGACGCTGAACCTGGGCCTCGCGTTCAGCCGCCGCGGCGGCGCGCCGGGCTGGGTGGCGTTCCCGTTCATGGCGCTGTTCGAGTGGCTCGGGCCGCTCGTCGAGGTGGCGGGCTTCGCGCTCATGCTGGCGGGTCTCGCCGCGGGCCTGGTGTCCGGTGCCGCGTTCGCGGCGTTCCTGCTGCTGGCCGTGGGCCTCGGCATGGTGCTGTCGGTGTGCGCGCTGCTGCTGGAGGAGATCTCGTTCCACATCTACAAGCGCCCGCGCGAGCTCGCGCTGCTCGCGGCCGCCGCGCTCGCGGAGAACTTCGGCTTTCGCCAGCTGGTCGCGCTCTGGCGCCTGGAGGGCCTCGCGCGCTGGGCGTTCGGCGCGCGCGCGCGCTGGGGCGAGATGACCCGGAGCGCTACCTGGCAGCGCAGAGCATGACCCGGGAACGTATCGTGCGCCGCATGCTGCTGATTCTGGTAACGGCCGTCTGCGGGCTTTCGCTGGCGCTGGGTTCCTGGAGACTCGCGCGCGAGAACGCGCTATCCGAGGCGAGGGCACGCTTCAACCTTCAGGTCGCGGAGATCGTGCTCGAGATCAGGGACCGCATGCTCGACTACGAGCAGGTCCTGCGCGGCGGCGTCGCGCTGTTCTCGGCTTCCGAGCGCGTGGATCGAGAGGAGTGGCGCGCATACGCGGAGACCACCAAGGTCGCCAGCGTATACCCCGGCATTCTCGGCTTCGGCTTCGCTCCATATGTGTCCTCGGACGGGCGCCGGGCTTTGGAGGATGCCGCGCGCCAACAGGGGCTGCAGGGGTACGCCGTGTTTCCGGCGGGCTCGCGCAGCGCGTACGTTCCGGTGCTTTTCCTCGTGCCGGAGAATGAGGTCAACCGGCGCGCGCTCGGCTACGACATGTATTCGGAGGGCGCGCGCCGCGATGCGATCGAGCGCGCACGCGACGCGGGCTCTGCCGCGATTACGCGGGTGGTCGCCTTGGTCCAGGATGCGGGCTCGGCCGCGCAGGCCGCGTTCCTGATGTACCTGCCGGTGTACCGGAAAGGCGCATCGATCGAAACCGTGTCGGGCCGGCGGGCCGCCATCGAGGGATTCGTCTATGCGCCGTTCCGATTTTCCGATTTGATGGCGGGCAGCGTCGGCCGGCGGCCGGGCCTCGCGCTGCAACTCGTCGATTCGACCGGCGATGGCGCCACCGCCGAGCTGCACCGCAGCCCGGGCTGGGGGACGCGCCGGGACTCGCCGAAGTTTGCCAGCGTCCAGGAGTTCCACGCAGCGCAGCGCGCCTGGCGGCTCGAGGTGCAGTCGCTGCCCACCTTCGAAGCGGAGATGGCTGACTATAACCCCGAGATCGTGCTCGCGAGCGGACTCGCGATCACGTCCCTGCTCCTGCTCGTCGTATGGACGCTCGCTACGACGCGCGAGCGCGCGCGCGAGCTTGCCCATCACATGACCGTGGCTCTGCGCGCGAGCGAGGAGCGGCTCAAGCTCGCGCTGGCGAGCTCGCGGCTCGCGCTGTTCGACTGGGACGTCGCCTCGGGCCTGGTGCAGCTGAGCGCGGAGTGGTCGGCCATGCTGGGCGGCGCGTCCGAGCCGACGCTCACGCCGATCCAGAAGCTGCAGGCGATCGACCACCCGGAGGATTTCGCCGCCGTACAGTCGAAGCTGAACGCGCTCTTGCGCGGCGATGCCGACAGCCTGCGCTACGAGCACCGCGTGCGCTGCCAGGATGGCAGCTGGCTGTGGATCGAGACGGTCGCGCGCGTGAACGGGCGCGCGCTGGACGGGCGCGCGCTGCGCGTGATGGGCGCCAACGCCAACATCGAGGAGCGCAAGGCCGTGGAGCGCATGAAGAACGAGTTCATCGCCACGGTGAACCATGAGCTGCGCACGCCGCTCACCAGCATGCTGGGGTCGCTCGGTCTGGTGCGCGAGGGCAGCGCCGGCGAGCTGCCGCCCGACGCGCGCAGGTTCGTCGACATCGCCTACGAGAACAGCGAGCGGCTGGTCAAACTGGTCAACGACATCCTCGACATCGAGCGCGTCGAAGCCGGCCGGCTGCCGATGCGCGCCGAGGTCGTGGAGACGGGCGCGCTGCTGCGGCGCGCGCTCGAGCTCAACGCGGCCTACGCCGAGCGCCACGGCGTGCGGCTCGTGCTCGCCGCGCACAGCGAGCTCGCGCCGGTGCGCGCGGATCCGGACCGCCTGATGCAGGTCCTCGCGAACCTGCTGTCCAACGCGGCCAAGTACTCGCCGCGCAGCGGCGAGGTGACGCTGTCGTCGGCGCTCGCGGGCGAGCGCGTGCGCATCTCGGTGACAGACCGCGGGCCCGGTATTTCGGCCGAGTTCCTCCCGCGCCTGTTCGGTCGCTTCGAGCAGGCCGACGGCGCGCAGGCCGGCACGGGCCTGGGCCTCGCGATCAGCAAGGCGCTGGTCGAGCGCATGGGCGGGCGCATCGGCTGCGACAGCGAGCCGGGGCGCGGCGCCACCTTCTGGTTCGAGCTGCCGAAGGCTTGAGGCGCGGCGCGCGCTAGCGCGCGACGAGCTTGCGCACCTGCTCGCGCAGCTGCTCGGGCTTGAACGGCTTGACGAGGTAGCCCTGCGCTCCGGACTTGATCGCCCAGGCCATGTCCTTGTCCTTGGGCTTGGCGGTCACCATCAGCACCGGCACCCGCTCCCAGCCGGGCTGCGAGCGGATCTGGATCATCAGCTCGTCGCCCTGCACGCCGGGCAGCGTGATGTCCAGCGTCACGAGCGCCGGCGCCGCGACGCCGGCGATCATCTGCTGCGCCGCCTTGCCGTCGGCGGCGCGCTGCACGCGGAAGCCGTCCTGCTCGAGGATGAACTGGATCAGGTAGGCGACCTGGTCGTCATCCTCGACGACCAGAACGACCGGCTTCTCGGTGTTCGCCATGGTGCGACTCTAGCGGGTAATCGCGCGCAAATCCACGGCCGGCGCCTGCCGACCGCGGGGCCGCGCTCGCCCTAGACAATGCGGCTCGCCTTGCCGCCCCAATAGCGGTCGCGCAGCAGCCGCTTGTAGAGCTTGCCGGTCGGCAGGCGCGGCAGCTGCGCCTCGAAATCCACCGAGCGCGGGCACTTGAAGCGCGCGAGGTGCTGGCCGCAGAAGTCGATGAGCTCCTGCTCGAACGCCGTGCCCGGTTCGCAGCCGGGCATCGGCTGCACCACCGCCTTCACTTCCTCGCCGAGGTCCGCGTTCGGCACGCCGAACACGGCCGCGTCGGCCACCTTGGGGTGGGTGATCAGCAGGTTCTCGCATTCCTGCGGGTAGATGTTGACACCGCCCGAGATGATCATGAAAGTGGCGCGGTCGGTGAGGTAGAGGAAGCGGTCGTCGTCGACGTAGCCGACGTCGCCCACGGTGCTCATGCTGCCGTCGGCCGAGCGCGCGGCGGCCGTCTTCTCCGGGTCGTTGAAGTACTCGAACGGCATCGCCGTCTTGAACCAGATGGTGCCCGGCACGCCCTTCGGGCAGGGCTGCATGTTCTCGTCGAGGATGTGCAGGTCGCCGAGCAGCACCTTGCCCACCGTGCCGCGGTGCGCGAGCCATTCGGCGCTGTCGCAGGCGGTGAAGCCCAGGCCTTCGGTTGCGCCGTAGTACTCCTGGATGATCGGGCCCCACCACTCGATCATGGCCTCCTTGACCTGCACCGGGCAGGGCGCGGCGGCGTGGATGGCGATCTCGAGCGACGACAGGTCGTGCCGGCGGCGCGCGGCCTCGGGGAGCTTGAGCATGCGCGAGAACATGGTGGGCACCAGCTGGCTGTGCGTGACGCTGTATTTCTCTATCAACGCGAGGGTGGCCTCGGGGTCGAACTTCTCCATGATGATCACCGTGCCGCCGTGCCGGATGGTGATGCCGACCGCCGCCTGCGGCGCCGAGTGGTACAGCGGCGCGGGCGACAGGTAGACCATGCCTTCGCGGTAGCGCCAGAGCTTCTTCAGGAAGTCGAACAGCGGCAGCGGCTGCGAGGGCGGGTTCTCCGGCAGCGGGCGCAGGATGCCCTTCGGGCGGCCGGTGGTGCCCGAGGAATAGAGCATCGGCGTGCCGAGCCGCTCGTCGGCGATCGGCGTGCCCGGGAATTTCGCGGTGGCGGCGTCCATCGCGACGAATGAACCCTCGTTGCGTTCGCCGTCGGCGAGCAGGAACAGCTCCACCTTCGGGCACTGCTTCGCGGCCCCCGCAGCGACCTCGAGCCGCGCGCGCGAAGTGATCAGCACGCGCGACTCGCTGTTGTTGACCAGATACGCCAGCTCCTCCGCGGTGAGGTACGAGTTGACGCAGGTGTAGTACAGCCCCGAGCGCTCGCCCGCCCCGCAGCACTCGAGGTAGCGGCTGTTGTTCTCCATGAAGATCGCGTAGTGGTCCAGGCGCTTCAGGCCCTGCGCGCGCAGCAGGTGCGCGAGCCGGTTGCAGCGCGCCTCGTACTCGGCGTAGGTCACTGCCTCGCCGCTGCCCGCCATGATGAAGGCCGGCTCGCCGGCCCGTTCCGTCGCGAATCTGCCCGGATACATGTCCCGCTCCCTCAGCCGATCGCCTGTGCCGCGCGCAGCGCGGCGATTTCGGCGTCGGGCAGGCCGAGCAACTCGCGCAGGGCCTGCTCGGTGTGCTCGCCCAGCGTGGGCGAGGGCGAGCGCACCGAACCGGGCGTGCGCGACAGGCGTGCGGGCACTCCGACCACCGGCACCCTGCCGGCCTTCGGGTGGTCCATCTCGACGAACGAGCCGCGCGCGACGACCTGCGGGTGCCGAACGACCTCGGCGAGCGTGTTGACGCGGCCCACCGGGATGCCGCTGGCGGCGAGCAACGCCTCCCATTCCTCGTAGCTTTTCTCCAGGAACACTTCCTGCAGCGCGGCGACCAGGCTCGCGCGGTGTTCGTCGCGCGCGCGGTTCGAGCGGTAGCGCGGGTCGGTGACGAGCCCGGGCAGGCCGATCAGCGGGCAGAAGATCCGCCAGAGCTTCTCGCTGCCCACCGCGAGCGCGAGGTCGCGCGTCTTGGTGGCAAAGGTCTGGTAGGGCAGCAGCGCCTTGTAGGCAGTGCCCATCGGCGCGGGCAGCTCGCCGCTCGCGAAGTAGCTGCCGAACATCGTGCTCATGAGCGCGAGCTGCCCTTCCATCATCGACACGTCGATCGACTGGCCCTCGCCGGTCTTCTCCTTCACGCGCAGCGCGAGCAGGATCGCATAGGCCGCGTTCATGCCGGCGGTGAGGTCGGCGATCGACACGCCGCAGCGCGCGCCGTGGGAGCCCTCGGCGCCGGTGACGCTGATCATGCCGCTCTCGGCCTGCAGGATGAGGTCGAGCGCGGCGCGCTCGCGATAGGGGCCGTCCTGACCGTAGCCCGAAACCGAGCAGTAGACGATGCCCGGGTTGCGCTTCGACGCGGTCGCGTAATCGATGCCCAGCTTCTCCAGCGTGCCCACGCGGTAGTTCTCGAGCACCACGTCGGCGCGCTCCACCATGCGCAGGAACAGCTCCCTGCCCCGGGGATTCTTGAGGTCAATGGCGAGGCCCTTCTTGTTGCGGTGCAGGCTCACGAAGTAGGCGGTTTCCCCACCCGGCATCGGCGAGCCCCAGGCGCGCGCGATGTCGCCCGCGCCCGGCGGCTCGATCTTGTACACCTGCGCGCCGTAGTCGGCGAGCATGGTCGAGCAGAACGGCCCGGCCAGCGCGTGGCTGAGATCCAGAACCTTGACATCCTCCAGTGGCAGCTTCATTCGATAACCTCGTCGGCGCGCAGGCGAATGAAGTCCGGGATCTTCATGCCGAGGGCGCGCGCGGTCTTCAGTTCAGCCTGCAAGCCGAGATCAGACCGGATAGATCCGCGGCCGGCAGCTCATTGCAGGCGGAGCCGTTCGGCGAGCGCGGCGCAGTCGGTGCCCGCGGGCAGCGTGCCGAAGACGTGGCCCCAGTCGCCGCCCAGGCGGCTCGCGCAGAACGCGCCGGCGGCGCCCGCCTCGGCGTGGCGCAGCATGAGGCTCGCCTGCAGCGCCGTCGCCGCGAGCTCGACCAGGCGCCGCGCGCGCGATTCGAGGTTCGAGCGGTCGGCGAACTCGCGCTCGAGGCGCCCGAGCGCCGCTTTCAGCTGCGCGTTCTCCGGCGCGGCGGCGCGGATCTCGGCCAGCAGCGCCGCGATGGACTCGGGCTCGCGCTCGGCCGAGCGCAGCACGTCGAGGCAGATCACGTTGCCGCTGCCCTCCCAGATGCCGTTCAGCGGCGATTCGCGGAACAGGCGCCCGAAGGGGCCGTCCTCGACGAAGCCGTTGCCGCCGAGGCATTCCATCGCCTCCACGGTGAACGGCGGGTTGCGCTTGCACAGCCAGTACTTGGCGATCGGCGTCATGATGCGCGCGAGCAGACGCTCGTTGGCGTCCGCCGCGCCGCGGTCGAAGGCCTCGGCGAGGCGGAACGCGAGCAACGTGGCGGCTTCCGATTCGAGCGCGAGGTCCGCGAGCACGTTCTGCATCGCCGCGTGCTCGACCAGCAGGCGGCCGAAGGCTTCGCGGTGCTCGCAATGGTGCAACGCCTGCGTGAGGCCCGCGCGCATCATGCCGGCGCTCGCCACCACGATGTCGAAGCGCGTCAGGTGCGCCATCTCGATCAGCGTGGCGATGCCGCGGCCCTCCGGACCGACGAGGAAGGCGCGCGTGTTGCGGAACTCGATCTCCGAGGAGGCGTTCGAGCGGTTGCCGATCTTGTCCTTGAGGCGCTGCAGGTAGAACGGGTTGCGCGTGCCGTCGGGCAGGCTGCGCGGCACGAGAAAGCAAGTGACGCGGTCGTCCAGGCGCGCGAGCGCGAGGAAGGCATCGCACATCGGCGCCGAGCAGAACCACTTGTGGCCGGTGAGCAGGAACGCGTCGCCGTCGCGCACCGCGACGGTGCTGTTCGAGCGCAGGTCCGAGCCGCCCTGCTTCTCGGTCATCGCCATGCCGATGGTGGCGCCCGCCTTCTGCGCCGCGGGCAGCGGCCTCGCGTCGTAGGCGTTCGCCGTCAGCTTCGGCTCCCACTGCGCCGACAGCGCCGGCGCGTTGCGCAGGATCTTCACGCCCGCGAAGGTCATGGTCACGGGGCAGGAGATGCCCTGCTCGCCCTGGTTCCACAGGTAGTTGAGCGCCGCGCGCGCCGCGAAGGCGCCGTCCCGCTTGGCCGTCCACGCGAGCGAATGCAGGCCGGCACCGAAGGCCAGGCCCATCAGCTCGTGGTAGGCGGGATGGAATTCCACCGCGTCGATGCGATGGCCGACGCGGTCGTGGCTCCTGAGCACCGGCCCGTAGCGGTTGGCCTGATCGGCGAGCAGCTGCATGCGCTCGGAGCCCGCGAGCTCGCCCAGCGCATGCGCCTGCGGCGCGACCCAGTCCGCGCGCGCGCGCCGCACCGCGGCCGCGAGCACGCGATCGCCCGTCCAGGCGTTGTAGCCGACGAGCGGCGGCGGCTGGTTGGTGACTTCATGTGTGGCATCGACGAAGGCGTTCATGGGGAGCCTCGGCGGCAGGAGGGTCAGCGTGGATAGGAGCCGTTGTTGACGTCCAGCGTAGTCCCGTTCACGTACTCAGGGCAAGACGCGCCGAGCCACAGGATCGCGGAGGCCACTTCCTCCGGCGTGCAGGCGCGGCCGGAATAAACGCTTCTCATCACGCCGTCCTTGCGCGACTGCGGCAGCTGGTCGTACATCGCAGTCTGCGTCGGGCCCGGAGCCACCGCGTTTACCAGCACACCGTGCGGCCCCAGCTCCTGCGCCCAGGCCTTGGTGAGGTTGAGGATCCCGGCCTTGGTGATGCCGTACCAGAGGTCCGGGTGCCCCGTGAAGGCCGCGACCGAGCCGACGTTGACGATGCGCCCGGACTTTCTCCTTTTCATCTGAACCGAAATGCATTCAATTAACTTGGCGGGTGCTTCGAGATTGACGGTCAGGATCTCGCGCTTGTGTTGCTCCGGAATCAGCTCGAAAGGATCGCAAAACAATACGCCCGCGTTGTTGACGAGCGTGTGGATCTCGCCCTGGTCCTCGAGCAGCTCCGGGATGCGCTCGAGGTCGCGCAGGTCGAATTCCAGCCGGTCGGCTTCCTCGAGGTCGAAGCTGGAGAAGTCCTTGTCGAGCGCGAGCACGCGCCAGCCGGCCTTCACGAAGGCGCGCGCGGTCGCCAGGCCGATGCCGCGGCCGGCGCCCGTAACGAGGACGGTGTTCATCGGGCAATTCTAACGGGCTAGAATTCGAGCGAATGCATCAGTTCGATGCCATCGTCATCGGCGCAGGCTTCGCGGGCCTGTACCAGCTGCACGCGCTGCGCGACCGGCTGGGCCTCAAGGTGCGGGTGCTGGAGGCGGGCGGCGACCTTGGCGGCACCTGGTACTGGAATCGCTATCCCGGCGCGCGTTGCGATTCCGAGAGCCACGCCTACCGCTACTTCTTTTCGCGCGAGCTTGCCGACGAGTGGCAATCCAGCGAGCGCTATCCCGGGCCGCCGGAGATCCGCGCCTACCTCGGCCACGTGGCAAAGAAGTTCGATCTGCGCCGCGACATGCAGTTCGATACGCGAGTCACTGCCGCGCACTATGACGAAGCACGGAATCTCTGGCGCATCGAGAGCGCGCGCGGCGAGAAGTTTTCCGCGACCTACCTGATCACGGCGGTGGGCTGCATCTCGGCGGCCAACGTGCCCGATCTACCCGGCCTGAGGGATTTCCGCGGCAAGTGGTACCACACCGGTGAGTGGCCGCACGAGGGCGTGGACTTCCGCGGCAAGCGCGTGGGCCAGATCGGCACCGGCTCCACCGGCATCCAGGCCGCGCCGGTGATCGCCCAGACCGCCGCGCACCTGACCGTGTTCCAGCGCACCGCCAACTACAGCGTGCCGGCGCGCAACGCGCCGCTCACGCCGAAGTTCCAGCGCTGGGTGAAGGAAAACTTCGAGGAGGTCCGCGGCATCGCGCAGTCCACCGTCAACGGCCATGCCTTCCGCATCTCCGAGCGCAAGGTGGCCGACGTCTCGCCCGAGGAGCGCGAGGCGATCTACCGGGCCGCATGGGAGTACGGCGGGCTGCAATTTCGCGCCACGTTCTTCGATCTGCTCACCAACCGCGCGGCCAACGACACGGCGGCGGATTTCCTCAAGGCGCGCATCCGTTCCATCGTCAAGGACCCGGCCACCGCCGAGAACCTCGCCGACATCGACCATCCGTACGCGGCCAAGCGCCCGCCGATCGACAGCGACTACTTCGAAACCTTCAACCGGCCGAACGTGGCATTGGTCAACCTGCGCAGGGACCCGATCGAGCGCGTCACGGCCACCGGCATCAGGACCAGGAGCGGGGAGCACCCGCTCGACATCATCGTCTTTGCCACCGGCTTCGATGCCATGACCGGGACCCTCTTCAAGATCGACGTCAAGGGCCGGGCCGGCAAATCGTTGCGCGACTACTGGAAGGGCGGGCCGCAGACCTACCTCGGCCTGCAGATGCCGGGCTTCCCGAACCTGTTCACCATCACCGGCCCGGGCAGCCCCTCGGTGCTCACCAACATGCCGGTGGCCATCGAGCAGCACGTGGAGTGGATCACCGACTGCATCGCGCACCTGCGCGAGAACGGCATCCGGACCATAGAGCCGGCCGAAGAGTCGGTGGCATCCTGGGGCGAGCACGTGCAGGAATGCGCGCGCGCCACGCTGCTCTACGACGCCAAGCACTCCTGGTACTTCGGCAGCAATGTCGAAGGCAAGCCGCAGGTCTTCATGCCGTACGCCGGCGGCCTGCACCGCTACCGCAAGCTGTGCGCCGAAATCGCCGCCAAGGGCTACCAGGGATTCGTCATGGACCGCGGCCGCGCCGTGTCCGCGAGTTTCTCCGCTGCCGCGGCAGGCGTGTGAGGCATCTACCGCACTCGATGTCCGATCCGATTCACGACGCCTGCATGGCCTGCCTCGACCGCTGGATGGCGGCGCTCAACCGCTACGATGCCGCCGGCATGGACGCGGAGCTGCATTTTCCGAACGTGCGCTTCGCCGAAGGCAAGCTACATGCTCGCCCTGAAAGATGGGCGCTGGGGCGTGCAGCTGCGTTCCAGCTTCGGTCCCTAGAGGGTCAGAGGGAAGTCCCCGGCCTCGTTCCCTGCTACTACCTGGCAGGCTGGGGATGAGCGCGGCGGATGCTCGGAGACAGGACCTTATCAGGCTGCCGTCGCCGTCGAACAGGACGACCTGTCGATCCGGGCGCGCACGGCTTAGAGACCGGGCATCGAGAAGCCGGCGGACTTGAGCTCCGTGATGACCTGCTTTTCCTGCTCGGGCGTGAGCTCGGTGAGCGGCGGGCGCACGGTCTTCCACTGCGGGTCGTTGGCGAAGTGCGCGGTCACGGCTTTTAGCGCCGGGATCATCGGCACCTTCTGCATGATCTTGCGCGTCGCGGTGATGCCGGCCTGCAGCTTGTCCGCGTCGGTCGAGCGCCAGTTCCTGAAGACTTCGCCGATCGGCCCGGGATTGACGTTGCCGGTGGCGGTGATGCAGCCCTTGCCGCCCGCGCGCAGGCCGTCGAGCAGGAACACTTCGCTCCCCGGGAACACGTCGAAGCCGCGGTCCTTGAAGCGATCGAGCATCGCCTTGGTGTTGCTCCAGTCGCCCGAGGAATCCTTGGCGCCCGCGACGATGCCCGGATAGCGCGCGAGCAGCCGCTCGATGAGTTCGAGCGTGATCGCCACATTGGACACCGGCGGGATGTGATAGAGGTACAGGCGCAGCCGCTCGTCGCCGACGCGCTCGATCGCCTCCGAGAAATTGCGGAACAGGCCTTCGTCCGAAACGCCCTTGTAATAGAAGGGCGGCAGCATCAGCACGCCGCCGCAGCCCATCCGCACGGCCTCGCGCGTCATCTTGACCGAATCGGTCAGCGCGCAGTGGCCGGTGCCGGGCATGAGCGACGCGGCCGGCACCCCGCCTTTCACGAGCGCCTCCAGCAGCTCGAGCTTTTCCTCGACCGACATCGAGTTCGCCTCGCTGTTGGTGCCGAACACCGCCAGCCCCGCGCAGCCGCTCTTCATGAGCCACTTGCAGTGCTTGACGAAGCGCTCGGGGTCGGGCGAGAGGTCGCGCCGGAACGGGGTGATCACGGGCGAAAGCACGCCCTCGATGCGCTTTTGCGCGGTAGCGGGTTTCATCGGCGCCTCAGGATGTCTTGCGAAAACGCCATTATAGGGATTGTGGGCCCCGCTCCGGCATGGTGCTATCGTGTATGAGCAGCCGTCGCAGGGGACTGAGGACTTCATGTTTGCCACCGCCGAGAAGGTCAGAGTGTTCTGGCAGCCGGGCTGCACCAGCTGCCTGCGCACCAAGGAATTCCTGACCAGGCACGGCGTCGACTACGAGTCGATCAACGTGCACGGCAACGACGCGGCGATGGCGGAGCTCGCCAGGCTCGGCGCGCGCAGCGTGCCGGTGGTGGCGCGCGGCGGCAAGTTCGTGTTCGCGCAGACCATCGGCGACGTGATCCGGTTCCTCGGGCTGGACATCCCGCAGCAACCGCGCCTCGCGCCCGAGCCGCTCGTGCAGAAGCTCGACCTGGTGCTCACGGCCGCGGCGCGCTACGTGCGCCAGATTCCGGACGCGGAGCTCGGCAAGCCGTTCCGCAACCGCAATCGCCCGATCCGCGTGCTGGCGTATCACGTGTTCCGCATCGTCGAAGGCTTCCTCGAGTCGATGAGCGACGGCAAGCTCCTCACCTACGACCGCATCATGGAAGGCGCGCCGCCCTGGGTGGCGACCGGAGAGGACATCGCGCGCTACGGCGAAGCGGTCCTGAAGAAATTCAGGGCGTGGTGGAGCGCCTATCCCGACAAGACCTGCCAGGCGCCCATGCAGACTTATTTCGGCATGCACCCGGTGCACGTGGTGCTCGAGCGCACGGTCTGGCACCCGGCGCAGCACGCGCGCCAGCTGATGCTGATCCTGGAGAGCCTCGGCATCGCGCCCGACCGGCCGTTGGGCGCCGCGGATCTCGCCGGACTGCCGCTACCGGAGAAGGCCTGGGATGAAGACTAAATCGAGCGCGCAGATCACGGACCTGCGCAAGGCCTACCCGCAGCTCGCGCCGGACAAGGACTATCCGCCGCTCAAGTTCAAGTCCCTCAAGGGCAAGGTGAGCGCCGCCGAATGGGAGGCGCGCATCGACTGCGCCTGCGCCTACCGCCTGGTGCGCCTCTTCGGCATGGACGACCTCATCTACAACCACATCTCGGCGCGCATCCCGGGCAACGAGGAGTTCCTGCTCAATCCGTTCGGCCTGATGTACGACGAGATGTGCGCGTCTTCGCTCATCAAGGTCAACCTCGCGGGCAAGGTGCTCTGGGAACCGGAGTTCCCGAAGGGCCTCGCCTACAAGTTCAATCCCGCAGGCTACGTGATCCACAGCGCGGTGCACGAGGCCAAGCCCGAGCTGCATTGCGTGCTGCACACGCATTCGCTCGCGACCATGGCGGTGTCGTCCCTCAAGAACGGCCTGCTGCCGATGACGCAGACGGCGATGCGCTTCGAAAGAGTCGCCTACCACGACTACGAGGGCGTGGTGCTCGAGGAAAGCGAGAAGGCGCGCCTGCTCGAGAACCTCGGCGATTGCGAGGTGATGCTGCTGCGCAATCACGGCGTGCTCGCGGTCGGGCGCAGCGTGGCCGAGGGTTTCAACAACCTGTACCGCATCGAGCGCGCCTGCCGCACGCAGCTGATGGCGCAGGGCGGCAGCGACGCGATCGTGCTGCCGCCGGCCGACGTGATCGCGAAGACCAACCACCTGTACAAGCCGGGCACGCGCCGGTCCTACGGGCTGCTCGAGTGGCCGGCGATGCGGCGGCTCGCCGACCGCATCGACCCTTCCTACAAGATCTGATGCACGTCGTCGAACGACTCGGCGCTTGGGCCGAGAGCAGCCGCGGCGTGCCCTTGGCGCCCGAGGTGCTGCACCACGCCAAGCGCGCGGCGATCGTGGGCTACGAGATCTCCACGCGCATCGGCGCGGCCTCGGTGGTGGACCGCCTCGGCACGAAAGGCATCGAGATCGCTTCGCCCGATCCGCGGGCGCCGATCATCGACCTCACCATGGGCCGCAAGGCCGCGAGCTATGGCACGGTCGTGCGCGAGCTGCTCGGCTTCGAGGGCTGCGACGCGGTGCTCGCGGTGGTCGGATCCTCGGCGATGTTCCATCCGCAGCATGCCGTGGAGCCGAGCATCGCCGCCAACGACGGCCGCAAGCCGCTCGCGGTCTTCATGACCCCGCAGGCCGATGCCTCGCTCGCGCTGCTCGCGCAGGCGGGCGTGGCGGGCTTTCGCACGCCCGAAGCCTGCGCCGACGCGTTTCACGCCTACTTTTCATGGCATTCACCACGGCAGGCGCCAGGCGAGATCCCGCCGCAATGGCCGAAGGCCGTTCCGGTCGAGGGGAAACTCGATGAAAGGCAGGCTGCGAGCCTGCTTGCTGCGCTCGGTGTCTCCGTCGCCGAATCCGCGATCGCCCGCGGACCTGCTTTCGAGCATGCCATCGCGTACCCGGTTGCCGTGAAGATTCTCTCGGGCGAGATCCACCATAAATCGGACGTCGGCGGGATAGTGCTGGGGGTCAAGGACGCGCCGGGACTGCGGGAAAGCGCCGCGAAGATCGGCCGCGCGACCGGACGGTCCGTGGAACAGGTTCTCGTTCAGAAGATGGAGTCGGGCCTCGCAGAGGCGATCGTCGGCTACCGCGACGACCCGGTGGTCGGTCCGCTGGTGATGGTGGGCGCGGGCGGAATTCTGGCGGAACTCTACAATGACGTGGTGCTGCGCCTGGCGCCGGTGGACGAGGCGGGCGCGCTGGAGATGATCGCGCAGGTGAAGGGTTTCGCGCCGCTGCGCGGCTACCGCGGGCAGCCGCAAGGCGACCTGGCGGCGCTCGCGCGGGCGGTGGCGGCGCTGTCGCGCCTGGCGCTGCTCGCCGGGCGGCCGGTGCGCGAGGCCGAGGCGAACCCGGTGATCGTGAAGGCGGCGGGCGCCGTGGCGGTGGATGCGCTGGTCGTGTTGAAGTAGCTTCAGGAGGAAGGATGCTCGGATTCATCGGTCTGGGAACCATGGGCGCGCCGATGTGCCGCAACCTCGCGGCCAAATCGGGCCAGGAGCTGCGCGCCTACGACAGCGACCTGGAGGCGCTCGCGCAGATGGACGAGCCCAAGGTGTCGCCGGCCGAATCCGTGCGCGACGTCGCCGAGCACGCCGACGTCATTTTCCTGTCGCTGCCGGGCGGCCCGCAGGTGAACGCGGTGTGCCTGGGCGCGGGCAGCCTGCTCACGCACCTCAAGCCCGGCGGCCTGGTGGTGGACCTCTCGACCACGCCGGTGAGCCTGGCGCGCGACCTGAACGCGCGCTTCCAGGCGCGCGGCATCCAGTTCGCCGACGCGCCGGTGGCGCGCACGCGCCAGGCCGCGGTGGACGGTACGCTGTCGGTGATGGTGGGCGCCTCCGAGAAGGTGTTCGCGCGCATCAAGCCGCTGCTCGATTGCATCGCCAGCGAGGTCACGCTGTGCGGCGGCCCCGGCGCCGGCCAGGCGATGAAGATCATCAACAACATGGTGCTGTTCCAGAACGTGGTGGCGATCGCCGAGGCGCTCGCGCTGGTCGGCCACGTCGGCATCGATCCGGAGCTCGCCCTCGCCACGCTCGCCAAGGGCTCGGCCGACAGCTTCGCGCTGCGCCATCACGGCATGAAGGCGATGCTCAAGGGCGACTATCCGGAGCGCGCCTTCTCCTCGGAGTACGCCCTGAAGGACATCCGCTACGCGCTGCGGCTCGCGGAGGAGGAAGGGCTGTTCCTGCCCGGCGCCGACAACGCCAAGGAAACCATCAAGAAGGCGATCCGCGCCGGTTACGGCAAGCAGTACTTCCCGGCGCTCGCCAAGGTGATCGCCGCGAGCGGCACGGACAAGAAGAAGGGCGATTGAGCGGGGCGCAGGCGATGGGCACCAGGGTGTTTTCACGCTGGCAGGCCAGCGGCCTGCACCTGCTGATCAGCGCCTCGATCGCGGCGCTGTCGCTGGTGCTGATCCTCGGCCTGTGGTTCCCGGGGGCGCTGTTCGAGGCGGCAGGCGGCCTCGGCCTGCTCTACCTGCTGGTCGGCGTGGACGTGGTGCTGGGGCCGCTGCTCACGCTGCTGGTGTTCAAATCCGGCAAGCCCGGCATGAAGTTCGACCTCGCGGCGATCGGCGCGATGCAGCTTGCGGCGCTCATCTACGGCTTCACGGTGGTCGCCCAGGCGCGGCCGGCGTTCGTCGTGTTCGTGCTCGACCGCTTCGAGATGGTGGCCGCGGTGGAGCTTGCGCCGGAGGAGCTCGCGGCAGCGAAGCGCGAGGAGTTCCGCTCCGTACCCTGGACCGGACCGAAGCTGGCGGCGGCGGACATGCCGACGGCTGCCGAGGAGCGTCAAAAGCTCGTCGAGCTCGCGCAGGCCGGCATCGACCTGCAGCATTTCCCGCGCTACTACGTGCCCTACGAGGAGCGCAGCAGGGAAGTTCTCGCCAAGGCCATGACCGTCGCCAAGCTGCGCGCGACCGAGCCGGCCAACTCGCCCGCGGTGGACGCCTGGCTGAAATCCTCCGGGACGAAGGAAGACGAAGTGCGTGCGCTGCTGCTGCGCACGCGCTTCGCCTGGCTGGTGGTGCTCGTCGATCCGCGCACCGCGCAGCCCGTGAAGATGCTGGTCGGCGAGCGCATCATCTAGCCGGAAATCTCGTCTACCGGCTGGAAGGGCGCGAAATTGATGCGCCGCAGCTCGCGGATGCCGTTCGCGCCGACGCGGCCCTCGACGATTTCGTAGCCCATCAGCGCGAACACGCGGCCGCGCAGGAACAGCGGCCGCGAGTTGCCGTACCAGTCCACGCAGGAGGCCTTGCAGCGGTCGAAAGAGGGATCACTGCGGCTCCCCGCGCGCGCATCCAGCGTGCCGAGCTCCGAGAGCTCGAGCGACTGGTTGCGAAGGAACAGGAGGGAAGCCGACTCCCTGCGCAGCTGCCGGCTCGCGGCCTCGCCCGCGCCGATGATCGGCAGGCCGACGAGGCCCTCGTAGTCGCTCTCGGCCTTGTAGAAAAAGCCGTGGCTGCGCGTCTCGCCCTGCGAGGCGTTCCTGCGCACGTAGCTGCCGCTCGCCACCGGCGTACGCGCCAGGCGCAGGCTCGTGAAGTGCAGGTCCTTGCCGTCGCTGCCGACCGCGACCGCGTTGGCGCCGAGCGCCTCGATGCGGTCCACGCCGTGCGCGAGCGGCAGCTCGTACGCCTGCGCGCCGCGCGCGTAATCCACCGCGAACACGCGGCCGAAGGACGCGTCCTTCGGGCGGCCCTCGGCCGCGGTCTGCGGCCGGCGCCAGCCGGCGCCGTAGAGCAGGAAGTCGCCGACGTAGCGGCTCTGCAGCGCGTAGCCCGCGACCTTGGGCAGCGCGCGGTAGGCCCAGGCGGGCGCCGCGTCGCGGCCGTCGGAGAAGGCCTCGAGCGGCACACGCAGCAAAGCGAGCGCGCCCGAGCCCTGCTCGGCGGCCCACATGCCATCGCCGCGGCCGTGGGCGCGCACCAGTACGTTGAGGTAGCCGTCTGCGCTTTCGAGGAACGAGAACTGGTCGATCGGGCTGCCGTTCGCCTTGAGCATGCTGGGCGCGGAGCCGTCCAGCGGAATGCGGAAAATCCCGGAGCGCACGTTCCAGACGTACACCGAGCCGGGCGAGACGTAGAACACGCGCCCGGGCTGGCCGAGCACCGCGGTGCTCTCGCAGCTCATCTCGGGCCTGGCGAGGTCGCAGACCGAGACGCTGTGCAGCGCCACGCCCTGGTGCGGGTCGAGCCCCTCGTCGCTGCGGTAGATGCGCGTCGCGGGCGCGATGCGCTTGAACTCCGCCGGCGTCGCGCCCTGGCGCCACTTGCGCAGCGCCGGGAACGAGCCCGCGGGCAGCCCGCCCCAGGGATTGAGGTAGAGCGGCGTGTAGAACACCAGCTTGGAGCCGATCAGGCGGCTCGCGTAGTTGCGCGACGAGTAGTAATCGTTCGAGCGCAGGTGCCAGGTGGCCTTGTGCGCGAGCTCGCCAGCGCGGGAGATGCTGAACAGGCCGATCTCGGTGCCGCCGCGCGCGTAGCTGTAGCCGATCACGGCGATGGTGTCGCCCCACATCAGCATCTCGTCGTACCAGGCGCCGCCGGGCGCGACGCCCTCGCCGTAGGCGTCGGCGTGCGACACCGGCTTGAGCTGCCTGTCGTTGACCGCGACCGTGAACAGGCGACCGCGGCGCAGGATCACGAGGTAGTCGCCGTGGACCTTGACGATGCCGCCTTCGTCCACGCCCGCGTGCTGCACGTTGGTGACCGAATCTTCCGCCGCCTTGGCAAGCGCGCCGGCGGTGGCGGGCGCAGCGGCGGCCACTTCCGATTTCAGGGCCATGCCCTGTGCCTGACCCGCGTCGCGCCGGCTGCGTGCCTCGGCCTCGCGCCGCTTGCGGTATTCCTCGGCCCAGCCCTTGAACAGCTCGGCGAGCTCGGCCTCGCTCGCGAAGGCGGTCAGCGCCTTGTGCGACGCATGTGACGAAGTTGGCGCCGCAGTGGCGATGCCGGCGCACAGGAAAGCAGCGGCGAGGGCGGAAAGCGCTTTGCAGGACATGGTGTTACCTCCGTCTGGGTGGGTCCGCGATGTAGACTTGAACGTTCCCTGAGGCCATCCGGGTTAGGACCGCACCGAAGTCAACGCGCGAAACGTGGGCGGTGCTCTTCACTCCTATCCATGGGGTCGACGACGCCATCTCTCACTTCGCGCATTCATACCGTGCGCGGCCAGAAAGTCATGCTGGATGCAGATCTGGCGCAGCTCTATGGCGTAGCGACAAAAGCGCCAATTCAGGCCGTGAAACGAAATGAGGGCCGCTTCCCGCTTGACTTCGTATTTCAGCTAGCAGATCAAGAAATTGTCGCTTTGAGGTCACAAATTGTGACCTCAAACGCCCCGCCGGTCGGGCGTGGCGGGCGCCGTACTGCGCCGTATGCCTTCACCGAACAGGGCGTGGCTATGCTCTCTTCCGTCCTCAGGAGCGGCCGCGCCGTGCAAGTAAATGTGGAAATCATGCGCGCCTTCGTGCGCCTGCGCGATCTGATCGGGCACAACCGGGAACTGGCGAAACGCCTCGACGATCTGGAATCCAGATACGACCGGCAATTCAAGGTGGTATTCGATGCCATCCGGGAACTCATGACGCCGCCTGTCCCGGCGACCCGGCGCCGCATCGGATTCGTCGCCACCGATGAGGACCCGGCCGGCAAAGCTCAGAAGCGGTAGAACCTTACCTTCCTCCTCAGTCGGCGCGCGCTCCGGAGACCTTCACCACCTCGGCCCAGCGCGCGACTTCGTCGCGCATGACCTTACCGAACTCCTCCGGTGTGCTGCCGACCGGCGCCGCGCCCTGCTCGAGCAGGCGCTTGCGGGTGTCGGCGTCGCGCGTCGCGCGGATGATCGCATCGGCGAGCTTCTGCACCACCTCCTGCGGCGTGCCGGCGGGGGCGAACACGCCGTACCAGACCGCGACCTCGACGCCCTCGACCCCGGCCTGCTTCGTGGTCGGCACGTCCGGCAGCTGCGGGTCGCGCTTCGGCGCGGCGATGGCGAGCGGGCGCAGGCGACCTGATTTCACGAAACCCTGGATCGCCAGGGCGCGCGCCGACGGTTACGCCGCCGCGCCCAGCAAGGAGGCGTTCTTCGAGGAGTGCGACGTGATTTCGCTGCACATGCGCCTGGTGGACGCTACGCGCGGCATCGTCAGGCAGGCCGACCTCGCGCGCATGAAGCCGACCGCGCTCATCGTCAACACCAGCCGCGCCGGGCTGATCGAGCCGGGCGCCCTCGCGCGCGCGCTGCAGGCGGGGCGCCCGGGCATGGCGGCAGTGGACGTCTACGAGAAGGAGCCGCTCGTCGACGTGAGCGACCCGCTGCTGACGCTGCCGAACGTCGTCTGCACGCCGCACCTGGGCTACGTCTCGCGCGACGAGTACGAGCTCCAGTTCAGCGACATCTTCGACCAGATCGTCGCCTACGCCGCTGGCACGCCGGCCAACGTGGTCAACCCGAAGGTGCTGGAATCGCCCGAGCTGCGGCGCTGAGCGCTAGACCCAGACCTGCAGCACGTAGTCGTAGGCCGCCTGCGCGTTGGTCATGTCCACGCGCTGCAGCTGGATGGCGTAGCCCTTTTTCGTTTTCTTCAGCTTGTGCAAATAGGAACCGGCGAAGTGCCGCACGTCGTCGCGCCGCAGTTCCAGCATGTGAAAGCGCGAGGTGACTTCCACATCTCCATTCTTATTCGTTTTTCGTATGGAAACATTCGACACGACATGGTTCGTCTCCCATAGCGGCCGCTGCGACCAGGCGTCCGGGTGCAGCACGCGCAGCATGCGCACGGTCATCAGGTTCTTGTCCTCGGCGAAAATCGCCGGCTGGCCGTCCCAGGTCTGGTAGGAGGCGTCCGGCGGCATCCAGTAGATGCCGTCGGGCGCGAACAGGTCGATCCAGTCCTGCCACCGCTTGCCGTCCAGGTGCGCGGCCTGGCGGTAGAGGAACTGCTCGACCTCGTGCTGGATCTCCAGTGTCTTCACTGCGCCCCCATGTACTTCACCCAGGCCTTCATCTGGTTGCGCATCGGCGCTTCGGACGTGCCCATCTTCGGCCCGGACTCGACCGCGCCGTCCTTCTCGATGTCGCGGCCGTGGTGGCGCGCCAGGCTCACCCAATCTCCGCCATCCGACGCCAGGCCCTGGTGGCACTTCCAGAAATTCTCCAGGTCGTCGGCATTGATCAGGGTCGCGGGTGAATTGACGAGGTTGTAGTAGGCGAGCGAGCGCCGGTAGATGGCCTCGGGCGCGCCCTTCAGGCGGAAATGCCAGATCTCGGTGAGCGTGCGGTCCACGCCGAGCGGGCGCACCGCGCGCAGCTGCTGCAGCGGCGATTGCACCGACAGGCCCGGGTAGACCAGCACGTGGTGGATGTTGACGCCGACGATCTCCTCGAAGCGCTTCTTGCCGTAGGCCTTGATCATGATCTTGTCGTAGGCGAGCGTATCGGGGTCCTGCGGCCTGAGCCCCATGTAGCCGGTGAGGATGCAGTGGCCGTAGGGGTAGTTGATGGTCTGGAAGTCGTCCCACTTGTCGATGGTCACGGTCGCGAACGCCGAGAGCATGTGGTACGACAGCGGCGCGGCACCGCCTTTCGCCTTCTTCGCGAGGATCTTCTCGACCTCGTGCGCGGCGCGGCCGGTGGACTGGTGCACCACCGAAGGGTGCAGCGCGTCGAGCTGGTTTTCGAGGAACAGCTTCCAGTTCGAATGCTGGATCACGCGGAAGCAGTTGGGAACGACTTCGACTTTTCCTTCCGGCGCGCGGTCGCACATGTCGTCGAAGGCGACGATTGCCTTGCCGAGGAACTCCTTGAGCGAAGGGCCCTTGTCGGCGAGGCTAGCGAACACGAAGCCGCGGTAGTTCTCCACGCGCGCGGCCTTCTTCATGCTGCAGTCCGGGTTGTCCAGGCCGTAGCGCGTGCCGTCGTAGGCCGACTTCATCGGGATGTTCTTGACCTTGCCATCGTGCTGGAAGGTCCAGGCGTGATAGGAGCAGCGGAACTGCTCGCCCGTGTTGCCCTTGCGGTCGCCGCAGATCATGTTGCCGCGGTGCGGGCAGCGGTTGTAAAGCACGTGCACCTTCTTGTCCTTGCCGCGCACCATGATCATCGGCTGGCGGCCGATCTGCACGGTGTAGTAGTCGCCCGCCTTCGGCACCTGCGTCTCGTGGCCGCAGTAGATCCACACCGTCTCGTGGATGCGCTCCATCTCGCGCTCGAAAATCTGGGCGTCGGTGTAGACCTCCTTGCGCACGCGGTCGGGCTCGACCAGCTTCGTGAAATCGGCATGGCCCATGGCAACCTCCTTTGGCCGAATCTTAAATCAGCTCATAGCAACTTGGCGGCCCGTTCCTTGAACTGTTTCGCCGCGAGGAACAGCCCGCCGTCGGCGCCGTCGATGAAGTGCAGGTGCTTGCCCGAGTAGTTGAACACCAGGCAGGTCATGTGTGCGCGGTCGGTGACGTGCAGGCCGTAGACCAGCTCCTTCCTCGCGTAGCGCTCGGCGAGCCAGGCATCCAGCGCCTCGCGCTGCGCGGGCTTGCCCGCGAGGATCTGGCGGTAGATGTCGTTGAACTTGCGTACGTCGGTGTTCTTGTACAGGGTCTCCTTGTACCGGCTCCAGTCGGTCTCGCTGGTCTTCAGGCCGAACTTCATGAGAAACCAGCCCAGCACCACGAACCAGCGCGCGCGCATGAGCCACAGCCATCGACGGAAGGAACTGCGGCCTCGCGCGCCGCGTTCATAGGCGCGCACGCCGGCCTCGTTGTCGAGCTGGCGCGCGCTGAGCGTGGGCACCAGCGACATCAAGGGCGGAGTGAGCGGGTGGCAGGCTTCGTCGCTGCCGTAGATCTCGCGCACCTTGGCAATGACCTCCTTGTAGCGCTCGGTCGCCTCCCAGGTGTCGGCGGCGAGCGCGCGCACCATCAGGCTCACGGTCTCGCCGTGGCGGCTCGGGATGTCCTGCCAGCGGCACTCCAGCCCCTCGAGGCTGCCGCGCGCGGCGACGCTGCCGGGCTTCACCTCGCACAGCGGCGCGGTGGCCGCGTCCTTCATGTAGCGGTCGGCGTAGGCCATGCCGCCGCCAGCGAACGCGGCCTGGATGTAGTTTTCCGACACGCGCACGCGCGCGACCAGGATTTCGTGGCCCGCCTCGCGGATCGTGGCTACCGGCACGGTGGCGACGCGCAGCTCCAGGCCGAAGGAGCGCTGCGCCATCTCCTGCGTCTTCACGAGCGCCGCTTTCGTGTCCTCCAGCAGCTCGGGCGGCACGCAGAACGCGCTGCCGTCGCCCTCGAAGATGAACGGGATCTCCAGCTCGCCCGCGGCGTTCAGCATCGCGGTCACCGCCGAGGCGCCCACGGTGTTCACGTTCTTGTAGTTGCCCGCCTGCACCGCGAGCGTGGAGTTGCGCACGTCGCAGGTCGCCACGTGCCAGTCGAGCGGCAGCGGCAGGAAGTTGGCGACGTCGGTGACCGCGTCGAAGCTGGTCAGCACCGGCAGCCCGGCGTAGAAGTCCTTGCTGCTCACCGGCGCGCCTTCTCGTAGAGCGGCAGCACCTTGGGCAGCGCCGCCTCGATCTCCTTGATGCGCGTTTCGTGCGACGGGTGCGTGGAGAGGAACTGCGGCGGCTGGCCCTTGCCGGCCTTCTGGCTGAGCTGCGACATCTTGTGCCACACCGAGACCGCGGCGCGCGGGTCGTGGCCCGCGCGCGCGGCGAGCTCCATGCCCACCAGGTCCGAGTCCGACTCCTGCTTGCGGGCGTAGGGCAGGCTGACCGCGAGGTTGGCGGCCTGCGCGAGCAGCTCGGTCGAGAGCTGGCCGAGGTTGAGCACCGCGGCGGCCACCGAGATGCCTACGCTCTTCAGCACCTGCTCCGACATGCGCGCGCGCCCGTGCTCGAGCAGCGCGTGGCCGATCTCGTGGCCCATGACGCTCGCCACCTCGTCGTCGGTGAGCTGCAGCGTGTCGAGGATGCCGGTGAAGAAGGCGATCTTGCCGCCCGGCATGCAGAAAGCGTTCACGCTCTTGGAGCTGATCAGGTTCACCTCCCAGCGCCATTGCGCGGCGTTCGGGTGGAAGCGGCTGGCGTGCAGCGTGAGCTCCGCGGCGATGCGGCGCAGGCGCGCGAGCTGCGCCGAGTCGCGGTTGAGCGCGCCCTTGGCCTGCGCGCTGCGCATGAGCTGGTTGTATTGCTGCGCCGAGCTGCGCTCGACGGTCGAGGCGGGCAGCAGCAGCAGGCGGCTCTTCTTGACGTCTACGCCTTCCGGGTTTGTTCGTGCAGTTACATTGAATGTAACCAACAACAACGACACCCAAAACCATTTCATAGCGCGCCGTAGTGCTCCGCCATGCGCTTGCGCATCGCCGCGTCCGGCAGCGTGCCGAAGCCCGCGGCGACGTTGTCGGCGATGTGCTCGGGCTTGCCGGTGCCGGGAATCGCGCAGGTGATGGCCGGATGGCCGACGATCCACTTGAGGAAGAACTGCGCCCAGCTTGCCGCGCCGAACTCCGCCGCCCAGGGCGGCAGCGGCTTGCCGCGCACGCGCCGGAACATCGCCCCTTCCGCGAACGGGCGGTTGGCGATCACGGCGATCTTGTTTTCAAGACAGTGGGACAAGAGCCGCTTCTCGGAGTCACGCTCGGCGAGCGAGTAGTTGATCTGCAGGAAGTCGTACTTCTGCTTTTTCAACTGGCGCTCGACCTCCGCATGAGCCGAAGCCGTGTAATGGGTAATCCCCATGTAGCGGATCTTCCCCTGCGATTTCCAGTCCAGCAGCGTCTTCGTATGCACGTCCACGTCCAGCAGGTTGTGAACCTGCATCAGATCCATCTGCTTGACGCGCAGGCGCTGGAACGAGGTCTCCATCTCGCGGATGCCTTCCTCGCGGCCGCGCGTAAAGACCTTGGTGGCGATGAAGAGCCGGTCGCGCAGGCCGAGCTCGGCGACCAGATCGCCCGCGACCGATTCGGCCGAGCCGTACATGGGCGAGGAGTCGATCACCTTGCCGCCGGCCTTCTCGAATCGCGCGATCACCTCGCGCAGCGGCACGCGCGCCAACGAATCGGCGCCGACGTCGAACACCTGCCAGGTGCCGAGGCCGATCGCGGGCAACTCTTCGCCGGTGGAAGGGATCTTGCGAGTCATGATTCTCGGGCTCTGGCCGAAAGCGGCGTTCAGGACGAGCGCGGCGCCCGCGCCGAGCACTGCACGCCGGGATATTCTAGCCACGCAGGCTCTCCTGCCTGCGCCCGAGCCAGAAGCTGACCGCGAGCCATGCGCCGGCGACCGGCAGCGCGGACCAGGCGAGGGCGCCGGCGCCCAGGCCCGCGCCGCGCAGCAGGCCGAACAGCCAGCCCGAGGTGGCGTCGCCGCCGCGGTAGACCACGGTGTCGATGAAGCCCTTGGCCTTGTAGCGCTCTTCGCGCGGCACCACGGTGTAGAGCGCCTCGCGCACGGGCTTGGAGATCGCGAATTCGCCCGCGCGGCGCGTGACCCCGACCACGAGCAGCACCGCGAGTGTCGGCGCGGCGCCGAGCGCCGCGAAGCCGGCGAGGGAGACCAGCGGCATCAGCGCCAGCATCCAGCCCGTGCCGAGCCGCGCCGTGAGCCGCGCGGTGAAGAAGACCTGCACCGCGAGGGCGATCGAGTTCACCGCGAGGTCCACGAGCGCGAAGAAGCGCGTGCGCTCGCCGGGGTCGGGGATCGCCCTGCCGACGATCTCGACCTGCTGGAAATAGAGCGCTGTAGAGAGCACCGTGTAGCAGAACAGGTACGCGCAGATGCCGAGCAGGTAGGGCGAGGCGAGCGTGGCGCGCAGGCCGGCGAGCACGCTGCCGCCGAGCGGCGCCTCGGCCGGCGGCTCGCCTGCGCGCGGATAGCGCCGGCCCCAGGCGACCAGACGCAGCATCGCCGCCAGCGCCAGCGCGAGCAGCGCCGCCGAGAGCAGCAGCAGGTTGGGCGTGCCGAGCGCGGTCGCCGCGCCCGCGGTGAGCG
>JBASCW010000054.1:0-7796 GCA_049651845.1 Burkholderiales bacterium | reverse complement strand
GACGATCGAGAAAGCCGCTTACGGATCCCGCAGCTTCGAGAACTTCAAGACCGCCATCTTCTTCCACTGCGGCGGACTACGGCTCTATCCGGTCACCCACGCAAAACCCGCATGAACCGAATTTCCTTCCGTCCTTGCCGCACAACGTGAGTATCTGCGGCCAAGTCCGGGTAGGTGAGCGATGGGTTGGTGCCACGATCGGTCATGCGTTCGGCGCCAGGGTGCTCGCGCAAGGGGCGTTATGGCAAACAATCTACTCTTTTTTTATTTGTCATCCTCCTTTTCCATGCTGCCTAAGCGAAACTTCATCTATGAATCGGAAATGCGGTTTGTGTGGCCAAAAGATTGATTGCCTTCACGCCGCGGGGCGCTTGATCGGGGTGGCGCGGCCCTCGCGGACGACAGTCCTTCGCCCCCGCGCAGCTCGCCACGCAGGCATTTGAATACACGGCACCGCCCCGGCATGTCACCGGCTCGCATACCTGATAGCAAGCGCAGCTCTGCTCGAAGTGAGGCGGCACCGGGTCACGCATGCCAGGCATCGGGGCAACATCTCCCGCCTGGGCTCTGGCGCAAGCCGCAAGGACGGTCACGGCGAGTAAGGCGTTCATCCACTCAGGCATCGTCTTCATTCGCTCAGGCACCAGTCACTGCACCCCAAGCCGCTTGAGTTCATGCACGGCGCCGAAGTATTCGAGAAAGGTTTTCGGGCACTGCTCCAGGGCGGTGCGCAGCGACGTGGTGGCACTAGCACGGTCGCCTTTCGTGAGCTGCCATTGGCCGACATAGAAATTGGCCTCGCACAATTGATCCTTGTAAGTTTTGGGATCGGGGTTCGCGGCGCCGCTCAACACCGCCGCGGGTGTACCTTTGCCGAGATAGAGCGCGACGACCGGGGCCGGCCACTTCGTGGTGTCGAGCTTGACGGTGTTGGCGGTGAATTCGTTCCGGCCGTCGGTGCCGCTGCGGGTACGGGCGAGAAATAGCCAAAGGGCGGTCTAGGTGTCGGGCTTAAGCTCTTGCGCACGGGCAAGATCGGCGGTCGCGAGGGCGAACTCTGCCTTGTCGTAACGTGAATGGCCGCGGACTCTATGGGCGACCGCGCTCCGCGGATCGAGCTCGAGGGCGCGGTCGTAGTCGGCGATCGCCCCGTCGAAGTCGCCTTTAGTCCGCTTCGCAGCGCCGCGGTTGTTGTAGGCACTCACGTGCCGCGGATCGAGCTCGAGGGCGCGGTTGTAGTAGACCCGCGCCAGATCGGCCCCTTGCCAGCGACCGGATTCGATGGCCCGCGTGCAGGCGGCGATGACGGTATCGCCATCCTTTGCGTTCGCGCAACCATTCGCGTCATCGGCGCGGGCGTGAGCACAGGCCAGCACAAGAAGTACGGCGGACAGGAAACGGAGTTTCATGGCGGTTCTCCCAACAGAAAGTTGTTGTTATTGCCGTGTAGCGCCTGACAGCATCTCGCGGCAGCCGTTTCGAGGCAAGTGTCTGGCACTATTGACGCCCGCCGCCCGAATTAGGGATAGATCCTTTGTCGGGCCGCGGGCGTTAACCTCTGGTGGTTTTTCTCAACCCTTGTGAAGAGAAGGAGACCAGAAGATGAGCGCCGCGACCCATGGAACGGAAGTTAACGCACCTGCGCCGGTGTTGTATGTGGCGCTGGAGCTGAGCAACAAGACTTGGAGGCTTGCGCTGAGCGACGGGGCCACGCGCCGCCAGGTAGTCGTACCTGCCGCTGAACTGATGAAATTCTCCAAGGCGGTATCGAAGGCCAAGGAGCGCTTCGGGATGCCGGCCTCGGCCCGAGTGGTCAGTTGTTACGAGGCTGGCCGGGACGGCTTCTGGCTGCACCGGCACCTGAGAAGCATCGGTATCGAGAACGAGGTCGTGGCCGCGGCCAGCCTCGAGATGGGCAGGCGACTGCGCCGCGTGAAGACCGATCGGCTCGACGGGGAGCGTTTGCGTGTGAAGCTCGTTCGCCATCACACCGGAGAGCGCGGCGGATGCAGCGTGGTGCGCGTGCCAAGCCCCGAGGAAGAAGGCGCCAGGCACCTTCACCGGGAGCCGGGCCGTCTGAAGCGCGAGAGGCTTGCGCATCGGCTTCGCATCCAGTCCTTGCCGGTGACGCAGGCTGTACGGCTTACCGTCAAGAGCGCGCTTCGATTGCAGCTTGACAGTCTCGCGCTCTGGAATGGCCGTCCGTTGCCGGTGGAGCTGAAGGCGGAACTCGAGCGCGAGGCACAGCGCCTTGCTCTGATCGAACGCCAGCTCGGCACGCTCGAGGCTACGCGCCGCGAGCGGCTGCGGAGCCCTCGAACCGATGCCGAGCGCAGAATCGTGCACCTGATGCGCCTAGGGCGATCGGCCCGGGGGCGCGTGGCTGCTGGTAGATGGGGCGTCTCCTCCGAAACCGGTTCGTCTTGCCCGCTTGGGGCGCATACAGCATCGGGCGATCGGCTACGACTGCCGACACGGATAGAAGGAGGTGGCGAGCGCATCGCGCTCGCCCTCTAAAGTGAACCGGGCCAACCAACGTGAAGGCCGATTGAGGAAACGAAAACGACCAGACCACCCTGAACCCGAAACCCGCCGCTAGAGAGTTGACGCGCGGAGGATATTCATAGAAGGAATTTCCTTCCCTTCCGCGCTGCGCAAAGCGGGCGTCTGGGGCCGCGATCTGGCGATGCTGCAACGCCTGGTCGGACTGGATTCGGTGTACCACGCCGGCAGCCACGGCTTCGAAATCGCCGGTCCCGAAGGCGCCAGCCTGAGCCTGGAAAAAGGCGTGGAGTTCCTGCCGGAGCTCGACCAGGCGGAGCGCGCACTGCGCGAGCGGCTGTCCGGCATCGCCGGGCATGCCGTGGAGCGCAAGCGGTTTTCGATCGCCGTGCGTTACCGTCGGGTCGCCGAGGCCGATGTCGGCAAGCTCTCAGCGATCGTCGAGCGCATGCTCGGCAAGAAAATAGTCGAGCTGCGGTCGGACATCGACTGGAACAAGGGCCGCGCCGTGCTCTGGCTGCTGGAGCGCCTCGGCCTCAACCGGCCCGGAATCATCCCGCTCTACGCCGGAGACGACGTGACCGACGAGGACGCGTTTCGCGCACTGGCAGGACGGGGGCTGTGCATTGCGGTGAGCGACGGCGGGAAGCGGCAGACCGCGGCGGACCACGCGCTCGCGCAAACCGGCGACGTGACGCGCTTTCTCGACGTGCTGGCTGCGACGTGCTGATCCGCAAGGTCGCAAGCGGCGGTTCGTTTGATCCTGGTCAACATGCGAATCGCTCCGGATGGGATTCTTCGGCATGGCAAAAGGAGCCTTGTTCAAGAATGGGCCTACGCCGGCAAGTGCGCCGACTGAGGCCCTATTGCTCCTGCCGCTCTTCGCGATTGCAGCCCTACTGCTAGCGCCACTCCGTACGTCGGCGTTCGCCGGCGCCGGAGATAGCGAGTATGCCGGCGCCGCTTCGGGACAGGAAGCGAAGGCGAGCTTGCACGTTCGGCGCCGTTCATATGATTCTGTGGTGAGTACCGATCGTGCTCGGCATCGCGGTGCTCGCAAAGTGGCCGTTCGCCGGCGGGCGCGCGAGCGCGGTGCGGGCGCAGGAGATACTCAAGGAACGCTATGCCGGAGGCGACATCGCCAAGGACACCTTCGAGCAGATGAAGCGCGATCTGGCGGCTTGAGTTCGATGAGTTTCTGAAAGCCGACGACGTTCACGGGATACCGATCATGCATGACGCCGACTATCCGCTTGCGCGCCCCGAGACAGCCCGGGTGTCGACGCCGCCGGATTATCCGTACGCCTGGTATGTGCGACTCATCTTGTGGTTGCAACGGCGCAAGTACGGCGCCGAACTCGAATCGGCGCGGATCTGGGGGCGTCTGCCGCGCGCTTTCCTGATGCTGTCGCTTCTCTATCGCAGCCTCGATCGTCCGCGATCCGCGCTGGAACCGGGATTGCGCGCGCTGGTGCTGGTGCGGGTCTCGCAGATCAACTGGTGCGCGTTTTGCGTCGACCTCAACTCGGCAACGGCCCTGGGGCTGCACGTGGCGCCTGAAAAACTGGCCGCGCTCGAAGACTACGAGCGTTCGGCGTTGTTCATCGAACGGGAACGGGCGGTGATCGCCTACGCTGAAGCGGTCACCGATCCCACGCGGCCCGTCGACGATGCTGGATACACGCGGCTGCGCGCCCACTTCAGCGAACAGGAAGCGATCGAGATCACCGCGTTGATCGGCTTCCAGAACCTGTCGAGCAAGTTCAACGCCGCGCTCGCGGTGCCGGCGCAGGGTTTCTGCGCGCCGCGCGGCAGGCCAAAGGAAGAGGCCAGGCATGAGAGTTGAAGACATCGCGAAGAAAACGGGAATCAGCCCGCACACCGTCCGCGACTACCACAAGCTCGGCCTGCTCGAGACCGAGCGCGATCCGTTCAACCGGTGTCGGCGCTTCGTCGATGTGCAGCGCCCGCAGCAGCGCTGGCGGGCAAACCCGACCGCGTGCCTAGTGGGCACGAGGCCTGCCACCCGATCGAATCTTTTGGCGAGGAGGCTTGACCTTGGAGCCGCTCTAGGCTTGTCCAATAGAGGAAGGAGCCCAACATGAACACGAACCGACCGAGCGAAAGCGGCAGTTTCTGGAGATCCAGGTCCGGCATCGCGTCTTGCGCGTTTCTCGCCATCGCCGCGGCGTTCCTTTTCCTCGAGCACCGCGCCCATATCTGGCCGTGGCTTCCCTATCTGCTGCTGCTCGCCTGCCCGCTGTTGCACGTGTTCATGCACGGCGGTCATTCGGGGCACTCGCATGGCGCAGGCCAGGCAGCGCCACGCGATCCCGGGCAGCGCGATGTGAAGGACGGAGGCTGAGCCATGGAAACGCACGATGCGCCGGCCTACGGCCTCTGGACCCTGGTGGTCATCAATTCCCTGGTGTTCCTGATCTTTGCCTTCAGCTTCACCAAGCCGCAGTCGGCGCGCGACTGGCGTTCCTTTGGCGCCTTCGCGGCATTCATCGTTGCCCTTTTTACCGAAATGTACGGCTTTCCGTTGACCCTTTACCTGCTCGCGGGATGGCTGCAGACGAGATATCCGGGACTGGACCTTCTATCGCACGACGCCGGACACCTGTGGCAGACGATCTTCGGCTGGCGGGGAGACCCGCACTTCGATCCCCTGCATATCGCGAGCATTCTGTTCATCGCCGGAGGCTTTGCACTGCTGTCAATGGCCTGGCGCGTGCTTTACGAGGCGCAGCGTGCGGGACGATTGGCGACGACCGGTCTGTACGCGCGCATGCGCCATCCTCAATACGCCGGCTTTGCGCTGATCCTGCTTGGCCTGCTGCTGCAGTGGCCGACGATCCTGACGCTGGCGATGTTCCCCATCCTGCTGGCGATGTATGCGTATCTCGCGCGCACCGAGGAGGACGAGATGCTGGCGCGCTTCGGGGACGAGTATCGCCGCTATGCCGCGCGTACCCCGCGATATTTCCCGCGCTTCAACCTGCCTGCCCGGGCGGGGGTCGAAAAGTGATTGCCAAGGTCTTGCCATCCGCTCCTGAGATCCCGGATGTTGAACGCCGCAAACTGCTGACCTACGCCACGGCCGCTACCGGTGGCCTCGCGATAGCCGGCGCTGCGGTGCCGTTCGTGGCCAGTCTCGGCCCGAGTGAGAGCGCCAAGGCGGCGGGAGCGCCCGTGGAGGCGGACGTTTCGTCGCTGGCTCCGGTGGAACTGAAGACCGTGGAATGGCGCGGCCAGCCGATCTGGATCCTGCGGCGCACGCCGGCGATGCTGTCGGTCCTCGCCTCCCTGGGCACGCAACTGAGCGATCCGGATTCGCGGGTCGAGAGTCAGCAGCCTGCCTATGCGCGCAACCAGACGCGCTCGATCAACCCCGAAGTCCTGGTGACGATCTCCCTCTGCACGCATCTCGGCTGCATCCCGACCTACGCCCCGGAGCCGGATTCGTTGCAGCCGGGCTGGCCCGGCGGCTTCTACTGCCCCTGCCACGGCTCCAAGTTCGACCTGGCCGGGCGCGTCTACCGGGGTTCCCCCGCGCCGACCAACCTCGTCATTCCGCCCTACCGCTACGAGGCGGACGGGCGTATCGCCATCGGGCTCGATCCCGGAGGCGCCGACTGAACATCCCAGTCCATTTCATCCAGGAGACATCGATGACCGGCAAGTACACGTTTGGCAAGACCGCAGAAAGCGGGTTCGAGGAAACCGTGCGGCGCGCGACCGCGGCGCTCGCCAAGGAGGGTTTCGGCGTGCTGACCGAGATCGACGTCGCGGCGACGCTGAAGAAAAACTCGGCGAGGATATGCTGCCCTACCGGATTCTCGGCGCCTGCAACCCGCAGTTCGCGCACCGCGCGATCGAGTTGGAGCCGCAGATCGGCGCCCTGCTGCCATGCAACGTCGTGGTGCGCACCGGGCCCGACGGCAAGACAATAGTGGAAATCATGGATCCCTTGACCGTGCTGCAACTGGTCGAGCGGCCGGAAATCGCGGGCATCGCCGGGGAAGTGCGCACGAAGCTGGAGCGGGTTCTCGCCGGGACATGAAAGACGCAGGTTGCTCAATCGATTGAAAGGAGCGTTGCGATGAAAACGAAGACACTTGTAACGATCATGATTGCCGCCGGAATGTTCGTTGCCACGTCAGTGGGCACTTCGGCGCAGGACAAGCCCGCGCAAAAGCCGGGCGCCGGCATGCAGATGGACTCGAGAATGCAGCAGCAGATGATGGAACGCATGAAGCAGATGCAGGCGGAAATGCAGCGCATCCGTGAAACCAAGGATCCGGCGGAGCGAACGAAACTCATGGAGGATCACATGAAGCATATGCACGAAGGCATGCAGATGATGCGCGGCATGGGTGGCGAATCCATGGGTATGATGGGGGGCGGCGGCCACATGATGCAGGGCGCCAGGGGCGGTGCGGGCCGGCAGAACATGCCGATGATGGAGCAGCGCATGGACATGATGCAGATGATGATGGAGCAGATGATGCAGCATCAGGAAATGATGGCGCCGCATCCGACCAAGTGAAACGCGAAGCCTTTTCAGTGATCCGCATCTGTCGTCGCGCTGCAAGCGCGGTGCTGGTCTTGCTGCCCGCGATCGCATTGGCACAAGGCATGCAGATCCCGAAGCCGAGCGCCGGGCTGATGACCAATACCGGAGTGGGGAAAAACTCTACGCGGCGAGCTGCGCCCAATGCCATGGTGCCGACCTGCGCGGGAGCAAGGAAGGGCCCCCGCTCCTGCACCGCGTTTACGAGCCCTCGCATCACGGTGACGCGGCGTTTCAGATCGCGGTGAAGTTCGGCTCGCGCCAGCACCACTGGAACTTCGGCGACATGAAACCGGTGCCCGGCGTCAGCGCGGACGACGTCGCACATATCACCGCCTTCGTGCGCACCGAGCAGCGCAAGGCGGGAATCCGCTAGACAGGATCGAAAGGGCAATCGCCATGAATCGCTTTCTCAAAGACTTCGCGCTACTGGGATTCTGCGTTCTTTCGGCGGGCGCGTTTTCAGCTTCGCACCTGCCGCCGGAATCGAGCAGCCAGTTGGGCGTCACGGTCAAGGTGACGCCGCTGAATCTCGCCGGCCCTTTCTGGGAGTTCGCGGTCGTGTTCGATACGCATTCGCAGGACTTGAAGTGACCTGACCGATCTTTTGTACCAGGGCCGTTGTTACTCTACTGCACCATCTCCGGCTGCGCGAGCATGAGAGCTCGCGGGCTACAGGCCGCCGGCGCCGGCGGCCTGTAGCCCAGCGAGTTGTGGG
>JBASCW010000053.1:0-19979 GCA_049651845.1 Burkholderiales bacterium | reverse complement strand
CGGCGCCGCTCCGGGCGCGCGGGCCGCGTCGCCGGCTGCGCCAGCCGCTCGGCGAGGCCCTCGGGCACCGGAACCTCCAGGGCGCGGCGCAGCTCGGCCTCGAAGGCGAGGTGCTCCTTGTGCGTTTCGGTGCACGGCGAGCAGCCCATCCGGTGCACCCGCATGTCTTCCGTTTCGCCCGAGCCCGAGAGCAGCGTGCGCCGGTAGTCCAGGCAGTTCACGGCCGCCCCCCTTTCGGCTCGCGCGCCTGCGCCGGCAGGACCAGCCGCTTGAGCGCCTGCCGGGCGCGCGTCAGCCGCGTCATGACCGCACCCTCGGAGGTCTCGAGCATCGCCGCGATCTCCGCGCAGCTGAATCCGCCCAGCACCTGAAGGGCCAGCGGTTCGGCATACGACACCGGCAGCGCCATCAGCGCATCGCGCATTTCCATGCCGAACGGGCTGGCGCGCTCGTCGGCGAAGTCCAGCCCGTCCACGTCGACGCCGGCGTGGCGCGCGTCCGTTGCGGCCAGGCGGAGGAATTCGTTCTTGACGATGGCGAACAGCCAGCCCTTCACGGCCGCCCGCTCCCGCATGCCGGGAAACGCGCGCCAGCCGCGCAGCAGCGCTTCCTGGACGATGTCCTCGGCCTGCTGCCGGTTGCGCGAAAGCCAGTATGCGTACCGGAACAGATCCCCGGCGTGCGCGCGGACGGCGTCCTCGAAAGTCGCATCGGCGGGACCCGCACTCAAGGCTTGCACCACTGCGGCGCGAGTCGTGCGCGTACGCGCACGCGCGCCCGGTGCAGCATCACCGCGCAGTTCGACTCCGACACTGCCAGCGCCCGGCTGGCCTCGGTCGTGTTCAAGCCCATGAACTCACGCAGCACAAACGCCTCTGCCGTGCGCTCGGGCAGGTCCTGCAGGCAGCGCAGCAGCGACTCCCACAACTGCCGGCATTCCAGCACCTGTTCCGGTCCATACGCAGGCACATGCGCTCGGTCGCTTCCCTCCGGCACCCCGTCGGCGTCGAGCGGCTGGAACTGATCGCGCGCCGATCGCCTGACGCAATCGACGATCTTATGCTTGAGGATCCCGGTGAGCCAGCTGTGCAGGGAGGATGCGCCCGAGAACGTCTCGATGCGCTCGATCGCCGCCACCAGCGCTTCCTGCACTGCGTCTTCGGCATGGGCCGCGTTACGCAGCCGCGCGCGCGCAAAGCGCACCAGCTGCGGGCGGAGCCTTCCCAGGTGTTCCAGGCGTTCGGCGGTGGTCACGAAACCTTAGACCCGGCGAGGGCGCAATTCCTTACAATGCGGGCTCGCAAAACCGGGAGGGCAGCATGAAAGGCTTTGATCTGGCTGGCAAAGTGGCAATCGTGACCGGCGGCAACGGCGGCATCGGCCTCGGCATGGCGCGCGGGCTCGCAGCCGCGGGCGCGAAAGTGATCATTGCCGGCCGCAATGCCCAGAAAAGTGCGGCCGCAGCCAAGGAGATCGGCGGCGAGGCAATCGAGGTGGACGTGAAGAGCGAGGCGTCCCTCAAGTCGCTCGTCGCCGAGACGGTCAAGCGCCACGGCCGGCTCGACATCCTGGTCAACAACGCGGGCATCAACATCCGCAAGCAGCCGCAGGAGTACGCGCTCGCCGAGTACCACGAGGTGATGAACACCAACCTCACGAGCGCGTTCGGCCTCTCGCAGCTCGCCTACCCCGAAATGAAGAGGGCGGGCGGCGGCAAGATCGTCAACATCGGCTCGATGATGTCCATCTTCGGCGCCTCGTTCACCTCGGTCTACGCCGCCTCCAAGGGCGGCATCGTGCAGATGAGCCGCGCCATGGCCTGCGCCTGGGCCAAGGACAACATCCAGGTGAACTGCGTGCTGCCGGGCTGGATCGACACCGACCTCACGCGCAACGCGCGCCAGCAGGTCGAGGGCCTGCACGAGCGCGTGCTCGCGCGCACGCCCGCCGGCCGCTGGGGCGACCCCGGGGATTTCGCCGGCATCGCGGTGTTCCTCGCGAGTCCCGCCTCGGACTTCCTTACTGGTACCGCGATCCCGGTGGACGGCGGCTATTCCGTCCAGGGCTAGAGCTTCAGCTCCCAGGTCTCGGCGACCAGCTTCTTGCCGAAGCTGAAGTGTTTCTCGCTCGCGGTCTTGCGAAAGCCCTCGGCCTGGTAGATGGCGCGCGCGGCGGCGAGTTGGCTCTGGGTCCAGAGCACGATCTTCTTGTAGCCCTTGGCGCGCGCGAACTCGATGCAGGCGCGCGTGAGGCGGCGGCCGAGGCCCTGGCCGCGCGCTTTCGGGTCCAGCACCAGCAGGCGCAGCTTGGCGACGGTCTTCGATTTCTTCACGAGGAACACCGAGCCGACCACCGCGCCGTCCAGCTCGGCGATCCAGCAGCGCTCGCGCGCCGGATCGAAGTCGCGCACGAACTGCGCGGCGATGTCCGCCACCAGCGCCTCGAAAGTGGTGTCGTAGCCGAATTCGCGCGCGTAGAGCTCGCCGTGCAGCTGCACCACGCGCCCGAGGTCGCCGGGGCGCGGCGCGCGCAGGACGGCCTCGCCGGGCCTGCGGTCCTCCAGCAGGGACTCGACCGCGCGCATGGCGTCGACCACGCGCTGGCGGCCGGATTCGGGCAGGTCGCTCAGCATCGCGCGCACCTGCTCGCGCGTGCGCTGGTCGAACTGGCCGAACTGCCGGGCGCCCTTCGCGGTGAGCGAGAGCACGCTCGCGCGCGCGTCCTGCGCCGATGCGGCCGCGCGCACCAGGCCGCGCTGGCGCAGCCCGCGCAGCAGGCGGCTCAGGTAGCCCGCGTCGAGCGCGAGGTCGCGGCGGATCTCGGTGGCGGTGGCGCTGCCGCGCTGCGCCAGCTCGTAGAGCACGCGCGCCTCGGGCAGTGGGAACGGGCCGCCGGCGAGGCCGCGCCGCAGCGCGCCGATGCGCCGGGTGTAGAAGCGGCTGAAGCGGCGTACGGCGTCGACCTGGGCGTCCACCCGGCCAGTTTTGCGGGATTATTTGCTTTTGTCAACTAAAGTGGCGCGGGCCGGCGGCGGTGCTAGGCTGGCGGCTCCCTCAGGAGGACAAGATGATCAAACTGCATCCCGCCGCTCCGCTCGCCCTCGCCTGCTGCCTCGCTTTCGCGGCGCCCGCGCAGTCGGTGGAGCCCGCCGCGCTGATCGCCAAGTCGAAGAAGGAGACGCCCGCGCCGCCCTGGCCCGCGGGCGACGAGCGCGGCATGGCCAACACGCTCGGCGCGGGCACGATGGCGCGCTGCGCGTGGCACATGGCGCGGCCGAAGGCGAAGGTCTACGAGCTGTCCTACATCCGCTCGGGCACGATGCCGCTCTCGGGCTTCAGCGGCCCCTACGTCACCAAGCCCAAGGCGAGCGCGGGCATCCCCGGCACCTCGCAGGCGTTCAACATGGAGAGCCTTGCCGAGGGCGCGGAGCCCGGCCAGCAGGGCACGCAGATCGATGCGCTCGGCCACTTCGGCTTCCTGCCGCAGCCCTGGGACGGCAAGGCGGCGTTTCCCGCTGAAGGCGCGCGCTACTACGGCGGCTACACGCAGAAGGACGTGAAGCCCACGCCCGACTCGCCGCTGCTCAGGCTCGGCATCGAGAAGATCCAGCCGCTCATCACCAGCGCGGTGGTGCTGGATGCCAAGGCGCTGGTGGGCGGCGGCCAGCCGATGAAGGCGGGCGAAACCGTCACCGCGAAGCACATCGAGGCGATGCTGAAGGCGCAGGGGCTCGCCAAGCGCGGCATCCTGCCCGGCGACGTGGTCTACGTGCGCACCGGCTGGGGCGACCACTGGAAGGACCCGGACACCGAGAAGAAGTACTACGCGAGCGCGCCCGGCCTCGCCTACGACGCGGCGAAATACCTCGGCGACCGGCGCATCGTCGCGATCGGCCTCGACACGCCGTTCATCGACCCGGTGCCCGACGGCATGCTCGCGGGCAAGGCCGGTCCCGCCGCCGGCGTGCCCGACGGCGTGCCGTTCGCACTGCACCACCACATGCTCACGCAGACGGGCATCCACCACATCGAGAACGCGAAGCTGGACGAGATCGCCAACGACAAGGTGTGGACCGCATGCACCATGATCCTGCCGCAGCGCGAGAAGGGCAGCGCGGGCGCGGCGGTGCGCCCGGTCGCGGTCGGCGTGCCGGGAAAGTGAGCTAATGAGTACTGCGTAAGTATTGTCCTAGGTACGCCAAGCGGAAGGATGGGACATTACTTGCGCAGGTATCAATAGCTTCCGGCCAGCATCGGCCAGAGCGCCTCGGCGCCGCGCGCGGCCACCATGCGGCCCAGGCGCATCTGCCAGTAGGCCTCGTTGCCGAACTCGTCGCGCCAGGACCAGAGCCGGCGCGTGCTGTAGTGCAGGTTGTGCTCGCGCGTGAAGCCCATCGCGCCATGCACCTGGTGCGCGATCTCCGCGCCCTTGCCGGCGGCTTCGCCCACGCGCGCCTTGGCCGCCGCGATCGTGAATTCGTCCGGCGCGGCCGCCGAGGCCTCGACCGCGGCGTCGGCGGCGGCGCTCGCGGCGGCCACCTGCCCTGCGAGCACGGCGAGCAGGTGCTGCACCGCCTGGAACTTGCCGATCGGCCGGCCGAACTGGACGCGCTCGTTGGCGTAGGTGAGCGCGTAGCCGAGGATGCGCTCCAGCGCCCCAGCCATCTGCACGCTGCGCAGCAGCGCCCCCTCCATCATCAGCCGGTCGCGGGCTCCGGCGAGCATTTTCGGCTTGGTCGAAGCGTACGCGATGAGCACCCTCGGTTCGCCGGCGAGATTCTTCTCCGCATCCTTCACGGAAACCTCGCTGGCCAGGCCGACCTCCTCATCCCCGACCAACACGACGTATGCAGCCTGGCCACCCCAGGGAACCCGCTTGCCGTCGACGAACGCAACCGTGAGAGCACCCTCTGGCACGTCGAGACCCGCTGCCATCAACATTCGCCCCGCCATCATCGTCTCGGCGAGCGGCACCGGCAGCGCGTGGTAGGCCGTGCGGCGCAGCACCGCCATGGCATCGATGAAGTCGAGGCCCGCGCCGCCCGCCGACTCCGGCAGCGCGGCGCGCGTCATGCCGGTCTGCTCGAGCGCACCCCATAGGGCCGCGGGCCACTCGCCCGCCTCGGCCGCTTCGCGCACCGCCTTCGTGCAATGCGCCTCGGCGACGCGATCGGCCGTCTTCAACAGGTCCTGCTGCATGCTTTCGGGAACAGCGCTCATCGCAGCCCCAGTCCGCGCGCGATCATGCCGCGCAGAATTTCGCGCGTGCCGCCGCGGATGGTGAATCCGGGCGCGCGCAGCACGGTGAGCCCCAGCAGCTCGGGGTAGCTCTCGCCGTGGCCGAGCGTGGGCTCGGTCGGCAGCAGCTGGCGGAACACCTCGGGCACCTCGCGCTCGAAGGTGGTGCCGACGTCCTTGACGAGCGCCGCCTCGACGATCGGCTGGGCGCCGCGCTCCAGCATGCCGGCGATCGAGGTCGACATGCGCCTGAGTGCCGACAGGTGCGCGACGAAGCGGCCGACTTCGGCGGCGGCGCGGTCGTCGGGCGAGGCGCCGATGGCGCGGATCGACTCGACCAGCAGCCGGTAGGTCGAGAGGAAGCGGTCCGGGCCCGAGCGCTCGAACGCAAGTTCGCCCGTGACCATCTTCCAGCCCGAGCCGACCTCGCCGAGCACCATGTCGTCGGGCACGAAGTAGTCGTCGTAGATCACCTCGTTGAAGTCGTGGCCACCGTAGAGATTGTGGATCGGCCGCACCGTGACGCCGGGCTGCGCGAGGTCGATGATGAACTGCGTCATGCCGGCGTGCCGGTCCTCCTGCTTCGGCGAGCTGCGCGCGAGCGTGATCTTGTAGTGCGCCTGGTGCGCGTTGCTGGTCCAGATCTTGGTGCCGCTGATCTTCCAGCCGCCGTCCACCCGGGTCGCGCGCGTGCGCACCGCGGCCAGGTCCGAGCCCGAATCGGGCTCGCTCATGCCGATCGCAAAGTAGCAGGTGCCGGCGGCGATCCTGGGCAGCAGCTCGCGCTTCGCGCGCTCGCTGCCATAGCGCAGGATCTGGTGGCCGCTCTGCCGGTCGGCGACCCAGTGCGCGCCCACCGGCGCGCCGCCCGCGAGCATCTCCTCGGTGACGACATAGCGCTCGAGCGCCGAGCGCGCATGGCCGCCGTACTGCTTCGGCCAGCGCATGCCGATCCAGCCGCGCTCGCCGCACTTGCGGCTGAATGCCGGGTCGTAGGTATTCCAGGAATTGCGCGTCGGCTGGAACGTGCCGCGCGCCGACTCCTCGGCGAGAAACGCGCGCACCTCGCGCCGCAGCTTCTCCGCGGACGCCGGCATCTTCACCGCCTCGAACCTGAACTCGTGCATGCTTCTCCCATCGCCCTTGCAAGGCAGCACCGAACCGGCACAAGATACTCCAATCATGAAAGATCCAGGCAAGGATATCGGAACCGAATTGCGGGACCGGGTCGGGCTGGTGGAGATGCGTCGCCCGCCGAGCAATTTCTTCGACAACGCGTTGATCGCGCAGATCGGCGACGCCTTCGACGCCTTCGACCGCGACGCAGGCTGCCGCGCGATCGTGCTCGCGGCCGAGGGCAAGGCCTTCTGCGCGGGCGCGGATTTCGCGAACCGGCCGGCGACCGGCGCCGCCGCCGAAGGCTCGGGCAAGCACCTCTACAAGGAAGCGGTGCGCCTGTTCCGCGCAAAGAAGCCGATCGTCGCCGCGGTGCACGGCGCCGCGGTCGGCGGCGGCCTCGGCCTCGCGCTGGTCGCCGACTTCCGCGTCACCTGCAAGGAGGCGCGCTTTTCCGCGAACTTCACGCGCCTGGGCTTTCATCCGGGCTTCGGCCTGACCACCACGCTGCCGCGCCTCGTCGGTCCGCAGAAGGCGGCGCTGCTCTTCTACACCGGCCGCCGCGTGCCCGGCGACGAGGCGGTGGCGATGGGCCTCGCGGACATTCTCGCGCCGCAGGCCGAGGTGCGTAGCCAGGCGCTCGCGCTCGCGCGCGAGATCGCCGAATCTTCGCCGCTCGCGGTGGTGTCCACGCGCGAGACCCTGCGCCGGGGCCTGGCCGAGCAGATCGAGGCCGCCACCGAGCGCGAACTCTTCGAGCAGGAATGGCAGCGCCGCACCGAGGACTTCAAGGAAGGCGTCAGGGCGATGGCCGAGCGGCGCCTGCCGGAGTTCAAAGGAAAATAAAGGGGGTCGGAGTAACATTTCCGCTGCCGTTCGCGCACAACGGAAATGGACGAGGAAATGTTACTCCGACCCCCTTTATTTTCGGTCCGGGTAGCTCACTGCCATGCCGGCACGCACGTCCTGCTGGATGCCGTACTGCGGGAACGGGTAGCGGAAGCCGTTCTTCGCGAGCGCTTCCATGCCCGCGATCGCCTTGCCGAGACCTTCCGGAGGCAGCGCCATCAGCATCTCGTCGTCGAGCACGCCGCCGTAGCGGCGCTCGGCGAAGCACGGGATCGACAGGCTCGGCTCGCGCGTGCGCAGCGCGCGGCCCCAGGAGTCGGCACAGGCCGACTCGCCCACCACGCTCCAGTCGAAGCGCTTGTAGCCGGCCCACTGCAGGCCATTGATGAAGTAGATCATCGCGCCGGGCGTGGCGTAGAACAGCGCGATGTCCGGCGGGTCCAGCCGTCCCGAGGCGAGCGGCGCCACGGCGAGCGCCTGGAATTTTCCTTTCGGCACCACGTTCATGGCCTTCTGGTGCGCGCTCGCGTCCGCCGGCGTCGCGTACCAGACGCCGGCCATGTGCTGGCCCGAGTACCACTTCTCGTCCTGGCCGCCGAGACCCACGACCGAGCGGCACTGGTCACCGACCAGGTCCTCGGCGGTGATGCCGACCGTCCAGCCCAGGCGCGCCGCCTGCGCGACGATCTGGTCCAGGGTGTGCTGCGTGCCCTTGGGGCGGCGGATCTTCGGCACCGCCTGCATCTGCGCCACCGTTTCGAACAGCTTCATGCCGAACGGAACCGAGCGCAGGCGCAACAGGGTTTCGAGCTTGGCGACGAGGTCTTTCATGCGGCGCCCCTTTGCGGCCTCAGAACAGCGAGTAGCCGCCGTCGATCAGGAAAGTGTCGCCGGTGTGGTAGCTGCTCGCGTCGCTCACCAGATAGACGGCGATCGCGCCGAAGTCTTCAGGGCGGCCCCAGCGGCGCACCGGCACGCGCGGCAGGACCTTGTCGCGGAACTTGTCCCAGTTGAGCGCCTTCTCGGTCATCGCGGTCTCGATCCAGCCCGGCAGCACCGCGTTGGCGCGGATGCCGTGGCGCGCGAACTCCACCGCGAGCGCGCGGATCATCGAGATCAGGCCGCCCTTGGTGGCGGCGTAGTGCTCGCCGCGCGGCTGGCCGGAGATCGCCGCGAGGCTCGCGGTGCCGACCAGCGCGCCGCCCTCGCCGTGCGCGACCATGTGACGGGCGGCCGCGCGCAGCGTGTAGAAGGCGCCGTCCAGGTTGACGCGCGTCACGCGCTTCCATTCCTCGGCGTCCATCTCGGTGAAGGACTTGACGTTGGCGCGCCCGCTCACCCCCGCATTCGCGAAACAGGCGTGCACGGGCCCGAGCGCCGCCACGGTCTCGGCGAAGCGCGTCTCCACCTCCGCCTCGTCGCCCACGTCGCAGTGCAGCGCGATGGCCTTCGCGCCGTGGGACTGGATCTTCTTCAGGGCGGCCTCGTTCTTCGCCGCATTGGTTCCCCAGATGCAGACCGCGGCGCCCGCCTGCGCGAGCGCCTCGGCCATGCCCAGGCCGATGCCGCTGTTGCCGCCGGTGATCAGCGCGGTCTTGCCCGCCAGGTCGAAAGCTTTGTAGGCCATAGGGAACACCCCCTTAGAATGTAGCGCACTATGCACGATAAATTCGGCGTCGGTCAGCCGGTCGCCCGCTTCGAAGACCCGCGCCTGCTGCGCGGCGAGGGACGCTACGTCAACGACCTCGCGCTGCCCGGCATGCTGCATATTGCCTACGTGCGCTCGCCGCATGCGCGCGCGCGCATCCGCGCGATCGACCCCGCGCCGGCGCTCGCCGCGCCGGGCGTGCTGGGCGTGTTCACGATCGACGACCTCGAGCGCGATGGCCTGGGCACCACCGCGCCCACGCTCAAGCGCTCGCGCCCGGACGGCAAGCCCGGCTTCTGGCGGCCGCACCCGGGCCTCGCCAAGGGCCTGGCGCGCCACGTCGGCGATCCGGTCGCCATCGTCGCCGCGCAATCGCTCGCGCAGGCCAGGGACGCGGCGGAGATCGTGATGGTGGACTACGAGGCGCTGCCGGTCAGCGAGCCGGTCTGGGACGAGTGCCCGGACAACGTGAGCAGCGTGTTCGAGGTCGGCAACCGGGAGGCGACGGAAGCGGCGTTCGCGCGCGCGTCCCGTGTCGTCGCACGGCGCTACGCGGTGTCACGCGTGCACGCGCAGGCGCTCGAGCCGCGCGGCGCGCTTGGCGAATGGGACCCGGGCGCGGGCCGCTACACGCTGCATTGCGACGTGCAGTACCCGCACCGCGTGCGCGAAGTGCTCGCGGGCGTGCTCAAGGTGCCCGAGAACCGCATCCGCGTGGTCAGCCAGGACGTGGGCGGCGCGTTCGGCGCCAAGGGCTGGGCGCACCTAGAGCACCGGCACGCGCTCTGGCTGGCGCGCAAGCTCGGCCGCCCCGTGAAGTGGACCTGCGACCGCGGCGAGGCGATTCTGGCCGACGAGCACGCGCGCGATGTCACGACCGAGATCGCGCTCGCGTTCGACGCGCAGCACCGCATCCTCGCGCTGCGCGCGAACAACGTCAGCGCGCTCGGCGCCTACGTCTCGAGCGACCGCAACATCCTGCCCGGCTTCGCGAACCTGGGATCGCTCGCGGGCATGTACGTGATCCCCGCGGCGCACGTCGCGGTGACGGGGGTGTTCAGCCACACCCACGCGCTCGCGCCCTACCGCGGCAACGGCCGCCCCGAGGCGATCTACGCGCTCGAGCGGCTGCTCGACGACGCCGCGCGCGAGCTCGGCGTGGACCGCGTCGAATTGCGCAGGCGCAATTTCATCAGGTCGTTCCCGTACAAGACCGCGATCACTTTCACCTACGATTGCGGGGACTTCGAGAAGGGTTTGGATGAAGCTCTCGGCCTGGCGGATTGGAAGGGCTTCGCGGAAAGAAAGAAACAATCCCTCTCGAGAGGCAAACTTCGCGGCATCGGCCTCGCCAACGCGATCGAGCGCGCTGCGGCGCCGGGCATGGAATACGCCGAGATCCGCTTCGAGCCCACCGGCACGGCCACGCTCATGGTCGGCACCAAGAGCCAGGGCCAGGGCCATGAAACGATGTACCGGCAGGTGGCCGCCACGCGCCTCGGGCTCGCGCAGGAGGACCTGCGCGTGATCGAAGGCGACACCGACGCGGTCGCCTTCGGCGCCGGCAGCTTCGGCTCGCGCTCGGCGGCGATCGGCAGCACCGCGCTCTGGCTCGCCGCCGACAAGGTGATCGCCAAGGGCAGGCGCATCGCCGCGCACCTGCTCGAGGCGGCCGAGGCCGATGTCGCGTTCGCCAACGGGCGCTTCACCATCGCCGGCACCGACCGCGGCGTACCGCTCAAGGAGGTCGCGCGCGCCGCGTTCGCCTTCGCCGCGCTGCCGCGCGGCATCGAGCCCGGGCTGTTCGAGAGCGCCACGTTCTCGCCGGTGCAGGAGACCTTCCCGAACGGCACGCACGTCTGCGAGCTCGAGGTGGACCCGCAGACCGGCGCGATCGAGCTGCTCAACTACGTGGTGGTGGACGACGTCGGCACCGAGATCAACCCGCTCACGCTCGCTGGCCAGGTGGTCGGCGGCATCGTGCAGGGCCTGGGCCAGATCCTCATGGAGCGCATCGTCTACGACGCCGAAGGGCAGCTGCTCACGGGCTCGTTCATGGACTACGCCATGCCGCGCGCGGGCGATATGTGCAACTTCGAGGTCGGCCACAACGCCGTGCCTACTCAGCTCAACCCGCTGGGCGCCAAGGGCGCCGGCGAAGCCGGCACCGTGGGCGCGCTGGCGGCGGCGATGAACGCGATCGTGGATGCGATCGGCTCCGAGGACATCGAAATGCCCACCACGCCGGAGCGCGTGTGGCGGGCCCTGCAGAACGCTAGTTCGCCGTGATCTTCGCCTGTTTGACCACCCTGGCCCATGTTTCGGACTCGCGCTTGCCGAACGCGGCGAGCTCCTCTGGCGTGCCCGGCGCCGGCTCGACACCCTGCTTCGCGAGCAGCTCCTTCACCTCGGCCGTGCCGAGCGCCTTGACGATCTCCCGATTGAGCCGAAGGACGATGTCCTTCGGCGTCTTCGCCGGCGCGTAGTAGGCGTACCAGTTGGTCGCCTGGTAGCCGGGGTAGGACTCGGCCACCGCGGGCACCTCGGGCATGAACTGATCGCGCTTCGGGCCGGTCACGGCCAGCGCCTTGGCCTTGCCCGCCCTGACGTGCGGGCCGGCGGCGACCGGCGTCGCCATGTAGGCCGAGATCTGCCCGCCGAGCATCGCCTGCATCGCCGGGCCGCCGCCCTTGAAGGGCACGTGCACGAGGTCGATGCCCGCCATCATCTTCAGCAGCTCCCCCGCGAGGTGGCCGGCGCCGCCGATGCCGGACGAGCCGTAGGTATACTTGCCGGGGTTGTCCCTGGCGAGCTTGATGAACTCGGCGAAGCTGTCGGCCGGCACCGAAGGGTGCACGACGACGAGGTTGGGAAACACCACCGCCATGCCGATCGGCGCGAGGTCCCTGAGCGGGTCGTAGGTGAGCGGCAGCAAATGCGGGTTGACCGAGATCGCGCCGACATTCGCCAGGTAAATCGTGTAGCCGTCGGGCGCGGCCTTCACCACGAGGTCGGTGGCGATGTTGCCGCCGGCGCCCGACTTGTTGTCGGTGAGGACCTGCTGGCCGAGCTGGTCGCCAAGCGTCTTGCCGATGATGCGCGAGACCGTGTCGGTGCCCCCGCCCGGCGCGAAGCCCACGACGGTCGTGATCGGCCGTGCGGGAAACGGCGCCTGCGCGAGCGCGGCACTCGCCGCAAGGCAAAGCAGGACGGGCAAACCACACAGCAGCCTCATGCCTTCTCCTTCAGCGCGCGGTGGCGAGCCTCTGGTTGGCGAGCGCGAGCCGGTCGATCACGTTGCGCGTGAGCGCCTTGACGAGCTGCAACTGCGCGCCCGGGCTCATCTGGCCGACCGCGGCGGGCTCGAATTCGCACAGCAGCAGGTCGGTCATGGCGTCGGCGGTGGCGTGCCGCGGCAGCTCGCCGCCCCAGATGAAGCCCATCTCGCCGAAGAACTCGCCGGTGTTCACCATGTTCAGCAGGCGGTTCTGCCGGACGATCTTCACCTCGCCCTTGGCGGCGAAGAAGAAGCTCTGGCCGGGCTCGCCTTCCTTGACGATGTTCTGAGCGCGCGCCACGCGCGACCACCTGCCCGCGCGCGCGAGCTCCCAGATCTCGGCGTCCGACAGGCCCGAGAGCATCGGCACGCGCTTGAGCGACACGAACTTCTCGCTGTCCGGAATCGCGCCCGGCGGCAGCACCAGCGCGCCCAGGCGCGACAGGTCGAAGGCGAGCTCGTTCCAGGTGGCGTAGCGGTGATCGGGCTTCTTGCCGAGCAGCTTCAGCATCGCCAGGTCGATGTCCTTGGGCAATCCCTTGCGCAGGCTGGAAGGCGGCGCCGGGCTCTCGGTGAGGATCTTCTTCACCAGCGCCTCGAGGCTGTCGGCGACGAACGGGCGCTTGCCGGTGAGCAGCTCGTAGAGCACCACGCCCAGCGAGTACATGTCGCTGTGGAAAGTGAGCTCCTTCTGCTCGATCTGCTCGGGCGACATGTAGAACGGCGAGCCCATCGCCGCGGTCTGCACGGCCTGGCTCTTGCGCAGGAAGGCGGCGCCGAAATCGGCGATCTTCACGTCGGTGCCCTGCACGATCATGATGTTCGCGGGCTTGATGTCGCGGTGCACGATGCCCTGCGCGAAGGCGTACTCGAGCGCGCCGCAGCACTTGAAGCCGATCTGCAGCACGTCCTCCACGGGCAGCAGCTTGTCGGGCTGCGCGTACTGCGCGAGGTCGCCGCCGGTGACGATCTCCATGGCGATGTGGCCGGAGTTCTCCTCGACCACCGCGTCGAAGATCGCGACGATGTGCGGATGGCGCAGCTTGCCCGCGAGCGAGGCCTCGTTGAGGAACTGCGAGCGGTAGACGGTGCCGAACTCGGGGTCGCGAAACACCTCCGGCTCGATCGTCTTGAGCGCGACTTCTCTGCCGGAAAAGGTGTCCTTGGCGAGGTAGACCGTACCGGTCGCGCCCTTGCCGAGCAGCTTCTGGACATCGTATTTCCCGACCTGGAGGCTCAGGTCGAGCGTGAAATCGCCGGCCATGCGCCCGAATTTACCCTAAATCAATTGCAGGAAAATCATCGCCAGCCCGGCCAACCAGCGCGAGCAGCGTCGTCCAGACGAGCAGATTCAGTTCAGGTTTCATGGCATTTTCCCTTCCTCGAATTCGGGCCGTAGCATACGCTGGAGTTACAACTTGAAACACTTCATTACCAAATTGTCCGCCCGCCGGCGAGCCTCGGCGTTATGCTTTGTTTCCGAGAGGCAACCATGAAATCTGCACGCGTGTTTCCGGCTCTAGCTCTTGCAGTGGCGCTTGCAAGCGCCTTCGTCGCCGCACCGGCGAACGCCGGCGGCTACTACCGCGGCGGCCACTATCAGGGCGGCCACGGCACGCGCTTCGTCTTCGGCTTCAACGTCGGCTACCCGTGGTATCCGCACGGTTACGGCTACTACCACTACCCCTACTACCCGGCATACGCGTACTACCCGCCTTACGTGGTGCAGCAGCCGCCGCAGGTGTACGTAGAGCAACCGCAAGCGCAGCAGTTCCAGGAGCCCTCTGGCTACTGGTACTACTGCAGCGATTCGCGCGCGTACTATCCGTACGTGAAGGAGTGCCCCGCCGGCTGGCAGCGCGTGGCACCGCGACCGCAGGAATAGCGCCGTGAGAACCATCGTGAAGGTCTTCGCCGCGCTCGGCGCGGTCGCTCTACTCGCGGGCTGCGTCAGTATTCCGAGCGGTCCGGGCGTCATGGTGCTGCCCGGCACGGGCAAGAGCTTCGAGCTGTTCCGCGCCGACGACGTCGATTGCCGTCAGTACGCGCGCTACCAGGTTGGCGGCTCCACGCCGGACAACGCGGCGGCCAGCAGCGCGGTGCAGAGCGCGGCGATCGGCACGGTGATCGGCGCGGCGGCAGGCGCGGCCCTGGGCGGCAGCAACGACGCGGCCGCTGGCGCGGCCTTCGGCCTTCTCACCGGCAGCATGATCGGCGCGAGCACCGGGAGCATGTCGCAATACGAAATCCAGCGGCGTTACGACAACGCCTACCAGCAATGCATGTACGCGCGCGGCCACAAAGTGCCGGTGGCCGGCTACACCGGCAGCTCGAATCGCAGGTCGGGCAGCCATACGCCGCCCCCGCCGCCGGCAAATGCGCCCGCGCCCTCCAGCCGCTCGGACATCCCGCCGCCACCACCCGGCGCGCCGCCCCCGCCGCCTCCCGGCGTGAAATGAGCCCCGCCAAATAAAAAACCGTCGCCAGCGAGCGACGGTTTTTCGTTGCACGCTTCGCCGCGGGCGGTCGGCTACGAGCGGTGGACGTTGACTGTCACCAGACGCCGGTAGCGGTAGCCGCCCATGCTGCCGTAGCTCGCGGCCGGCTTCGAGACCTGCGCGGTGGCCGGCGCCGCGGTGTCGGCCGCGGCGAGGTCGCCGCGCGCGGTTGCGCATCCCGACAAGCCTGCAACTGCGAGAACGGCCAGGGCAAGCATCTTGTTGCGGTTCATGGCTGCTCCTTTGTTGTGATTCGCCATGAGCCCTTTGTACCCTTGCGCGCGAGCGGCGCAGCTATTTTTTGCGGGCGGACGTGACTTCCTGCCGGCCCGGAAAGCGGCGGTACGTCACGAAGGAAGGGCCCTTCGTGACTTCCTTCCAGGGCCTTCAGACGGACGGTTGGGTTTCGGGATCGAGCGGAAACACCGGGCGGCGCACGCGGCGGAAGCGCAACTGTGAATAATCTGACGTGCAAACGCCTTCGCCCGCGCACTCGACGACGGCCCGGGCGAGCGGGCCCAGGCCCGCGCGCCAGTGCACGCGGCTCTTGAGCATCACGTAGCGCTTCTTCTGCGGCTCGATGCCGAGCGCGCGGAACGCGGCGATGTCGTGCGGCTCGACGTGGCGCGAAATCACCGCGATCTCCGCCTTGCCCGTGTCGAGCACAACCGCCGCACCCATGTCGGCGAGCTCGCCGCGCGCCATCGGACCCTCGTTGCGGTAGATGCCGTTGATGATGCGGCGCACGTTGCCGGTGACTTCGCGCGGGCGCCCCTTGAGCCCCAGCGCGGGCATGTCCAGCTTGCCGCCCAGCGGCAGCGTGACGCGCGCGCCGACGCCGGCGCGCTTCGTCTGCTCCACCGCGGCCGCATCGCAGATCGCGAACACCGCGGTGTCCTCCAGCCCGGCGTCGAGGATCGCGCCCAGCACCATCATCGTGTCCATGGTGCCGCCGGAGGCGCAGTTGTCGTAGTGGTCGAGCAGCACCACCGGTCCGCCCGCGCCGCCGCCGAGCTCGCGCGCGCGCCGCAGCGACGCGTCCAGCGGCTCGACGCGATAGACGAACTGCTCGCGCGCGCGCCAGGCCATGTCGAGCAGCTCGTCGCAGAACGCGCGCGCCTTCGCCGCGTCGCCGTCGGTGACGACCACGGCGGACGAGCCGGCATACGGGATGTCCGCGTGCGGGAAGCCGACGAAGAAGCTGGCTGACAACGCGCCCTGGCGCTCCATCTCCCTGGCCCTGGCCTGGATTTCCCTGTTCGGCGCATCCAGGCTGGATTGCCGCATCACGTGCGGCAGCATCGGGCGGTGCCCGAAGCTCATTGCGGGCCTGGTTTTCTTACTTAGAAGGGAGAAAATCGGTCGCGCCGCGCGCACGCCCGTCTCATACATGTCGACGTGCGGGTAGGTCTGGTAGCCGGCGATCACCGTTGCCAGATTGCCCATCGCGGGAAAGAGGTTGGTGTGCATGTCGAGCGCGACGCCAATCGGCACTTCGGGGGCGACGCGGCGGACGCGGCCGAGCAGTTCGCCCTCGCCGTCGTCGTGCGCGCGCGTGACCATCGCGCCGTGCAGGTCGAGCAGCACCGCGTCGCAGCCCCTGGCGACCGCGTCGACGATGCGGCCGGCCATCGCTTCGTAGGCGTCGGTCTCTACCGGGCCGCTCGGCGCGGCGTTGCCGGCAACCGGGTACACCGCCTCGGCGCCGGCCCGGTCGGCGAGCTCGATGAACGCGCCGATCGCCGTGCCGGTGCCCTTGAACGCCTCGTGCACCTCGCGCCCCTCGAGCGGCGCCGGCGTGCCGTGCGCGAAGCGCGCCAGCGGCGTCGGCACGGGCGAGAACGTGTTGGTTTCGTGCTTCATCTGGGCGATGACCAGGCGCATGCGCGAGTCCGCTTACTGGCCGCCCAGGAAGTCGCTCTTGCCGAGCTCGACGCCGTCGTGGCGCAGGATGTCGTAGGCGGTCGTCACGTGAAAGTAGAAGTTCGGCCAGGCGAAGCCGAGCAGGTACTGCATGCCCTTGAAGTTCACTTCGCGGCCGCGCAGCTTGAGGACGATCTCGCGCTCCTCGCTGCCGTCGATGCGCGCCGCCGGCACGCTGCCGATGAACTCCAGCGTCCTGGCGATGCGCGCCTGCAGCTCTGCGAACGTCTTCTCGCTGTCCTCGTGCTTCGGGATCTCGACGCCCGCCAGGCGCGCCACTGCGCCCTTCGCCGTGTCGCAGGCGATCTGCACCTGGCGCGACAGCGGGAACATGTCCGGGTAGAGGCGCGACGCGGCCAGCACCAGCGGGTCGATCTTGCGCGCCTCGCAGTGCGCCTGCGCCTTGGCGAGGATCGCTGACAAATTCTTGAGCATGTGGGCGAAGCGCGGCGCGCTCGCCTGCGACATCGAGATCGGCATCGGTTGCATTCCCCGTTTTTCGAAGCCTTATACTCTCACAAGGGGAGGATCGAAATGGCGACCGCGAAACCGAGGGCCTGGGACGACACGCGCTACATCCCGGGCGTGGCGCTGGAGTTCTTCAAGGCGGCGGGCAAGCCCGAGAAGGTGCCCGCCGGCAAGGCGTTCTTCACCGAGAACCAGAAGGCGCGGCCGCTGCTGCTCATGCGCGACAAGATGTACCTGCTGCTCGACGGCGAAGTGGACCTGGTGGCGCGCCGCAAGACCATCGGCACCGTGAAGAAAGGCCAGATCTTCGGCGAGATGGCCTCGATCACGCACGCGCCGCGCAGCGCGAGCGCGGTGGCGAAAACCGCCTGCCGCGTGATCGCGCTGGACGACAAGCAGTTCCACAAGGGCCTGCAGAGGAAGCCCGATTTCGCGCTCATGCTGATGAGCATCATGATCGAGCGGCTGCGCGAGACCATCGCCAGGCTGGCCGAGCAGACCACGCTGCGGGGCGACGCGGTGCAGAAGGAGTCCGTGGTGTTCGACCCGCTGCGCCTCGCCGAGCTGGCCGACGGCCTGGGCAGCGACGCGCCGGCCTACTTCGACCGCGGCAAGACCATCGTGCAGGAAGGCCAGACCGGGCTGCGCATGTACGCAGTGCTCGAAGGCAGGGTCGCCGTCTCGATCAGCGGCGGCGTGGTGGAGCGCCTCGGGCCCGGCGGCGTGTTCGGCGAGCTCGCGCTGCTCGATCAGGCGCCGCGCCTCGCCAGCGCGGTGGCCGAGACGGACTGCCAGCTGCTGCCGATCAACCGCACCGCGTTGCTGATGCTGGTGAAGACCAACCCGGAGTTCGCCGAATCGCTGCTCGCCTCGCTCGCCGAGCGCCTGCGCCTGCTGACCGCGAAGCTGAAATAGGAAAACGGGAGGCGTCTACTCGCGACTGGGGGCGCTGCGCAGCCAGCGCAGCGCTTCGGTCACGGAGCTGAAACAACGCAGCACGTAGCCGTGGGCCTGCGCGGCCATCTCGTGCAGCGCGTAGTAGGCGTCGTTCTCGATCGCATCGACCACCGCGACCCGGTAGCCGTTCATGCGCGCCGGCGCGCAGCGCACCATCGCCAGCGCGCCGAGCGAGCCCAGGCGATCGCTCAGGCCGCGCACGTCGATCAGCACGCGGTTCACCGTGCCGCGGCCGGCCTCGGCCGAGATGTCCTGCGCGATGCGCTCGGCCTGCAGCTCGCCGGCCTTGCCGCGCACGGCGGCCTGCAGCATGCCCTCGCGCAGCGCGTAGTGGATGAAGTAGCCCATGAAGGCAAGGTAGCAAGTTTCACGGGGCGCATTGCAAAAACTTGTCACAATCCTGAACTGGATCAACCATGCCGCCCGCCACCCTGGCCCTGCTCGGGACCAACATCGCCGTTTTCGCCCTGCAGACCCACTCCGGGCCGGAACTGATCGCCTGGTTCGCGCTCTGGCCGCCGGGCGTGCTCGGCGCGCCGCCTTTCGAGATCTGGCAGCCCGTGAGCTACGGCTTCCTGCACGGCAGCCTGGCGCACATCTTCTTCAACATGCTGGCGCTGTACATGTTCGGCCCGGACATCGAGCGGTTGTTCGGCACGCGCTTCTTCACGCTGTATTACTTCACCTGCCTGGTCACAGCGGCGGCCGCGCACCTCGCGGTCGGCGCCTGGACCGGCGCAGCGCCGGGCCCTACCGTGGGCGCCTCGGGCGCGATGTTCGGCCTGCTGCTCGCCTTCGGCTGGTATTTCCCGCAGCGGCGCATCCTGCTGCTGTTCCCGCCGATCCCGATGCCGGCACGTGTGTTCGTCGCGCTCTACGGCGTGCTCGAGCTCGTGCTCGGCGTCACCGGCACCGCGCGCGGCATCGCGCACTTCGCCCACCTGGGCGGCATGCTCGGGGGCTGGCTGATGATCCAGTACCGGCGCAGCGGCTTTCCGTTCCGCTGATCGCCCTGCCGCGAGCGAGCGCCCATGGCGAGCCCACCGCGCCGAATCATCCACCTCGACATGGACGCCTTCTACGCGTCGGTCGAGCAGCGCGACGATCCCGCGCTGCGCGGCAAGCCGGTCGCGGTCGGCGGCTCGCCGCAGGGCCGCGGCGTGGTCGCCGCCTGCAGCTACGAAGCGCGCAAGTTCGGCGTGCGCTCGGCGATGCCGATGGCGCGCGCCGTGCGGCTGTGCCCGGACCTGCTGATCGTGCGGCCGGACTTCGCCAAGTATCGCGCCGCCTCCGCGCGCGTGATGGCGATCCTGCGCGGCTGCACGCCGCTGGTCGAGCCGCTGTCGCTGGACGAGGCCTACCTCGACGTCACCGAGAACAGCTGGGGCGAGCCGCTCGCGAGCGTGATCGCCGGAAAACTGAAGGACAGGATCCGCGAGGACACCGGCCTGACCGCCTCGGCCGGCGTGGCACCGAACAAGTTCCTCGCCAAGATCGCCTCGGGCTGGCGCAAGCCCGACGGCCTCACCGTGATCGCGCCCGAGCGCGTCGAGCAGTTCCTGCAGAAGCTGCCGGTCGAGGCCCTCTGGGGCGTGGGGCCCGTGACCGCCAAGAAGCTGCGCGCGATTGGCGTTGAGCGGCTGGTCGACATCAGGAACATCGAAGAGCTTGAATTGCGAAAGACAGTGGGCAGCCTGGCCGGCTGGCTCAAGCGCCTGGCGCAGGGCGACGATCCGCGCGAGGTGAAGCCCGACCGGCCCTGGAAATCCATCTCCGCCGAAACGACCTATCCCGAGGACCTGGAGAAGCTGGCCGAAATGCGCGCCGAGGTCGAGCGCCTGGCGCGGCGGGTCGCCGCGTCGCTGGAGAAGAAGAGCCTGCTCGCGCGCACGGTGACGCTCAAGCTGCGCTACGGCGACTTCACCACCGTGACGCGCAGCCACACCGGCGCCGCGCCGACGCGCGCGCCCGCCGAGTTCGCCGCGCGCGCGCTCGCGCTGCTCGAG
>JBASCW010000052.1:0-98256 GCA_049651845.1 Burkholderiales bacterium | reverse complement strand
TCCTGGTGCTTGGGCGGCAGCCGCTCCTGGGCGTACGGCCACAGGTAGCGCGATCGGGCGAGCGTCTCATCGCCCCGGGCGCGGTGTTCGCGATGCTCGCGCTTGCGCGCTTCGTCCACGGCCTCGTCGCGCCGTGCGCCAGAGGCCGCACGCCCCGTGATGCGCGATCGCGGCGAACTCGAAACGGTGCTGCGCTACCACGAGCGGACCAAGCACCGCTTCGACCGCTACGCGCGCGGGCCCGGTGCCCTGGACTGGGCGAACCAGCCCGATCCGTTCCGCCGCTATGCAGGCGCGCCCCTGGTGCACCTGCCGAGGCTTGGCCCGGAGGAAGGGCCGCTCTCGCCCGCGTATGAGCACCTGCATCGTCCGGCCGCTGTGCCAGGCGCGCCGCTCACCCTGCGCACGTTGTCGCGGCTGTTCGAGTATGCGCTCGCCCTGTCGGCCTGGAAGCAAGCGGCCGGCACACGCTGGGCGTTGCGCATCAACCCCTCGAGCGGCAACCTGCACCCCACCGAGGGCTACCTGCTGATCGGGGCGCTGCCCGGGCTGGCCGAATCGCCGGGCCTATACCACTACGCGCCCCGCGAGCACGCTCTCGAACGGCGCGCGGACTGCCCCGCCGACTGGTTTGCCCGGTTGACGCGCGAGTTTCCCGCGCAGGCCTTCCTGGTCGGCTTGTCCTCGGTGCACTGGCGCGAAGCCTGGAAGTACGGCGAGCGCGCATTCCGCTATTGCCAGCACGACGCGGGGCACGCGATTGGTACGCTGCGGATTGCCGCCGCGACGTTGGGATGGAGCGCGGTCGTGCTGCACGGCCTCGCGGACGAGACCGTCGAGCAATTGCTGGGGCTCGATCGGGTCGGGGATTTCGTGGACGCAGAGCGCGAGCACCCGGATCTCGTCATGCTCGTCTGGCCGGCGAAGGCTGTAGCGGACCGGCACGAGCCTGCGCCCCCGGCAGACGGGCCGCCGACGGGCCGGATCATCCATCAACGGCGCAGCCTCCTCGCCTGCGACGGCAGGACCTCGATTGCAGCCGAGCGCTTCTACCGGCTGCTGACGCGGGTAATGCCGCGCCGCGAGCTGGAAGTCTTGCGCCGTCCCATGCCCTGGGATGCCCTTCCTTGGGAGCCGAGCGTCCACTTCGGCCTGTTCGTGCACCGCGTGACGGGTCTCGACCCGGGGCTGTACGCGCTGGCCCGCGACCTGGCCAAAGTGGAGATCCTCAAACGCGCGATGCATGAGCGCTTCGTCTGGACCGCGCCGCCAGCGTGCCCTGCGAATCTTCCGTTCTACCTGCTGGAAGCGGGTGACGCGAGGCAGTTGGCAGCGCAGGTGAGCTGCCATCAGGCCATCGCGGGCGACGGCGCCTTTTGCCTTGGCATGTTCGCCGAGTATCAGCAGGCGCTGATCACGCATGGGCCCTGGTTCTACCGGCGGCTCTACTGGGAAGCCGGGCTGATCGGGCAGGTCCTGTACCTGGAAGCCGAAGCGGCAGGCGTCCGCGCGACCGGCATCGGTTGCTATTTCGACGATCCGGTGCACCAGGTGTTCGGATTCAAGGGCCTGGCGTTCCAGTCGCTCTATCACTTCACCGTCGGCGGCGCGGTGGACGATCCCCGCCTGACCACGCTTCCCCCCTACGGCGCGCAAGCAGGAGGACCGCAACGCGGTATGGACCTGCCGTGATGGCCGAGTAGAACCGCACCGCGCGCGCCATGTCGTGGGTCGCAAGGGTCACTGCGCCAATCGATTCGATCTGCAGCGCAGCAGGGCCTCTGGTCTCGCCCGGACTCATAGTGCGTCCTGGTCCCAAACCGCCCGCAAAACACTGCGCCTGGCATGGCTTCCGGATTCAATCTTGTGGACAGCAGATACCCTGGAAGCTGTCAGTGGTTTCGAAGCCCTTGCCTTGCTCGTCGTACCAATAGAGCTTGTCGGGGTCTTCCTGGCGCGCAATTTTGTGGGTGCCATTGCAAAAAGGCTGCGTGTTCGATAGCCCGCAGCCGCAGATGTGCTTGGTTTCACCGCCTAGGGTCACTGGGTATGGGCCGCTCCGCGTTCGCTTGACGATTCTCGCCATGGTGCCTCCTTACACATCGTTACCAGAATCCGCGCCTCGGATCCTGAAGTCAAGCCGGCGTAGTGCCCATTCAATCGGTCGAGGGTAAGGCGTAGACTCGCTGGATAGGGAACCGATCGGAAACCGGCATGAACGGCATGATCCGGCATAGTGCGACGGCCTTGTGGCCGGAAGTTTCACTCCCGCCAAACGCTCTGGATCCGCAGAACCTGGGGTTGGTCCCCATGGTGATCGACCAGAGCGGCCGGGGCGAGCGCGCCTATGACATCTACTCGCGGCTTCTCAAGGAGCGGGTGGTGTTCCTAGTCGGCCCGATCGACGAGCTATCGGCCAACGTGATCGTCGCGCAGCTGCTCTTCCTCGAGTCGGAGAACCCGGACAAGGACATCTTCCTCTACATCAATTCCCCCGGCGGGTCGGTGTCGGCGGGCCTCGCCATCTACGACACCATGCAGTTCGTCAAACCGGACGTATCGACGCTGTGCGTCGGGCAGGCCGCGAGCATGGGGGCGCTGTTGCTGTGCGCCGGCGCCAACGGAAAGCGCGATTGCCTGCCGAATTCACGCCTCCTGATCCACCAGCCCATGGGCGCGTTCGAGGGCCCGGCCTCCGACATCGAGATCCACGCCAAGGAAATTTTGTATCTGCGCTCCAAGTTGAACGCGATCATGGCCAAGCATACCGGCCAGGACGAGTCCAGGATCGCGCGCGAAACCGATCGCGACAATTTCCTTTCCGCGGACGAAGCGGTGCAGTACGGTCTGGTCGACCGGGTCCTGAAGGAGAGGAGATCGCTATGACGCCAAAGGTGGGCAGAGTCGAATTGTGGACGGCATCCATCGACGACCGGGCAGGAGGCGCCGCGGACAAAGTCGAGCCGCTGTCGAAGGCGGGAGCCAACTTTGAGTTCGTCTTTTCGCGCCGGACGCCGGAGCAACCCGGCAGGGGCATCGCCTTCGTTACCCAGGTGAACGGCACGAAGGTGGTCCAAGCCGCCCAGGCGGCGGGATTCACCAAGCCGGAAAACCTCCATTCGGTGAGGATCGAGGGGACGAACAAGCCCGGAGTCACCGCAAAGGTCGCGCGCGCCCTGGCGAACGCCGGGATCAGTTTTCGGGCGCTCTCGGCGACCGGGATCGGCAGCAAGTTCGTGAGCTACTTCGCGCTCGACACTGCCGAGGACGCAGTCAAAGCGGTGAGCCTGCTGAGAAGACTCTCCTGAGGGGCCGGGGATGCGGAAGGCTGCTCTGTCGGCGATGCAGCAGGCGATGGCGGAGTGCGCGCCGAAGAAGGATCCATGAGTCCGTTTCGCGCCGCTCACGCGAGTGGCGCGACCTGGCGCGAGTGCGTCACTCAATGCGCCGGGCGCCTCGGGCGGCCGGGCGGCGGCCTGGGGTTCGTGTACTTTACCGACGCCCTGCTGCCCCATGCCGCGGACATCGTCGACAGCCTGCGTCATAGCACCGGCGTCGCCGACTGGGTCGGCACGGTCGGCATCGGCATTGTCGCCAGCGGCACCGAATACCTCGATCGGCCGGCGCTCGCCACCATGGTTGCGGAGCTTGCGCGCGACCGGTACAGAGTTTTTTCCGGACGGCACGGATTGACGAAAGGCGAGGCACCCCACTTCGGCGTGATTCATGCCGATCCTGAAACGCCCGACGTCGCCGGGCTGATCGCCGACATGTCCTCGAAGGTGGCGAGCGGCTATCTGGTCGGGGGGCTATCGAGCTCGCGGGGGCGCAGCGTGCAGGTGGCGAACGACGTCATTTCGGGCGGGCTCTCGGGTGCCCTGTTTGCCGAATCGGTCGGCATCAGCACGCGGCTGACCCAGGGGTGCTCGCCGCTGGCGGGGCGCTACCGCGTCACAGCATGCGACCGGAACGTCATCGCCACGCTCGACGGCCGCCCGGCGCTCGAGGTGATGAGAGAGGCGATCGGCGAAGTGCTGTCGCGCGACCTGCGGCGCGCGGCCCATTACATCCACGTCGGCCTGGCGGTGGCGGGTTCCGACCGGGGCGACTACCTGGTTCGCAACTTGATGGGTATCGACCCAAAGAACGGCCTGATCGCGATTGGCGACATGGTCGAGCCGGGCGCCGAGCTCATGTTCTGCCGGCGCGACGCGCAGAGTGCGCGCCGGGACCTGCTGCGCATCCTCGGCGAACTGCGCAAGGAGACGCCGGCCGGGGCGCGCGGGGCGCTGTACTTCTCCTGCGTCGGCCGCGGCGAGCACCTGTTCGGCAGCCGCGGCGCCGAACTCGGCCTCGTGAAAGAGGCGCTCGGCGAACTGGCGCTCGCGGGATTCTTCTGCAACGGCGAAATTTCCCACGACCGGCTCTATGGCTACACCGGCGTGCTGACCCTTTTTCATTGAGGATCACGGAGAATCACCCATGAAAAGTGCGGCTCAAATTCTCAAGTCCAAGCCCCAGCTGCGCGTCGAGACCGTCACGCCCTCGACGCCGGTGCTTGACGCCATCAAGCGGATGGCGGAAAAGAACATCGGCGCGCTGCTCGTGCTGGAGGACCAGAAGATCGTCGGCATGTTCACCGAGCGCGACTACGCGCGCAAAATCATCCTCATGGGACGTTCGTCGAAAGACACGCCAGTCCGCGACGTCATGAGCTTCCCGGTCCTGCATGTGCGCCCGGACCAGAGCAACGAGGAATGCATGGCGCTGATGACCGAAAACCGGGTGCGCCACTTGCCCGTCGTGGACATGGGCAAGCTGATCGGCCTGATCTCGATCGGCGACCTGGTCAAAGACATCATCTCCGAGCAGAAATTCATCATCGAGCAACTCGAGCGCTACATCGCGGGCGACCGCGGGTAAGCGCCGGTCCGGCCGCACGCCTATAGTCGGCCCTGCACTCGTTCCACCGTCCTGGAGGTCGGCATGGGCATGGCAATGAAGCTCGCCGACTATCTCGCTGCGCACCCGGTTCCCTTCGAGCTCGTCGCGCACTCGTACACCAGGAGCAGCCTGCAGTCCGCCCGGTCGATGGACCTGACGCCCGGCTGCCTCGTGAAATATGTTGCGCTTGGCGGGTGAAGCGGAACTGCGCGAGCGGCTCGGCGATTGCGAGGCCGGCGCCGTCCCGCCGATCGGCAATGCTTACGGCATGGAGACCATCTGGGACGACAGCCTGATGAGCCGGCCCGACGTGTATTTCGAGGCGGGCGACCACGAAACGAGCGTGCACCTGAAGACGCGAGACTTCGTCGGCCTGCTCGAAGGCGCGCGGCACGTGGATTTCAGTGCGCCGATGAATGGGCCGGAACGACGCTGATTTCGTGCAGCGCGTTCGCGGGCATCAGCTCGCCGCGAGCCGCTCGCTCTTCAGCCACCCGGGATTGAAAAGCCACGCCGGCGAGCGTGCCGCCGGTGCCGGTGTTGCCGGCGGTGCCTTCGACCACCGTACCGCCGGGTCCGAGCAGACCGCGCCGCTCCGCGTCCTGGACGATGTAGAGCGCCGCCCGGTCCTTGACCGAACCACCCGGATTGAGGAATTCCGCCTTACCGAGGATCTCGCATCCGCTCTCCGCGCTCAGTTTGGCGAGGCGAATGAGCGGCGTGTTGCCGACACTGCCCGCAAATCCCGTTCGTACGTCCATGCCGCCGCGTCGATTCTCATCCCTTGTTTCCGGCGTCCTTCTTTTCGAGAATATCGCTCAACACCAGAAGGGTGACCGGCCAAAGTCCGACAAAGATTCCCCACCGTTCCGCGTGCGCTTCCATGAAGGCCGCTTTCAGCGCGGGGTCGGCGATTTTCGCGATGACCTGCCTGCCTACTTCAAGCTCCGCACCGAAATACCACATCGCCCACGACAGCGGGATGGAAAGAATTGCCAGCCAGAAAAAGATTTGAGACAGGGTTTTCATATCGTCCTCCTCCTTCAGGCATGATTTCTTTACCTTACTCCTGTAGACCGGTCCTGTTTCAATTCAGTTTCATGGGCTCTTGGCGACCGGCGCTCGCGCCGCCGGATACTCGGGGCGGATATCGAAGCGCAGCTGCCGATGGGCGCTGCGCAGCGCGTTTTCAGCCAGCTCGGGGCTCTCTGCCCGGGAGAAGATGAATCCGAGGTAGCTCGCTCCGTCGGGCGGCGGCGCGACGATCTGGCCGGGCTCCGCCGTCACGCTCACCCCGGTGACCCCTGCCACCGACTGCGCGGCCGCCAGGCCCTCGAGCCCATGGTAGATGCCGCGCCGCGGGATCGGGATCATCATGACTCCCGCGGCGCCGCCCGCGCCTGCGAGCGCATACGGTTCCGCCACCGCCTGGCGCAATATCAGCTCCTCCAGGCTCATGCCCAGCGAATGGGTGAGGACGCGCCCGCACAAGCCCCCGATCGAGCGGGCCGCAATTTCCAGGATCCAGATGCCTTGGTCGTTGACTCGCACCTCGGCGTGTACCGGCCCGATCGCGAGCCCGGCCAAGCGGCAGGCTCGGGCCACCTCTGCATGGATGCGGGCCTGCACCGCCTCCGGCAGCCGGGATGGCGTGACGTACAGCGTTTCCTCGAAGTAGGGCCCGTCCAGGGGATCGGGCTTGTCGAACAGGGCGAGCGTAGTGAGCTCGCCCCGCTCCAAGCTGCCTTCCAGGGCGAACTCGCGTCCAGGGATGAAGTCCTCGATGATGAGGCCCAGCTCCTCGGCGTCCCGGTCGGCACGGGACTGGATCGCACGTGCCCAGCTCACGGCCCGCATGAGCGCTTCGGAATCATTGGCGCGAATCACGCCGCGGCTCCCCGACAGACGCCGCGCCTTGACCACGACGGGAAACTTCAACTCAGGCAACAGCGTCGGGGCGTCATCGTCCGTCGGCAGGTGATGGAATCCTGGACACAGGAAATCCCGTTCCTGGAGCAGCCGGCGGAACGCCAGCTTGTCGCGCACCTGGCGCACCGCGTGAGCGGGATTTCCCGGCAAGCCCATGCGCTCTGAAAGCAGCGCCGCAAGTTCGACGCCCGCATCGTCGACCGCCAGCACGGCATCGAGATTGCCGCCGATTTCACGCACCACGGTGTCGGCCGCCTGCTGCGGCCGGTCGAAATGCAGCGCCATGATGGGAGCGAGGCCCCAGGATGGGGCCAACTGGTGACAGTAGTTGGCCGCGGCGACGATCTCCACGCCGAGTTTTTTCGCCGCCGCAACAAATTCATCGTTGCGATAGCCGGTGGTGGGCAGCAGCAGCAGGACGCGTTTCAAGGATCGGCAATGTCAGAAAGATTGAAGTTGCTGATCGGTGGGCTCGGCGCAGCAGTACCAGGGTTCGGACAGACGCGGGACCGGAGATCCCAGGTCCGCCGCGAGATTCGGCGTCGAGCGCCCTGCCGCCTCGTGGGCCATCCGCCAGATCGCGGCGAACACTTCGCGGCGCGGAAGATTCTCCTTCTCGGATCGAGCCACCAAGGTCCGCAGGTCCTGCTGCAGACAATCCACCCGCGGATCGGTATGGACCCAGGGATAGCCGAGGAGCCCGGCATCGAAGGCCATCAGTTTTTCCCTGAAGCCAGGCAGTTGCAGAAGATAGGAGCCCTCGGGCACGAGCAGCCGGATGGTGAGCTGCACCGGAGGCACGCTCTCCACGAGTCGCAGGTCCACGAGCCGCTCGAGCAAGGCGATGGTGCCTTCCAGTGTCGTCCATGGCGTGAAGGCGACGAAGGTCGGCGCGAGCGCAATGCCGGCCCCGCGACTGAGCGCCACGGCCCGGTCGAAGTCCCGGCTGGTGTGGTTCTTGTCGAGCAGGCGCAGGACGTCGTCATCCACGGATTCCACCGCGGAAGTGATGAACAGGCAGCCGCTGCGCCGCAGTTCGGGCAGCAGATCTGCGTGATCGATGAGGTGCTGGATTTTGATGGTGGCATCGAAGGTGACGTGGGGGAACGCGCCATGCAAGGCTCGCGCGAGTTTCAGGCCGTGCGTGGGACCGTTGAAGAAGTCCGGGTCGCCGAAGGAAATATGTGTTGCCCCTTCACTCACCTGCTGCCGGATGTCTGCCATCACCACGTCCGCCGGGACGATGCGGAACTTTCCCTGGTACACCGGGACCACCGGGCAGTGCCGGCACAGGTGCTTGCAGCCGCGGCTGCCTTCGGCGAAGCCGGCGACGCGGGTGGCGCCGTCCGGCAATACCAGGTGGGCGTAGCGGGAGAGCTTGGGCAGACCGCTGCGGTCCGGCACCTCGAACACGATGCGATCCAGGTTTACGGTCGCTCTGCCTTGCGTCGCCGGTCTTTCGTTTTCCCGGAGTTGTTTGCATAGCGACAGGAGCGAGGGCTCTATTTCTCCCCCCAGGAATGTATCCACCCCCATTCCACGCAGCAGCGTCTCGTTCATCGGGGCGTAGAGTCCGTAAGCGCAGAGGTGCGCGCGTGGGGCAAGCTGCATGATCCGCGGCAGGGCCTGCACCGCGATGCGGGTCGCGGTATGCATCCCGACATGGAGGGCCACCAAGCCCGCATTCTCCAGGACTTCGGGATCGAGTTTCTCGAGCGAAAGATCGAGGCAGTTCACCGCGAAGCCCTCGCGCTTCAGCCAGGCGGCAGGCTGCGCCAGGGCAAACGGTTGCCGCCCCAACTCATAGGGATTGATGAGGACGACCTTGAACGGGCGCGCTACTTTGATTTTGGCCGCTGCTCGAAGGGGGCGGAGCCCGGCTCGCGGCTTGCGCCGGCCTTTTCCAGGCGCTCGAGGTATTGCTGCCACAGTGAATCGCGATTCTGGCCCAGCCAGTACAGATAGTCCCAGGAATAGATGCCGGTGCTGTGCCCGTCGGAGAACGCAGGCGTCACCGCGTAGCTGCCGCTCGGCTCGAGCGCCGTGATTGCCACGTCGCGCTTGCCGACCTGCAGCACCTCCTGGCCCGGACCGTGGCCGCGCACTTCGGCGGATGGCGAATACACGCGCAGCAGTTCGTAACTCAGCTCGAACCGGCTGCCGTCCGCAAACGAAATTTCCAGCACGCGGGACTTCTGGTGCAGCTTGATTTCGGTAGGTTGCAGCCTATCGCCGTCCATGTCTACTTCTGTTGCGGCGGGACATAGCCAGAGGCTACTTCGGCCCCGCTGCCGAAGAAATGGTTCTCCATCTGCTGCGCCAGGTAGTCGCGCGCCTTCTTGTCGGCGAGATTGAGCCGGTTCTCGTTCACCAGCATCTTCTGGTGCTCGAGCCATTGCCGCCAAGCTTCCTTCGACACGTTCTCGAAGATGCGCTTGCCGAGCGCGCCGGGATAAGGCGGGAAATCGAGCGCCTCGGCCTCGCGCCCGAGCTTGATGCACTTGACCATACGCGCCATGAGGGTACTCCGCAGAACAGTGGGCGAGTATAGCAATGCGCGATGCGAGTTCGAGGAAAGACCCGCAAGCCAGTTCATTTTTCGCCCCACAACGGCTTGCTCAACTCTGCCGTGAACGCGGAAAACATCAGGTTGAAGCTCACGCTCACCCGGCTCTCGCTGCTGGCGTTGGCATCGACGGAGTGCTGCAGATACGCAGGAAAGACGAGCAGCGTGCCGTTTTTGATCCGGACCACGACCTGATCGGTGTTGACCGCAGTGAGCTCCGTAACCGGCGGCCGGATGACGCCGGCCATCAGCGCGGGCAGCCCCTGCCGCAGCGCATCCAGCAAGCCGAGCGTGCTCGCGTCGATCGGCTCGTGCACGTCGGCGCGCAGCTGGATCTTCCATACCAGGGCCGGAAACAGCGAAAGGACGTCCGAATTTTCGATCCACGAGCGCATTTAGCGTAGCCAGCAGGCTGAGCTTCGCTTTCACGCGAGCCTAGAATCGCACCATCATTCGCCTTCCGCGATGGCCTAGGCGCCGCGCAACCAGTCGGGGCAGGGCAGACCCCTGGATTTCAGGAACGCCGGATTGAACAGCTTCGACTGGTAGCGCGTTCCGGAATCCGCGAGGATCGTCACCACGGTATGCCCGGGGCCGAGATCGCGCGCGAGGCGGATCGCGCCCGCGACATTGATGCCGCTCGACCCGCCCAGGCACAAGCCTTCCTCCTTCAACAGGGAAAAGACCAGCGCAAGCGCTTCGCCATCCGGGATCTGGTAGGCATCGTCGAGCGGCGCGCCGTCGATGTTCCGGGTGACGCGACCCAGGCCGATGCCCTCGGTGACCGAGGAGCCCTCGCTTTTCAGCTCGCCGTGCTTGATCCAGTGGTACATCGCCGCGCCCATCGGGTCCGCCGCGGCCGTCTTGACGTTCCTGTTCATGTTTTTCAGATAGATGCTCACGCCAGCGAGCGTTCCGCCGGTTCCGATCGCGCAGATGAAGCCATCGATCTTGCCGCCGGTCTGCTTCCAGATCTCGGGCCCGGTGCTGCGCACGTGGCCATCCCGGTTGGCCGTGTTGTCCCACTGGTTCGCCCAGAACGCACCCAGCTCCTTCGCCAGACGCTCCGAGACGTGCACGTAATTGCCGGGGTCCTTGTAGGGCAGGGCGGGCACCTCGCGCAGCTCGGCGCCGCACAGGCGCAGCATGTCCTTCTTCTCCTGGCTCTGCGTCTCCGGGATGACGATGATGGTGCGGTAGCCGCGCGCGTTGCCGACCAGCGCGAGGCCGATGCCTGTGTTGCCCGCCGTGCCCTCCACGATCACGCCGCCCGGCCCGAGCAGGCCGCGCTGCTCCGCGTCGAGAATCATGTAGAGGGCGGCGCGGTCCTTGACCGAGCCGCCGGGGTTGAGGAACTCCGCCTTGCCGAGGATGGTGCAGCCGGTCAGCTCGGAAGCCCGGCGCAGGCGGATCAGCGGCGTATTGCCGACCGCAGCCACGAAGCCATCGCGGATATCCACGCTGTTAGTCTGCCGCAAATCCGCGGCCGTGCGCCAGCATGGCAATCCATCCGCTTGCAGTGGCCTGGACGATGCAATGACAGATTGAGGCGAGGCCCGTCCTCGCCCGGCGGATTCAGGCGATCTCAGGTGCGGGGTGATAGATGAGGATTCGCGCTGGAGGCGCTGGCAGATCCAGGGTCCGGCCTCTACGCACTCGCGCCAATCAGCGATTCTCCCGGCCTCACCCTGGTGAAGGCGACCGGCTTCATACCGATATTCAATGCGCCGTCCTTCAGGCGCGCGCTGGTATAGGCCGATTGCTCCAGGGCCCCGGCCTCGGGAAAATCCTCGCGGAAGTGCGCGCCGCGCGAGTCGGTGCGCGCGAGCGCCGCTTCGGCGATCACGCGGCTCGTCTGCACCAGGCTGTTCAGGTTCAGCCAGTCGTGCCAGGTCAGGTTGAAAGCCCGATTCGCGTCGCCAATGCCGCTTGCCTGCAGTTCCTTTTCGATTGAACCAAGTTCCGTCAGCGCGGCGCGCAAGCCCGCTTGGTCGCGGATGATGCCGACCTTCTGCCACATCAGCTCGTAGAGCCGCTCGCGGATCGGTTCAAGCAGCGATGGCGTTGCCTTGAACGGCGTGTCGCTTTCCAAAATCGCCTTCTCTACCTGGGACAGGTCCGGCTCCCGAAAACCCCTCTCCTTGCCCACCCATGCCGCCATGGTGTCGCCGGCGACCGCGCCGAACACCGTGGAGTTGGCAACGCCGTTGCCGCCCAGGCGATTGGCGCCGTGCACGCCGCCCGCGTCTTCGCCCGCGACGAAGAGTCCCGTCAGTGCGGTGGAGCAGTCGGCGGCGAACTCGACGCCGCCCATCATGTAGTGCGCGGTAGGGACCACCTCCACCAGGCCGCCCGCGAGGTCGAAGCCGCAGTCGGCGCAGCGTTCGACCATGCCCTTGAAGTTCTTCGCGACGCGGTCCCTGCCGAGATGGCCCATCGAGATGTACAGGCCGCCATTCGGGCTGGTCCGGCCGGCGCGCATCTCCGAATACATCGCGCGCGAGACGAAGTCGCGCGTCGCGCGCTCGGCCTTGGGGTCGTAGTTCGGCATGAAGCGTTCCTTGGCGCCGTTCAGCAGGTAGCCGCCCGCGCCGCGCAGGCCCTCCTCCAGCACCGTGCCCGTCATGCGCGTGTGCGTGCCCGCGTAAAGGCCGGTCGGATGGAACTGCACCATCTCCATGTCGCGCAACGGCAGGCCCGCGCGCAGCGCCATCGCCAGGCCGTCGCAGGTCTTGTCGCCCGAGGGCGTGTGGAACTTGTACATCGTCGGTCCGCCGCCAGTGGCGAGCAGCACCGCCCTTGCGCGCGCGAGCACGTATTCCCCCGTGCGCATGTCGATGAACAGCACGCCCGCAATCGCAGAGCCGGGTTTGTCCCTGATGAGCTCGATGGCCCTGAACTCCTCGAGCCGATGGATCCTGCGCGCCCAGACCTGCTCGGCGAGGCGGTTGATGATCTCGATGCCGGTGAGGTCGCCCTTGTGCACCGTGCGGTCGAAGGTCTGCCCGGCGAAGGCCTTCTGGTGCACCGTGCCGTCGGGGTTGCGATCGAAGAAGCAACCCAGCTCGTTCTCCAGTTCCCTGATTCTCTCGACGGCCAGCGTCACCAGCTTCCAGGCGAGCTCCTGGTCGGGCAGCCACTTGCCGCCCTCGATGGTGTCCATGAAGTGGCGCTCGATGGAATCCTCCTTCGCGAGCGCGACGTTGTAGCCGCCCTGCACCATGCGCGTGCAGCCGCATTTGCCGAGCAGCCCCTTCACCGCGACGGCGATCGAAAGCGCCGGATCCGCCTTGTGCGCATGCAGCGCGGCGAAGAGCCCCGCCCCGCCCGAGCCGAGGATCAGGATGTCGGTAGAAACTTCACGCATCGCTCAGGCTGGCGCGGGCGAGCGCCGCAGCAGTTGCATCACCACCACCAGCGCCACCAGCCCGAAGCCGATGGCGTCGAACAAAGCCGTCGGATAGACCAGCAGGAAGCCGGCGCTCACCAGCATGATGCGCTCCAGGGCATTGGTGCGCTTGAACAGCCAGCCCTGCAGGCCGCCGGCGAGCGCGGCGATGCCGATCGCGGCGGTGAGCGTCACCTGCGCGATCGCGACCCAGTCGGCATCGCCCAGCGTCTTGATCGAGCCCGTGAGCAGCAGCCCGACGCCGCTCGGATCGAGGACGAACATGAATGGCACCAGGAACGCGGGCGCCGTGTACTTCCAGCACTGCAGCGTGGTCTTGTAGGGATCGCCGCCCGTGATCGCGGCGGCGGCGAACGGCGACAGCGCGGTGGGCGGCGAGACTTCCGAGAGCACCGCGTAGTAGAAGATGAACATGTGCGCGGCGTATTCCGGCACCTTGAGCGCGATCAGCGCCGGCGCGGCGATCACCGCGCAGATGATGTAGCTCGCGGTCACCGGCACGGCGAGGCCGACGATCCAGACGATGAGGGCGGTGTAGATCGCGGTAAGCAGCAGCGAGTTGCCGGCGTAGGCGAGCACGATCGAGCTGAACTTCAGCCCCAGGCCGGTCAGCGTGACGACCCCTACGATGAGCCCTGCGCCCGCGCAAGTCGCCGCCACGTTGAGCACCGCGCGCGAGCCGCCATCCAGGGCCTTGACCAGGCCCGAGCCGGCGATGCCGCGCAGGAACGGGGTCTTCCCCCGGAACACGTCGTAGGAGACGAGCGCGCAATCCCGGTGCAGGAAGCTCGTCGCGAACGCGACGACGGTCGCCCAGAACACCGAGAGCTCCGGCGAGAAGCCCATCAGCATGAAGGCGATGATCGAGACCAGCGAGAGGAAGTGAAAGCCATACTTCCTCGTGAGGCTCCAGGCCGACTCGACCTGCTCGAACAGCACGTCCTTCATGCCGAACTTGCGCACGTCGATCTCGACCATGATGAACAGCGCCAGGTAGAACAGGCAGGTCGGGATCGTCGCCATGAGGACGACGTCCAGGTACGAGATCTTGAGGAACTCGGCGATGATGAACGCCGCGGCGCCCAGCACCGGCGGCGAAATGATCGCCCCGAGGCCACCCGCGGCGAGCAATCCGCCCGCTTCGTCCTTGCTGTAGCCCACCTTGGCGAGCATCGGCGACGCCACCGCGCCCAGCGTGACAGTCGTGGCAACTCCGGATCCCGACGGACCGCCCAGAAGGAACGACGCAAGCGTCACGGTGCGTCCCGCGCTGGTCGGCTTGCCTCCCATGGCGGCGAAGGAGAAGTCGATATAGAACTTGCCGGCGCCGGAGAACTGCAGGAAGGCGCCGTAGATCGTGAACAGGATGATCAGCGTGGAGGACACGCTGAGCGCCGTGCCGTAGATGCCCTCCAGAGTCATGTACATGTGGCCCACCAGACGCGGGATCTCGTAGTCCTTGTGCGTCCAGGGCGGCGGCAGGATTTCGCCGAAGAACGCGTACAGCAGGAAGCACGTGGTGACGAACGGCAGGATCCAGCCGGTGGTGCGCCGCATCGCTTCCAGGATCAGCAGCGTGAGCGTGATGCCGAAAACGATGTCCCAGTCGTTCGGCACGATCGAGCGGTCGAAAAATTCGTCGCCGCCCGCGATCAGGTAGACCGTGGTCGCGACCCCGGCGACCGCCAGCAGCCAGTCCCACCACATCACGCGGTGCCGGAAGCGCGCGGCCGCCGGAAAGATGAGGAACACCAGGAACAGCACGAAGGCGAGGTGGGTCGAGCGCAGGTACTCCGGGCGCACGATGCCGTAGGCGGTGTAGAGGTGAAACAGCGACATCGCGACCGCCACCGTGGCGACGAAGGCGGCGAGCCAGCCCGTGAGCTTGTTGTGAATGCCTTCTTCGCGCTCGATCATCGCCTCGGCGCGCTCGAGCGCTTCGGCGCTGACTTCGGCGGCGGGCTTGTGGAGCAGCGTGACGTCGTCGCTCATCGATCTCTCAAAATGAAAAGCCCCGCCAGCTTGCTGGACGGGGCGTGCGCGTTGCGCGCCAGGAGGGGGGCACGGGGGAAACTGGGTTCCCCTGTTCCTACTTGATCTTGATGCCCTTCTCCGCGAAGAACTTGATCGCGCCGGGGTGCCAGGGGATCGACGAGGCCTCGGCCTTCTGGTTCTCCTCCTTGATGTTCACCGCTTCGGCGTGCACGCGCACCAGGTCGACGCGGTGCTCCCAGAGCGTCTTGGTGATCGTATACGCCAGCTTGTCGTCCATGTTCGCGTGCACCGCGAGCAGGTTCGTCACCGTGGCGGCCTGGTTGTCGGCCTCCATGCCCTTGTATATGCGCTGCGGGATCACGTCCTTGATGTAGATGTTGCCGTACTTCTTGGTCATCTCCGGCACCAGGTGCGCGATGTCGATCATCTTGATCTTCACGCCCGGAGAGTTCGACAGATCGGTCACCGCCGCCGTCGGCAGGCCGCCGACCCAGAAGAAAGCGTCGATCTTGCGGTCCTTGAGCGCGTTCACGGACTCCGCCACGCCGAGCCGCTCGCGCTTCATGTCCTTGTCCTTGTCCAGGCCCGCGGCCTCGATGACGCGGAACGCGAACACTTCGGTGGCGCTGCCGCCCGAGCCGGTCGACACGCGCTTGCCCTTGAGGTCCGCCATCTTGGTGACGCCGGTGCCCTCGATCGAGACCACGTGCATGCGGTTCGGGTAGAGCACCGCGAGCGTGCGCACGGGAATCGGCTTGCCCGCGAACTTGTCCTGGCCCTTGAGCGCGTCGATCGCCGCGTCGGCCTGCGTGAAGGCGATGTAGGGCTTGCCGGTTCCGATCAACTGCATGTTGGCGACCGAGCCGCCGGTCACCTCGGCGGTGGCCTGCATGCCCGGCACATATTTCGACAGCACGGCCGCAAGGCCGCCGCCCAGCGGGTAGTAGACGCCGCCCGTGCCACCGGTGGCAATGGAGATGTTCTGCGCCTGTGCGCTGCCGGCGAGCGCAAGCAGCAAGGCAAACACGGTGCGAGTGACGGACATGGTGACTCCTCCTTTGTTGTACGGGAATTCTATTACGACTTCACGCCCAGGCTGGCGAGCGCCCGCGCGCGCCGCCGCGCGGCATCGCCCTTCACCTTCGAATACAGGCTGCCGCCGTGACTGTCCATCGCCACCACCAGCGGGCCGAAGCCGCGCACGCGGAACTTCCACAGCGACTCCGGGTGCAGGTCGTCCAGGTCCACGTCCTCGATCGCCTCGACCCAGGTGGTCTCGAGCGCGGCCGCGCCGCCGACGATCGCGAGGTAGGCACCGCCAAACTCGGAAAATGCTTTTAACGATGTTTCTCTTAGACCCCCTTTTCCAACCACAAGACGCACGCCGCACTGCTGCAGGAGCGGCCGGGTGAACCGCTCCATGCGGTCGCTGGTCGTGGTGCCGATGCAGGTCGGTGCATACCCTGCGGGATGCGCGGCGCTCGCCGGCACTTTCGCGACATTGGGAGCGGTGTGGATGACGGCGCAGCCGGCAAGGTCGAAGCGCGTCTTGCGGCCGCGGTCGAACATGTGGATCTGCGTCGCGTCGCGGATGCCGTAGAGCGTGCCCTCGAGCGTGACGGTATCGTTCACGCGCAGCGCCCGCGCCTGGGCCTCGGTGATCGGCGGGTGCAGCTCGTGGTGCGCCACGGTCAGGATTTCTCTCCGAGCAGCGCCTTCTTCAGGTCGTCCTGCACCGGGCGCTCGCCCAGCCAGATCTTCAGCAGCGCGCGGTAGAAATCCTCGCCCTCGATCGGCGCGCCGCTCGGCTTGCCCTCGACCGTGACCTGGGTGCCCGTGCCCGCCCAGTCGAGCGTCACGCGCATGCCCGTCTTCGCGACTTTCATCTCGCTCATGATCGCGACCAGGCGCCTGATGCGCGGCTCGAAGGCCTTCATCTCCGCTTCGCTCAGGTTCTGCTTCATGCCGTCGGTCAGGGCGCCGGCGAATTCCGCCGCGTCGACGTCGCGCAGCATGTGGATCGCGATGCGCTTGGGTCCCGGCGCGGCGATCGCGTCCGCTGCGGCGGCCTTTTTCTCGGGCAGGTACAGGCCGATCACGTAGACCTGGAAGAACACGCGCTTGCGCAGGCCCGCGCCATTGAGCGTCAGCTCAGTGTTCGCCAGCTTTTCCTTTTCTTCGATCTTGATTCCGGAGATCTCCGCAGATCGAATCTGAAAGGAAAGGACTGCCAGAAAAAAGCCAAGAAAAATCGCCCTAGAAACCATACTCGATCCCTCCGGGGCGGAACGTCGCCCGCGCGCGGCGCGCCGAATGGCACTGCATGTTCACCGCCACCGGGTTCATGGTGATGTGCGTGGCCGCGGTCTCGACATGCACCGCGAAGGCGGTCGAGTCGCCACCCAGGCCCTGCGGGCCGACGCCGAGCATGTTCACGGCCGGCGTGAGCGCCTCCTCGAGCTTCGCGCCTTCCGGGTCGTCGCAGTGCGAGCCGAGCGGCCGCGTCGCGGCGAGCTTGGCAAGGTGCAGGCACAGGTCCGCGGTGCCGCCTACCCCGACGCCCACGATGGTCGGCGGGCAGGTCTTGCCGCCCGCCTCCAGCACGCAGTCGATCACGAAGGTCTTGATCGCGTCGATGCCCTCGGCCGGGATCGCCATCCTGAGCCAGGAGTTGTTCTCCGAGCCCGAGCCCTTGGGGATCATCTCGATTTCCAGGGAATCCTCCTGCTTCGTGAACTCGAGGTGGATCACCGGCACGCCGCGCCCGGTCGAGGTCTGCTCGTTGACGCGCGTGGTCGGGTGCACGATCGAGGAGCGGAACGAGTATTCCTGCGTCGAGCGCGCGCAGCCGCGCCGGATCGCCTCCTGCAGGCCGAAGCCGTCCACCTCGACGCCGCGGCCGATGCGCACGTTGTAGATCGGGATACCGGTGTCCTGGCAGAGCAGGCTCGCGCGCTCCTCGGCCACGGCGATGTTCCTCACCATGGTGCCGAGCATGCGCTGCGCGCCCGCGTCGCTCTCGCCCGCCTGCAGCCGGCCGAAGCCCTGCTTGATGTCGGGCGGCAGCAGCTTGAGCGCGCGGATGTACAGCTCCTTGGCCGCCTCCTCAACCTGCTGCAGATCGACCTTCATTGCACCTTGATCTTGCGCTCCTTGACCACCCTCGCCCAGAGCGCAATCTCCTCCTTCATCGCGCGGCCCATTTCCTCGGGCGTGTTGCCCACCGGGGCGAGACCCTGCACGTACAGCCGCGCCTTCAGCTCGGTGGACTCGAGCGCCTTCCTGGTGTCCTCGTAGACCTTCTGGATGATCTCCTTCGGCGTCCCCGTCGGCGCGACGATGCCGAACCAGCCGGTGTTCTCGAACCCGGGCAGCGTTTGCGCGATCGCCGGCACGCCGGGCAGCTGCGGGAACTCGGCCTTGCTGGTCACGCCGAGCGCGCGCAGGCGGCCGGACTGGATGTAGCCGATCGCCGCTGCGACGTTGGTCACCGCGAAGGTGGTGTCCCCTCCCACGAGGCCCACCAGCGCCGGACCCTCGCCCTTGTAGGGCACCTGCACCGCGTCGATCGCGGCGGCATTCACGAAGTTCTCTGCCGCGAGGTGCGTCTGCGAGCCGATGCCAGCGTGGCCAAAAGTGAACTTGCCCGGCTGCGCCTTCGCTGCGCCGATGAGTTCCTTCACGCTCTTGTACGGCGAATTGGCCGGCACCACGAGCACTTGCGGGCCCGAGACCGCTTTCGTGACGGGCACGAAATCCTTCTCGGGGTTGTAGCTCATCTTGGCGTAGATGTGCTGGTTCGCGGTCACCACCGAACCCGAGGGAAAGAACAGCGTATAGCCGTCGGGCGCCGCCTTCGCCGCCTCGGCCGCGCCCACGCCGCCGCCCGCACCGCCGCGGTTCTCGATGACCACCGTCTGGCCCCACATATCGCCCAGCTTCTGGCCGATCATGCGCGCCGAGATGTCGGTGGCGCCGCCGGGCGGGAACGGCACGATGAACTTGACCGGCTTCTGCGGCCAGCTCTGCGCCTGGGCGGCGCTGCCAATCGCGCACGCCAAGGCGAGCGCAAGCAGTTTGCGAAGTTCCATTCCATCCTCCTAGTAAAGGCCTCTCAAAGGGCCAATGCGAACGCCAAGCTTACCGCGATTGCGGCGGCGGCAGCAGCCGCGGCGAGCCCCTTCTGCCAGTCGCGCCAGGGCAGGAATTCGAGCGCCAGCACGCGCAGCCCGCCGCCCAGGTGCGCCGCGAGCGCGAGCACGATGCCCCACTCGGCAAACTTGACCATCGGCTGCTGCGTCCAGGCGAGGAAGCCGTCGAACGCCGCGGCGCCCTCGAGCGCGCTGCCGAGCGCGATGAAATGCCCGGGCAGGAAAAATACGAGCAGGATGCCCGAGACGCGGTGCACGAGCGCCGCCCAGGTGCCGGTGTGGCCGGTCACAGGAACACTCCCAGCACCGCGCGCATGCCGAGCCCCGCGAGCAGCACCGCCAGCGCGAGCAGGAAGAGGTCGCGCGAGGCGCCAGTCCAGCGCAGCCATTCGCCGAGCACCGGCCGCAGGCCGATCGGCGCGTGCACCGCGACCGCGAGCACGAACACCGAGTAGAACGCGAGCCAGCCGCCGTTGCCGCGCGTGCGCGCGAGGATCTCGGCCGCGCTGAGGCCGCCGCGGATCGCATAGATCATCGTCGCGAGGTGCACGACGACGCAAAGCGCGAGCACCACGGCGCTCGCGCGCTGCGCGACCCAGAGCAACGCCTGGGTCCTGAAGCTCACAGCGTTCCCTTGAGCACGGCGCGCGCGACCTCGCGCTTCAATCCCGCGATGCCCGCCGTAGGCGAAATCTGCTTGGGGCAGCGCTCGGTGCAGCTCAGGTGCGTATGGCAGGCGTGGCAGCCCGCGTCGCCGGCCACGGCACGCAGCCGCTGCGCTGCGGCCGTATCCCTTTCGTCCCTGACCAGAGTCCAGGCGCGGTTGAGCGCCGCCGGTCCCAGGTAGTCCGGGTTCCAGGCGACCACGTCGCAGGAGGCATAGCAGACCGCGCAGCCGATGCACTCGATTCCTGCATCGACCTGAACGCGGGCAGGACTCTCAGGATCTACTTTCTCGAAATCATCCTTCCTGGAAAACCGACCTTGAAACTGCCCCTTCGCCCTCGACCATTTATCGAAGAACTCGCGCATGTCGGTCACCAGGTCGCGGATCACCGGAAGATTGCGCAGCGGCGCAATGGTGACGATTTCCTTTTCCTTCTGGACCAGATCGATATGCGTTCGACAGGTCCAGCGAGCCTTGCCGTTCACGGTCATGGCGCACGAGCCGCACATGCCGACGCGGCAGGCGAAGCGGTAGGCGAGCGTGGGATCGAGCGCGCGCTGGATGTGCGTGACCACGTCGAGCACGGTCTGGCTCGCGTGCCGCGGCACGTCGAAAGCCTGGAAGGCGCCCTGCGCGCCGCCTCGCCAGACCTGGACCTTCAGGCTGCTCATGCGAACCCGAGCAGCAGCTTCGCGGTTGCCGCGGGCGCGCTGACCATCGCGTCGTGGCCAGTCTTCAATTCCACGAACGGCCAGCCCGGCTTGCCGCGGACGCGGTCCTTGGTCGGCGCGAGGTTTGCGTACGCCGGCTCCACGCAATCCAGGTAAAGCTTCGGCAGGCCGTTGCCGATCGGTCCTCCCCAGTGCATCTTCTCGTCGAAGGGGCCGAACGGCTGCGGCGTCATGCGCCGCTGCACCCAGGCGAGATCGGCCGGATCGGACAGCCCGAAGACCGAGGCCTCCGGCACCGGCAGCGAGACGCCGCCGCTCGATTCCTGCGCCAGCTTTCGACGCGCGGCGGCGACTTCGGGCAGCATGATCTGCGACCAGGACTGGCCGTCCTCGACCAGCGCGGCGTCCACGTAGACGAGCTGGCGCAGCCGCGCCCTGGCGCGCGCGGCGACGCCGCTGATGACGATGCCGCCGTAGCTGTGGCCCGCGAGCACGACGTTCTCCAGCTCTTCGGCCTCGAGCAGGCCGACAACGTCGGCGATGTGCGTGCTCAGGTTGACGTCGCGGCTGAGCAGGTGCGCGCGCTCGCCCAATCCAGTCAGCGTAGGGCAGAAAACGCGGTGACCGGCCGCGGTCAGACGGTCCGCGACGCGGCGCCAGCACCAGCCGCCGTGCCAGGCGCCGTGCACCAGCACATACGTACTAGGCTGACTCGTAGAGCCTCGTCAGCACGAACTCGCGGTGCCCCAGCGCCTCGGCCGCGGTGAGCCGGCCGTTGGCGGTGCGGAACATGCACTCGAGCAGCGCATCGCCCGCCTGGTCCGGATTCATTTCCTTGCGCAGCAGGCCCGAAACGTCGACGTCGATGTGCTCGCTCATCGTGCGCACGGTGCGCGGGTTGGCGCAGAGCTTGATCACCGGCAGGATCGGGTTGCCGATCACGTTGCCCTGCCCGGTCGGGAAGAGGTGCACCGTGTAGCCGGCCGCCGCGCACAGCGTCACCATCTCCGCGGCAGCGGAGGACGAATCGATGAACCACAGGCCCGGACCGGTCGGCTCCTCGTGCTTGTCCAGCACGCCGTCGATCATGCACTTGCGGCCGATTTTCTGGATGTTGCCGAGCGCCTTCTCCTCGATCGTGGTGAGGCCGCCGGCGATGTTGCCCTTGGTCGGCTGCGAGTCCGAGAGGTCGCTGGTCTTGTGCTTGTCGATGATCGCCTGGTAGCGGTCGAACATGAACTGGAACTTCTTGCGCACTTCGTCGTTCCTGCAGCGCGCCGCCACCAGGTGCTCGCCGCCGGTGAGCTCGGTGGTCTCGCCGAACGCCAGCGTCACCTTGTGCGGGTAGAGCTTGTCGAAGGCGTTGCCCACGGTCGGATTGGCGCCGCAACCGGAGGTCGTGTCCGACTCGCCGCACTTGGTCGAGACCCAGAGATCCTTGAGCGGCCGCTCCTCGCGGCGCAGCTCCGAGGCCCACTGCACGTACTCCTTGGCGGCTTTCGAGGCGCGCATGATGGTGTCGTGGTCGCCGTGCTGCTCGATGCCGAAATAGGACACCGGCTTGCCGGTGGCCTTGATGCCGTCGGCGACCTTCTTCGCCCAGCCGTCCTCGATGCAGATCACCACCACCGCGGCGACGTTCGGGTTGCAGCCCGTGCCGATCAGCGTGGCGAAGTGCAGGTCCAGGTCGGCGCCGAACTGCAGCCGCCCGTAGGGGTGCGGGATCGCGATCGTGCCCTTGATGTTGCTCGCCACCGCCTCGGCGGCGGCGTTCGACAGGTCGTCCACCGGCAGGATCAGCACGTGGTTGCGCACGCCGATGCGGCCGTTCTCGCGCTTGTAGCCCCAGAAACTCGCTCTTGCCAGGTCCATGTGCCTTACCACCGCTTGGTCTTGAGGTTCTGCACGTGCGTGTGCTCGCCGCGCGCGATCGGCGCCACCACCTTGCCGATGTCGACGCCGTACTTGATCACCGTGTCGCCGGGCTCGTAGTCCTTGAGCGCGAGCTTGTGGCCGATCGGGATGTCGCTCTGCGCGGTCATGCGGATCTCCTTGTCGTCCTCCATGATCCAGCCGACCAGCTCCTGACCCTTCTTCACGCCTTCCACCACGACGACGCCGACGCCATCGCCTTCTTCATGCACGACGAAATGGATCATTCACCGCTCCGCTTGTTTTCGTCAGGGAAGCCGCTATTTTAATCGCGGCGCCGTGCAGGCTCAGCGCGCAGGCGTCTTCGCCTTGCCCTGTTTCGCAATCAGGCGCTTCTCCGCCGTACGGATGCGCTCCAGCATCCTGGCGTCCGGGTCCTGCCACGTTGCCCCGGCTGCACGCGCCATGTGCGCGACCGCGCGCGCGAATGGCTCGAGCTCGAGATCCGCGCGCCCCCCGCGCGGCGGCATGGCGCGCACGCCGACCCAGCCTTCCGCGGTGAGCGTGGCCTGCCCCTCGCGAATGCGGCTCGCCCAGTCCTTGCGATCGCCGAACTTGGGCGCCTTGTCCTTGCCCGTGGCATGGCATTCGGCGCAGACCGCGGTGTAGACCTCGCCGCCCGCCGCCAGGGGCGCTTGCGCCACCGCCGGGGCCGCGACCGCAGCCATCAGCGCCGCCGCGCACAGCATTGCCGATGCCCACGACCTCGCTGTGCCCGCAGATGTCATCCCCATCCTTCCGCAATGCCGACGTTCGATCCCCGGCAAATCGTACCATCGCGCAGGTTCGACGCCGCGCACCGCGCCCGGACTAAACTTCTCAAATGACGAAAGCGCAACTCGCATGAGGGCCGCGTCGTGGCTCATCGCGGCGGCGTTGCTGTGCGCGGCGAGCGCGCAGGCCGCCGACTTCGGCAGCAAAGGCGGGCCGGCGCCCGCCAATCTCGACGAGATCGCGGGCATCCTGCGGCAGGATCCGTACGACCTGGAGCTGCTGATCGGCTTTGGCACCTCCAAGGGCGGCTCGGCGGGCCACCTCGCCCTGGCCATCCGCGACGAGCTGCACGGCGACGATCTGGTGTATTCGGCCAACTACTACGCCGACCGCAGCGCCAAGCACGAGGCGCAGTTCTACACGCGCGACCTCATGCTCGGCATCCCGAAGAAGGAGTACCTGTACGGGACGACCTCGTCGCTGGATGACAAGGCATCGTTCGGCCTGGACTTCGGCGAGATCTACAAGCGATCGATGGTCGGCGTGCGCGTGCGCGGCGTGCCGGCGGCGGACAAGCTTGCGCTGGCCGCCCTTTTTCGCAGCATCAACGACGACTATCACGCCCGGGCCAGGGAAACCGTCTACCACGACCGCGAGATCCGCTACGACTACCTGCGCCTGAATTGCGCCAAGACCATCGGCACGGCCTTCCGCTACGGCGCCGGATACGAGGACCTCGAGATCGCGGGCGCGAAGTTCCTGCCGGCGCGCACGCGGCTGGTGGCGGCGATGAACGCCAACATCCCCACCGAGATGGCGATGAAGCTGCTCGCGGCCTGGAACGCGCGCGGCTACGGCATGGATGTGGTGCTCTACAAGAAGTATGAAGGCTCGACCTACGTGGATTCCCGCGAGGAGGAGAAGGTCGCGTTCAAGGACCTGCCCAACCGGTTTCCGTCGGTCCTGTCGCGGGACTTCAGCAACGAGCAGGGATACTACGAGGACTACAACAATCTTTTCGCCATGTACCTGCTCTGTAACCTCGGCCGCTACAGCGTGCGCGTGAACGGCGAGTCGAAGCGCCTCGAGATCGAGAGGTCCAAGGACCCCATGGCCTACGCGCAGGCCGCCGAACTGGCCGCGCAAAGCGCCGAATCGGACAGCGAGAACTTCAAGCGGCGTGCGCGTCTCGGTCCGAAAGGCGCGCCGATCGGGGGACCGCCGGACAACACGCATCTCTACGACTTTCCGCAAGAGGACAGCAAGCGGGCGGCGCCCGCTCCGGCGCAGTGAACCCGTCCGACCGCCGCCGTTTCCTGCAGGCGCTCGCGGCCCTCGGCTTTTCGCATTCGCTGCCTGCGCGCCCGCAGTCGCCGGGGATCGCGCGCTTCGCGCGCGATCCGTTTGCGCTCGGCATTGCCTCGGGCTACCCGCGCCCCGATGGCATGGTGCTCTGGACGCGTCTCGCGGGCGAGCACGGCGCGGCCGTGATCCCGGTGCGCTGGGAGGTCGCCGATGACGAGTCGATGCGCCGGATCGTCGCCTCGGGCACGGCCGCGGCCGTGCCCGACTGGGCGCACTCGGTGCACGCCGAGCCGCGCGGCCTCGCGCCGGAGCGCTGGTACTGGTACCGCTTCAGCGCGGGCGATGCGCAAAGCCCGGTCGGCCGCACGCGCACCGCGCCCGCGCCGGGCGCGCCGGTAGAGCGGCTGCGCTTTGCGTTCGCCTCGTGCCAGCACTACGAGCAGGGCTGGTTCAACGCCTACCGCCACCTGGTCCGCGACGAGCCGGATCTGGTCGCCTTCCTCGGCGACTACATCTACGAATCGACCTGGGGCCAGCAGCACGTGCGTTCGCACGGCACGCCCGAGCCGCGCACGCTCGAGGACTACCGCGCGCGCTACGCGCTCTACAAGGCCGACCCCGACCTGCGCGCCGCGCACGCCGCCTGCCCGTGGATCGTCACCTGGGACGATCACGAGGTCGAGAACGACTACGCCGACGACCTGTCGCAGTTTGCCGCGCCGAAAGAGCAATTCCGCGCGCGGCGCGCGGCCGCCTATCGCGCCTACTACGAGCACCAGCCGCTGCCGGAGCGCATGCGCCCGAAGGGGCCCGACATGCGCATCTACACCGCGCTCGACTGGGGCGCGCTCGGTCGCTTCTACACGCTGGATGACCGCCAATACCGCTCGTACCATGCCTGCCGGCGCCTGTGGCGCAAGGGCGAAAGCAGGACCGTCGACGTCGACGACTGTCCCGAGCTCGCGCGCGATACCCGCTCGATGCTCGGACGCGCGCAGGAGCGCTGGCTCGAGGGCGCGCTCGCGGCCTCGGGCGCGCGCTGGAACCTGCTCGCGCAGCAGACGCCGATGGCGCAGTTTGACCAGAAGCCGGGGCCGGGCCGGCGCGCCTGGACCGACGGCTGGGATGGCTACCCGATGGCGCGCAAGCGCCTGCTGGATTTCATTGGTTCGCGAAAAATCCGGAACCCCGTGGTGCTCGGCGGCGACGTGCACAGCTTCAACGTCAACGACCTGAAGCTCGATTTCGACGACCCGGCCTCGCCGGTGGTGGCGAGCGAGTTCGTCACCACCTCGATCACCTCGCAGGCCTGGCCGATGGAGCGCCTTGCGCCGATGCTCGCGGACAACCCGCACATGAAGCTCGTGGACAGCCGCTTTCGCGGCTACGTGCGCGCCGAGCTCACCGCGCGCGAGCTGCGCGCCGACCTGCGCGCGATGGAATCGGTGACCAATCCGGATGCCGGCTGCTCTACGCTCGCCTCTTTCGTGGTCGAGGACGGCCGGCCAGGACCGCGCAGAATCTGAATCAGCGGCAACGCAGGTTCGCCGCGGGATCCTCGATCGGCCGGGTGCAGTCCTGCTCGACGACGCGGCGCGCGGGGTCCATCTCGGGCTCGCCGTGATAGAACCAGCCGGCGGCCGAGCCGATCGTGCCGAGCGCGAACAGCGCACCGAGGAAACTGCCGCCGCTCGTGCTGACACTGAGCCCGGCGCTGGGCGGCGGCGACGGTGGCGCGGTCGGCGACGACACCTGCCAGGCATGGTTGCCGTTGCAACCGGCGACGCCGAGCGCAACGACCGCGGCGGCTATCCCGCGGCGCGCTGCAACCGATCTCTGACTGCGGCCCATTCGGCGGTGTCGGGTGGGGTTTCGATCAGTATAGCCCCGCAGCCGGCGCCGTCGAGCTCGCGCAGCGCCGCGTACAGCCGCTGCGCATAGGCCTGCGGCTCGCGCGGCATGCGGATCCAGTAGTCCACACGCTCATCCGGCTTCGAGAACGCGAGCACCGCCACCTCCAGGCCGCACTTGGCGATCTCCGCATCGAGCGCGTGCGGCGCGACGAGCCGCGCCGGCGTCTTCGGCGCGTAGTGCCGCTCCAGACCACCGGAATGGCGAGGCGACGAGGAATCGGCGCCCTTGAGCTTGACGCCGAGAAATCGCTCGATTTCCTCACGCGAAACCCGTCCAGGACGAAGCAATACGACCTCGGCACCGGAGAGATCCACAATGGTCGATTCGATGCCGACTTCGCTCGCGCCACCTTCCAGCACGAGATCGACCTGCAGGTCCTCGCGCACGTGCGCCGCGGTCGTGGCGCTCACGCTGCCGAACAAGTTCGCCGACGGCGCAGCCACGCCGCCGCCGAACTCGCGCAGCAGCGCCTGCGCCACCGGATGCGAAGGCACGCGCAGGCCCACGCTGTCCTGCCCGCCCGTGACGAAGTCTTTCGCTTTCGGCGAGCGCTTGAGCACCAGCGTCAGCGGCCCCGGCCAGAAACCCTCGGCGAGCTTGCGCGCTGCAGGCGGAATTTCTCTGGCAAACGAAAAAGCGGCCTCCGCCGTGGCGCAATGGACGATCACGGGATGGCCGGCGGGGCGGCCCTTGGCGGCGTACAGGCGCGCGACCGCTTCGGCGCTGGACGCGTCGGCGCCCAGGCCATAGACGGTTTCAGTGGGAAATGCGACGAGACCGCCCGCGCGCAGGATCTCCGCCGCGCGCGCGACGTCGGAGCTCAAAGCTTGAGCGGCGGCGCCTTTAGTACCGCGTCAGTTTGTTTCGCCCTGAATTCAGACAGCTTCTTGTCAAGAGAAGAATCCGAAAGGGCAAGAATTGCGACCGCGAACAACGCCGCATTCGCTGCGCCCGCCTCGCCGATCGCGAAGGTCGCCACCGGGATGCCCTTCGGCATCTGCACCGTCGAGAGCAGCGAATCCAGGCCCTGCAGGTGCTTGGAGGGCATCGGCACGCCGAGAACCGGCAGCGTGGTGTGCGCCGCGACCACGCCCGCGAGGTGCGCCGCGCCGCCCGCGGCGGCGATGATCGCCTTCATGCCGTTCGCCTTCGCGCCCTCGGCCCAGGTCGCGACCGCTTTCGGCGTGCGGTGCGCCGACATCGCCTTCGCTTCGTAGGCGACGCCGAACTCCTCGAGCACTTTGGCCGCGGCCTTCATGGTCTCCCAGTCCGAAGTGGAGCCCATGACGATTCCAACGATTGGTTTCATGAGAGTTTCTTTCCGGCCAGTTTCTCCAGGGCCTCGCGGTATTTCGCCGAGGTGCGGGCGATGACGTCGGCGGGCAGCTTGGGCGCCGGCGGCGTCTTGTCCCAGTCGAGCGTCTCGAGGTAGTCGCGCACGAACTGCTTGTCGTAGGACGGCGGCGAGATGCCGACCCGGTACTGGTCGGCCGGCCAGAAGCGCGACGAATCGGCGGTCAGCACCTCGTCGATCAGCACGACGTCGCCCTTCTCGTTCAAGCCGAACTCGAACTTGGTGTCGGCGATGATGATGCCTCGGGTCGCCGCGAACTCGGAAGCCTCCTTGTAGAGGCGGATGCTGATGTCCTTCACCTTCTGGCCGACGTCCTTGCCGACGATCTCGCACATGCGCTCGAACGAGATGTTCTCGTCATGGCCCGATGCTGCCTTGGTGGCGGGCGTGAAGATCGGCTCGGGCAGCTTCTGCGCCTGCTGCAGGCCCTTGGGCAGCTCGATGCCGCAGATCCGCCCCGTCGCCTGGTAGTCCTTCCAGCCCGAGCCGATGATGTAGCCGCGCACCACCGCCTCGACCGGCAGCGGCTTGAGCTTCTTCACCACGATCGCGCGGCCGCGCACCTGCGCCTTTTCCTCCTCGCCTTTCACCACGCTCTCGGGATCGATGCCCGTGAGGTGGTTCGGCACCACGTGGCCGAGCTTGCCGAACCAGAAGTTGGCGAGCTCGGTGAGCACGCGGCCCTTGTCGGGGATCGGGTCGGGCAGCACCACGTCGAAGGCCGACAGCCGGTCGGAAACCACGATCATCATCTTGTCGTTGTTGACGGCATAGATGTCGCGCACCTTGCCGCGGCCGATGCGCTTCAGGCTATGCAGGTCAGATTCGAAAAGCGGATTGGACTCGTTGCGCGCCATCAGGCGGCCTGCTTTTCCAGCTCCGGCTTCCACTTGCCCTCGGCGGCCAGGCCGTTCATGTGCGCGCGGTGATGGAAGGCGCGCTGCGCCGCGGCCACGTTGGCGCTCTGCCCCTTCCAGGCGCCGAGCGCCGGGTTCTGCAGCGCGCGCGAATACGAAAACGTGAGCGGCCAGGGCAGGCCTTTCACCGCCGCCATGGCGTTCAGGTGCGCCGTCGCCGACACGTCCGACTGCCCGCCCGACAGGAAGACGATGCCCGGCTGCGCCGCCGGCACCGTGCGCTTGAGCACGCGCAGCGTGCGCTCGGCGACCTCGTCCACGCCCGCCTGGCGCGCGTTCGCCTTGCCCGAGACCACCATGCTCGTCTTCAGGATCAGGTGCTCGAACGAGACGTTGTGCGCCGCCATTGCCGCGTAGGTCGCGCGCAGAGTCGCCTCGGTCACGTCCTCGCAGCGCTCGATCGTATGCTCGCCGTCGAGCAGCACCTCGGGCTCGATCATCGGCACGATGGAGGCCTCCTGGCACAGCGCCGCGTAGCGCGCGAGCGCGTGCGCGTTGGCGTACAGGCAAGTGTGGCTGGGGATGCCCTCGCCGATCGTGATCACCGCTCGCCACTTGGCGAAGCGGCAGCCCGCCTTGAAATAACCCGCCAGCCGCTCGCGCAGGCCGTCCAGGCCCTCGGTCACCTTCTCGCCCGGGCAGAGCGCGAGGTTCTTCGCGCCGGTGTCCACCTTGATGCCGGGCAGGATGCCCTTCTTGGCCAGGTAGTCCGGGAACAGCGTGCCGTCCTCGGTCTTCTGCCGCGTGGTCTCGTCGTACAGGATCACGCCGGAGACGAACTTCTCGATGCCGGGCGTGGTGAACAGCAGGCCGCGGTAGGCGCGCCGGTTCTCCTCGGTGCAGGGCGTGTTGATGGTCTTGAAGCGCGTCTCGCAGGTGCCGCTCGATTCGTCGGCGGCGAGAACGCCCTTGCCGCGTGCGACCATCGCGGCCGCGGTTCTTGCCAGCAGTGATTTATCCATGTGCGGATTGAGTGAATTCGGGAAACGAGAACGCGGAAATTTTACACCGCCGCTGCTTGCTTCTAGGTCCGGCGCGCGCGCCAGCGGCGCACCGCCCAGGGCAGGACCACCAGCGCAGCGGTCACCGCGAGGAATCCGGCGGAAATCGGCTGCGTCAGGAACACGCTCGCGTCGCCCTGGCTGATCGCTAGCGCGCGGCGGAACTGCGTCTCGGCAAGCGGCCCGAGGATCAGGCCGATCACCGCCGGGCCCACCGGGATGTCCCAGCGGCGCATTGCGAAGCCCATCAGGCCGAAGACGTAGAGCGTCAGCAGGTCCACCCAGGACTGGTGCAGGCTGTAGGCGCCGAGCGTGGCGAACACGAGGATGCCCGCGTACAGCAGATCCTTCGGGATCTGCAGCACCTTCACCCAGATGCCGATGAGCGGCAGGTTGAGCACGAGCAGGATCAGGTTGCCGACGTACAGGCTCGCGATCAGGCCCCAGACCAGGTCGGCCTGCGACTGGAACAGCAGCGGCCCGGGTTGCAGGCCGTAGTTCTGGAACGCGCCGAGCAGGATCGCCGCCGTGGCCGAGGTCGGGATGCCGAGCGTGAGCAGCGGCACCAGCACGCCGGTCGCCGAGGCGTTGTTGGCCGCCTCCGGCCCGGCGACGCCCTCGATCGCGCCCTTGCCGAACTCCTCGGGATGCTTGGAGAGCTTCTTTTCCACGGTATAGGAGAGGAAGGTCGGGATTTCGGTGCCGCCCGCCGGAATGGTGCCGAACGGAAAGCCGATCGCGGTGGCGCGCAGCCACGCGGGCCAGGAGCGCTTCCAGTCCTCGGCCGACATCAGGATCGAGCCCTTGATTTTCTCGATGCTCCCGGTGAGGCGGCTCTGGTAGGCCGCGACGTAGAGCGCCTCGCCCACCGCGAACAGGCCCACGGCGAGCACCACCACATCGATGCCGTCCAGCAGCTCGCCCACGCCGAAGGCGAAGCGCGGCTGACCGCTCTGGCTGTCGATGCCGATCAGGCCGAGGAAAAGCCCAATGAACAGGCTCGTGAGCCCGCGCACGGTGGATGCGCCCAGCACCGCCGACACGGTGATGAACGCGAACACCATCAGCGAGAAGTACTCGGCCGGCCCGAACTTGAGCGCGAGGTCGACCACCAGCGGCGCGAGCAGCGTGAACAGCACCGTGGCGATGCTGCCGGCGACGAAAGAGCCGATCGCGGCGGTGGCGAGCGCCGGGCCCGCGCGCCCGCGCTTGGCCATCTGGTTGCCCTCCAGCGCGGTGGCGATCGAGGCCGATTCGCCGGGCGTGTTCAGCAGGATCGTAGTCGTGGAGCCGCCGAACATCGCGCCGTAGTAGATGCCCGCGAACATGATCAGCGCGCCGGTCGGGTCGAGTTTGACCGTGAGCGGCAGCAGCATCGCCACCGTGAGCGCCGGGCCGACGCCGGGCAGCACGCCAATGAAGGTGCCCAGCGTCACGCCGATGAATCCCCACAGCAGGTTGAGCGGCTTGAGCGCGACCGCGAAGCCCGCGGCGAGCGCGCCGAGCGCCTCCACCTCAGACTCCCGCGGTGCCGAGCAGGGGCGCGAGCCAGCCCGCCGGCAGGTTGACGTTGAGGAGCTTCACGAAGAACAGGTACACCGCGACCGTGAGCGCGAGGCCGAAGGCGAGGTCGCGCGCCGGGCGCCGGCTGCCGAAGCCGCGCGCCACGCAGGCGAACAGCGCCGCGCCCGCGACCACGAAGCCGCCCGTGCCGATCAGCGCCATGTGAACGAACAGGCCCGCCGTGATCCAGCCGAACGCGCCCGGGTTGAACGCGTGCTCGCCGCGCTCGCGCGCGTCGTCGGGCGCCGCGTCGCGCCAGCCGCCCGTGATCGACTCCCAAGCGAGCCAGGCCCCGAGCAGCAGGATGCCGGCGCCGATGACGCCGGGAAAGAAGTTCGGCCCGATGCCGGAATAGCCGCCCTCGGAGGGCAGCGTCGCGGTGACACCGATCACGCCCAGCCCGAGCGCGAGCACGCCCAGCGACAGCGCGATCTCGGCCTCCGAGCGGCGCACGGGCTTGCCCGCCCGGCTACTTCTTCAGCCCGAGCGACTCGATGATGGCGCCGACACGCTTGGTGTCTTCGTCGATGAACCTGTGATAGTCCTCGCCGCCGAGGAACACGCCTGTCCAGCCGAGTTTCTCCAGCGTCGCCTTCCAGGCCGGCGTCTCGGTCGCGTCCTTGACCAGCTTCACGAGCGCATCGCGCTGCTGCGGCGTGATGCCGGGCGCGCCGAAGATGCCGCGCCAGTTGCCGAGCTCGACGTCGATGCCCTGCTCCTTGAGCGTGGGGATGCCGTCGACCCGGGCCGGCCCCGATTGCGCCAGCGCGCGCATCTTGCCCGCCTTCACCTGCTCGGCGAACTCGCCGATGCCGGAGACGCCGACGGTGACGTGGCCGCCGAGAATGGCGGCGATCGCCTCGCCGCCGCCCTTGTAGGCGACGTAGTTGACCTTCGACGCGTCCACGCCGACCGCCCTGGCGATGAGGCCGGCGAGGATGTGGTCGGTGCCGCCCGCCGAGCCGCCGCCCCAGGACACCTTTCCGGGGTTCTCCTTGAGCAGCTTCACCACGTCGGCCATCGTCTTGAGCGGCGAGGCGGCCGGCACGACGACGACCTCCCACTCGCTCGTGAGCCGCGCGATCGGGGTGACCTGGGAGAGGTTGACCTGCGACTTGCCGAGGATGATGCCGCCGGCCATCACCATGCCGCCGATCATCACCGCGTTCGGGTCGCCCCTGGCGGCGTTGGCGAACTGGGCGAGGCCGATGATGCCGGCCGCGCCGCCCTTGTTCTCGAACTGCACGCCGGACACGAGCTTGGCGCTCTGCATCGCCGCCGCGAGGCTGCGGCCGGTCTGGTCCCAGCCGCCGCCCGGATTGGCCGGGATCATCATCTTCAGGCTGGGCTGCGCGAGCGCGGGCGCCGCCAGCAGGGCAAACAGCAACGCGAACAACTTCTGCATGGAACCTCCTCAGGATCACCCATTCTAAGCCTGGGCGATTTTGGGTGATAATGCGCCCCCGCAAGTCGAACACCCCCATGATTCGGATCGACAACCTGGTCAAGAATTTCGGCTCGAAGCGCGCCGTGGACGGCATCTCGTTCAACGTCGAGCGCGGCGAGGTCGTGGGCTTCCTGGGCCCCAACGGCTCGGGCAAGTCCACCACCATGCGCATGATCACCGGCTACTACGCACCCGACGGGGGCAAGGTCAGCGTCGGCGGCCACGACCTCGCGGAGTCGCCGCTCGAGGCCAAGCGCCTGATCGGCTACCTGCCCGAAAACGCCGCGGCCTACGCCGACATGACCGTGCGCGGCTTCCTTTCCTTTGCCGCCGAGATGCGCGGCCTGTCCGGGGACGCCAAGCGTCGCGCCATTGCGCGCGCGGTCGAGCGCTGCTTCCTAGACTCGGTGCTGCACCAGTCGATCGACACCCTGTCCAAGGGCTACCGCCACCGCACCTGCCTCGCGCAGGCGCTGATCCACGATCCCGAGGTGCTGGTGCTGGACGAGCCGACCGACGGCCTGGACCCGAACCAGAAGCACGAAGTGCGCAACCTCATCCGGGAACTGGGAAAAAGCAAAGCGGTGGTGTTCTCGACCCACATCCTCGAAGAGGTGGATGCGGCCTGCACGCGCGCGATCATCATCGACCGCGGCCGCATCGTCGCGCAGGGCACGCCCGACGAGCTCGGCCGGCCGCTGGACGAAGTGTTCCGCCGCATCACGACGACCGACACGCGGGCCGGCGCACGCGACCAGGTGACGCCATGAAGCCCGCCTGGGTCATCGCCAAGCGCGAGCTCTCGAGCTACTTCACCTCGCCCGTGGCCTACGTGTTCCTGGTGATCTTCCTGCTGCTCACGGGCTTCTTCACCTTCACCGCGGGGCAGTTCTTCGAGCGCGGCGAAGCGAGCCTGGGCGCCTTCTTCGGCTGGCATCCCTGGCTGTACCTGGTGCTGGTGCCGGCGGTGGGCATGCGCCTGTGGGCCGAGGAGCGGCGCTCCGGAACGCTGGAGCTGCTGCTGACGATGCCGATCACGCCTTGGCAGGCGATCGCCGGCAAGTTCCTCGCCTCTTGGATCTTCATCGCGCTCGCACTCGCGCTCACCTTCCCCGTGGTGGTCACGGTGAACGTGCTGGGCGAGCCCGACAACGGCATGATCTTCGCGGGCTACCTCGGCAGCCTGCTGCTTGCGGGGGCCTACCTCGCGGTGACCTGCGCGACCTCGGCGCTGACGCGCAACCAGGTGGTGGCCTTCATCCTGTCCGAGGTCGCCTGCCTGTTCCTGATCCTCGCGGGCTTCAACCCGGTGACCGACCTGATGGCGCGCTGGGCGAGCCCCGTGCTGGTGGACGCGGTGGCTTCGTTCTCCGTCGTGACCCACTTCGAGGGCTTCCAGAAGGGCGTGATCGACGCGCGCGACGTCTTCTTCTTCTTCTCGGTGATCGGCTTCTCGCTGTTCGCCACCGGCGTGGTGCTGCGCAACCGATGAAAGCGTTCCTCCAACCCGCTCGCGGGTTCCTGCACAAGCACGAGACGGTGGTGTTCTCGGCGATTGGGCTGGCGGCGCTGTTCCTGATCCTGGTCGCCGCCTATTACCTGCTCGCGCTGCGCGCGCCGCGCCTAGACCTCACCGCAGGCCAGCTCTACACGCTGTCGGACGGCACCAAGAAGATCCTGCGCGGCCTGGAGTCGCCGATCCGGCTGCGGCTGTACATCTCGCAGGGCGAGTCGGTGCCGGTGCAGCTGCGCAGCTTCACACGCCGCGTCGAGGATCTCGCGGGCGAGTTCAAGGCGGTGGCCGGCAGCAACCTGATCATCGAGACCTACAACCCCAGGCCCGACAGCGAGGACGAGGAGCGCGCGCAGGACGACGGCGTCGAGGCGCAGCAGCTGTTCACGGGCGAGCAGTTCTACCTCGGCATCGTGGTGAGCCAGCTCGAGCGCCGGCAGGTGCTGCCCGTGGTGTCGATGCAGCGCGAGCGCCTGCTCGAGTACGACCTCGCGCGCGCGATCGCGCGCGTGGGCAGCACCGAGCGCCCGGTGCTGGGCCTGATGTCGGCGTTGCCGGTGCTCGGCGAGAAGTTCAACCCGATGACGCGCCAGAGCAGCGAACCCTGGGTGCTCGCGACCGAGCTCAAGCGCGATTTCGACGTGCGGCCGGTGTCGCTGCTCGCCGAGTCGATCGACCCGGCCATCCATACGCTGCTGGTGATCCACCCGCGCGACCTGCCGGAGGCCACCGAGTACGCGCTCGACCAGTTCGTGCTGCGTGGCGGCAAATTGATCGTCTTCGCCGACCCGTACGCCTTCTTCGACCAGCAGCCCGGCCCGATGCCCGGCATGGGCGGCGGCGGCACCAGCTCGTCGCTGCCGAAACTGTTCAAGGCCTGGGGCGTGGAGATGGACCCGGGCAAGGTGATCGCCGACGTCGTCTACGCCTCGGGCGCCGGCCAGCGCTACACGCCGACGGTGCTCACGCTCAATCGCACCGCGCTCAACCGCGACGAGGTCACGACCAGCCAGATCGAGACCCTGTTGTATGCCTTCGGCGGCGCTTTCGCGCTTCTTGACGACGGCAAGCCCGCGCAAGGGCTCAAGGCGACCGAGCTGCTCAAGAGCTCGCCCAACTCGATGCTGGTGGACAACGCCGTGGCGACCCTGTCGGGCGAGGCGGCGACCAAGGGCTTCCAGCCCGACAACAAGGCGCGGCCGCTTGCGCTGCGCCTCGCCGGCAAGTTCAAGACCGCCTTTGCGGAAGGACCACCGAAACCGAACGATGCCAAGGCGCCGCCACTCAAGGACGGCCTCAAGGAAGGCGCGGCGGAGAACTCGGTGATCCTGGTCGCCGACGTCGACATGCTGAACGACGGCGCCGCGGTGGACACGCAGGAGGTGTTCGGCCGCAAGGTGGTGGTGCCGTCGAACGGCAACCTCGCGTTCGCGCAGGGCCTGGTCGAGCAGGCGGCCGCGGGCGACGCGCTGACTTCGCTGCGCAGCCGCGCCGACGCCTTCCGGCCGCTCACCGTGGTGCGCGAGATGCAGGCGCGCGCGCAGGAGCAGTACTTCGGCCGCCTGAAGGCGCTCGAGGACGAGCTGCAGAAGACCACCGAGAAGCTGCAGGCGCTGCAGAAGGCGCGCGGCGCCGCCGCCAAGGGTGCGCTCATCATGACGCCCGAGCAGCAGGCCGAGATCGAGAACTTCCGCAAGCGCGTGACCGAGACGCGCCGCGAGCTCAAGGACCTGCGCAAGAACCTGCGCCAGGACGCCGAGGCGCTGGTGTTCTGGACCAAGGTCGCCAACATCGCGCTGATGCCGCTGCTGGTGATCCTCGGCGGCTTGCTGGTGTTCTTCATCAAGAGAAAGAAACAGTTCGCGGCATGAACGCGCGCGCGGTCGCCATCCTGGTCGTGCTGCTCGCCGCGCTGGGCGGCGGCGCGCTGCTGGTGCGCCAGCAGTCGGGCTCGCAGCAGCCGGCGCAGTCCGCGAGCCTCGGCCAGCCGCTGTTCAAGGGACTGCAGGCGGCCGAGGTCGCCAGCGTGGTCATCCGCCAGCCCAAGGCGGCGATCACGATCGCGCGCAAGGACGAGCGCTGGACGATCGCCGAGCGCGGCGGCTTCCCGGCGGACTTCGACAAGGTGCGCGACTTCGTGCTGAAGGCGATCGCGCTGAAGATCAGCCAGGCCGAGCCGATCGGCGAGAAGGACCGCGCGCGCCTGGAGCTCGACGCGGGCGGCACCGCGGTCGAGTTCCTCGGCGCCGACGGCAAGCCGCTCGCGCGCCTCACGGTGGGCAGGAAGTTCTTCAAGTCGGCGCCCGAGAATCCCGACAAGGCGATCGGCGACGGGCGCTACGTCGCGCTGCCGGGCGACGAGCAGCGCGTCTACGTGGTCGCCGATCCGCTCACGCAGGCCTCGGCGCGATCGGCCGACTGGATCAGCAAGGCGGGCATCGGCGCGGACCAGATCAAGTCGCTCGACGTGCAATATCCGGAGGGCGCTGCCGGCGCAAAGGGCGCGGCGTCCGGGCCATCCTGGCGTGTCGAGCGCACGGGCGACAACGCGGACTGGAAGCTCGCCGGCGCGCGCGCCGACGAGAAGCTGGAGCTCACCAAGGCCAACGCCGCCGTCTATACCTTCGGCCAGATCGAGATCGCCGACGTCGCGCCCCCGGGCGCCAGGCCCGAGGCCGCGGGCCTGGACAGGCCCGCGGTCGTCACCGCGAGCACCTTCGACGGTCTCACCTACGTGCTGAAGCTGGGCAAGTCCGAGGGCGACAACGTCTATGCAAGCGTCGCGGTCGCAGGCGAGCCGAAGGCGGAAGGCAAGGACGCCGAGGAGCGCCAGAAGAAGCTCGCCGAGCGCCTGGCGCGCGAGCGCGCGCTCGCAGGCCACATCGTACTGATTCCGAAGCAGAAGCTCGACGACATCGTCCGCAAGCGCGCCGATCTGCTGGCGAAAAAGGAAGAAAAGAAGAAGTAGTTTCTGGTATAAAAAAAGGCCTTTGGCGACCACGGTAGGAGGCCGGCGTGCCCAACGGTTCTTCCGGCGCTGCATCCAGCGCTTCTTCGAGATTCCCGATCAAGCGCATCCGCACGCTGGCGCTCGTGGGGCAGGCGGGCGCGGGCAAGACCTCGCTCGCCGAGGCGCTGCTCGCGGCCGCGGGCGCGGTGCCCGCGGGCGGCAGCGTCGAGCGCGGCAGCACGGTCTGCGACTACACGCCGCTCGAGAAGTCCTTCAAGCATTCGCTCAAGCTCGCCGTGGCGAGTTTCGAAACCCAGGAACACCGCGTCCACCTGCTCGACACGCCAGGCTACCCGGATTTCCTCGGCCACGCGCTGCCGGCGCTCGCCGCGGTGGAGACCGCCGCGGTGGTGATCAACGCGCAGAACGGCATCGAGATGATGACCGGCCGCTTCCTGCAGTGGGCCGCCAAGCGCGGCCTCGACCGCCTGGTGATCGTCAACAAGATCGACGCCGACAACGTCGACCTGCCCGGGCTGCTGGAGAAGATCCAGCAGGCCTACGGCAAGGAATGCCTGCCGCTCAACCTGCCCGCGGCGCGGGCGACCAAGGTCTCGGACTGCTTCTTCGCGCCGGCCGGCGACTCGGACTTCTCCTCGGTCGCGGACGCGCACAAACGCCTGGTCGAACAGGTGGTCGAGGTGGACGAGAAGCTGATGAGCGTCTATCTCGACAAGGGCGAGGTCGCGCCCGAGGAGCTGCACGAGCCGCTCGAGCGCGCCATGCGCGAAGGCCACCTGATCCCGGTGGTGTTCACCTCGGCGAAGACGGGCGCCGGCATCGCCGAGCTGCTCGACGTGATCGTCAAGCTGCTGCCCAACCCGGCCGAAGGCAACCCGCCCATCTACCTCAACGTGCCGGCGGGCGGCGAGGCGCCCGCCGAGCTCACGGCGCTGCCCGATCCGGGATTGCATGCGCTCGCGCACGTGTTCAAGGTCGAGATCGACCCCTACATCGGCCGGGTCGCGGTGTTCCGCGTGCACCAGGGCCGCATCACGCCGGGCACGCAGCTCTACGTCGGCGAGGGCCGCAAGCCCGTGAAGGCCGGACACCTCTACGTGCTCAGGGGCAAGACGCAGGTCGAGGTGCAGGAAGCGGTGCCCGGCGACATCTGCGCGATCGCCAAGATCGAGGAGATCCAGTTCGACCACATCCTGCACGACTCGCCGGGCGACGCGCACATCCACGCGCGCCCGCTCGAGCTGCCGGTCGCGGTGTTCGGCCTCGCGGTGCAGCCGAGAAAGCGCGGCGACGAGCAGAAGGTCTCCGACACGCTGCACAAGCTGATGGCCGAGGATCCGTGCTTTCGCCTCGAGCACAACGCGCAGGCCAATGAGATGGTGATCCGCGGGCTGGGCGAGATGCACCTGAAGACGATGCTCGAGAAAATGCAGGGGCAGTACAAGATCGAGCTCGACACGCGGCCGCCGTCGATCCCCTACCGCGAGACCATCGCCGCGCGCGCCGAGGGCCACAGCCGCCACAAGAAGCAGACCGGCGGCGCGGGCCAGTTCGGCGAGGTATACCTCAAGGTCGAGCCGCTGCCGCGCGGCAAGGGCTTCGAGTTCGTCGACAAGGTGAAGGGCGGCGCGATCCCGAACCAGTTCATCCCGGCCGTCGAGAAGGGCATCCGCGGCGTGCTCGCCTCGGGCTTCGTCGCCGGCTACCCGATCCAGGACCTGCGCGTGATCGTCTACGACGGCAAGCACCATCCCGTGGACTCGAAGGAAGTGGCCTTCGTCTCGGCGGGGCGCAAGGCCTTCCTCGATGCGCTCGGCAAGGCGCGGCCGATCGTGCTCGAACCCATCGTCAACGTCGACGTGGTCGCGCCCGAGCAGAAGATGGGCGACATCGCGGGCGAGCTCTCCGGGCACCGCGGTCAGATCAAGGGCTCGGACGCGCCGCGCCCGGGCACGGTGCAGATCCTCGCGCAGGCACCGCTCTCGGAGCTCGAGCACTTCCCGGCGCGCCTGAAGTCGCTCACCGCGGGCCACGGCTCCTACACCTTCGAGTTCAGCCACTACGACCCGGCGCCGCCCGCGCTGCAGCAGAAGCTGGTGGCCGCGCACCGCCCCGCCGCGCACGCGGACGACTGAAGAAAAAGGGGGTCAGAGCAACATTTCCGGAGTTGCCGAATGACGACTTTTTAGTCGTCGGGGAAATGTTGCTCTGACCCCCTTTTTCTTACTCGCGCGCGCAGCCAGGCCGGCAGCTCCGTGATGGATCCGAGCACCGCGTCTGGCACCACGCCGGCGCGGTCGAGATCGGCCTGGCGGAACTTGCCGGTGCGCACGAGGATGCCGGCGAGGCCGGCGTTCTTCGCGCCCTCCACGTCCGCTTCGATGTCGTCACCCACCATCGCAACGCGCTCGGCCGGCAGGCCGAGCTCGGCGAGCGCCGCCTCGTAGAAGGCGCGCGCGGGCTTGCCGATCGCCACGGCGCGCGCGCCGGCCGCTTTCTCCAGCCCGAGGATGTACGCGCCGGAGTCCAGCGTCAGCCGGTCGCCGGTCTGCCAGTACAGGTTGCGGTGCATCGCCACCAGCGGCACGCCCTGCTGCAGCAGGTGGAACGCGTGGTTGAGCGCATCGTAGGTGAACTCGACGCCGGCGCCGCCGATCACCACCAGGTCGGCGGGCTCGCCCGGACCGGTGATAGTGACGCCTTCCAGGTCGGTGGTCACGTCGCCGCTGGTCAGCACGAAGCAGCGCTCGCGCGCATGCACGCGGCGCAGGTAGGCGCCGGTCGCCGCGGCGGCCGTCAGGATCTCGTCGGCGGCGATGTCGAACCCGGCTTTGGCCAGCGTCTCGCTCAGCACTCGCCGCGATCGCGAGGTGGTATTGGTGACGAAGCGCAGCCGGTGGCCGGCCGCGCGCAGCTCGGCGACGGCGTTCACGGCGCCCGGCAGCGCGCGCCAGGACACGGTGAGCACCCCGTCGATATCCAGCAAAACGCCCTGCGCGGCTGTCATGCGGCATTCATGCTGCACCGCCGCACCGCGAGAATCAACCCCCCCTCGGACTCACGCGATGCGCCAGAGGGCGAGCGCGCGCACGGCACCCGCCGGGATCGCGAGCTTCGGTTTGCTCCGCATTACTTGCGCTTCTTTTTCTTCTTCGGCAAGGGCGCGGGGTTCGGAATGTCTTCCGCTACGCAGAACACGCCGCCCTGGAATCTCTCCGCGACCGGGTCGCCGCCCGCGGGCTCCTTCGCCAGCAGCTCGGCAGCCCACTTCTCGGCGTCGTCCTGCGGCTTGTAGCCCAGCCGGAAGGCGTTCGAGTTGTCGTACCAGGCGCGCTTGTTGCCCGAGATGCCGTAGACGATCTCGAAGCGGATGTCCGGGTGCTCGATGCCGATGGTCACCAGCTGCGCGATGTCGCGCGGCGAGATCCAGATCGACAGGCGCCGCTTGTCGATCGGCGCCGGGTTGACGTTGCCGATCCGGATCATGAGGAACTGCATGCCGTACTTGTCGGCGTAGAGGCTGCCGAGCGCCTCGCCGAAGACCTTGGAGACGCCGTAGCGGCTGTCGGGCTTCGGATAGACGCGATGGTCGATGGTCTGGCTGCGCGGATAGAAGCCGGTCGCGTGATTGGAGGTGGGAAACAGGATGCGCTTTACGCCGTTGCGCCGCGCGGCCTCGAACACGTTGTAGCAGCCGATCAGGTTGGCGCTGAGGATGCCCTCCCAGGGGCCCTCGACCGAGTAGCCGCCCAGGTGCACGATGGCATCGACACCTTTGGTGATGCGCAGCGCGTCCGACATCTTCGAGATATCGGCGCGCTTGAACGGCTGGCCCTTGAACGCCTGTTTCGGAGTTCTCAAATCCGAGGCGACGATTCGATACTTCCCCGCCAGCTCCCGCCGCAGGTGCGTGCCGACGTCGCCGGCGGCGCCGGTGATCAGGACGGACTTCATCGCGCTCCTTTCATCTCGTATATTCTGGCGACCTCACTCCGGCAACCTGGCGTCCGTAAATGACCTCTGATTGGCAGCCCAGCCAGCGCTATCCCGATCCTTCGATCATCCCCGTGGACGGAGCGTTCGACAAGTATCGCCTGCCGCTCACTAAGGTAGAGCGCCTTGCCACCGGCATCACGCGCTGGGGCGAGGGCCCGGTCTGGATCGGCGACCTGCGCTCGCTCGTCTGGAGCGACGTGCCGGGCAACTGCATGTGGCGCTGGGACGAGGAGACGGGCGTGGCGTCGGTGTTCCGCAAGCCTTCGGGTTACGCCAACGGCAACACGCGCGACCGCCAGGGCCGGCTGCTCACCTGCGAGCACGGCGGGCGGCGCGTTTCGCGCACCGAACCGGATGGGCGCGTGATCTCCTTAGTTGATAGTTATGACAACAAGAGATTGAATTCTCCGAACGACATCGTCTGCAAATCGGACGGTTCGGTCTGGTTCACCGACCCGACCTTCGGCATCCTCGGCTGGTACGAGGGCCACAAGGCCGAGCCAGAGCTGCCCACGAACGTCTACCGCTGGGATCCTTCGGGCAAGGTGACGGTGGTCGCCGAGGGCATCAACCAGCCCAATGGCCTCGCGTTCTCGCCCGACGAGAAGCTTCTGTACGTCGTGCAGTCACGCTCGGTGCCCAGGGAAATTCTTTCCTTTGAAGTGACCAAAGACAACACCCTGAAAAATTCGCGCGTGCTGATCAGCGCCGGTCCGAAAGGCACGCCTGACGGCTTTCGCGTCGACATGGATGGCAACCTGTGGTGCGGCTGGGGGATGGGCGAGCCGGGCCTGGACGGCGTGCACGTCTTCGACCCGCAGGGCAAGCTGATCGGCCGCATCGACCTGCCCGAGCGCTGCGCCAACGTCTGCTTCGGGGGCCTGGAGCGCAACCGCCTGTTCATGGCGGCGAGCACCTCGCTCTACGCCCTGTACGTCAACACCCAGGGCACGCCCTATAGCTGGGAACAGGGAAACCCGGGTACCCCCGCGGCCTCCTCCCGCTAGAACTCGATCACGCCTTTGCCCGAGGACTGGGCATCGAACACCTTGTAGGCCTCGTCCGCCTGGTCCAGCTTCCAGCGGTGAGTGAAGATGCGGTCGAGCTTGATGCCGTTGTCGGCGATGAAGCGCGCGCACTCGCCCATTCCCATCGCGCTGAAGGTCCACGAGCCGATCAGCGTGACCTGGCGGCGCAGCAGATCCGGCGACACATCCAGCGTCACATCGCCGCCCTCGCCCACGAAGCAGGCCGTGCCCCAGGTCCGGACCGCACGCACGGCCGCCAGGCGCGCCGCCGAAGCGCTGCTGCACTCCAGCGTGAGGTCCACGCCTTCGCCCCGCGTGAGGTCCTTGAGCGCCTTCACTGCATCTTCCTTCGATGCGTCGACGAGATCGGTGGCGCCGAACTGCTTCGCCAGCGCCAGACGTTCCATGTTGGTCTCCACGGCAATGACGCGTGCCCCCATCTTCGCGCCGATCAGCGTTGCCGAGAGCCCCACCGGCCCCTGGCCGAACACCGCCAGGGTCTGCCCGCCCTGCGCATGCATGCGGCGCAGGGCACCGAAAGCCGTCCCCGTGCCGCAGGAAACGGCGGCGCCTTCCGAGAAAGAAAGCTCGTCCGGCAGCGGCACCATCGTGCGCGCCGGCGCCTTGAGGTATTCGGCGTGCCCGCCATTGCCGGTAACGCCGTAAACCACGATTCCCGCGCGGCATAGCTGCGACCAGCCCAACCGACAATGACTGCAGATGCCACATCCAGCATAGTGGTGATTCATGACGCGCTGGCCGATCGGCGCCTCGCGCTCGGAGACGCCCCGCCCGCGCGCGGCGATCACGCCGCAGGGTTCATGGCCGCCGATGAAGGGCTCGACGTTGCTGCCGAGGCCAAGCGCCTTCTGCGCCTCGCCGGGCGGCGGCCGGTAGAACTTCAGGTCGCTGCCGCACATGCCCGAGGCCTTCATCTGAATCACCACCTCACCCGGGCCCGGCGTCGGATCGGGAAAGCTGCGGATCTCGATTTTCCTATTGCCGAGGAATACTGCACCGCGCATGCCACGCCTTCCGGGTCGAGGGTTGAAACGGGGGGATGATACCGGAGCGGCTTTCCATTGCCTTGCTTATCGTAAGCTAGGCAACTATCATGGCGGGCATGCTGCGAGAGGACCTGTCCCGCAATTTCGGCTTCCTGCTGAACGACGTGGCGCGGCTGATGCGCACCGCCTACGACCGGCGCATCCGCAAGCTCGGCCTGACGCGCGCGCAGTGGTGGGTGCTCACGCACCTCTACCGCAGCAACGGCGTGAGCCAGACCGAGCTGGCCGAGACTCTGGAGATCGAGAAGCCTACCCTCGGGCGCCTGCTCGACCGCCTGGAAGCGAAAGGCTGGGTGCGGCGCGAGCACGACGCGTCGGACCGCCGCGTCTGGCGCGTGCACCTCACCGACGAGGTGGAACCGGCCCTGCGCACGATGCGCACGATCGCCGCGGAACTGCGGCGCGATGCGCTCACCGGCATCGGCACCGCGGAGCGCGAGCGCTTCGTCGACACCCTCCTGGCGATCAAGGAAAACCTCCGGTGACCGGGCCGCGCCCGAGCCGCAGGCTGCTGCGCGCGCTGCTGCTCGTCGCCGTGCCACTCGTCGCGGCCGCGGCCGGGCTGCACTACTACGCCGAGGGCGGACGCTACCTTGAAACCGACAACGCCTACGTCAAGGCGCACGTCGTCGCGGTCAGCGCAGAGGTCGCCGGGCGCGTCGCCGAGGTCGCGGTGCGCGACAATCAGGCGGTCGCCCGCGACCAGCTGCTGTTCCGCATCGATGCGGCGCCCTTCGAGATGGCGCTCGCGCGCGCCGACGCGCAGCTGGCAAGCGCCCGCACCGAAGTGGAGACGCTGCGCGCCGAGTACCGCGCCACGCTCGCCGACGCCGTGGAGGCCGAAGAGCGCATCCGTTTCCTTACGCTGCAACTGGAACGCCAGCAGCGGCTGAGGGAGCGCGGCATGGTGCGCGAGGACGCCTACGACGAGGCGCGCCATAACCTCGCGGCGGCGCGCGCGCGGCTCACCTCGGTGCAGGAGCGCGGCGCGCGGGTGCTCTCCAGCCTTAGCGGCGATGCCAAGCTGCCGGTCGAGCGCCACCCTCGGGTGCGCGAAGCGCAGGCGACGCGGGACGCGGCGGCACTGGATCTCGCGCGCACGCAGGTGACCGCTCCCGCCGCGGGAACGGTCAACAACATGAAGCTCCAGCCCGGCGCGCAGGCGGCGCGCGGCGTCGCTGTCTTCAGCCTGGTGCTCGCCGGCAACCACTGGATCGAGGCCAACTTCAAGGAAACCCAGCTCGCCGGCATGCGCGTCGGCCAGGCGGCGCGCATCGTCGCCGACGCCTATCCCGGCCTCGAGTGGCAGGCGCGGATCAACACCATCGCGCCGGCGACGGGCGCAGAGTCCGCGCTGCTGCCGCCGCAGAACGCGACGGGCAACTGGATCAAGGTGGTGCAGCGCGTGCCCGTGCTCCTGGACATCGAGCCGGGCGGCGCCGGGCAGCCGCCGCTGCGCGTGGGCATGACGGTGAGCGTGAGCATCGACACCGGGCGCAGCCGCGGCTACCCGAAGCCGTTCGGTTCGTCCGGGCGCTGAGAAGAGGGAACGGGAACCGTTGACGGCCCGCGAAGTTCCGCTCGCCCAGGCGACGGGCGCGGCCGCCGAGCTCGAGCGGGCGCTGGTGCTCGCGACCTGCACCTCGGTGACGTTCCTCTACGCGATGACGGTCACCATCGCCAACGTATCCCTGCCGCAGATGCAGGGGGCGATGTCCGCCACGCCCGACCAGATCGCCTGGGTGGTGACTTCCAACCTGGTCGCGACCGCCGTGGCGACGCCGCTCGCGGGCTGGCTGATCTCGCGCTTCGGCCGGCGCAACCTGTGCATCTTCGGCGTCGCCGGCTTCGGCGTGGCGTCGCTCGCCTGCGGCCTGGCCGACTCGCTGGGCGAGCTGGTGCTGTTCCGCATCCTGCAGGGCGCGATCGGCGCGCCGCTGGTGCCGGTGTCGCAGGCGATCATCCTGGACACCTATCCCAAACACCGCATGGGCGCCGTCCTCGCCATCTTCGGCATGGGCTCGGTGCTCGGGCCGGTGGTCGGCCCGATGGCCGGCGGCTGGCTCTCCGAGGCCTACGACTGGCGCTGGGTGTTCTACATGATCCTGCCGTTCTCCGTGCTCGCGCTGCTCGGCACCCTGGCTTTCATCCACGACCGCGAGCCGGCGGCGAAGCTGCGCCTCGACTGGCTGGGGTTCCTGCTGCTTTCGGCCACGCTGGCGAGCGTGCAGCTGATGCTCGACCGCGGCGAGCGCGCCGACTGGTTAGACTCGGCCGAGATCGTCGCCTGGGCGGCGATCGCGGGGATCGCGCTGTACGGCTTCATCGCCCACAGTGCGACCGCAGAGCAGCCTTTTCTCGACAAGCGCCTGCTCGCGGACCGCAACTTCGCCATCGGCGTCGCGCTGGTGTTCGTGTTCGGCATGCTCAATTTCACGCCGATGACGCTGCTGCCGCCGATGCTGCAGGGAGTCAGCGGCTATCCGGACTCGGTGATCGGCTTCGTGCTGGGCGCGCGCGGCCTGGGGACGCTGCTCGCGTTCTTCATCATGATCTTCGCCAGCCGGTTCGATCCGCGCGCCATGATCGTGCTCGGCTTCCTCCTGCAGGCCTGGGCGGCCTGGCAGCTCGCGCAACTGGATGTCAACCCGAGCACGGCCGACGTCTTCTGGCCGATGGCGCTGCAAGGCTTCGGCGTCGGCGTGCTCTGGGTGCCGATCACCATGGTGAGCTTCGCCACGCTGGAGGCCGGGCTGATCGCCCAGGGCTCGGCCGTGTTCCACATGGTGCGCAACGTCGGCTCGAGCATCCACATCTCGCTCAGCATTACGCTCGCGGTGCACATGACGCGCACCAGCTACGCGGAGATCGCCGAACGCGTCACCCCGTACAGCCCGTCCCTTTCCATGCCCTGGATGACCGGGGCCTGGAACTTGTCCGAGGCGAAGGGCTTGGCGGCCCTGTCGCGCGAGATGGCGCGCCAGGCGTCGATGATCGGCTACCTGGATGCGTTCGTGTTCTTCATTGCAACGTCGCTCACCGTGCTGCCGCTGGTGCTGCTGATCCGCATCAAGCGCTGAACGCCAAGGGGTATCGTAGGGGCATGCGCATCCACCGCAACCAGCCCCGCGACGATCGGCGGCATCGCATCGAGCGAGGCGATCGCGCCATCGAGCTGCCGTCCGCCGTGGTTCGAGACCCAGACCGCATCGGCCCCCAGCGCGACCAAACGCTCGGCGTCGTCGGCGCGCGAAACGCCCTTCACCACGAGCTTGCCCTTCCAGCGATCGCGCAGCCGCGCGAACTTGGCATCGTCGAACGAATCGTCCATCTGCCGGCTCATCACCGACGAGGTCGCCGCGACATCGGCGCGCTGGATGCGCTCCAGGCCGCGCACGTTGACGAACTCCGGCATGCCGCCGTTGGCGAGGATGCGCAGCGCCCAGGCCGGGCGCAGCGCGCCTTGCCAGAGGTGGCGCAGCTGCATGCGGTACGGGACTGAAAAACCATGGCGCGCGTCGCGCTCACGCTTGCCGCCGGAGGCGAGGTCCACGGTCACCACCAGCGCCTCGTAGCCCGCCGCCGCCGCGCGCGCGATGAGCGAATCGGTGAACTCGCGATCGTGCAGCACGTAGAGCTGGAACCAGTGCCGCCCCGGCGCCTTGTCGGCGACCTCTTCGATCGAGGAGGTGGCGTTGGTCGACAGCGCGAACGGGATCCCGGCTGCAGCGGCCACGCGCGCGATGCCCACGTCGATGCCGGGCCAGGCCATGCCGGCCGAGCCGACCGGCGCGATGACGCAAGGATACGCCGACGCCGCGCCGAGGATTTCGGCCGAGGTATCCAGCCGGGACACATCCCGCACCACGCGCGGCAGCAGCTGCACGCGCTCGAACGCCGTGCGGTTGCCGCGCAAGGTCACCTCGTCCTCGGCGCCGCCGTCGATGAAATCGAAAATCATGCGCGGCAGGCGCCGGCGCGCCGCGGAGCGCAGGTCCTCGATGTTTACAGCTTCCAACGCCCCGGCCACGACCCGTCCCCCGCATCGATGACGCAGGCTTTCATGCCTGCTTACTCCGCCCGATAACGACGAATCACGTCCGGGTCGGGATCGCCTCCGAGCCCGGGCCCCTGCGGCACCCCGAGTTTTCCGTCCCGGGGCGCCAGCAGGTCGCCGTACAGCCAGGCGTCCGCCTGCAGGTAGAAATACTCGAAGCGCGCGTCCGGTGCCAGCGCGGCGATGAGGTGCAGCGTCGCCAGCGCGCCCGGCCCGAAGTAGGGCGAGTGGGGTGCGAGCTTCACTCTCTGCGCGGCGGCGAGCTGGGCGACCTTGCGGAACTCGGTGATGCCGCCCACTTTGGTGACCGAGGGCTGCGCGTACTGCACCGCCCCGGCATCGAACAGGGCCGCGAACTGCGTCGCGAAGCAGCAGTTCTCCCCGGCTGCGATGGGAATGCCGCAGGCCTCGCCCACCGCGCGCAGGCCTGCGCCATCCTCCGGGGGGAACACCGGTTCCTCGAACCAGTCGAGTCCCAGCGGCGCAAGGCGCCTGCCAATCGCGCTCGCCTGCGCGACGTTCCACTCGCAGTTGACGTCGAGCAGCAGCGCGGCGGACTTCGGTACCGCAGAACGCGCCGCTGCAATTACCGGCTCGCTCACTTCATGCAGCTTGATCGCGCCGAAGCCCTCGCCCACCGCTTGCTCACAGTAACGCGCGGCAAGCGCGGCGTACGCGTAGCGCAGCAGGCTGGCATAGCAGTCCAGCCGCTCTCGCCGCGCGCCCCCGAGGAGCGCATGCAAGGGCTTGCCCGCTGCCTTGCCGGCGATGTCCCAGAGCGCGATGTCCAGGCCCGAGAGCGCGAACGCGGTGATGCCAAAGCGGCCGAAGATGTGCAATCGCTTCTGGATCTCCGCATGCAGGCCGGCAATATCGACGGCATCGCGCCCGACGGCGATCGGCGCAATCATGTCCCGTACCGCGGCGACCACCGCGCGCCGGCAGGAGTAGGAGAACGCCTCGCCCCAGCCGGTGATGCCGGCATCGGTGTCCACGCGCACCAGGCAGAAATCCAGCGCCTTCCAGCCGCCCGACCCCAGCGACCAGCCCTCTGCGCCGTAGCGGCTGGGAATGGCAAGCGGCACCGCCTCGACGCGGACGATTTTCATGGCCTGCGGCTATTTCTTTTTCTGGTCCGCGGCAATCTGGTCGATATGGCCCGCGTCATAACTCTTGGAATGCAGGTCGGCGGCGCGCTCCTCGACCCAGCGCTCGTCCACCGTCCTCGCCTTGTGGATCAGGAAATGCACCGCGAACACGACGCCCCACGCGGCGAGCGGCCAGAACGACCACCAAGTGCCGCCCGTGTACCAATTGGCCGCGGTCAGGGCGCACGCGGCGACGGCGTAGGCCCAGGCATGCCGGCGAAAGGCGGTTGCTGCCGTCGTGGCACGCCCCGCGCGCTCAGTCGGGTCCGGCGAGTTCCTGCCAGGCGCGCGCCACGGCCACCACCCGGGGCGAGTACAGCAGCCAGGCGACTACGCCCGCGACCAGCAGAACCTTGTCGCCGAACTCGAGGCTGGGATGGAAGCCCCAGACAGCGAAGTACGCCAGCAGGGCAAGCGGTGAGCCCGCGCACCAGATTGCCGCCCACGGATGCCGGGTCGCGCCAAGCAGTACCGCTGCGCAAGACACCGTGAACGCGTAGAGAGAAACTCCCGGCGCGTCGCCATGCGGCAACGCGCTCGACAGCGCCGCCACGGACAGCGCCGCGAACAGCACACCGACAAGCAGCGAGTAGCCGAACAGCTCGTAGTGCGCCTGCAGCCGGGTGAGGTTGGCAACGCGCGTGAAGTAAGGTGTGCGCTCGTCATTCCAGACGTAGCGCTTGACGAGCTTTTCCCACGCGGACTCCACCGGTGAAACTCAGGCTGGCGGCGCCGCCGCCTTCGCCTTGCCCTTGTCCGGGGCGGCGGCGAGCGTCGGGTCGGTGGGTGCAGCCGGGTCCGACAGCCGCAGGCCGTATTCGTCCTCGAGCTTGACGCGCGTCTTGCCCTCGATCTTCGCGTCCTCCTCGGGCCAATCGAGCGTCATCAGCGGAAAGCGCAGCTCCTTCGGCCCCCACAGGATGGTCGCGACCTGCAGCCAGGCGGCGATCCCGGAGATCACCGCCACCAGCAGGCCGACGATGAACACGCTCTTGATGATCCAGCGGTGAGTCAGGCCGACGGTCGAGTTCGAGGACTCGTTGATCATGTACGACGCATAGGTATATTCGAAGGCGAAAAAAATCACGATCGCGCAATACGGAATCATGAAGAAGGTGAGCCCCACGAACTCCAGCCACGCCTTCTTGCGGAAATCCAGGCTGTCGCGGATCAGGTCGATGCGCACGTGGGTGTTGTAGACCACGCCATAGCCCAGCACGAGCGCGAACAGTGCGGCATGGAAATGCCACTCCAGTTCCTGCAGGATGGTGGACTGGAAGAACGCGCCCAGGTTGTCCGCGAGCCACCCCTGCAGGCGGTAGATCCTGCCGGTTTCCTCGTCCTCGTAGCCGATCTTGCGGCCGATGACGTCGATGCAGGTGATCACCACCACCGGCACGATCAGCCAGGCGCCCCAGCCGCCGACGGTATCCACCAACCGCCGCAGCCGGGCGGCAACCCGGACTGCACGCGGCATTTCGCCCGTCGATGTTCCGCTCTTATCGGTCTGCATGGTCAATCGTAACTCACGTGCATCAGCCACAGCGCAAGCTGCGGGTACGCCATGACGAGGATCAGGCCGATGAGCTGGATGATGACGAAGGGAACGATGCCGAGGTAGATGCTCTGGATTTTCACTTCCTTCGGCGCGATGCCCTTCAGGTAAAAGAGCGCAAAGCCGAACGGCGGCGTGAGGAACGAGGTCTGCAGGTTGACCGCCAGGCAGATCAGGAACCAGTAGACGACGTCGGCCTTGGGCACATGATCGCCGAAGTCGAGCGTCCCGATCAGCGGCGCGAACACCGGCAGCACGATCAGGGTGATCTCGATCCAGTCGAGGAAGAAGCCGAGCAGGAACACGATCGCCATCACCAGGATCACGAAGCCCCAGGGCCCCAGGCCCGCTTCCTTGATCCAGTGCTCGACCACGTCGTCGCCGCCGAGCTGCCGGTAGACGAACGCGTAGCAGGTCGCGCTGATGATGATGAAGAACACCATCGAGATGGTGCGCGCCGCGCTCTGGCAGACGGTGTTCATCATCTTCCAGTTGAGCCGGCCCCACAGCGCGGCGAGCACGATCGCGCCGCCCGCGCCGACCGCGCCCGCCTCGCTCGGCGTCGCCCAGCCGAGCAGGATCGAAAGCTTGATGGTGCCGATGAGGAACACCGGCGGGAAGAAGGCGCGGAAGAGCAGCGGACCCAGCTTGCCTTTGGGCACCGTCAGCAGGTCGGGCGGCAGGGGCGGCGCGAGCGAGGGCTTGAGCTTGGCGGCGAGGAAGATGAACAACATATACATCGCCGCCAGCGTGAGGCCCGGAATGATCGCCGCCGAGAACATGTTGCCGACCGAGACCGAGAGCAGGTCGGACATGACGATCAGCATGATGCTGGGCGGAATGAGGATGCCCAGCGTGCCCGCAGCCGCAATGGTGCCACAGGACAGCGCGTGGCTGTAGCCCTGCTTGATCATGGTGGGCAGGGCGAGCGCGGTCATCATGGTGACCGAGGCGCCGATGATGCCGGTCATCGCCGCGAGGATCGTGCCCATGATGGTGACCCCGAGCGCGAGTGCGCCCGGCACGCGCTTCAGGATCAGCTGCACGCAATACAGCAGGTCTTGGGCGATGCCGCTGCGCTCCATCATCACGCCCATGAAGATGAAGGTGGGGATCGCCACCAGCACCAGGTTCTCGGCCGCCTGGCCCCAGATGCGCGGCACGAAATTGAAGAAATGCACCATCTTGAACGAGCCGAGCAGGAAGCCGAGCAGGCCGAAGATCAGCGCGAGGCCCCCGAGGATGAACGCCACCGGGTAGCCGGAAAACAGCAGTATCCCGAGCGTAAGAAACATGAACATCGGCAGCAGCGCGCGCGCCTTGACGAGCAAGTCGGCGCGCGCCGCAGGCTGGAGCCCGGTCACGTAGGCGTAGCCGAAGCCAAGCAGCAGGATCAGGCCGATCGCCACGACGTAGCGATTGCCGAGCCGGCTTCCCAGTTTGACCAAGAATTCCATCAGAGCTTCCCCAAAACAAGCACGGCGCCAGCACCGTGCCTAGGGCACGGCCGCTGGCGCCGAAACGTCATCAATTACTTCTTCGCCGCCGCAGGCTGCGCTGCGGGCTTGGGGGCGAGATAGGTCGGCTTCATGAACTGCGCGTCACCCCAGATCGCGTAGTTCTTCCGGAAGGCCAGGTAGTCGTCGGCGATCCGCTTGAACAGCGGGTCTTTCGCGGATTCTTCCGCGATCACATCCAGCCAGGCCTTCTCGAAAATGGCGAGTTCGCTGTCCTTCCAGCGCTTGACCTGCACCTTGTGCTTGTCCCGCATCTCGGCCATGACGCCGAATTGCGTCGCTTCCGTTTCCGCGTAGGTGTAGGAAAGCTGGTTGCCCGCCGCGACCTCGATGATTTTCTTGTAGGACTTGGGCAGCGAGTCGAAGACCTTCTTGTTCATCATGATCTCGGTCATCGACACCGACTGGTGCCAGCCCGGGAAGTAGTTGAACTTCGCCACCTGGTGGAAACCCAGCTTGATGTCCATGGCGGGCATGGAGAACTCGGTGGCGTCGATCACGCCGCGCTCCAGCGCCGGAAAGATGTCCGAGGCCGCCAGCATCTGGGTCGAGACCCCGAGCTTCTGCATCACCTTCGCGCCCAGGCCGAAGAAGCGCATCTTGAGCCCCTTGATCTGGTCCATCGACTTGATCTCGCGGCGGAACCAGCCCGAGGTCTCGGGGCCGATCGCCAGCGCGTCGAACGCGATCAGGTCATGCTTGGCATAGATCTCGTCGCGCAGCTTGTTACCGTTGCCGAAAATCTTCCAGGCCATGAACTCGCCGTAGCCCGGACCGAAGGGCACCGCAGTAAAGAACGACAACGCCGCGTACTTGCCGGCATAGTTGCCCGCCGGCGACCAGCAGGCATCCACCGAGCCCTTGGAAGCGGCATCGAAGCATTCCAGCACCGGCACCAACGCACCGGGCTCGTGGAACTTGATGACGAAGTTGCCGTCCGTCATTTCCTCGACGTCCTTGACGAACCGCGTCGCTGAGACCCCGAGGTGCGTGAGCGAACTGCCAAACGCGCTCTGCAACTTCCAGTTCACCTTCGGCTGCTGCGCCTGCGCGGCGTTGACAGCCAAGGCTCCCGCCACGGCCAACGCAACCGTCGTCCACTTCGTGGAATTTCTGGTGCTCATCGATCCCTCCTCCGTTTGGTTGCCGGGATCGTCCGCGTCTGGCCGAGGTCCCGGTCCGCGCCTCCTTGCGCGTCCGATCGGATACTAATTCACCAAACGGTGAACTCACAACCTCAATCCATTGCGCTGTGCAAGGGCTTGGTTCGAATTGAATCGGGTCGTATCGCGTCGCGTTTCTGCTGCTGTGCAGCAGGCCGCCCCGATCGACGCAGAATGCATCACGTTGCTGCCGTTGGCGCAGCGGGGTCGTAGAGCCTGACGAGCGCTCCAGTGTCCAGCTCGGCGTGTCCTTGGTGGACCAGCATGCGGTATAGCGACAGAGCCTCGCCCATCATGGGGGTTGGCGCTTTCAGGGCCGCGGCATACTCGTGCACCATTTCAAGGTCCTTCAGCAGCTGGCGTGAGTAGCCCAGCGGACGGAAATCCCGCCGCTGCATGCGCGGGTACAGGTTCTGCAGCAGCGAGCCGTCGGCGTGCCCCCCGGCCAGGCACTCGGGCAGCCGCGCGGCATCGATGCCCGCGGCTTCGGCGAGAATCACCGCCTCAGCCATGACCGCGTGGCCGCAACCGACGATGAGCTGGTTCAGCATCTTCGCGACCATGCCGGCACCCGCCGGCCCCATGTGGGTGAACCGGCCGGCGATGTCGGCGAAGAGCGGCCGCGCGCGCTCGATGTCGGCAGGCTCGCCGCCGGCCATGACGGTGAGCGTGCCGGTCCCCGAGGCGGGCGGACCGCCCGAGACCGGAGCATCGATCCAGCCGCAGCCGGTTGCCGCGCGCAGCTTGCGCGCGAACGCCTTGCATTTCTCGACCTTGATGGTGGAGAAGTCGACGACGAGCTGCGGCGGCCGCAATGCGGACGCGACGCCCGTCTCGCCAAACACCGCCTGCTCCACCGCTTCGGTGGTCGGCAAATTGAGCAGCACGAACTCCGCGCCTGTCGCGGCGTCGGCGGCCGACGTGGCCGGCACCGCTCCTGCGTCGGTGACCTTCGCGGCAACGATGTCGAACGCCCTGACCGGATAGCCGAGCGACAGGAGGCGCTTCACCATCGGCAGGCCCATCAGGCCGACGCCGGCGTAACCGATGCTTGCTTTGCTGGGCATGCTCACTCCATGGCGTAGATGCGAACCGCATTGTCGTGGAAAAGCGCGCGCCGCTCGGATGCCGTGAATTCCGCCGCGATCGCGCGAAAGCCGGAATAGATCTCGTCGAAGCTGGCCAACAGCCCGTCGACGGGGAAATTGCTGGCGAACATCGCGCGCTCGGCGCCGAAAACATCGATTGCCGCAAGGACCACCTCGCGATTGAGCCCGGGCGTCCAGCGCGCGCCGGGCACGCAAATGCCGGAGATCTTGATCGCGGCGTTCGGGCAGGCGGCGAGCCCGCGCAGCGCCTGCTTCCAGCCGGCCAACCCCCGCGGACTCCGATCGGTGGGCAGTCCGGTGTGGTTGAGGATCAGCGGCGTGCCGGGAAACGCGTGGCAGAGCGCGGCGGCATCGGCGAGCTCGCGCCAGGACGATTGCAGGTCGAAGCGAAGATCGTGGCGCGCGAGCAGCGCATAGCCCGCGCGCCAGCGCGCATCGCGCATGGCGCCGGGCCGCGGCTTGTGCCGGATGCCGCGCACGAACGGATACGCCGCCTGCCGCTCGAGCACCGCGCTCGCGTCCTCCCGGTCGAGCCACGCCTGCGCCACCATCACGGTAGGAAATCCGCTTTCGCGCCGCAATGCATCGACCCACGCGGTTTCACCCAGGGGATCGCGCGGATTCCACTCGGTCTCGACATACACCGTCTTCACCACCTCGTGCCCGCGCGCATCGGCAAGATAGTCGGCGGGCAGGTACGGCCGGCGCAGCGCCGAGTAGTCGCCGTAGCGGAACGCGATCGGCGGCTCATCGCGCAACCAGGGATGGTAGTTGGCGCGCGTATCCCAGAAATGCTGGTGCGCATCCACTATGGGATAGTCTCCGGCCATGCGCGTATTTTGCATGCTGGCAGCGTTCGTGCTGGTAGCGGCGGCGAGCGCGCAATGCGCCGAGCCGCGCGAGCCCTACGCCGCCCAAGCGCACGAGGCCGACCTGCTGCACTTGCCCACGCCCGCTCCGGTAGTGGCGGCGATGCTGCGCCTCGCCGGCGTGTCGCCTGCCGACGTGGTCTACGACCTGGGCTCGGGCGACGGCCGCATTCCGATCGCCGCGGCGCGCGACTACGGCGCGCGCGGCGTCGGCATCGAGCTCGACGCGCGACTGGTCGCGCTCGCGCGCTGCAACGCGCGCGAGGCCGGCGTCGCGCACAGGGTCGATTTCCGCCAACAGGACCTGTTCGGCGCGGACCTTGGCGAAGCGACGGTGGTGACGCTGTTCCTGTTTCCCGAGATGAACCGGCGGCTGAAGGCGAAATTGCTCGCCGAGCTCAAGCCCGGCGCGCGCATCGTGTCGCACCGCTTCGACCTCGGCGACTGGCCGCCGCAACGCACCGCGCAGAGCGGCGGGCACCCGATCCTGCTCTGGATCGTACCTGCGCGCCCGCGCTGACTCAGCCCGCCATCGTCCGGCCCAGGTGCGGCACCACTTCCTTCACGCCGGGCACGCCCCGCACCGCGAGCATGAGCGCGTCTCGCTGCGCAGCGGATTCCACCGTTCCCCAGATACTCACCACGCCGGCCTCGACCTCGACGTTGACCATGGCGCTCGCGGTCCAATCCTGGTCGCGCAGCAACGCCGCAATCCGATCGCGCAACTCCTGATCCGTCGACGCGACGGGCGGGGAGGCCGGTTGCATGGCGAAAGCACGCAGCAGATCGGCACGCGTGACGATGCCGACCAGCTTGCCGTCGGCGACGACCGGCAGGCGCTTCACCTTGCCCCGTTCCATCAACCGCACCACCTCCGCGAGCGGCGCTTCCGGAGCGACGCAGACCGCCGGCCGCGTCATCACGTCCCGGGCCTTGAGTCCGTGAGACTTGACGAAGCCGCGCGCACGATCCTCCTCCGAAAGGAAAAAACTCAGCCAGCCGCTGCTCGGCCGGTCGGTATCGAGCTCGGGCCGCCGGAGAAAATCGCCCTCGCTCACGACGCCAAGCACCCGCCCCTCCGCATCGACCACCGGCACGCCACTGATGCGCCGCTCGACCATCAGCAGCGCAACCTCGCGCGTCGAATCCTCCGGGCGCACCGCGACAACTTCCTTCGCCATGATGTCGGCGGCTTTCATCGCGGCCAGCTTAGACGAAGGACGGCCGGCTTGCTTGATCTTCGTCAAGTACTAGCGCGGCGCGTAGGCGCCAGCGTCGAGCTGGCGCCGGTACCAGCCGCGCTCGATCTCGTCGAAGAGGCTCGCGCCCCGCGGCTTCCAGCCCAGCTCGCGGCGTGCCTTGTCGGCGTTCACGCGGCTGTTGCCGCCGAGCGAGAACCACGCCGACTGCGGGCCCCACTCGGCGATCGCGGCATCGATGTCCCAGCCCTGCGCGGCCTTGCCGCCGAGCAAGCGCGCGATCGACTCGACGATCGACCTCAGGCTCGCCTCGCCGTTCTCGATGAAGTAGAACGAGCCCGCTGGCGCGCGCTCGAGCGCGAGCAGATAGGCGCCGGCGACGTCGTCGATGTGGACCGTCGACCAGACGTTCTCGCCCTCGCCGATATAGCGCGGGATGCCGCTTTTCACTGCCTGGCGGATCAGGCTCGGCACCTGGATGCTGTCCGGGTTCGCCCCCCGGCCCTGGCCGTAGATCAGGCAGGGACAAAGCACCGTCGAGCGCACGCCCTGCCCGGCCGCCACAAGCACCCTGCCCTGCACCGCGTGGCGCTGGATCTTCTCCGGCAGCGGCTCGTGCGGCGTGTCCTCGCGATAGATCGTGGGCGAGCGCTTGCCGGCGGCCTTGTCGCCGATCACGCTCGAGCCGCTGGTGTGCAGGAACGCCTTGCCCGAGCCTGCGAGCCCCTCGAGGACGGCTGCGACGACGAACGGGTCCTCGGCGTTGGCGCAGTTGATGACGGCCTCCGCCGCGCGCGCCGCGTTCCTGACGATGCCGTGGCTGCTCAGGTCACCGCGCACCGCATCGATGCCGTGCTCGCGAAGCCTGGCCGCCGCGGCCTCGGTGCGGGCGAGCCCGGTGATCGCGTGACCGGCCTCGATCAGCAAATCGGCCACGCTGCCGCCGATGTAGCCCGAGGCGCCGGTCATGAGGATCTTCACGGGTTCACCTTCAGCAGGTCGACGAATTCGGCGTTGCCCGAGAGGTCGTAGCGGCCGGCCTCGATCGCCGCAAGGATCTCCGCGCAGGCTGCGCGCGCGTCGCCGGCCTTGCCGATCATGGCCTGCGCGCGCGCGGAGGCGGCCGCCATCGCGCTCAGGCCGGCTTCCTCCGCGACGCGCTGCGCGGCGCGCTCCTCGCCCTGCGCCTGCAACCGCTTCTCCGCCTGCTGGCTCCAGGTCTCGGCGCGCTCGAGCAGCGCGGCGTTGCGCTTGCGGTACGCCGCGTAGCGCACCTCCGTCTGCTCCTCGGTGAGCACGTTCTTCTCCGCGCAAGCGAGCAGCGACTCGGCGACGTAGACGGACATATAGTTCAGGAGCGTCGCGACGCGCCCGTAGGATTCCAGCAACGGCGGCGCCGATTGCGCGGCGGCCGCGCCCGGCAGCATGAGGCATGCCGCCAGCAATATCGCCGATCGGATCGCGGCCGGTGCAGGCATGCGGCGCAGTCTAGAGCATCTGATTTTTCAGCAGCACGCCTGATGCCGTAGCTTGCAGGTTCTCAGGACCTCGTCGGGATCGCGCCGCCACCAGTCGAGCTCCGAGAAGATCTCGACTTCGTGCATGCCCGCGTAGCCCGCAGCTTCGACCCAGGTGCGGATGCGCGGCAGGTCGATGACGCCGTCGCCCATCATGCCGCGGTCGTTGAGCAGGTCGCGCGTAGGCACCCGCCAGTCGCAGATGTGGTACGCGAGGATGCGCTGCCTGCCCGCGCGCGCGATCTGTTCCTCGAGCTTCGGATCCCACCAGACGTGATAGACGTCCACCGCTACCCCGATGCCGTCGCCAAGCGCATCGCAGATATCGAGCGCGTGCTCGAGCGTGTTGACGCAGGCGCGCTCCGCGGCCTGCATCGGATGCAGCGGCTCGATCGCGAGCGGCACGCCGGCCGCGCGCGCTTCGGGAAGAATCATCGAAATGGATTCCTCGATCCTTTCCCTGGCTTTGCTCAAGTCTTTTGAACCTTCCGGAAGACCACCGACAACCAGCACCAGGCAATCGGCCTCGAGCGCGTGCGCTTCCTCGATCGCGCGCCGGTTGTCGTCGCGCCAGTCTTTGGCGGTGAAGAAGCCGCCGCGGCACAGGCCGGTCACGGTCAAGTCATGGGTTCTTATGAGAGAAACCGCTTTTTTCAAACCCAGCTCGGCGAGCTTGTCGCGCCAGGGCGAGATGCCGCGGATGCCGTGGCGCGCGCAGCCGTCGATCGCCTGCGCCAGCGTCCACTGCGCCTTGACGGTCGCGGTGTTGAGCGACAGCAGCGCGGAATCCGGCGCGCTCACAGAGTCCCGGGCGGGAACAGCCGCGGCAGGAACAGCACCAGGTCCGGCCACAGGATGATCAACGCGAGCACCGCGAACATCGGCAGCAGCATGATGAACACGTCCTTCAGAGTGTCGACGACCCGCATGCCGGCGACGTGCGCCGAGATCATCAGGCACAGGCCATAAGGCGGCGTCACCAGGCCGAATGCGAGCGACACGATGCCGACCATGGCGAAATGGATCGGGTCCATGCCGACGCTCTTTGCGAGCGGCTCGAGCACGGTGCCGACGATGACGATCGCGGGAATCGCGTCGAGGAAGCAGCCGACCACGAGGAACACCGCCGCGATGAAGAAACCGGTCGCCGCTGGGCCCATGCCCCAGGCAGCGACGTTGGCGAGCAGCGCCTTCGGAATCTGGTAGTAGGCGAGCAGCCAGCCGAAGGCGGAGGCGGTGCCTACGCAGAACAGCGCCACGCCGGTGAGCCGCCCGGTGTCGAGCAGCGCCGTGTGCAGGCCCTTCAGGTCCATTTCCCGGTAGACCAGCATCGTCAGCGCAGCCGCGTACAGCACCGCAATGCAGGCCGACTCGGTGGCGGTGAACCAGCCGAAGATCTTGCCGCCGATGATGATCACGGGCGTCATCAGCGCGGGCACCGCGATGCCGATCGCCTTGAAGGTCTCGACCAGGGTCGCGCGCGGATGGGTTGGATAGTTGCGCAGCTTGGCGTAGATATGGACGGTGCCCATCTGCACCAGCCCGATCAGCAGGCCCGGAATGATGCCGGCCATGAACAGGCCGCCGATCGAGACCGTGAGCAGTCCGCCCCAGACGATCATCAGGATCGAGGGCGGGATGATCACCGCGATCACCGCCGAGACCGCGGTGATCGCCACCGAGAAGCTGTCGTCGTAGCCTTCCTTCCTCTGCGCCGCGATGAAGATCTTCGCCTGGCTGGCCGCGTCCGCGGTCGAGGAGCCCGAGATGCCGGCGAAGAAGATCGACAGCACCACGTTGACCTGCGCGAGGCCGCCCGGGAAGTGCCCGACTAGGTCGCGCGACAGGCGCACCAGGCGCGTGGTGATGCCGCCGACGTTCATCAGGTTCGCGGTGAGCAGGAAGAACGGCACCGCCAGCAGGATGAACGAGTTGTAGGCGTTGAAGGTCTCCTGCACCAGGTTCTGCGGCGTGAGGCGATCCTCGATCACGAACACCGGCAGGCAGGCGAGGCCGAGCGCGAACGCCACCGGCACGCGCAGCGCGAGCAGCGCGAAGAACACGCCGAACATGATCAGGCTCGCAGTGCCCGGATCGAGAACGGTCGCGCCGCTCACGTGATGCTCCCCGCGGCTTCGTCGCGCGCGGCGTCCGGCGGCGGCGCCTTGCCCGCCGCCACGCGCAGGTCATCCCAGAGCTGCTCGCCGAGGAACAGCAACCAGGTCGCGCCGGCGATCGGCCACGGCAGGTGGATCAGCCAGAGCGGCAGCTCGGCGAGCTCGGAGATCCGGTTGAGCGCGAAGCGCGTGAACTCGATGCCCCACCAGAGGAACACGCAGGCGAACGCCAGCACGAACAGGCTGGCGACGATACGCACCGCGGCCTGCGCGCGCGGATTCATCCGCGGCCACAGGTCCACCACGAAGTGCGTGCCCTCGCGGATGCCGACCATGGCGCCGAGCATGATCGACCAGATGAAGCAGAAGCGCGCCATCTCCTCGGTCCAGATGTAGCTCGGGATCAGCGCGGTGTAGCGCGAGAAGATCTGCAGCGACACCGGCACGATGAGGATCAGCACCGAGGCGACGAGCAGCCACGTCAGCAGCCGGGCGTACCAGCGGGTCAGCGTTCTGATCACAAAAAAAGGCGGCGGCCTGCGCCGCCGCCGTTGCTCCGGGCCGGCTTCTTACTTGATCGCGTTGATCTGCGCGAGGATCGCCTCGGCGCCGATCTCCTTGGCGTAGGCGGCCATCACCGGATCGACGAGGCGCTTCATCTCGTCGCGCCCGGCGAAGGGCACGCGCTTGAGCTTGCCCTCCTTTTCCATCTTCACGAGCTTGGCCTCGTCCTCGCTCGACTCGATCTGCCGGCCGTGGGCGCCCGCCTCCTTGCCCGCCTTGAGCACGGCGGCCTGCAGCGCCGGGTCGAGCTTCTTGAAGGTCTTCGAGGAAAAACACAGCGGCCGGATGGTGATCGCGTGCTGCGTCATCGACAGGTGCGGCGCGACCTCGAAGAACTTCATCTGCTCCACACCCGCCGCCTCGTTCTCGCCGGCGGCGATCACGCCGTTCTGGATCGCGTTGTAGACCTCGTTGTAGGCGATCACCGTGGGCGCCATGCCAGCGGCCGTAAAGGTCCTCGACCAGATCGGCGCGCCCTGCACGCGCACCTTGAGGCCCTTCAGTTCCTGCATGTTGCGCACCGGCTTGTTGACGAAGATGTTGCGCGTGCCGCCGCCAGCGTAGCCGATCAGCATGACTTCGGCCTTCTGCGCGATCTCGTCGGCCACCGGCTTGAGCACGTCGGCGTCGAGCACCTTGTTCCAGTGCGCGAGGTCGCGGAATAGGAACGGCGCGTCGATGAACGGCGCGGCCTTGGAGAACGTGGACATGTGTGCGGGCGACACGATCGCGTAGTCCACCGCCTTGCCCTGCGCCATGTACTCGAAGTATTGCTTCTCGAGGCCGAGCTCGGAATTCTTGTGCAGCACGAAATTGACCGGCTTGCCGTAGTACCTCTTCACCAGCTCGTCGAACTTCGCCATCGCCTTGGTGAAGGCGTGGTCGTCGTTGAACTGCGATGCCCCGTGCAGCGTCAATGACTGGGCGTTTGCGTTTGCCGAAAAAAAGATCCCGATCGCGATGCCAAGCAGCTTCTTCATGACGGTCTCCCTTCCTCCTTGACGGTTGTGCGCCACAGCGTGCGCGGATACTGCGGGTCGGTCAGCGTCGCCGAGTGCAAGAGCGACGCATTGTCCCAGATTGCGACATCGCCGACGCCATATTTCAGGCGCAGCTGGTACTTTTCCTGGGTCGCGTGGCGCGCGAGCTCGCGCAGCAGCGCAAGCGCCGCCTGCTCGGGCATCCCTTCGATGCCAAAGGACGAGCCGTTGACTGCATACAGCGCGGTGCGGCCGGTGACCGGATGCGGCCGCGCCACGCGGTGTCGCACCCTGGTCACCATTTTCTCCTGCTCCTCGGTGAGCACCGACGCCACGGTGCGCGAGGACTTGTCGAGATCGTCGCGGTTGCCGTAATGGTGCAGCGCCACGAGGTTCTCGATTCGATTCTTGAGCTCGGGAGACAGATCGTCATAGGCGGCGTACTGATTCGCAAACGGCGTGTCGCCGCCCCGCCGCGGCACCTGGATCGAATACAGCATCGTCGCGCGCGCGGGCACCTCGAGGTACGAGTGGTCGGTGTGGAAGTAGGTGCCGGCGTCGGCAAGCCCCGTCGGCCGGCCGTCCTTCTCGACGTTGGACAGGATCAGGATGTCGGCGTGCTCGGGATGGTGGAACTGGTCGATGACGTGCGGCTCGGGCTTGCCAAAGCAATTTGCAAACGCCAGGAACCCACCGGCTTTCAATTTCTGCGATCGGATGACAAGAACCTGGTTCTCGAAAAACGCATTCCAGAGTTCCTTGAACTCGTTCGCCGGAATTGGGCGGGACAGATCCACCCTGGAAACTTCCATCCCGAGTCCGTCGCCGAGCTTTCTAAATTCCATGCACCGCGAGCAGTTGCTTCATCCGGCGGCACGCCAGCGCGGGATCGGCCAGCAGCCCGGCCTCGTCCGCGAGCCGGAACAGCTCCGCGAGATGCAGCAGGCTGCGCGCGCTCTGCTGCCCCCCCCCGACCATCACGAAGTGGTCCTGGTGGCCGTTCAGCCAGGCCATGAAGACGACGCCGGTCTTGTAGAAGCGCGTCGGCGCCTTGAAGATGTGACGCGACAGCGGAACGGTAGGCACGAGTACTTCGTCGTATTTCTCCATTTCATTCGAACTCAAATAGCTCAATGCCTGAGAGGCAGCGGGCGCGATGGAATCGAAGATCCCCAGCAGCGCATCGGAATAGCCCTGCGCGTCGCCCTCGATGAGTTCGGTGAAATTGAAGTCGTCGCCCGTGTACATGCGCACGCCCTTAGGCAGCTTGCGGCGCATGGCGATCTCCTTGTCCTTGTCGAGCAAAGAGATTTTTATGCCATCGACTTTGCTTCTATTCCTTTCGATAACAACAAGGCAAATGCCCATCGCTTCGTAGTGATCGTTCTTGCCCCAGTAGCGCTCGAGCGCCGGATCGAACATCTCGCCCAGCCAGTGGATGATCACCGGCTCCTTCACTTGCCCGAGGATGCGGTCGTAGACCTTCGCGTAGTCGTCGGACGAACGGGAGCTCGCGGCGAGCGCGCGGCTCGCCATCAGGATGATGCGGCTACCGGCCTTCTCGACCGCCGCGCATTGCTCTTCATAGGCGGCGACGATCCTTTCTATCGAATGCCCTTCACAGCCGGAAAGATGGTCCGTGCCCGCTCCGGATGCAATGACCGCTCCGGAAACATCCCTGGAGGCCTTGACCGAGCGTTCGATGAGCTCGAGCGAATTCTTCCAGTCCACTCCCATGCCGCGCTGGGCGGTGTCCATCGCCTCGGCGACGCCGAAGCCCCAGGACCACAGGTGGCGCCGGTAGGCGATCGTCGCGTCCCAGTCGATCGCCGCCTCGAGCCAGGGCTCCTTCGCCGACAGCGGGTCGGCGACCACGTGCGCGGCGGCGTAGGCGAGGCGCGTGAAAGGCCGCTCGGGCTTGCGGTAGGCTTTGGGTTCCCGAACTTGATACTGCTCCAGCTTCCCGTCGGGGGAAGGCAATTCGATCGCGTGGATCGCGTCGCGCTTCACACCCGGAGCCTCGGCACCTCGAGCCACTTCTTCTGCTGCCAGCTCTTCAGGCCGAGCTCGGCGAGCTGCACGCCCTTGGCGCCTTCGAGCAGCCCCCAGCGGAACGGCCCCTCGCCCGCGACGTGCCGCAGGAAGAGCTCCCATTGCACCTTGAAGGCGTTGTCGTAGCCCGCGTCCGGCATCTCGTCCCAGCCGGCGTAGAAATCGATCGGCTGCGGAACGTCGGGGTTCCAGACCGGTTTGGGGGTTTTCTCGTAACTCTGGATCCTGCAACCCCGCAGGCCGGCAACCGCGCTGCCCTTCGTGCCGTCCACCTGCAGCGTGAGCAGGTCGTCGCGGCGCACGCGCACGGTCCAGGATGAGTTGAAGTGCGCGATCACGCCGCCGGCGAGCTGGAACGTGGCGTAGGCCGCGTCGTCCGCGGTCGCCTTGTAGCGCCTGCCGTCCTCGTCCCAGCGGAACGGGATGTGCGTTGCGCCCAGGCAGGAGACCGCTCTGACTTCCCCGAACAGGTTGTCGAGCACGTAGCGCCAGTGGCACAGCATGTCGAGGATGATGCCGCCGCCGTCCTGCTTGCGGTAATTCCACGACGGTCGCTGCGCCGGCGGCTGGCCGCGCCGCGCATCGCCCTCGAAAACCCAGTAGCCGAACTCGCCGCGCACCGACAGGATCTTGCCGAAGAAGCCCTCGTCGCGCAGCCCGGCGAGCTTGAGCAGGCCCGGCAGCCAGAGCTTGTCCTGCACCACGCCGTGCTTGACCTTCGCCTTCTTCGCCGCCTTGTAGAGGTCGGCCGCCTCGGCGAGCGTGGTCGACACCGGCTTCTCGCAGTAGACGTGCTTGCCGGCCGCGATCGCGCGCTTGAGCAGCGTCGGGCGCAGCTGCGTGGAGGCCGCGTCGAAGAAGACCGCGTCGTTCTTCGACGCGAGCGCCTGGTCGAGATCCGTGCCGTGGCGCTCGATGCCGTGGCGCTCGGCGAGCGCCGCGATCTTCTTCGCGTCGCGGCCGATGAGGATCGGGTCGGGCATCAGGCGCGTGCCGTCCTTCAGCGCAACGCCGCCCTGCTTGCGGATTTCCAGGATCGATCGCACCAGGTGCTGGTTGGTGCCCATGCGCCCGGTCACGCCGTGCATGATGATGCCGATGCGCTTCTGCGCCATGGCGCGGCCTACTTCTTCTTCGCCAGTCCGAGGCGCTCGATGATCTTGCGCTCGCGCTCGAACTGCTCGCGCGCCCACTTCGTGTAGTCTTCGCTCGACAGGTACCAGACCGGCTGGTTGTATTTTTCCAGCGCCTTCAGGTGGATCGGGTCCTCGAGACCCTTCTTGAAGGCGTCGTGCAGCGCCTTGACCACCGCAGGCGGCGTGGCGGCGGGCGCGCCGATGCCGTAGGGGCTCGTGGAGACGATGCCGTAGCCAAGCTCGGTGAGCGTAGGTACCTCGGGCCAGACCGAGGCGCGCTTTTCGGTGAGCACCGCGAGCACGCGCACCTTGCCCGACGCCACGTGCGGCACCGCGCCCGTGGAATCCACCGCGACGTCGAGGTGACCGCCCAGCAGCGCGGTCAGCATGTCGGCGCTGCCCTTGAAGGGTATGTGGTTGAGCTTTACGCCCTGCGCGCCGGAGAGCTCCTCGGTCGCGAGGTGCACCGAGCCGCCGATGCCATGCGAGCCGTAGCTGATCCTCTCCGGATTCGCCTTCGCGGCCGCGATGAGCTCGGCCATGCTCTTCCAGGGCGCGTCCGTGCGCACCACGTACGCGAACACGTAGCCCGAGACGCCCATCACGTAGCGGATGTCCTTCATCGGGTCGAAGGCCACGTTCTCCATGTGCGGCAGGCGCAGCACGGTGATCGGGATCATGCTGACCGTGTAGCCATCGGGCCTGGCGTTGACGAGCGCCGCAGCGCCCAGCGTGCCGGTAGCGCCCGGGCGGTTCTCGACCACCACCGGCTGGCCGAGGTACTTGGCGGTCGCTTCGGCGAGAGCGCGCCCGGCGACGTCGGTCGGGCCGCCGGCCGGGAAGGTGACGAGCAGCGTGACCGGCCGCGCGGGAAAACCCTGCGCCAGCGCCGCCGGCGCGGCGAACGCGACGATCGAAGCGAGCAACAGCCTGCGCATGGCGCCCCTCCTGTTAACCATTTCGTTACATTGTCGACGGCCTGCCGCCGGCGCGTCAAGGAATCAGATGAAACGGCGCAACTGCTCGGGGTCGTAGAAGAAGCGCTCCTCGGCGATGCGCTCGCCGCGCCAGCGCTGCAGCGCGAGCTCCTCCATGCGGAAGGTCTTGCCGTCCCTTCGGGTGAACTCGAACGTCCAGTGGATCACCACCCGGTCGCCGTCCAGCACGAAGGTCGAGCCCGGCAGCGTGCGCGCCACCTGGTGCGCCGAGAGCATGCGCCATTCGTGATCGATCAGCCGGTCGCGCCCCGTGCGCGGGGGTTCTGTGTTTTCCTGCATGGAAGCGTCCTCGGTATAGAACTCGCGGATCGCCTCGACGTACTTCCCCTCCTCGACCATCGCGACGAATGCCTGCACGCGTTCGCGGCTTGGCATCAGCGCTCCTGCAGCGCTTCCAGGATGCCGCGGATGTAGCCGATCGCGCGCGCGGCGGCAGCGGGGCCGTCGGGCACGTAGTCGAAGGGCTCGACCGCGATGTCGCCCGCATAGCCGTGGCGCACCAGCGCGCGCAGCAGCGGCGCGAAGCGCTGCTCGCCCTGGCCGGGGCCGCGCCGGTTGCGGTCGTTGACCTGCACGTGCGCGATCATGCCCTCGGGCAGCCAGCGATCGACGAGCGCGGCGAGCGGCGCGGTTTCCATGCGGCCGGCCGCGCTGCAGTCGAGCATCGAGCGCATGTTGCGGCTGCCGATCGCCTTGACCATCGCGGCCGCCTCCTCGAGCGTGTTGATCAGGGGCGTCTGGTCGGCGAGCAGCGGCTCGATGCAGTAAATGACGCCCGCCTTCTCGGCCCGCTCGGCGACCGCGCCGAAGCAATCCTGCGCGCGAGCGAGCGCCGCCGCGCGGGTGTCGCCCGAATCGATGCGCCGCTGCTGCGGCGAGCCGTGCACGAGGTAGCGGCCGCCCAGCTCGGCGCACTGGTCGACCAGCGCGAGCATCACGTCGATGGTTCTTTTTCTTGTTCGTTCATCTCTTGTACTGATTGAGAGTCCCGCAGGCTTGAGGAGCAGCCAGTGCAGCCCGGTGATCGCCACGCCTGCGTCGGCGGCCGCGGCGCGCGCCGCGGCGAGCTGCGCGGCGCCGAGCCGGTGCGGCTCGTCCGACATCGTGTAGGGCGCGACCTCCAGGCCATCGTAGCCGAGCTTGGCCGCGTACGCGCACTGCTTCGGGAACGGCATCGGCGCGATGACTTCGTTGCACAACGCGATTCTCAAATCGCGTTCCTTCTGTTTGCGATACGCATAGCGCGGCCGCTATTTCCTCAGGTAGCCGAGCACCACGTCCAGCATGTGCTTGAGCCGCGCAGCGCGGTGGCGCGACGCGAGCAGCGGCTTGCGGAAGATCGTCGACAGCGTGTGGCGGTTGCTCAGGTAGAAGTAGCCGAGCGCCGCGATCGAGATGTAGAGCTGCACCGGATCGACGCCGCGGCGGAACTTGCCGGCGCGGACGCCGCGCCCGAGGATGTCGCTCAGCAGCTTGAGGAAATTCGAGTGCATCGTGGCGATCGAGCCCGAGCGCCGGATGTGGCGCGCCTGGTGCAGGTTCTCGCTGTTGAGCAGCGTGAGGAATTCCGGATGCCGCAGGAAGTAGTTCCAGGTGAACTCGACGAGCCGGCGGATGCCCAGCTCCGGATCGAGGTCGCGCAGGCGCAGGCGCTCCTCGGCGCTGCGGATGCGCGCGTAGCTCGCCTCCAGCACGGCGAGGAACAGGTCGTCCTTGTTGCCGTAGTAGTAGTAGAGCATGCGCTTGTTGGCGCCCGCGCGCGCGGCGATGCGGTCCACGCGCGCGCCGCCCAGGCCGTAGCGCGCGAACTCGTCGGTGGCCGCGCGCAGAATGCGCTGCTTGGTCTTCTTCGGGTCGCGCGGCGATTTCAGCGCAGCTGCGCCCCCGCCGGGTGCGGGCTCACGACTTGCGGTGCTCCCCGACCCTGACGATCTTCATGGTGTTGGTGCCGCCGGACTTGCCGATCGGCTCGCCGATGGTGAGCACGATGATGTCGCCGTCCTTGACCACGCCGTTCTCGACCAGCACCTTCTCGGCCTCGGCGAGCAGCTCTTCGCGGTCCTGGCCGACGTACTTGACCATCAGCGGATAGACGTCGCGCAGCAGCGCGCAGCGGTAGCGCGTCGCGGTCTGTGAGGTGAGCGCGTAGATCGGCACGCCGCAGTTCAGGCGCGACATCCACAGCGCGGTCGAGCCCGACTCGGTGAGCGTGGCGATCGCCTTGACCTTGAGATGGAAGGCGGTGAACAGGCCCGCCATCGCGATCGACTGGTCGACGCGCGTGAACACGCGGTTGAGGAACTCCTGCTCGAGCTGCACCGGCTGGGTCTGCTCGGCCTCGATGCAGATGCGGTCCATGGCCTCGATCGCCTCGACCGGATAGCGGCCGCTCGCCGACTCGGCCGAAAGCATCACCGCGTCGGTGCCGTCGAGCACCGCGTTGGCGACGTCGGACACCTCGGCGCGCGTCGGCACCGGGCTCGCGATCATCGACTCCATCATCTGCGTGGCGGTGATCGTGAGCTTGTTGTGCTCGCGCGCGAGCCGGATCATCTTCTTCTGCAGCGCCGGCACCGAGGCGTCGCCCACCTCCACCGCGAGGTCGCCGCGCGCCACCATGATGCCGTCGCAGGCGTTCATGATGTCCAGCAGCGCCGCCTGCGTGACGGCCTCGGCGCGCTCGATCTTGGCGATCAGGAACGCCTTGCCGCCCGAGGCGCGCAGCAGCTCCCTCGCCATGTACATGTCGGCGCCCGACTTGGGGAACGACACCGCGAGATAGTCGGCATTGAGGCGCGCCGCGGTGCGGATGTCCTCGATGTCCTTGGGCGTGAGCGCGGGCGCGGTGAGGCCGCCGCCCTGCCGGTTGATGCCCTTGTTGTTCGACAGCACGCCGCCGTGGCGCACGGTGGTGTGCACTTCCTCGCCGCGCACCACGGTGACGTCGAGCACGATCTTGCCGTCGTCGAGCAGCAGCACCGCGCCCTCGGCGACGTCGCGCGGCAGCTCCTTGTAGTCCAGGCCCACGCGCCCGGCGTCGCCCAGCTCGCAGGTGGCGTCGAGGATGAATTTCTGGCCCTTGGCGAGCGTCACCTTGCCGTCCTTGAACTTGCCGACGCGGATCTTCGGCCCCTGCAGGTCGCACATGATGCCGACCGTGCGGCCGGTCTTGCGCGAGATCTCCTTCACCAGCGTGGCGCGCGCGAGATGATCGTCGGCGCTGCCGTGCGAGAAGTTCAGCCGCACCACGTCCACGCCCGAGCGCACCATGCGCTCGAGCACCGCAGGGTCGCTGGAAGCCGGGCCGAGCGTGGCGACGATCTTGGTGCTGCGGAGCATTCGCGCAAGTGTATCAGCGTGATGCCGCGGCAGCAGGCCCGCGCGCGCTCCGGCGCGCTCAGCCGGCGCCGAGGATCAGCGCGAGCCGGTCGCGCCCGCGCTCCATGTGCGGGTGCACGCGCAGGGCGGCGCGGTAGGCGAGCGCGGCGCCTTCGCCTTGCTTGCCGGCGAACAGAATCTCGCCGATCGCGCCCAGCGCCGCGAAATGCCGCGGCTCCAGCTCCAGCGCGCGGCGCAGCTCGGCGAGGCTCTCCTCGTCGCGGCCGAGCATGCAGTGCAGCGCACCGAGCTTGTGCCAGCCTTCGGCACAATCCGGCCGGCGGCGCACCAGGCGCGCGAGCCGCGTCTCGGCGATGTCGTAGCGCCGCGCCGCGATGTCGGTGGTCGCGCGATCGAGCGCCGCCTCGGCCTCGGCGTTGTCGTGCGACATCCAGCAGTCCCAGATGCGGTCTTCGATCCGCGCGGCCTCCTCCGGCGCTCCAGCGCGCGCCAGGCGCGCGAACAGCGCCGCGAGCGAATACAAGGCGCCTTTGGGCCGGCGCGCATCCAGCGTGGCGATGAACCTCAGCACGTCCGTATTCGGCATCCGCGGCATCCTGTTTGCCACTGACGACGCGGAGTCTATGTCAAATGCTAGGCGCGCGCTTCCAGCGCCGCCACCGCGGGCAGCGTCTTGCCTTCGAGGAACTCGAGAAACGCGCCGCCGGCCGTCGAGATGTAGCCGATCCTGTCGGCGACGCCGAACTTGTTGATCGCGGCGATGGTGTCGCCGCCGCCGGCGATGGAGAACGCCTTCGAGCCCGCGATCGCGCGCGCGATCGCCTCGGTGCCGCGCGCGAACCGGTCGATCTCGAACACGCCGACCGGCCCGTTCCAGACGATGGTGCCGGCGTCCTGGAGGATCGCCGCGAGTTTCGCCGCGCCCTTCGGGCCGATGTCGAGGATCATGTCGTCGGCCGCGACGCCCTTGGCGTCGGTCACCGACTCGCGCGCGCGCGCCGACATCTCGCTCGCCACCACCACGTCTTCGGGCAGCGGCACATCGGTCGCGGCCATGATTTTCCTCGCCTCCTCCACCAGGCCCGCCTCGGCGAGCGACTTGCCGATCGGGAAGCCCTTGGCGGCGAGGAAGGTATTGAGGATGCCGCCGCCCACGATGAGGCGATCCACCTTCTTCGCGAGCGCCTCCAGGATCGTCAGCTTGGTCGAGACCTTGGAGCCCGCAACGATGGCCACCAGCGGCTTCTTCGGATTCGCGAGCGCGCGGCCGAGCGCGTCCAGCTCCGCGGCCATCAGCGGCCCGGCGCAGGCAACGCGCGCAAAGCGCGCCGCACCATGGGTCGTCGCCTCCGCCCTGTGCGCGGTGCCGAACGCGTCGTTCACGTAGACGTCGCAGAGCGCGGCGATCCTGCGCGCGAGGCCTTCGTCGTCGGCCTTTTCGCCGAGGTTGAAGCGGCAGTTCTCCAGCAGCACGACCTTGCCGGGCTCGACCTTGACGCCGTCGAGCCAGCTCTTCACCAGTGGAACCTCGAGCTTCAGGTATTCGGAAAGCTTCTTCGCGACGGGTGCGAGCGAATCCTTCTCGCCGAAGCTTCCCTCTTTGGGCCGCCCAAGGTGGGAAGTGACCATTACGGCCGCGCCCCGGTCGAGCGCCAGGCGGATGCCCGGGACCGAGGCCCGGATGCGCGTGTCGTCGGTGATGCGGCCGGACTCGTCCTGCGGGACGTTCAGGTCGGCGCGGATGAAGACGCGCTTGCCGCGGAGCTCCTGGTCCGCGAGCCGCTTGAAGGCCACTACTTCGCCCTCATCTTGCTTCGTACAGGGCGACGGTGACGTCGAGCATCCGGTTGGAGAAGCCCCACTCGTTGTCGTACCAGCTCGCGACCTTCACCAGCGTGCCGCCCGAAACCTTGGTGAGCAGCGAATCGACGATCGAGCTCGCCGGGTTGTGGTTGAAGTCGGAGGACACGAGCGGATCGGCGGTGTATTCGAGGATCCCCTTGAGTTCGCCCTCGGCCGCCTTCTTCAGCACCTGGTTCACTTCCTCGACCGTCGTGGTCTGCTTCGCCACAAAACTCAAATCAACAATCGACACATTGATGGTCGGCACGCGGATCGCGTAGCCGTCCAGCTTGCCGTTCAGGTGCGGCAGCACCAGGCCCACCGCGGCGGCGGCGCCGGTCTTGGTCGGGATCATGTTCTGCGAGGCCGAGCGCGCGCGCCGCAGGTCCGAGTGGTACACGTCGGTGAGCACCTGGTCGTTGGTGTAGGCGTGCACGGTGGTCATGAGGCCCGTCACCACGCCGATGCCGTCGTCGAGCGCCTTCACTAGCGGCGCGAGGCAGTTGGTGGTGCACGAGGCGTTCGAGATCACGGTGTCGCTGCCCTTGAGCGTCCGGTGGTTGACGCCGAACACCACGGTGCGGTCCACGTCCTTGTCGCCGGGCGCGGAGACAATCACCTTCTTCGCGCCGGCGGCGAGGTGCGCGCCGGCCTTCGCCTTGCTCGTGAACAGGCCCGTGCATTCCAGCACCACGTCCACGCCGAGCGCCTTCCAGGGCAGCTTGGCCGGGTCGCGCTCGGCGACGACCTGGATCTCCTGGCCGTTCACCTTCATGGCGCTGCCGCTCACTTCCACCGTGCCCTTGAAGCGGCCGTGCGCGGTGTCGTATTTCAGCAGGTGCGCGTTGGTCCTGGCGTCGCCCAGGTCGTTGATGGCGACGAACTGCAGGTCGTGCTTCTTCGCGCTCTCAACGTGCGCGCGCAGGATGTTGCGGCCAATGCGGCCGAAACCGTTGATGGCTACCTTGATGGTCATGACAGAACGCTCCTTACCGCTTTTGCGACATTCTCCGGCGTGACGCCGAAGTGCTTGAACAGCTCGCCCGCTGGCGCCGATTCGCCGAAGCGGTCGATGCCGACCACGGCGCCCTCGAGTCCCACGTACTTCCTCCAGTAGTCCGTGACGCCGGCTTCGACGGCCACGCGCGGCAATCCCCTGGGCAGCACCGAGTCTCGGTAGCTCGCATCCTGCCGGTCGAACGCGCTGGTCGAGGGCATCGACACCACGCGCACGGGGAAATCGAGCAGCTTTTGCGCCGCGAGCGCGAGCTGCACCTCGGACCCGGTGGCGATCAGCACCGCCTTCGCGCCCGGCGGGTCGCTGAGGACGTAGCCGCCTCTTTGAATTTGATTCGTCGTCTGCTCATCCCTTTTTTCGAAGGGAAGGTTCTGCCGCGACAGAAGCAATGCGGTCGGTCCATTCTTCCGCTGCAGCGCCGCCGCCCAGGCGACCGCGGTCTCGAGCGCATCGCAGGGCCGCCAGACGTCCAGGTTCGGGACCAGGCGCAGCGCGGCCGCATGCTCGACCGGCTGGTGCGTGGGGCCGTCCTCGCCCAGGCCGATCGAGTCGTGCGTGAACACGTAGATCGTGCGCAGCCCCATCAGCGCCGCCATGCGCAGCGAATTGCGCATGTAGTCGGAGAACACGAGGAAGGTGCCGCCGTAGGGAATGCAGCCGCCGTGCAGCGCGAGGCCATTCATCACCGCGCCCATGCCGAATTCGCGTACGCCGTAAAAGAGGTAGTTGCCGCCGCCCTCCTTGCCCACCGCCTTCGACGCCTTGACGATCGTCAGGTTCGAGGCGGCGAGGTCCGCCGAGCCGCCGACCAGCTCCGGCAGCGCCGGCACGAGAACCTCGAGCGCGTTCTGCGACGCCTTGCGAGTCGCAATCGTTTCCGCTTTCTGGTCTGTATCCTTGATGAAAGACTCAACCAGAACGGAAAAAGTCGAGGGTAGCTCGCCCTTCATCCTTCTCAGAAACTCCTTCGCGAGTTCCGGATGCGCCTTCTCGTACGCGCCGAACGCGCGCTTCCAGCGCCGCTCGGCGCGGCGGCCGCGCTCGAGCGCGTTCCAGCCCTGGCGCACGCCTTCGGGCACCTCGAACGGCGGGTATTTCCAGCCGATCGCTTCGCGCGTGGCGGCGACTTCCTTGTCGCCGAGCGGCGCGCCGTGCGCGCCGCCGGTGTTGGCCTTGGTGGGCGCGCCCTTGCCGATGACGGTCCTCGCGCAGATCAGCGTCGGGCGCGCGGGGCTGCGCTTCGATTCGCGCTTCGCCTTCTTCAGCGCGCGGTCCATCGCCTCGATGTCGTGGCCGTCGACGCCCGCGATCACCTGCCAGCCGTAGGCCTCGAAGCGCCGGCGCACGTCGTCGGTGTACCACTGCCGGATGCTGCCCTTCTCCGAGTCGATCGAGATGCCGTTGTCGTCGTAGACAACGATCAGCTTGGCGAGGCCCAGCGTGCCTGCCAGCGCGCAGGACTCGTGCGAGATGCCTTCCATCATGCAGCCGTCGCCGAGGAACGCGTAGGTGCGGTGGTCGACGATCTCGTGCCCCGGCCGGTTGAACTCCGCCGCGAGCAGGCGCTCGGCGATCGCCATGCCGACCGCGTTGGAGATGCCCTGGCCGAGCGGGCCGGTGGTGGTCTCGATGCCGGGCGCGAGCCCGTACTCGGGATGGCCCGGCGTCTTCGAGCCCAGTTGCCGGAAGCGCTTGAGTTCGGCAAGCGGCAGGTCGTAGCCGGTGAGATGCAGCAGCGCATACAGCAGCATCGAGCCGTGCCCGTTGGAGAGCACGAAGCGGTCCCGGTTCGGCCAGGCCGGATTGGCGGGGTTATGCGAGAGATTGCGGTGCCAGAGCGCGACCGCGATCTCGGCCATGCCCATCGGCATGCCGGGATGACCGGAATTGGCCGCCTGCACCGCATCCATGGCCAGCGCGCGCAGCGCGTTGGCCATGTCGTGTTCGGGCACAGGGAGAAGCATTACCGCGACGATCGAGGAATTGAAATTGGCGAGCGGGAGAGCGGCGGATTATAAAGGAAGGGCGGCGCCAATCGCGCTTCACGCGTAGCGCGCCGCCATCTTCTCCAGCGGCAGGGGCTTGATGCGCGGCGCCTGGCCGGCGCAGCCGAACGCCTCGAAGCGGTCCTTGCAGATGCCGCGCGCGGCCGCGGTCGCATCCTTGAGGAACTTGCGCGGGTCGAACTCGGCCGGGTCCTTGGCCATCGCGCGGCGCATCGCGCCCGTCATCGCCAGGCGGATGTCGGTGTCGATGTTGACCTTGCGCACGCCATGCCGGATGCCCTCGACGATTGCTTCGACCGGCACGCCGTAGGTCTCCTTGATCGCACCGCCGTGCTCGCGGATCACCTCGAGCCACTCCTGCGGCACCGAGGACGATCCGTGCATCACCAGATGCGTATCGGGCAGCCGGGCATGGATCTGCTTGATGCGATCGATCGCCAGCACCTCGCCCGTGGGTTTCTTCGTGAACTTGTAGGCGCCGTGCGACGTGCCGATCGCCACCGCGAGCGCGTCGACCCCGGTCGCCGCCACGAAATCGGCCGCCTGCGCCGGATCGGTGAGCAGCTGCTCGCGCGCGAGCTTGCCCGCGGCGCCGACGCCGTCTTCCTCGCCCGCCTCGCCGGTCTCGAGCGACCCCAGGCAGCCGAGTTCGCCCTCGACCGAGACGCCGACCGCGTGCGCCATTTCCGCGACCTTGCGCGTCACCGCGACGTTGTAGTCGTAGGGCGCCGGCGTCTTCATGTCTTCGCGCAGCGAGCCGTCCATCATGACGCTGGTGAATCCCGAGCGGATCGAGCCCTGGCACACCGCGGGGCTGGCACCGTGATCCTGATGCATCACGAGCGGAATGTCCGGGTAGGCCTCGGCGGCGGCCTCCACCAGGCGGCGCAGGAAGGCTTCGCCGGCATATTTGCGCGCGCCGGCCGAGGCCTGCAGGATCACCGGGCTCGCGGTCTGCTCCGCGGCCTGCATGATGGCCTGGATCTGCTCCAGGTTGTTGACGTTGAACGCCGGCACGCCGTAGCCGTGCTCGGCGGCGTGGTCGAGCAGTTGCCTGAGGGAAACCATTGCCATGCGGGGCCTCCTAGCCTTTGCCGAGGGCGAGCTTGCGGCGCTCCATGAGGCGCCAGATCATCGGGGTGAAGATGAGCTGCATCGCCAGGTCCATCTTGCCGCCCGGGGCGACGATGGTGTTGGGCCGCGACATGAACGAGTCGTGCAGCATGGTGAGCAGGTAGGGAAAGTCGATGCCGCGCGGATTGGCGAAGCGGATCACGAGGAAGCTCTCGTCGGCGCTCGGGATGTGGCGCGCGACGAAGGGGTTGGAGGTGTCGACCACCGGCACGCGCTGGAAATTGATGTGCGTCTGCGCGAACTGCGGAATGATGTAGTGGGCGTAGTCCGGCATGCGGCGCAGGATGGTGTCGGTCACCGCCTCGGTCGAGTAGCCGCGCGCGGCGCGGTCGCGGTGCAGTTTCTGGATCCATTCCAGGTTGATCACCGGCACCACGCCGATCAGCAGGTCCACGTGCCGGGCGATGTTGACCTTGTCGGTCACGACGGCGCCGTGCAGCCCCTCGTAGAACAGCAGGTCGGTGCCTTCGGCGAGCTCTTCCCAGGGCGTGAAGGTCCCGGGGCGTTGCGCATGCGGCGCGGCCTCCTCCTCGCTGTGCAGGTACTTGCGCGTGCGGCCGCGGCCGCCCTCGCCGTAATCGCGAAACAGCGCCTCGAGCTCCTCGAACAGGTTGGTCTCGGGGCCGAAGTGGCTGAAGTGCTGGTTGCCGCGCGCGAGCTCCTCGGCCATGCGGCCCTTCATCTCGGCGCGGTCGTAGCGGTGGAAGGCGTCGCCCTCGACGAAGGCCGCGCTCACTCCTTCGCGCCGGAAGATCGCCTCGAAGGTACGCATCACCGAGGTGGTGCCGGCGCCGGAGGAGCCCGTGATGGCGATGACCGGGTGCTTGGCGGACATGCCTGCGCCTAGACCTGCGCGCGGAATAGCCCGCGCGAGCCGAACAGCGGCGCGTCGTACGGGCGCACATTGTGGTCGCGGTGGTACTGCTCGATGCGCTCCACCTCGTCTTTCGCGCCGAACACGAAGCCGGACCTCTGATGCAGGCTGGCCGGCTCGACCTCCAGCGCCGGACCGTAGCCGGTGCTCGCGCGCCCGCCCGCCTGCTCGATCACCATGCCGATCGGGTTCACCTCGTAGAGCAGGCGCAGCCGTCCGCTGCGGCCGCTTTCGCGCTCGTCGCGCGGATACAGGAACACCCCGCCGCGCATCAGGATGCGGTGCGCCTCGGCCACCAGCGACGCGATCCAGCGCATGTTGAAGTCCTTGCCGCGCGGCCCGCTCCTGCCCGCCATGCACTCGTCCACGTAGCGCTTCACCGCCGGCTCCCAGAAGCGGCTGTTCGAGGTGTTGATGGCGAACTCGCTGGCGTCCTCGGGCACGCGCAGGTCCGGGTGGGTGTGGATGAATTCGCCGATTTCGCGGTCGAGCGTGAAGCCGTGCACGCCGCGCCCGAACGTGAGCACGAGCATCGTGGTGGGGCCGTAGATGGCGTAGCCCGCGCAGACCTGGCGCCTGCCGGGCTGCAGGAAAGCGCGCTGCTCGTCGCCCGCGACGCCCTCCGGGCAGGCGAGCACCGAGAAGATCGAGCCCACCGGGGCGTTCACGTCGATGTTCGAGGAGCCGTCGAGCGGATCGAACGCAAGCAGGTAGCGCCCGCGCGGGAACTCGTCGGGAATGCGGTAGGGAAGCTCGAGCTCCTCGCTCGCGAGGCCCGCGAGATGCCCGCCCCATTCGTTGGTGCGCAGGAAGATCTCGTTCGCCATCACGTCGAGCTTCTGCTGCTCCTCGCCCTGCACGTTGCGCACGCCCGTGCCGCCGTGCACCCTGGCGAGCGCGCCCTTGCCCACGAGGTAGGCGATGCGCTTGCAGGCGAGCCGCACGTCGTTGACCAGCGCGGTGAAGCCGCCCGTGGCGCCGGGAAAGCGGCGCTGCTCGCCGATGATGAACTCGGTGAGCGTGGTCTCAAGTCGAGGCATGCGTCTCCCCCAGCAGCGCGGCGAGCCGCCGCAGCTCGAGGCCTTCGAGCGACGGCAGCACGAGGTCCGCGCCGGAAAAATCCTCTTCGGTGGTCCAGCGCGACGGCGTGACGACGGTGACGAGGCCGGCCGCCTTCGCCGCGCGCAGGCCGTTCACCGAGTCCTCGAAGGCAACGCAGGCTTCACTCGGCAAGCGCAGACTCGAGAGCGCCAGCCGGTAGATGTCGGGAGCGGGCTTCTTGGCCGAAACCTGGTCGCCGCAGGCGATGACGTCGAAGCTGAGGTCCGGCGCCGCTCCCAGATTGGCCTGCATCAGCGCGCTGACGTTCGCCGAGGTCGTTGTCGAGGCGATGGCGAGCTTGAGCCCCGCGCGATGCGCCGCGACCAGCAGCGGCAGCACGCCGGGGCGGAACGGACGCTGCCCGCGCACGAGCAGCTCGGTGTAGATGCGCGTCTTGGTCGCGTGCAGCGCGGGCACGATCGCCAGCAGGCGCTCGCGCTCGGCCGCCGGTACGCGCAGCGTGCCGATGTAGTGCTGCAGGCGCTCCTTGCCGCCCGAGACCGCGAGCAGCCGCTTGTAGAGCGGCGCGCTCCAGTCCCACCACAGCTCGAATTCGATGAAGGCCGCGTTGAACGCCTGGCGGTGCGTCTCCTCGGTGTCGGCGAGCGTGCCATCTAGATCGAACAGCAGTCCGCGCAGGCTCACGACGCCACCTCGCAGTGCGACAGCAGCCGCTCGAGCGTCGCGACATCGACGTCCTCGAACGACGCGACCCTGAGGGCGGCGGAACCGCTGTCTTCGGCCGCGTTCCACTGCGTGGGGCAAACCACGGTGGCGATCCCGGCCGCGCAGGCCGAGCGCACGCCGTTCGACGAGTCTTCGAACGCGACGCAGCGTTCCGGCGCGAGCTGCAGCCCCTCGAGGGCGAGCCGGTAGATGTCTGGCGCGGGCTTCTTGCGCTGGACCTGGTCGCCGCAGGCGATGACCTGGAACACCGCTTGCGCCGGCGTGCCGAGGCTCGCCTCGGTCAGCGCATCCACGTTCGACCGATGCGTCGCCGAAGCGATCGCGAGCCGCAGCCCGGCCGCACTCGCCGCTTCGAGCAATCGGCGCACGCCGGGGCGCAGCGGGCATTCGCCCCGTGCCACCAGCCGCTGGTAGATGCGCGTCGCGGTTCCTTCGACCTCGGGCACCAGTCGAAGCAGCCGCACCCGCTCGGCGGGCGCCGCATCGAGCGTCCCGACGAAGTGCGTGAGGCGCTCCACGGTGCCGGCAACGCGGAGCAATTGCGCATAGAGCTCCGCGGGCCACTGCCAGCGCAGCCCGTGCTCGAGGAACGCCGCGTTGAACGACCGGCGGCGCGCCTCCTCTGTATCGGCGAGCGTGCCGTCGACGTCGAATATCAGCGCTTGCAGCATCAGCCGGCCGCCTCGGTACCGGCGCGGAAGACGCGGCTGGCGCGGAAGTCCTCGGCTTCGAGGGTCATCAGGTCGACCGGCGCCAGCGGCGCACCGCGCCGCCCGAACAGGCGGTTCGCCTGGCGCAGGCGCGCGCGGTCGAGCGCGTTGCGCACCGAGCGCGCGTTGGCGAAGCGCGGCTGCGCCATGCGCAGGGCGATGTATTCGCGCAGCGCCTGGGCCGCCGATTCGCTGAGCGCATACTGCATGCGCTCGAGCATCAGCGCCGCGATGTCGAACAGCTCGTCCGCGGCGTAGTCCGGGAAGTCGATGTGATGCGCCACGCGCGAGGCCATGCCGGGGTTGGAAGCAAAGAAGCTCTCCATGCGGTCCCGGTAGCCGGCCAGGATCACCACCAGGTCGTCGCGCTGGTTCTCCATCACCTGCAGCAGGATCTCGATCGCCTCCTGGCCGTAGTCGCGCTCGTTCTCCGGGCGGTACAGGTAATAGGCCTCGTCGATGAACAGCACCCCGCCCATGGCGCGCTTGAGGACCTCCTTGGTCTTCGGCGCGGTGTGGCCGATGTACTGGCCGACCAGGTCGTCGCGCGTCACCGCGACCAAGTGGCCTTTGCGCACGTAGCCCAGGCCGTGCAGGATCGCCGCCATCTTCATCGCCACCGTGGTCTTGCCGGTGCCCGGATTGCCGGTGAAACTCATGTGCAGGGGCGGCGGCCCGGCCTGCAGCCCGACGGAGCGGCGCAGCTTCTCGACCAGCAGCAGCGCGGCGATCTCGCGCACCCGAGTCTTGACCGGGGCGAGCCCCACCAGCTCCCGGTCGAGCGCTTCGAGCGCGGCGCTCACGTTCGAGTCGCGGTAAAGCGCCTCGAGGTCGAGCGGCAGGCTATCGCGCGTCGACATCTTTCCGGACGGTGGTGTAGCGGACATTGCGCCCGGCCGCTTCGGCGCGCACCAGGAAGAACTCCGGCTCGTGCTGCGGGCGGTTGACGATGAAGGACAGCCGCAGCGCCTCCCAGCCATGCGTCGAATCGAAGGCGTTCAGCTTGATGTAGTGCTCGGGGAAGGTCTTGCGGCAGGCCTCGATCTCGGCCATGACGCCGGCCGCGTCCTTGAGGTCGAACATCGGCATGCCGTGCATTTCCCAGTAAGTGTTGCGCGGGTGCGGGTCGTCGGTGTGCTCGAGCGAAACCGCCCAGCCGTTGGCGAGGCAATACTCGATCTGCGCGCGGATCTGCGCGTCGGTGAGGTCGGGCAGGAACGAGAAGGCCCCTTGCGTCAGTCTCATGGCAGGCTCCGCTATGCGGCCGTCGGCGTCACGACGAAATCCGGCGTGTCGGTCGAGGCGTAGTTGAAGGTAATCTCGCCCCAGGTGTCGAGCGCGGCCTTGAGCGGCGTGCAGTGGCGCGCCGCGTCGACGAGGATCTGTGGGCCCTCGTTCCAGATGTCGCGGCCCTCGTTGCGCGCCAGGATCATCGCCTCCAGCGCGACGCGATTGGCGACCGCGCCCGCGGCGATGCCCATCGGGTGGCCGATGGTGCCGCCGCCGAACTGCAGCACCACGTCTTCGCCGAGGTAATGGATCAACTGATGCATCTGGCCGGCGTGAATGCCCCCCGAGGCGACCGGCATCACCTTGCGCAACCCGCCCCAGTCCTGCTCGAAGAACAGGCCGCGCTGCAGGTCGACCGGGTTGTGCTCCTCGCGCAGCACGTTGTAGAAGCCCTGCACCGAGTTCGGGTCGCCCTCGAGCTTGCCGACGACCGTGCCGGCGTGGATGTGGTCGACGCCGGCCAGCCGCATCCACTTCGAGATCACGCGGAACGAAACGCCGTGCGACTTCTGCCGCGTGTAGGTGCTGTGGCCCGCGCGGTGCAGGTGCAGGATCATGTCGTTCCTGCGCGACCACTTGGACATCGACTGGATCGCGGTGTAGCCGATCACCAGGTCGATCATGATGATCGAGCTGCCGAGGTCGCGCGCGAATTCCGCGCGCTCGTACATGTCCTCCATGGTCGCCGCGGTGACGTTCAGGTAGTGCCCCTTCACCTCGCCGGTCGCCGCCTGCGCCCGGTTTACCGCCTCCATGCAGTTCAGGAAGCGGTCGCGCCAGTGCATGAAGGACTGCGAGTTGATGTTCTCGTCGTCCTTGGTGAAGTCCAGGCCGCCGCGCAGCGCTTCGTACACCACGCGGCCGTAGTTCTTGCTCGAGAGCCCGAGCTTGGGCTTGACCGTCGCGCCGAGCAGCGGCCGGCCGAACTTGTCGAGGCGCTCGCGCTCGACCACGATGCCCGTGGGCGGCCCGTCGAAGGTCTTGACGTAGGCCACCGGCAGCCGCATGTCCTCCAGGCGCAGCGCCTTGAGCGGCTTGAAGCCGAACACGTTGCCGATGATCGAGGCGGTGAGGTTGGCGATCGAGCCCGGCTCGAACAGGTCGAGGTCGTAGGCGACGTAGGCGAAATGCTGGCCGGGCGACCCGGGTACCGGCTCGACCTTGTAGGCCTTGGCCCGGTACATGTCGCAGGCGGTCAGGCGATCGGTCCAGACCACCGTCCAGGTGGCGGTGGAGGATTCACCCGCGACCGCGGCCGCCGCTTCTTCCGGGTCCACGCCGTCCTGCGGCGTGATGCGGAACAGCGCCAGCACGTCGGTGTCCTTGGGCTGGTAGTCCGGCTGCCAATAGCCCATCTGGGCGTACTTCAGCACGCCCGCCTTGTAACGCGTGCTCGCATCCATGCGCTCTGCCACCTGTTCCTGTTTGCCCATCCCGCCTCCGTGATCTGCCCCGCCTTTGTAGGCGGCCCAGGCCATAAGCGCAATTCACAGTTTTTTATGATTCCTATAAGATTTCCTTTGAGATGCCCCTCCGCCACGCCAGCCTGCGCCGCCTGCACGTGTTCGAGGCCGTGGCGCGCCTGCAGTCGTTTTCGCGCGCGGCGGCCGAGCTGCACCTCACGCAGCCGGCGGTCTCGATGCAGGTGCGGCAACTCGAACACGAGGTCGGCATGCCGCTGTACGAGCAGATGGGCCGGCGCCTGGACATCACGCCCGCGGGCCGCGCGATCGCGGCCTGCAGCCGCGACCTGGCGCTGCGCCTGCGCGAAACCCAGGAAACGCTGGCGCAAATGACGGGAGCGGGCGGCGGCGAAATATCGATCTCCGCCGTGAGCACCGCCAAGTACCACGTGCCGATGCTGCTCGCCGAGTTCCGCCGCAAGTACCCGCAGGTGCGCGTGCGGCTTTCGGTGAGCAACCGCGAGCAGGTGGTGCGCGACCTGACCGAGAACAGCGTGGACCTGGCGATCATGGGCACGCCGCCGCGCGGCCTGGACACCATTGCGGTGCCGTTCGCACGCCACCCGATCGCCATCATCGCGGCGCCCGATCACCCGCTCGCGCGCGGCAAGCGCCTGCCGCTGGCGCGCCTCGCCGGGGAGACGTTCCTGATCCGCGAGCGCGGCTCGGGCACGCGCAGCGCCATGGAGCGCGTGTTCCGCGAGCGCCGCTTCCACCCGCGCGAGACGATCGAGATGAGCTCGAACGAGACCATCAAGCAGGCGGTGATGGCGGGAATGGGCGTGAGCTTCCTTTCACTGCACACCGTAGGGCTCGAGGTCGCCGCGCGGCGCCTTGCGGTGCTCGACGTGGCCGGCACTCCCGTGATGCGCAACTGGTACGTGATCCACCGCGAGCGCAAGCGCCTGTCGCCGGTCGCCGAGGCGTTCAAGACCTTCCTCATCGCGCGCGGCGCAAAGGCCATCGATCAAGCGCTCGGCTGAGCGCGCTACCTGACCAAGCGCTCGGCTGAGCGCGCTCCCTATAATCCGCCCATGACGGACATGCCGTTCAACAGTCCGGCGGACTTTGCCGCCGGTGTCGCGCCGCCCGGCGAGTCCGGCGAGGCGCTCTGGTTCGTGTTCAAGGCCGACCGGCTGCTGGTCGAACTCGGGCCGCCCAGCCCGCATCCGTCGGGCGACCTGCGGGTGCCGTCTCGACCAAGCTGGGCTCGCGTGCCGATCAAGAGCACGTTGCTAAAAAACAACAATAGATTGTGGTTCGAACCGGTCCGAAGCCTATATCTAGGGGCCCTGGGCGGCACGGCCTGCTGGGCGGCCGAGGCGCCCGCCGGGGCCGAGCCGCCCCCGCCGGGCCACGGCTGGGAGAGCCTGCGCACGCTGTTCTCGGTGCTCGAGGACGCCCATTTCGCGCTCGCCGGGCGCGCCATCCAGCTCGTCGACTGGGACCGCAACCACCGCTACTGCGGGCGCTGCGGCGCGCCTACAGAGGCAAAAACCGAGGAACGGGCGCGCGTGTGCCCGGCCTGCCGGCTCGCCTCCTACCCGCGCATCGCGCCCGCGGTGATGGCGCTGGTGCGGCGCGAGGGCGAGATCCTGCTCGCGCGCGGGCCGCAGTTTCCGCCCGGCATGTACAGCGCGCTCGCTGGATTCGCCGAGCCGGGCGAGACGCTGGAGCAGTGCCTGGCGCGCGAAGTCGAGGAGGAGGTCGGGGTGCGAGTGTCGCGAATTCGCTACTTCGCGAGCCAGCCTTGGCCGTTCCCGAATTCGCTGATGATCGCGTTCGTCTGCGACTGGGCCGGCGGAGAAATCCGCCCGCAGGCCGGGGAAATCGAAGACGCCAAGTGGTTCAATGTGTTGCAATTGCCGAAACTTCCGAGCAGAATCTCGATCGCACGCAGATTGATCGACGCGGTCGTCGACGAAATGCGCGGCGATGCATAAAACAACAAGAATCGAGCGGCATTGAACGAGACAGGCGAAGACAGCAGTCCACCGCAAGGTGGGAACGCCAAGGCGCAGCCCGGAATATCAGGCAGAGGGTTGCGCCTTCGCTTTTTCAGGGGGGCGGAATCATGAACGAAGCCGAGCACGGTCCGCTGCTCATGCAACCGCTCAACGATTCCACCGGCTTCTACGTCCGCGCCAGCCGCCAGATCGGCGAGTGGCAGACCCGGCATCACAGGCTCGCGATCTACGACACGCCCCACTACGGCCAGGTGTTCTGCGTGGATGGCCACAACATGACCTCCGAGCGCGAGGAGTTCGTGTGCCACGAGAATCTCGTGCACCCGGCGCTCACGGCGCACCTGGCGCCGAAGAAGGTGCTGATCATCGGCGGCGCCGACGGCGGCGCCGCGGAAGAGGCGCTCAAGCACCCCTCGGTCGAGCAGCTCACGCTGTGCGTGGCCGACGAGGAGCTCGTGAAGATCGCGCGGGAGCATTTCTTCGCGGTGCACCGCGGCGCCTTCGACAACCCGAGGCTGCGCGTGGCCTTCGGCGACGGCGTGAAGTTCGTGCGCGAAACCCACGAGCGCCACGACCTGATCGTGATGGACCTGAACGACGAGATCGGGCCCGCGGCGGCGCTCTACGCGCCGGAATTCCTGCAGCACTGCCGCGCCGCGCTCGCACCGGGCGGCGCTCTCGTGCTGCACCTGGGCGCGCCCGTGGCCCGGCCCGAGCGCGTGGCCGAGCTCGCGCAGCGCCTGAACGGCATCTTCCGCATCGTGCGGCCCTACACCATGTACGTGCCGCTCTACGGCGCGCAATGGGCGATGGCGGTCTGCTCGGACAAGCTCGACCCGAAATCCTTCACCGCCGACGAGATCGACCGGCGCATCGAGCAGAGGAAGCTGCAGGACCTGCGCTTCTACAACGGCGAGACCCACGAGGGCGTGTTCGCGCTGCCCAACTTCATCCGCGACCTGGTCACCCCGCCGCGCCTCAAGCAGCAGACGCGCGGCCGGCGCCTGGGCGTGGTGCACGCCGCCGCGAAGTAGGACCGACGCCAGCCCCGGACAACCGCACAACAACGACTGCTACACAACCCCGCAAGAAGACGGGGAGTTTCGGGAAGGGGCGCTGTGGCGCCCCTTCTTTTTTGCTAGGCGAGCGCCTTCAGCACCTCGCGCACGGTGCCGAACAGCTGGTCGATCTCGGACTTCTGGATGATCAGCGGCGGCGCGAGCGCGATGGTGTCGCCGCTCACGCGCATGTAGCAGCCCTTCTCGAACGCCTTCACGTGCGCGTCCAGGCCGCGCGTGTTGGGCGCGCCCGGCCGCGGCGCGAGCTCGATGGCGGCGATCAGGCCGATGTTGCGGATGTCGATCACGTTCGGGCAGTCCTTGAGCGAGTGCGCGCCGTCCTCCCAGTACTGCGCGAGCTCCGCGGCGCGCGTGAGCAGCCCCTCGTCCTCGTAGACCTTGAGCGTGCCCAGTCCCGCCGCGCAGCCGAGCGGGTGCGCCGAGTAGGTGTAGCCGTGCGGCAGCTCGATGAAGTTCTCGGGGCCCGTCATGAAGGCCTGGTAGAGGCTCTCCTTCATGAACACCGCGCCCATCGGCACCGTGCCGTTGGTGATGCCCTTGGCGGAGGTGATGAGGTCGGGCATCACGCCGAAGTAGTCGGTGCCGAAGGGCTTGCCGAGCCGGCCCCAGCCGGTGATCACCTCGTCGAAGATGAGCAGGATGCCGTGCTCGTCGCAGATCTCGCGCAGCTTCTGCAGGTAGCCCACCGGCGGCACGAAGATGCCGCCCGAGCAGGCGACCGGCTCGACGATCACCGCGGCGATGGTCGACGGATCGTGCAGCTGCGCGAGGCGCTCGAGGTCCTCGGCGAGCTCGACGCCATGCTTCGGCTGGCCGCGCGTGAACGCGTTGCGCTGCAGGTCGTGCGTGTGGCGCAGGTGATCCACGCCCGCCACCAGCGCACCGAAGATCTTGCGGTTGCCGACGATGCCGCCCACGGCCGTGCCGCCGAAATTGACGCCGTGATAGCCCTTCTCGCGGCCGATCAGGCGCACGCGATGGCCCTCGCCGCGTACGCGGTGGTAGGCGAGCGCGATCTTGAGCGCCGAGTCGACCGACTCGGAGCCCGAGTTGGTGAAGAACATCCTGGTCATGCCCTGGGGCAGGAATTTCGTCAGGCGCTCGGCGAACTCGAACGCCAGGGGATGGCCCATCTGGAAGCTCGGCGCGAAATCGAGCGTCGCGACCGCCTGCTGCACCGCCTCGACGATGGGCTTGCGGCAGTGGCCCGCGTTCACGCACCACAGGCCCGAGGTGCCGTCCAGGATCTTGCGGCCGTCGGGCGTGTAGTAGTACATGCCCTCGGCGCGCGCCATGAGCCGCGGCGCCTTCTTGAACGCGCGGTTCATGGAGAACGGCATGAAATAAGGCGAGTTTTCCAGCGTGGCGACGGCTTCGGGACGCGCTCTCTCGTTCATGGGGATGTCCTTTCGGGGGGCTTCCTATACTAGCGCGGCGGCGTCCCCAAGCATACACTTTCGCAGCAGGGGGGACCGACATGCGCTCGAGAACGAGAAAGCGCAGCGCCACCATTACGCTGGTGCTCGCGGGCAGCGCCGCGCTCAGTGGCTGCGGCTCGCCGGTGGAGCAGCGCGACGCCTACGCTTCGCAGGCGGCCTGCGTCAAGGACTGGAACAACGCCGCGCTCTGCGAGCCGGTGCGCGACGGTCGCTATTCCACCTCCTACTTCTACGGCCCGCCGTACTACGGCAACGGCACCACCTACTCGCTGTTCGGCCGCACGCGCAGCCCGACCCTGGCGCCCAGCCCGAACGCGATGGACGTCCAGCGCCTGAGCACCGGCACCGTCGCCCGGTCGCCGGCCGCGCAGCTCGCCATGCGCACCGGCGCGGGCTCGAGCAGCGTCTCGCGCGGCGGCTTCGGCTCCAGCGCCTCCAGTCATAGTTCCTCGTCCTCGAGCAGCTGACGCCGCGCGCGATGCAGCGGGAAGCGCAGCAGCCCAGGGCCAACTGGCGCGAGCGTTGCGAGGAAGCCGGCTTCAGCTTCCACTCCATGGGCGGCACCTACTGGGACGAGTCCGCCTGCTACCGGCTGAGCGCCGACCAGGTGGACCGGCTCGAATCGGCGACCGCCGAGCTGCATCACCTGTGCCTGCAGGTGGTGAAAGAGGTGATCGACTCGCGGCGCTTCGCCGAGTTCGCGATTCCCGAGCCTTTCCATGCGCTGGTGGCGCAGTCCTGGAGCGCGGCCGAGCCCTCGCTCTACGGCCGCTTCGATTTCAGCTGGGACGGCGAGGGCGAGCCGAAGCTGCTCGAGTACAACGCCGACACGCCGACCGCGCTGCTCGAGGCGAGCGTGGTGCAATGGCACTGGCTCGAGGACATGAAGAACAACGGCGCCCCTTCCCCGTTGTCGCCCGACGCCGACCAGTTCAATTCGCTGCACGAGAAGCTGGTGGCGCGCTGGCAGGCGCTGCGCGCGGCGCACGGCGGCCAGGTGCTGCACCTGGCCTGCGTCAAGGACAGCGACGAGGACCTTGGCAACCTTGAGTACCTGCGCGACTGCGCCCTGCAGGGCGGCTGGGACGCACGCAGTCTGAACATCGAGGACCTCGGCTGGGACGGCGCGCGCTTCGTCGACCTCGAGGACCTCCCGGTGCAGGTGCTGTTCAAGCTCTATCCCTGGGAGTGGTTGGTGCGCGAGGAGTTCGGCCAGCACCTGCTGCGGCGCCCGGCGGCGCTGATCGAGCCGGCCTGGAAGATGCTGCTGTCGAACAAGGCGCTGCTGGTGCTGCTCTGGGAGATGAACTACGGGCATCCCAACCTGCTGCCGGCCTACTTCACGCCGCAGAAGTTCGGCGCCGACTACGTGAAGAAGCCGCTGCTGTCGCGCGAAGGCGCGAACGTGACGATCCGCACGCGGGGCGTGGTGCGCTGGCAGCCGGGCGACTACGGCCGCGAGGGCTACGTCTACCAGGGCGTGGCGCCGCTGCCCGCGTTCGACGGGCGCTACCCGGTGATCGGCTCCTGGATCGTCGGCGACGAGCCTGCCGGCATCGGCATCCGCGAGGACGACTCGCCGATCACCAGGAACTCGAGCCGTTTCCTGCCCCACTACTTCAGCTGAGGTGACGACCATGGATTTCATCAAGTTCTCGCTCTCCGGCTTCGACGAGTTCCTGATCTATGCCGGCCTCGCGGTCGTCTTCGTCTACGCCTACATGATCCTGTACCTCTGGATCACGCCCTACAACGAGTTGAAGCTCATCAAGGACGGCAACGTCGCCGCCGCGATCAGCCTGTCGGGCTCGGTGCTCGGCTTCACCTTTCCGCTCGCCGCGGCGATCCGCAACAGCATGCACCCCTGGGACATGATGCTCTGGGGCATCATCGCCGCGCTGGTCCAGCTGCTGGTCTACATCGCCGTGCGCTACACGCTGCTCAACGTCGTGCGCCGCATTCCCGACGGCGAGGTGGCCACGGGCATCGTGCTGGGCGCCATCTCGGTCTCGGCCGGCATGTTGAACGCCGCCTGCATGACGTACTGAAGCGGGAATCAGCCGCCGAAGCCGTCGGCCACCCGGATGTCCACGAGGTTCGGCCGGCCGCTTGCAAAGGCCTGCCGCAACACCGCGCCGATGTCCTGGGGATCGGTCACACGGCGCGCCTCGAGGCCGAACGAGCGCGCCAGGTGCAGGAAGTCGACGTCGGGGTCGCGCAGGTCCATGCCGGTGAACTTGCTGGTCGCGCGCATCGCCACGAGCCGCTCCTTGATGATCCGGTAGCTGCGGTTGTTGGCAATGATGTAGGTAATCGGCAGCTTCAGGTGCGCGGCGGTCCAGAGCGCCTGCACGCCGTACATCGTGCTGCCATCGCCCACCACCACGGCGACCGGCCGGCCCGGCAGCGCGAGGCTCACGCCCACCGCGCCCGGCACCGCGAAGCCGAGACCACCGCTCGCCAGGCCGTAAAAGCCGCGCGGATCGCGCAACGGCAGGAATCCCGCCAGCGAGACGGTCGAGGTCAGTCCCTCGTCCAGCACCACCGCGTCCTTCGGCAGCGACTCGGTGAAGCGCAGCATCAGGTATTTCGGATCGATCGGCGCGGTTTCGGCCGCGAGCATCGCCTCGATGCGCGCCTTGTCGCGCTGCGCGCTCCAGTTGCGCGGCTTGAGTTCGGCCAGCCGTTTCTCCGCGGCGGCAGCGTGGCCGGCGGATCGCTTCGCGCGCAGCAGCGGCAGCAGCGCCGCGAGCGTCTGCTTCACGTTCGCCTGCACCGCGAGGTCGGTGCGGTAGTTCTTGCCGAGCTCCCAGCCGCGCTCCGACAGGTGGATCACCGGCAGCTCGGGCGGCAGAGGCTCGATCGGGCTGTAGACCGACATGCGCAGCAGATCCGCGCCCACGCAGAACAGCAGGTCATGCGGCTCGAGCAGGCTGCGCACCTGCTTCTGCGAGCGCGTGAGCGAGCCCATGCAGGCCGGATGCTCGGTCGGGAACTGTGCGCTGTAGGGGACCGGCGACTGGTAGACCGCGGCGCCGAGCAGCTCGGCGAGTTCGCCTGCTTCCGCGAAGGCATCGTGCGTAGCGAGTTCCTGCCCGGCGAGGATGACCGGGCAATTTGAGGCGAGCAGCAGGTCCGCGAGGCGCGCCAGCGTCGCATCGCTCGGGCGGGTCGCGGCGTCCACGCGAACCGGATGGCCCAGGTCGAGCTCGACCGACTGGTCGAGCACGTCGCCCGGCAGGCTGAGGAACACCGGGCCGGTCGGCGGCGTGAGCGCGACCTTGGCCGCGCGGTGCAGGATGCGCGGCAGATCTTCGGCGCGCGTCACGTCGACGGCCCACTTGACCATCGGCTGCGCGATCGGCACCAGCGGATCGTAGAGCAGCGGCTCGAGCAGGCCGTGGCCCTGCTCCTGCTGGCCCGCGGTGAGAATGATCGGCGAGCCGGAGAATTTCGCGTTGTAGAGCGCGCCCATCGCGTTGCCAAGCCCCGGCGCGACGTGGACGTTGGCCGCGGCGAGCCGGCCCGAGGCGCGGCAGTAGCCGTCGGCCATCGCCACGACGACCGCCTCGTGCAGCCCGAGGATGAACTTCAGCTGGGGGAAATCGGGCACCACCTCCATGATCGGAAGCTCGGTGGTGCCCGGATTGCCGAAGAGGTGCGTGACCCCTTCGTCGCAGAGCAGCTGCAGGAAGGCCGCGCGGCCCGTGGTGCGCTTTGCCGCCACGCAATCAGCCCGGCGCGAGCACCCGCCTGGCTAGCCGGGCCAGGCGACGACCTTCTGCTTCTGCTCGCCCAGCCCGCGGATGCCGAGCGTCATCACGTCGCCGGGCTTGAGAAACACGGGGTTGGGCTTCACGCCGAGGCCCACGCCCGGCGGCGTGCCGGTGCAGATCACGTCGCCCGGCAGCAGCGTCATGTACTGGCTCACGTGCGAGACGATCTGCGCACAGTTGAAGATCATGGTCTTCGTGTTGCCCGACTGCATGCGCTTGCCGTTCACGTCTAGCCACATGTCGAGGTTCTGCGGGTCCTTGATCTCGTCGGTGGTGACGAGCCAGGGGCCGATCGGGCCGGCGGTATCGAAGCCCTTGCCCTTGTCCCACTGCCCGGTGGCCATCTGGAAGGCGCGCTCCGAGACGTCGTTCACGACGCAGTAGCCCGCGACGAAGTCCAGCGCGCCGGCTTCCTGGACGTACTGCGCCTTGCTGCCGATGACGATGCCCAGCTCCACCTCCCAGTCGAGCTTGGTCGAGCGCTTGGGCTGGATGACGTCGTCGTTGGGCCCGCTGATGCAGGTAGTGGCCTTCATGAAGACGATCGGCTCGGAAGGGATCGGCATGCCGGCTTCCTTGGCATGGTCGGAATAGTTCAGGCCGATGGCGACGAACTTGCCGATGCCGACGAACGGCACGCCCAGGCGCGGGCTGTTGGCGACCACCGGCAGCGTGTCGGCCTTCACCTTGGCGAGCATCTTCAGGCCGCGCGGCGAGAGCTCGTTCGGCCCGATGTTCTCCACGATCTTGGAAAGGTCGCGCAGGCGGCCGTCGCCATCCACCATGCCCGGCTTCTCGAAGCCGTTCTTGCCGTAGCGACAAAGCTTCATATCGTCATGCCCCCGTCGATCGAATACATGTTGCCGGTCGCGAACTGCGACTCGTCGGACGCGAGGAACACCAGGATCCCCGTGATGTCGTCCACCGTGCCCAGCCGGCCCATCGGCTGGCGGGCGATGAAGTCCTTCTTCGCCTGCACCGGGTCGGCGAAGGCGTTGATGCGCTCGCCGAGCGACGGCGTGTCCACGGTGCCCGGGCCGATGCAGTTGCAGCGGATGCCCTGCTTCACGTAGTCGGCGGCGATCGCCTTGGTGAGGCCGATCACCGCCGCCTTGGTGGCGCCGTAGACGAAGCGGTTGGGCAGCCCTTTCACGCTGGAGGCGATCGAGGACATGTTGATGATCGAACCTTTGCCCTTTTTCAGCATGCCAGGCAGGAAGGCCTTGGACACCCAGAACATCGAGCGCACGTTCAGATTGAAGCTGAACTCCCAGTCCTTGTTGCCGCAGTCGAGAATGGTGCCGTGGTGCACGAACCCGGCGCAGTTGAACAGCACGTCGACCGCGCCCACCTCCGCTGCCGCCTTCTGGATCGCGGCCTCATCCAGGACGTCGAGGACCCGTGTTTTCAGGCCCCGTTTCTGAAGATCCGAAAGCAAATCTCCGTTGACATCCGTGGCCCACACGGTCGCGCCTTCGCGCGCGAAGGCGAGCGCCGCGCCGCGCCCGATGCCCTGTCCGGCTGCGGTGATGAACGCGGTCTTGCCTGCGAGTCTGCCTGCCACTGTCGCTTCTCCCGGTTGGCGGACCGCGATTATAAGTGCATCCAGGCGCGCACGCGGGCGTGCGCGAGCGCCTCAGCGTTGACGACGAACTGCGGCCGGCGCCCGCCATGCACGTCGAGCACGGCGCCGATGGCCGTGCGCGCGATGTTGCCGAACAACTCGTCGGTCCAGGCGAGCGCATGCGGGGCGACGATCACGTTGTCGAGCGCGAGGATCGGATTCGACGCCGGCGTCGGTTCCTCTTCGAACACGTCGAGGCCGGCACCGGCGATCCGGCGCGCCGCGAGCGCCTCGTAGAGCGCCTGCTCGTCGACCACCGGGCCGCGCGCCACGTTGACGAGGTAGGCGCCCGGCTTCATGAGCGAGAGCGCGCGCGCATCGATGAGGTGGCGCGTCTCGTCGTTCAGCAGGCAGGTCACCACCACGAAATCGGACTCGGCCATCGCGGTCTCCAGCGGCACGTGACGCGCGCCGATGTAGCCGAGCTCCAGCGTCTCGGCATAGGGGTCGGCCGCCAGCAGCCTGAGATCGAAGGTGCGCGCCATGCGCAGCAGCTCCTTGCCGATGCGGCCGGCGCCGACCACGCCGAGCGTGCGCCCGGTGAGGCCCAGTCCCATGTGGTCGAGCCGCTCGCCCCAGCGCCCTGCGCGCGTCAGGCGATCCTTGACGAACAGGCGATGCGCGAGCGCGAGCACGAACGTGAGCGCGATCGTCGCCACCGGACGCGGCACGGCGTTCGGCGTATTGGCCACCAGCACGCCCGCTTTCGACATCGCGACCACGTCCACGCTGTCGTAGCCGACGCCGTGGCGCGAGACGAGCTTCAGGCGCAGGTCAGCGCGGGCCACGGCGGCAGCCGGCACGCGGGGGGAATTGACGTACAGCGCATCGTAGGCGGCCGCGTGCTCCGCGGTGATCTCGCGGATGCCCTTGGGCAGCCATTCCCACTCCAGGCCCGGCGCCGCGTCGAGCGCCGCGAGAGGCTCGCGCCCGTAGGCCGGTTCGCCGCGCGTGTCGAGGATGTCGCTGGTCACGCCGACCCTGAATGCCGCCGCCATGCGCGCCTCCTTGTTCAGGCGGATCTCATGCTGTCGAGGCTGCTGCGAATGGCGTTCTGCAGCATGCCCTGGTCGGTGCCGGTGGCGATCATGCGAAAGCCGTGGCCGAGGTACTCGCGCCCGAGCGCCGCGTCGGCCGCCATGTAGCCCGCCGCCTTGCCGTGCTTGCGCGCCGCTGCGGCGATGCGCTGCACCGCGTCGCGGTAGGCAGGATGCGAGAACTGGCCCGGAATGCCGAGGAAATTGGTGAGGTCGAAATGGCCGAGCCAGAGCACGTCCACGCCCGGCACCGCCGCGATCGCCTCGACGTTCTGCAGGCCCTGGCGGGTCTCGATCATCGCGATCACCAGCGTGCGCGCGTGGATCATGCGGATCTTCTCCACCACGTCGCCGCCCTCGTAGTTGTCGTGCGCGAAGCCGAACGCCGCGCCGCGCCGGCCCTCGGGCGGATAGCGCGCGCAGGAGACGATGAACGCCGCCTGCTCGGCGCTATCGACCAGCGGCACCATCACGCCGAGCGCGCCGCTGTCGAGCGCGCGCGCGATGAAGTCGTACTCGGTGCCGGGCACGCGCGCGAGCGGCATCACGCCGAGCGCGCGGCACAGCGCGAACTGCGGCTTCAGGGTCTCGAAGCCCGCGCCAGTGTGTTCCATGCAGTAGAGCGCGAACTGCGCGCCCGCGTTCTTCAGCAGCCGCGGCATCGCGGGCGTGAAGAACTCGAAGATCATCGAGCCGAAGGCCTTGCCGCCGGCTGCGAGCGCCTGCTTGACTGGGTTTTCTTGCATGCTGCGCCGATGGGAATGAAACGGGCGCCGGATCGCTCCGGCGCCCGCTTGTTGGACTGCTACGCCGCGCTGGCTACGGTTTGGAGTAGATCTTGTCCTTCCAGTAATACTCGCCGGCGAAGTTGTAGGACGGATACCAGGACAGGCGGTACGGCACGATGGTCTCGGCGTACTTCCTCTGGCTTTCGATGACCTTCTTGTAGAACGGGTTCTTGGCCGCGTACTCGCTGGAGATCTTCTCCCACTCGTTGAGGAAGTTGCGCAGGATGTCGTCCGGCGTGCGGTGCATGATCACGCCCTTCGCGATCAGGTCCTTGCAGGCCAGGGCCGTCTCGTACTTGAGCGCCTGGTTGCGCCAGGTCGTGGCGTAGACCGCGGCGGCCCTGGACATCTCCTGGATGTCGGCCGGCAGCTTCTTCCAGACGTCCTTGTTGAAGATCAACTGGCCGCCCGTGATCGGCTCGTGCATGCCGGGCGCGTAGTAGTGCTTCGCGACCTGGTGCAGGCCGAGCTTGCGGTCTTCCTCGCAGTTGATCCACTCGGCGCCCTGGATCACGCCGCGCTCCATCGCCGGCACGATCTCGCCGCCCGGCAGCGTCACCACCGCAACGCCGAGCCGGCCGTAGGTCTCCGCGCCGATGCCGAAGATGCGGTACTTCATGCCCTTCAAGTCGGCGAGGCTCTTGATCGGCTTGTTGAACCAGCCCAGGCCCTGCGGATAGTCGGTCGGGATCGGGAAGCCCACCAGGTTCAGCTTGAGCACGTCGTCGTAGAACTCCTGCAGCAGCGCCATGCCGCCGCCCTGCAGGTACCAGCCCCAGTAGTCCTCGCCGTCCATGCCGAATATCGGCCCGTGCGACATGGGAATCGTGGCGGTGTTGCGGCCCTGGATGTAGCCGAAGGTGATCATGCCGACGTCGAGCACCCCCTTGGAGACGGCGTCGAACACCTCGAACGCCGGGACGATCGCGCCCGCGGGCTGCGGGTCGGCCTTGAACCGGCCGCCGGTCATCTTGCCCATCTGCTCGGCCCAGAGTTTGAAGATCAGGTGGAAGTTCGAGGCCGCCGGATGGCTGGACTGCGCCTTGAAATTGAACGTCTGCTGCGCCTGCACCGTGGCCGGTAGCGCGGCCACCAGGCCCGCGGTCAGCAACGCCGCAACGACTGCTTTGAGCTTGCCCATCGGATTCCCCTCCTCTGAAATGGACGCCCGCTCCCTCGGGCACCCCGCACATTAGGCCGCAGTTCGGACCCGTGTCAAGTAACCCGCTGGTTAACGGCGCCGGGCTTCGTTTAGAATCGGCCGCGAGGAGGAATTGCGCTTGGCGGATGAGGATTTAACGCCCCGCGGCGGCGACGCGGCCTTTCCGGGGTGGGGCTACGCGACCATCCGCGGAATCGACCGGTTCAGTGACGTGATCGGCAGGGTGATCGCCCTGGCGATGCTGTTCCTCATGTCGATCATCTGCTACGAGGTGTTCGTCCGGTACGCCTTCAACGCGCCGACCATCTGGGTCTTCGAGACCAGCAACATGGTCAACGGCTCCTCGTTCATGCTGGGCTGCGGCTACGCTCTGCTCAAGGGCGCGCACGTGCGCACGGACATCTTCTGGGAGCGGTTTTCCGAGCGTAGGAAAGGCGCGATCGACCTGATTTCCTATCTGGTGCTGTTCTTCCCGACCATGATCACGCTGTTCGTGATCAGCGTGGACGATGCCTGGTACTCCTACACCATCTCGGAACGCTCGCAGGAGAGCATTTTCCGCGCCATCTACTGGCCGTTCCGCTCGATGATCCCGCTGGCGGCGCTGCTGTTCTTCGTGCAGGGCGTCTCGGAAGCGCTCAAGTGCTGGTACCAGGTGCGCTTCGGGCGCGAGTTCGAGCACCGCGAGAAGCTCGAAGTATGACCGGCCAGGAGGCGCTCGGCGCGCTGATGCTGCTGGTGATGCTGGCGGCGATCTTCATCGGCCTGCCGATCAGCTTCACGCTGCTGTTTCTCGCGCTCATCTTCGGCTTCATCGGCATGGAATGGCGCGTTTTCGACCTCGCCTACCTGCAGATCTTCAGCCTCATGAAGCAGGACGAGTTCGTCGCCGTGCCGATGTTCATCCTGATGGGCTACGTCTGCGACCAGGCGGGACTGATATCACGCCTGTTCAAGGCCTTCCGCGACCTGTTCGCGCCGATGCGCGGCGCGCTTTACGTGGTGGTGATCCTCACCGCGACGCTGTTCGGCATCGCCGCCGGCACGGTGGGCGCCACCGTCACGCTGCTCGGCATCATCGCCGGGCCGCTGATGATCAAGGCGGGCTACGACACGCGTCTGTCGGCCGGCTCGATCACCGCCGGCGGCACGCTCGGCATCCTGATCCCGCCGTCGGTAATGCTGGTGGTGATGGCGCCGGTGCTCGAGGTGTCGATCGTCGACCTCTATGCGGCGGCTTTCGGGCCGGGCTTCCTGCTCTCGGCGATGTACATCGCCTACGCGTTGTTCCGCAGCTATATGAACCCGAAGGTCGGACCGCCGGTTCCGCTCGATGAGCGCCAGACCTCGTTCAAGGTCGTCCTCTGGGAGTGCGTGGTCGGCCTGGTGCCGGTGACCATACTCACCATCGTCACGCTGGGCGCGATCCTCGCAGGCATTACCACGGCGGCAGAAGCCGCCGCGCTCGGTGCGCTCGGCGCGATCCTGCTGGTCGCCGCCTATGGCGAGTTCACCGTCAAGGGTCTCGTGAACGCCTGCTACATGACGCTGGCGACCTCGAGCATGGTGCTGTTCCTGGCCGTCTCTTCGAACGTCTTCGGCTCGGTGTTTTCGTGGCTCGGCACCGCGAGCTGGCTCACCAAGATGCTGCTCGCGGCGCCGCTCCCGGCCTGGGGCACGATGGCGCTGCTGCTCGGCCTGATCTTCCTGCTCGGCTGGCCGTTCGAGTGGCCGGCGATCGTGCTGATTTTCCTGCCGCTGCTCGCGCCGGTGGCCAAGGGACTGGGCTACGACATGGTGTGGTTCGCGTGCATCGTCGCAGTGGTGCTGCAGACCGCGTTCCTGTCGCCACCGGTGGCCATGTCGGCCTACTACCTGAAGCAGGTGGTCAAGGAATGGAACCTCGCGACCATCTACCGCGGCATGGCCGACTTCATGGTGATCCAGGTCATCTGCGTGGTGCTGGTGATGGTCTACCCGTCGATCGCGATGTGGTTCCCGCACTGGCTGCAGGAGCGCACCAAGGCCGAGCGCATGCGCGACAAGGGCGAAGTCCCCGCCAAGCCGATGCCGGTCGCGGCGGCCAACGGCGGCGCGGTCACGCGCTGAGGCCCTCGTGAACCAGCTCGATTTCGCCGGCCGCACCGCGGTGGTCACCGGAGGCATGCAGGGCATCGGCGCCGCCATCGTCAAGCGGCTGGAATCATCCGGCGCGAAAGTGCGCATCTGGGATGTGGCGGGGTTTGACCCGGTGGACGTCACCGACCCAGCCTCGGTCGAGCGCGCCGCGGCGAAGGCCGCTGCCGACCTCGGCGGGATCGACGTCCTGGTCAACAATGCCGGCGTCGCCGGCCAGAACGTTCCCACCGTGGACTACCCGATCGCGGAATGGGAGCGCGTGCTGCGCGTCAACCTCACCAGCCAGTTCCTGTGCTGCCGCGCGGTGGCGCCGCACATGTTGCGCGCGAAGTACGGGCGCATCGTCAACATCGCCTCGGTCGCCGGCAAGGAAGGCAACCCGAACGCGGTCGCCTACAGCGCCTCCAAGGCGGGCGTGATCTCGCTCACCAAGTCCCTCGGCAAGGAACTGGCGCTGGCAGGCGTGCTGGTGAACTGCGTCACGCCGGCCGCGGCGAAAACCGCCATCTTCGACCAGATGACGGAGCAACATATCCAGTACATGCTGTCCAAGATCCCTATGAACCGTTTCGTCAACGTGGACGAGATCGCCGCGCTCGTCTGCTGGCTGGCCTCCGAGGACTGCTCGTTCTCCACCGGCGGCGTGTTCGACATCTCCGGCGGCCGCGCCACCTACTGACATGGCCAAGAAAAAAGGTCCGCCGCATTTTCCCCAACTGCGCTCCATCCAGTGGTTCGGTCGCGAGGACATCTACGGCTTCATCTACCGTAGCTGGACCAAGAACCGCGGCATCCCGCAGGACCAGTTCTACGGCCGGCCGGTGATCGGCATCTGCAACACCTACTCGGAGCTGGTGCCCTGCAACTCGCACTTCCGCACCCTCGCCGAGCACGTCAAGGCGGGCGTGCTGGAGGCCGGCGGCTTCCCGCTCGAATTCCCGGTGATGTCCCTCGGCGAGACGCTGCTCAGGCCGACCGCGATGCTGTACCGCAACCTCGCCTCGATGGACGTCGAGGAATCGCTGCGCGCCAATCCTGTGGACGGCACGGTGCTGCTGGTGGGCTGCGACAAGACCACGCCGTCGCTGCTGATGGGCGCCGCGTCGGTGGACCTGCCCACCATCGCGGTGTCGGGCGGGCCGATGCTCTCGGGCAAGTACCGCGGCACCGACATCGGCTCGGGCACCAACGTCTGGTCGATGTCGGAGGACCTGCGCGCGGGCAAGATCACGCTGGACGAATTCCACGAAGCCGAGTCCTGCATGCACCGCTCGCACGGCCACTGCATGACCATGGGCACGGCCTCCACCATGGCCTCGATGGTCGAGGCGCTCGGCATCGGCATGCCGGGCAACGCCGCGTGGCCCGCGGTGGACGCGCGCCGTAACGTGCTCGCGCGCATGGCCGGCCGGCGCATCGTGCAGCTCGTCAAGGACAAGATCCCCATTTCCCGAATCCTGACGAAGCAGGCATTCGAGAACGCGATCCGCGCCAACGCAGCCATCGGCGGCTCGACCAACGCGGTCATCCACCTGATCGCGATCGCGCGCCGGCTCGGCGTCGACCTGACGCTGAACGACTGGGACCGCGTCGGGCGCGGCGTGCACACCATCGTCAACCTGATGCCGAACGGCAAGTACCTGATGGAGGACTTCTGCTACGCGGGCGGCTTGCCAGCCGTGCTGCGCGAGCTCGGCGAGAACAATCTGCTGCACAAGAACGCGTTGACCGTGAACGGCAAGAACATCTGGGAGAACAGCAGGGCCGCGCCCTGCCACAACCGCGACGTGATCACGCCCTTCAAGAGGCCCTTCAAGAAGAACACCGGCATCGCCGTGCTGCGCGGCAACCTGTGCCCGGGCGGCGCGATCATCAAGCCCTCGGCGGCGACGCCCAAGCTCATGAAGCACCGCGGCCGCGCGGTGGTGTTCGAGAACATCGAGGACTTCCACCAGCGCATCGACGACCCGGATCTCGACATCGACGAAAAGTGCGTGATGGTGCTGAAGAACTGCGGGCCGAAGGGCTATCCGGGCATGGCCGAGGTCGGCAACATGCCGCTGCCGCCGAAGATCCTCAGGAAGGGAATCACCGACATGGTGCGGATCTCGGACGCGCGCATGAGCGGCACCGCCTACGGCACCGTGATCCTGCACATGGTGCCAGAGGCGGCCGCGGGCGGCGTGCTCGCGCTCGTTCAGAACGGCGACATGATCGAGCTGGATATCGCGAAGCGGAGGCTGAATCTCCTGGTTTCGGCTCGCGAGATTCAAGAGCGCAGGCAGAGTTGGAAGAAACCCGGGCCGCCGCTCGCGCGCGGCTACTGGAAGCTCTACTTCGACCACGTGCTGCAGGCCGACCAGGGCGCCGACCTGGATTTCCTCGCGGGCAAGTCTGGCCCCTTTGTCCCGCGGGACAATCACTAGCCCTGCCGCAGGTCCTGATCCTCGCCGATGACCTGACCGGCGCCGCCGACAGCGCCGCGGCCTTCCTCGGCCGCGCGCGCGAAGTCGCGGTCCTGCTCGGCACGCATGCCCGCAGCGCCGCGCAAGTCGTAGCGGTCGACCTCGATACGCGCAGCCGGCAGGAACGCGCCGCGCGCGGCATCGTGCGCCGTGCGTTCGCTTCGCGCGGCGCCAGGCGCGCCGCCATTCTGTTCAAGAAGATCGACTCGACGCTGCGCGGGCACGTCGCCGCCGAGCTCGCGGCGGCACGCCGCGCGCTCGGGCGGCGCGCGGTCCTGTTC
>JBASCW010000051.1:0-5369 GCA_049651845.1 Burkholderiales bacterium | reverse complement strand
GCCCGGCACGCTCCGCCGGCGGGCGCGCCCGCCGGCGGCCAGAGAGCGGCGCTCGTGGTGCGCGATAGCCTGCGCCATCGCCGCGACATCGAGCGCGCCTACCTCGAAAGAATCGAGGCGGCGCGCGCGGAAATCGTCATCGCCAACGCGTACTTCTTCCCGGCGCGCCGCTTTCGCCGCGCGCTGCTCGACGCGGCGCGCCGCGGCGTCGAGGTCACGCTGCTGCTGCAGGGCAAGGCCGACCACCCGGTGCAGCACTACGCTTCGCGCGCGCTCTACCGCCAGATGCTGCGCGCCGGCATCCGCATCCACGAGTACCACCCGAGCCTGATGCACGCCAAGGTGGCGGTGTTCGACGGCCGCATCACGACGGTGGGCTCCTCGAACATCGACCCGCTGAGCCTGCTGCTCGCGCGCGAAGCCAACGTGTTCGTCGATGATGCCGCGTTCGCCGCCGAGCTGCGCCTGAGCCTGCACCACGCGATCGAGACGGGCGCGCGTGCGGTGCCGCCGAACTACTGGTCGCGCCTGAGCTTTCGATTGAAGGCGCGCATCTGGCTCGCCTACCGCTTCGCCCGCCTGATGATGAGCCTGTACGGCTTCGGCCAGCAGAGCTATTGATACCTGCGCAAGTAATGTCCCATCCTTCCGCTTGGCGTACCTAGGACAATACTTACGCAGTACTCATTAGCCGGCGGCCCTGGCCGGGCGCCGGCGGAACATGCCCCAGCCTTCCATGGTCATCACCGTCTCGCCGCGCTGGTTCTTGGCTTCCCAGCGCGACTGCACCAGCCCGACCCCGGGCTTGCTCTCGGAAGCGCGCGACGCGGTGATCGTGCGGTGGTAGGTGATGGTGTCGCCCGCGCGCACCGGCGCGAGCCAGCGGATGTTGTCGAGTCCGGGCGAGCCCAGGCTCGCCGAGCGGCCGACGTACTTGTCGACCATGAGGCGCATCGCGACGCAGCAGGTATGCCAGCCGCTCGCGATCAAGCCCTTGAAGACGGTGTTCTTTGCCGCCGCCGGATCCGTGTGGAAAGGCTGCGGATCGAACTGGCGCGCGAACGCGACGATATCCTCCTCGGTGAATGTATGCGTACCCATCACCACGGTGTCGCCGACCGGAAAGTCCTCCCAGTAGAGCAGCTCCGCCGGCATCTCAGGCTTCCGCGGGTTTCGCGCGTTCATAGGCGCGGATGCGCCCGCGCAGGTCCTCGGGCAGCGGCGCGGATTTCATGGACTTCGGATCGGCATTGACGTAGACCAGTTCGGCGGTGATCTGCGGCGCGGCCGCGGGATCGGGCTGCTCGCGCCAGATCTCGAACAGGAAGGTCATGCTGCTGCGGCCGAGCTTCGCGGCACGGCAATAGACCGCGAGCTCGTCCTCGTAGTGCGCCGAGCCCAGGTACTCGACGGCTGCCTTCCTGAGGAACATGTCGTTGCCGTAGCGGTCGACGTAGCCCTCTGGATAGGCGAGGCCGATCTCCCGGTAGTAATCGGCGAGCGCGGTATCGATGTAGGTGAGGTAGTTGCCGTTGAACACCACCTTCTGCATGTCCACCTCGGCCCAGCGCACCCGCAGCCGATGCACGCACCTGAAATCTTCTTTCGCCATATTCTCAAAGTGTAATATGGCCCGCGCGATGGACGACGCGGTGCTGCGCAGCCTGGCGAAATGGCCCGACGTGCCCGACGTCTATGGCTGGTTGTCGCTCGATCGGCGGGGGAATTGGCTCATCCGGAATGAAAGGATCGGAAACCTCGCGTTGCGGGAATTCATTGGCCGCAACTACCAGCCCGACGCGCGCGGCTGCTGGTACTTCCAGAACGGCCCGCAGCGCGTGTTCGTAGAGCTCGCCTACACGCCGCTGGTGCTGCATTTCGACGGCGAAGCCCTCTTCGATCACTGCGGACGGCCAGTCGAATGCGGCCAGGCTTTCCTGGACGAGGAAGGCTCGGTGTTGATGCAGGGCAAGCCTGGCCTGGGGCTACTGGACGACCGGGACCTGGCGCTGTTCGCAGACCGGGCATCGGGGCTGCCCACCGTGGCGAGCGCCGAGGCCGCGACACGCTTCGGCTTCGTGAGAATTCCCGCCCCATGAATCCTTGCGCCGCACCAAAAACCTCTTTATAATCCGGCCTCTTTTTTAGACCCCCTGGGCGGCTACGCGTGTAGCAGACGTGGCCGCCCGGTTCGTTTCTGGAAACTCCAAAACACGGGAAAAGATGCCCACCGTCAATCAGTTAATGCGCCACGGGCGCGGCGCCAAGAAGGACAAGTCGAAGGTGCCGGCACTCGGCAGGTCCCCGCAGAAGCGGGGGGTCTGCACGCGCGTGTACACGACCACCCCGAAAAAGCCGAACTCGGCGCTGCGCAAGGTCGCCAAGGTGCGCCTGACCAACGGCTTCGAGGTGATCGGCTACATCGGCGGCGAAGGCCACAACCTGCAGGAGCACTCGGTGGTGCTGATCCGCGGCGGCCGCGTGAAGGACCTGCCGGGCGTGCGCTACCACATCGTGCGCGGCTCGCTGGACACGCAGGGCGTCAAGGATCGCAAGCAAGGCCGCTCGAAGTACGGCGCCAAGCTGGCCAAGTCGGCCTAACCCCAGGACAAAGAGACCCGCATGCCCCGCCGCAGAGAAGTTCCCAAGCGCGAGATCCTGCCCGATCCGAAGTTCGCCAGCGTGGACCTGGCGAAGTTCATGAACGTGCTGATGACGCGCGGCAAGAAGTCGATCGCCGAACACATCGTCTACGGCGCGCTCGACCTCATCAAGTCGAAGTCGGGCAAGGACCCGATCGAGGTGTTCTCGCAGGCCGTGCAGAACGTCAAGCCGGTCGTGGAAGTGAAGAGCCGCCGCGTCGGCGGCGCCAACTACCAGGTGCCGGTCGAAGTGCGCCCGGTGCGGCGCGTGGCGCTGTCGATGCGCTGGATCCGCGAGGCGGCGCAGAAGCGCGGCGAGAAGTCCATGACCCAGCGCCTGGCGGGCGAGCTCGCCGAGGCCGCCGAAGGCAGGGGCGGCGCGATGAAGAAGCGCGAGGAAGTGCACCGCATGGCGGAGGCCAACAAGGCCTTCTCGCACTACAGGTTCTAAGGAACCGGAAGGAAAATGAGCGTGGCCCGCAAAACCCCCATCGAGCGCTACCGGAACATCGGCATCTCGGCGCACATCGACGCCGGGAAGACGACCACCACCGAGCGCATCCTGTTCTACACCGGCGTCAACCACAAGATCGGCGAAGTGCACGACGGCGCGGCCACCATGGACTGGATGGAGCAGGAGCAGGAGCGCGGCATCACCATCACCTCGGCGGCGACCACCTGCTTCTGGAAGGGCATGGACATGTCCTACCCGGAGCACCGCATCAACATCATCGACACGCCGGGCCACGTCGACTTCACGATCGAGGTCGAGCGCTCGATGCGCGTGCTGGACGGCGCCTGCATGGTCTACGACGCGGTCGCCGGCGTGCAGCCGCAGTCCGAGACGGTCTGGCGTCAGGCCAACAAATACAAGGTGCCGCGGCTCGCGTTCATCAACAAGATGGACCGCGTCGGCGCGACGTTCTTCAAGTCCTACGAGCACATCAAGAACCGGCTCAAGGGCAACCCGGTGCCGATCCAGATTCCGATCGGTGCCGAGGACAAGTTCGAAGGCGTGGTCGACCTCGTGACCATGCAGGCGATCTACTGGGACGAAGCCTCGCAGGGCATGAAGTTCGAGAAAAGGCCGATCCCCGTTAACCTGGCCGCCGAGGCGAAGGAATGGCGCGACAAGATGGTGGAAGCCGCGGCCGAAGCCAACGAAGAGCTGATGAACAAGTACCTCGAGTCGAACGAATTGTCGGTCGAGGAGATCAAGAAGGGCATCCGGCTGCGCACGATCAACAACGAGATCGTGCCGATGCTGTGCGGCACCGCGTTCAAGAACAAGGGCGTGCAGGCGATGCTGGACGCCGTGATCGACTACCTGCCGTCGCCGATCGACATCCCGCCGGTCAAGGGCGAGAACGCCAAGGGCGAGCCGGACTCGCGCAAGCCCGCCGACGAGGAGCCGTTCGCGGCGCTCGCGTTCAAGATCATGACCGACCCCTTTGTCGGCCAGCTGTCGTTCATCCGCGTCTACTCGGGCGTGCTGAATTCGGGCGACACGGTGCTGACCTCGGTGCGCGGCAAGAAGGAGCGCATCGGGCGCCTGCTGCAGATGCACGCCAACGAGCGCGAAGAGATCAAGGAAGTCCGCGCCGGCGACATCGCCGCGGTGGTGGGCCTCAAGGACGTGATCACCGGCGAGACCATCTGCGACGTCAAGAAGGCGATCACGCTGGAGAAGATGGAGTTCCCGGATCCCGTGATCTCGCAGGCGGTCGAGCCCAAGACCAAGGCCGACCAGGAAAAGATGGGCGTGGCGCTGAACCGTCTCGCGCAGGAAGACCCCTCGTTCCGCGTGCGCACCGACGAGGAGTCGGGTCAGACCATCATTTCCGGCATGGGCGAATTGCACCTGGAAATCATCGTCGATCGCATGAAGCGCGAGTTCGGCGTCGAGGCCTCGGTCGGCAAGCCGCAGGTGGCCTATCGCGAGACCTTCAAGAAGACGCTCGAGTCCGAGGGCAAGTTCATCAAGCAGTCGGGCGGCCGCGGCCAGTACGGCCACGTCTGGCTCAAGCTCGAGCCGCAGCCCCACGGTACCGGTTACGAGTTCGTCGACGGCATCAAGGGCGGCCGGGTGCCGAAGGAATTCATCCCGGCGGTCAAGAAGGGTGTCGACGAGGCGCTGCTGGACGGCGTGCTCGCCGGCTACCCCGTGGTGGACGTGAAAGTAACGCTATTCGACGGTTCGTACCACGACGTCGACTCGAACGAGAACGCGTTCAAGATGGCCGCGATCTTCGCCTTCAAGGACGGCATGCGCGCCGGCAATCCGGTGCTGCTCGAGCCGATCATGGCGGTCGAAGTCGAGATGCCCGAGGAGAAGATGGGCGATGTGATGGGTGACCTGTCTGCTCGCCGCGGCGTGATCCAGGGCATGGAGGATCTGGCCGGCGGCAAGACGATCAAGGCCGAGGTGCCGCTCGGCGAAATGTTCGGCTACTCGACCACGGTGCGCTCGCTGACGCAGGGCCGCGCCACCTACACGATGGAATTCAAGCACTACGCCGAGGCGCCGAGGAGCGTCGCCGAGGCCGTGATCAGCGCCAAGCAACCCGCCAGATAACAACAGACCTAGAGATCAGGAAACATCATGGCCAAAGGCAAATTTGAGAGGACCAAGCCGCACCTGAACGTGGGCACGATCGGGCACGTGGATCATGGCAAGACGACGCTGACGGCGGCGATGACGCACATCCTGGCCAAGAAGTACGGGGG
>JBASCW010000050.1:0-1531 GCA_049651845.1 Burkholderiales bacterium | reverse complement strand
CCGCCGCCGACGGCCGCCGCCACATCGCCGACGCCATCGCGCGCGGCTGCGGCGCGGTGGTCTGGGAGAGCGAGGGCTTCGCCTGGGACCGGGCCTGGCGCGTGCCCAACGTCCCGGTGCGCGGCCTGAAAGCGCGCGCGGGCGACATCGCAAGCGCCTTCTATGGTCATCCTTCGGCGCAATTGTGGGTCTGCGGCGTGACCGGCACCAACGGCAAGACGACCTGCTCGCAATGGCTTGCGCACGCGCTGTCCGAGAATTCCATCAAGTCGGCGGTGATCGGCACGCTGGGCAGCGGCTTCGCGCCGCGCCTGGACGCGATCGACAACACGACGCCTGACGCGCTCGAGGTGCACCGCCTGCTCGCGCAGTTCAAGGCATCCGGGGCGGGCGCGGTGGCGATGGAAGTGTCCTCGCACGGGCTCGACCAGGGCCGCGTCAACGGCGTCGCCTTCGATTGCGCTTTGCTCACCAATCTCACGCACGACCACCTCGACTACCACGGCTCGCTCGCCGCCTATGCCGCGGCCAAGGCGAGGCTGTTCGACGCGCCGGGCCTGGGCGCCGCGGTGCTCAACCTCGACGACGCGTTCGGCGTGCAGCTGGCGCAGCGCCTGGCCGCGCGCGGCACACGCACCATCGGCTACTCGATGTCGAGCGTGCCGGCGCCCGAGTTCATTTCGCTGTCGCGCGTCGAAGGCGAGCGGGCCGAAGTCCGCTCGAGCTGGGGCGTGGCGGAAGTCGCGATCGCGCACCTCGGGCGCTTCAACCTCGCCAACGCGCTCGGCGTGCTCGGTTGCCTGGTCGCCAAGGGAATCCCGTTCGCCGAGGGCGCGGCGCTGCTCGAGCACCTGCCGCCGATTCCGGGGCGCATGCAGAAAATCGGCGAGCGCCCGCTGGTGGTGGTCGACTACGCGCACACGCCGGATGCGCTGGACAAGGTGCTCGCGGCGCTGCAGCCCGTAGCGCAGGCGCGCGGCGGGCGGCTGGTCGCGGTCTTCGGCGCCGGCGGCGGGCGCGATGCGGCCAAGCGGCCGCAGATGGGATTCGCCGCGTCGCGGCGCGCCGACCGCGTGGTGCTGACCTCGGACAATCCGCGCGGCGAGGACCCGCTGGCGATCATCGCGGCCATCCGCGGCGGCATCGACGGCGACTGCGCCGTCGAGCCCGACCGCGCGCGGGCGATCGAGGCGGCCATCGGCGCTGCCGACGCCGCCGACGTGATCCTCATCGCCGGCAAGGGCCACGAGCAGACCCAGGAGATCGCCGGCCGCAAGCTGCCTTTCTCGGATGCGGCGGTGGCGGGCGCAGCGCTCGGCCGCCGGGGATTGCGATGATGAGCCTCGCGGAAGCCGCCGCGGCGATGGCAGGGCAGCTCAAGGGCGCGGACGCGCGCTTCAGCGGCGTCTCCACCGACTCGCGCAGCCTCGGCAAAGGCGAGCTCTTCGTCGCGATCCGCGGCGAGCACTTCGACGGGCACGCGTTCCTCGACGCCGCCAGGGCGCGCGGCGCCGCCGGCGCGCTCGTCGAC
>JBASCW010000049.1:0-112323 GCA_049651845.1 Burkholderiales bacterium | reverse complement strand
GCTCCGGGTCGATCGAGCGCATGAGCTTGCCGATGTACTGCAGCTGGCGGCGGCGCGCCTCGTGGCTGCGGATGCGCTGCGCCTCGCGCACCGCTGCCGCGAGCGCGTCGGGCAGCGCGATCGCGTCGAGCTGCGCGGGCGCGAGCTCGACGAGCGCCGCGCCCAGCTTCTGCAGCGCTTCGACGGCGCGCTTTTTCTGCGAACGGCTGACGAACTCCGCTTCCATCGCTTGTATGATAGCGCGCCATGCCGAAGGACCATCGCTTCACCTACGCGCCGGCGCAGCTCGAGGAATTCGCGCACGGCGTGCTCGCGGCGGCGCGGCGCGCGGGCGCGACCGCGTGCGAGTGCGAGGCCTCCGAGGGCTACGGGCTGTCGGTGACCGTGCGCCGGGACGAGCCCGAGACCATCGAGCACAACCGCGACAAGGGCATCGGCGTGACCGTGTACTTCGGCGAGCGCCCGCGCGCGCGCCGCGGCCACGCCAGCACCTCCGATTTCTCCGCGGCCGCGATCGCCGGCACGGTCGAGGCCGCGGCCGCGATCGCGAAGAAGACCGCGGTGGACGATTGCGCCGGCCCGCCCGAGCCCGCCTGGCTCGCGCGCGACCCGCGCCCGCTCGACCTGTTCCATCCCTGGGACCTCGGCACCGAGGAGGCGATCCGCATCGCGCGCCGCACCGAGCGCGCCGCGTTCGCGCTGTCGCCGAAGATCCGCAACTCCGAGGGCGCCAGCGTCTCGGCGCAGCACTCGCAGTTCGTCTTCGCCAACAGCCTGGGCTTCATGCACGGCTTCCCGACCTCGCGGCACACGCTGTGGCTGTCGGTGATCGCCGAGGACCGCGGCCTCATGCAGCGCGACGACTGGTACAGCGCCGCGCGCGTGCCACGCCGGGTCGCCGCGCCCGAGGCGCTCGGCGCGTACGCAGGAGAGCGGGCGCTCGCGCGCCTCGGCGCGCGCAAGATCGCCACCTGCCAGGTGCCCGTGCTGTTCGAGGCGCCCGTGGCGACGGGCCTGATCGGCAGCTTCGTGTCCGCGGCGAGCGGCGGCAACCTGTACCGCAAGTCCTCGTTCCTCGTCGATGCGCTCGGCAAGACGGTGTTCGCCAAGGGCGTCGACATCGAAGAGCGGCCGCACGAGCCGCGCGCGCTCGCGAGCTCGCCGTTCGACGAGGAGGGCGTGGCCACGCGCACGCGCGCGGTGGTGCGTTCTGGCGTGCTCGAGGGCTACTTCCTCGGCAGCTACTCGGCGAGAAAGCTCGGGCTGCAGAGCACGGGCAGCGCGGGCGGCGCGCACAACCTGGTGGTCTCCTGCGACGGGCCGGCGCTGCCGGGCATGCTGAAGAAGATGCGGCGCGGCCTGTTCGTCACGGAGCTCCTCGGGCATGGCATCAACCTGCTCACCGGCGACTACTCGCGCGGCGCGGCCGGCTACTGGGTCGAGGACGGCGCGATCGCCTACCCGGTGGAGGAAATCACCATCGCCGGCAACCTGAAGGACATGTTCCGCGGCATCGTCTCGGTGGGGTCCGACCGCGTAGTGCGGGGCGCCTATGACTGCGGCTCCATCCTCGTGGACAACATGACCGTCGCGGGGAGCTGAAGCGATGCGGCGCGCGTTTCGCAGCCTGCTCGCGCTCGCCGCGCTCGGCGCGGCGCAGTGCATCCCGCTGCCGGCCGCCGCGCAGGGCTCGCAGGGCTGGTCGCCGGAGGTGATCTTCGTGCCTACCCCGCACGAAGTGGTCGACGAGATGCTGCGCATCGCCGGCGTGAAGCAGGGCGACGTGCTCTACGACCTGGGCTCGGGCGACGGGCGCATCCCGATCGCCGCGGCGAAGCAGTTCGGCATCCGCGCCACCGGCATCGACATCGACCCGGAGCGCATCTGGGAGGCCTCGCAGAACGCGCGCCGCGACGGCGTCGAGAAGCTGGTGCAGTTCCGCGAGGAGGACATTTTCAAGGCGGATTTCCGCGATGCCACGGTGGTGACGCTCTACCTGCATCCCGATGTCAACGCCCGGCTGCGCCCGCGCCTCTGGGCCGAGCTCGAGCCCGGCACGCGCATCGTCTCCCACCAGTTCGCGATCGGCGACTGGGCGCCGGAGAAAATCGTCGAAGTGAACGGACGCAAGCTGTATTACTGGACCGTCCCCCCACGGAGCCGCCCATGAGCAAGCCGCTGCTGATCGAGATCGCCTCCGATGTCGTCTGCCCGTGGTGCTACATCGGCAAGCGGCGCCTGGAGAGGGCGCTCGCCTCGCTCGCGGGCGAGGTCGAGGTGCGCATCGAGTGGCTGCCGTTCCAGCTCAACCCGGGCATGCCCGCGAGCGGCATGGCGCGCGCCGACTACCGGCGCCAGAAGTTCGGCTCGCTCGAGCGCGGGCGCGCGCTCGACGCGCGCGTGGCGCAGGAGGGCGCGGGCGAGGGCATCGCTTTCGCGTTCGATCGCATGCAGCGCACGCCCAACACCGTCGCCGCGCACCGGCTCATCGACCTCGCGCAGCGCCAGGGCAAAGGCGACGCGGTCGTCGACGCGCTGTTCCGCGCCTACTTCGAGGCAGCCGCCGACATCGGCGACGCGGCGGTGCTCAAGGAAATTGCGGACGCGGCCGGCGTGACCGGCTGGCCCAATGAAGAAAACCTCGAGGTGGTGAAGGAAAAAGAGGAGCGCGTGCGCGACCTCGGCATCAGCGGCGTGCCGACCTTCATCTTCAACAAGACTTCCGGGATCTCCGGCGCCTACCCGCCCGAGATGCTCGCGCAGGCGATCAAAGAAGCCGCTTCGGCAGCTACGTAAAGTCCAGTCGCCCTTCGACCAGCACGCCGTAGATGCGGATCGGCGTGCGGCGCGGCAGCTCGAGCTGCGGCAGCGGCTCGGCATCCAGATCGAGGTTCTCGACCGACAGCGCGCCCATCACCGAGTCCGACATCACGAACTCGCCGGCGCGCGCCCGGTGCATCATGCACTGCGCGAGCGTCACGCTGTCGCCGAACGCCGTGCGCCGCTCCAGGCCGCGCGGGCCGGCGACGCCGAGCACCGCCTCGCCCAGGTGCAGGCCCTGCGCCACCGCGGCGCGTAGGCCGTAGGCGATGCGCCATTTCTCGGCGACCGCGGGGAAATCGGCCTGCACGCGCTGCGCGGCGCGCACCGCCTGCTGCGCGGTCTGCGAGGGGTTGCCGCGCGTGAATACCGACAGCAGCGTGTCGTGCTGCGCGCCCACGGCCTCGCCGCCGTGCGCGCCGACCGCGTCGGCCGTGAAGTTGCAGAACTCGTTGGCGAGCACCATCACCAGGCCCGGGTCGAGCGCTTCCGACATGCGCGCGAGGCCGCGCAGCTCGGTGCACAGCAGCGTCGCCTGGCGGCGCTCGGTTCCCGGCGAGAAGCCGGCCGTGGTCTTCTGGTGCGCCGGCACCGTCGTCTTCTGATGCATCGGGATCGTGGTCTTCTGGTGCAGCGGCACAGCAGCCATCCCATCTCTCCGTGGCGTTTGGATGCCCCAGCGTACGAAATGCAAGGGAATGTCAGGAGGAACTAATGCCTCCTTATCGGCAAGTCCGACGGACGAAGCTGAACGGCGGACGGGCGGCGGCGCGTGCGGTCGCCTGCCGGCGACGTGACGGAACGCTCAGATCAGCGTGAGCAGGGCGACGACGAACACCACCAGCGCACCGGCGGCGAAGAACGACGCCGAGGCGTCGGAGACCACGGGCAGGTCCGGGTCGCGCGGCACCGGCTCCGGGTGGTGCTCCTCGTGGTGCGCCTCTTCGTGCGCCGGCCCGGCGAGCCGCTCGTTGAACGCGCTGAAGAAATCGCCCGCCACCTTGGCCGCGGCCGCGTCTACCAGGCGCGAGCCGATCTGCGCGAGCTTGCCGCCGACGTTGGCCCTGACCGTGTAGGCGAGGCGCGTGGCGTGGCCTTCGGGCGCCAGGCGCACGTCGGCGCCGCCCTTGGCGAAGCCCGCGACGCCGCCCTGGCCCTCGAAGGCGATCGAGTACGAATCGGGCGGCTTGACGTTCGAAAGCGTCATCCTGCCCTTGAACTTGGCGCTCACCGGGCCGACGCGCGCGGTCATCTGCATCGTGTACTCGTCGCTGCCCGTGCGCTCCATGACTTCGCAGCCCGGGATGCAGGACTTGAGGAACTCCGGGTCGTTGAGCGCTGCCCAGGTGTCGGCCTGCGAGGCGGGAATCAGCTGCTCGCCCGTCATTTCCATGCGCGTTTCTCCAGTGCGGTGTGCGACACGTCCTGCGAGAGCGTGTGCGCGAGGTCCACCAGGCTCTTCAGATTATGCACCGGCAGGAAGCGGTCCACGTGCGGCAGCATCGCGCGCACGCCCGCCGGACGCGCCTCGAACTTGTCGTAGCGCAGCAGCGGGTTGAGCCAGACCAGCTGCCTGCAGGACTTGTGCAGGCGCTGCATCTCCTCGCCCAGGCCTTCGCCGGCCTCGCGGTCCAGGCCGTCCGAGACCAGCAGCACGCAGGCGTTCTGGCCGAGCAGGCGCCGCGCCCAGCGCCAGTTGAACTCGCGCAGCGACCAGCCGATGCGCGTGCCGCCCGACCAGTCCTTGATCGCGTCGGCCACCCGCGCCATCGCCACGTCCACGTCGCGGTGCCGCAGCTGGCGCGTGATGTTGGTCAGGCGCGTGCCGAACACGAACACCGAGACGCGGTCGCGGTCGTTGGTGATCGCGTGCAGGAAGTGCAGGAACATGCGCGCGTAGGGGTTCATCGAGCCCGAAATGTCGCACAGCACCACCAGCGGCGGATGGATGCGCGTGGGCGCCTCGCGCACCAGCGGGATCAGCGTGCCGCCCTCGCGCAACGACTCGCGAAGCGTTGCGCGCAAATTTATTTTTTTTCCTCTTTCATTTCTTTCATTGCGTCTGGTTCGAATCAAGGGCAAAGGAAGCCGCAGTTCGCGCAGCATCTTCTTCGCCTCCGCGAGCTCGGCTGCCGACATGGTGTCGAAGTCCATGCGCTGCAGCACCTCGCGCGCGGAGAAGGTGAGGCGCGCATCCAGCTCGATCTTCTCCTGCTTCTGCTCCTCGCCCGGCTTCTTCTGGCTGAACAGCGCGTCCGACAGGCGCTGGCTCTGCTCCTGCTCTGGCTTGCCGGCGCGGCCGTAGGTCTTGGGCAGCAGCGCGTTCATCATCTTCTCCACCAGCTTCGGGTCGCGCCAGAAGATGCGGAAGGCCTGGTCGAAGATCGGCCGCTGCTCCTCCTTCGACAGGAACACCGCCGACATGGTCCAGTACCAGTCCTCGCGCCGGTTGCAGTCGGCGAGCTCGAGCGCGCGCACGCAGTCGAGCACGCGGTCGGGCCCGAGGCGCAGGCCCGCGCCGCGCAGCAGGCGCGCGAAGTGCATCACGTTCTCGGCCAGCCGCCGGCCGGGCCCCGCCGCGTCGATGGCCGGGAACATTCAGGCCCCGTTGCGCGCCGGCTCGGGCGTGCCGAGCGGGCACTTGCGCGCGAGCTTCTCCACCGCGCGCGAGGCGACCACGGTGTGGCCGGCGAAGTAGCGCTCGTGGTTGCGCTCGACGTCCTCCAGGCGGTAGACGTAGTTCACCATCATGCCGGCCGAGCGCTTCACGCCCGAGCCCGAGGTGTCGCCGAGCCAGTTCAGGCGCTCGAGCGCCGCGCCGTTGCCGAGGTGGAAGCGCGAGACCTCGTCGAAGGGCTCCTCGCCGCGCTTGGCGTGCAGCAGGTACCAGGCGCACAGGCGCATCAGCAGCTTCTGCAGCGTCTCGGGGACTTCGAGCGTGTGCCAGTCCGGCCGCTCGAGCACCGCGAGCAACGCGAGCCGCTGCTCGCCGCCCTCGTGCATCGACAGCTGCACGCGCGTCTCGGTCTGCGCGAGCCAGCGCCGGAAGCCCGGGATCGGCGACAGCGTGGCGAAGGTGTTCAAGTGCGGGAACTCGCGCTTGAGATCCTCGGCCACCTGCTTGATGAGCAGGCTGCCGAAGGACGTGCCGCGCAGGCCTTCCTGGCAGTTGGTGATCGAGTAGAAGATCGCGCAATCGGCCGCGGCGGGGTCGGCCACGGGCGAGGCCACGTCGAGCAGCGGCTGCACCTTGTCGCTCATGCCGCGCGTGAGCGCCACCTCGATGAAGATCAGCGGCTCGTCGCGCAGCTGCGGGTGGAAGAACGCGAAGCAGCGCCGGTCGGCCGCCAGGCGCCGGCGCAGGTCGCCCCAGCCCGCGATCGCGTGCACGGCCTCGTACTCGATCAGCTTCTCCAGCACGATCGCCGGCGTGCGCCAGTCGATGCGCTCCAGGCGCAGGAAGCCGCGGTTGAACCAGGAGCGGAACAGGTGCAGCAGGTCGGCGTCGATCGTGCGCCAGGCCGGATGCTCCTTCAGGCCGTGCAGCAGGTGCTTGCGCAGCGCCACCAGCGCGGCGGTGCCGCCGGGCGCCATGTTGAGGCGCCGGAACAGTTCCTGGCGCGCCGAATCGAGCACCTCCTGCAGCTGCATGAGGTTCTGCGGCGTCGGGTCGAAGCGGTAGGCGTCGGCCGCGCGCCCGACTGCGTCGGGCGAGGGCGAGAACTCCTGCGCGAGTACGTCGAAGAACTCGGTGCGGCCGCGCTCGTCGAGCGCCAGCCAGAGCGAAAGCGCCTCGCGCGCGAGCGCCGCGCCGGACACCTCGCCGCGCTCGCCGAGCAGCGCCTCGCACAGCGATACCAGGCGCCGCACCTGCTGCGCCACGCCCGGGCGCTCGCGCCCAAGCAGCCGGCGCAGGAACGAAGCGGCGCTCATGCGCTCAGGCCGCGGCGGCGGCGGTCTTGGCCTCGGTCACCAGGCGCGCCGCCTCGTCGCCGGCGATGCGCTCGATGTCGTCCTGGTACTTGAGCAGCACGCCGAGCGTGTTGTTGACCGTCTCGGGGTCGAGCGCGATACGGTCCAGCGCCACCAGGCAGTTCGCCCAGTCGATGGTCTCGGCCACGCCGGGCAGCTTGAACAGGTCCACGCCGCGCAGGCGCTGCACGAACGCGACCACCTCCTTCGACAGCGCGCCCGCAGCCCTGGGTGCCTTGCGGCGCAGGATCTCCAGCTCGCGCGCCGCGTCCGGGTAGTCCACCCAGTGGTAGAAGCAGCGGCGCTTGACCGCGTCGTGGATCTCGCGCGTGCGGTTCGAGGTGATCACCACGATCGGCGGCTCGGCGGCGCGGATGGTGCCGATCTCGGGCACCGTGATCTGCCAGTCCGAGAGCACCTCCAGCAGGTAGGCCTCGAAGGGCTCGTCGGTGCGGTCCAGCTCGTCGATCAGCAGCACCGGCGGCGCGCCCGCGGGCTGCAGCGCGCGCAGCAGCGGCCGGCGGATCAGGAACTTCTCGGCGAAGATGTCCTGCGCGAGGCCCTCGCGGTCCTTCACGCCCTCGACCTCGGCCATGCGGATCTCGATCATCTGGCGCGAGTAGTTCCACTCGTAGGCCGCCTGCGCGATGTCCAGGCCCTCGTAGCACTGCAGCCGCAAAAGGTCGCGCCCGAGCGCGGCCGAGATCACCTTGGCGATCTCGGTCTTGCCCACGCCCGCCTCGCCCTCGAGAAAGAGCGGCCGCTGCATCGCCAGCGACAGGTAGAGCGCCGTGGCCAGGCTGCGGTCAGCCACGTAGTCGGCCTCGCCCAGGAGCTTGTGGGTCTCGTCGATGGATTTAGGCAGCGCTCGGGCCATGGGCAGGATTCGTGTCGCAGTGCGGAAAGCAAACATTTTCGGGCATTTGGCCCCTGGCCGCCACCAGCGGCTCGCAACGAGCAGATTCCGCAACCGCGGACTGTAAATGAGGCTCAGAATTGCCCCGCAGCTGACGCGGTACCAGGGAGGGGAATGGACCGGCGCAGATTCGTTGCAGCGATGGGAGGCGCGCTCGCGGCGCCGCTCGCTCGCGCGCGGAAGCCGACCGAGCCGCGCACGATCGGGTTCCTCTCGCCCCACCCGCCATTGCCGCCGGAGCACCCGGTAGCGCGTGCCGTGCTCGCGGTGTACCAGCGGCACGGCTGGACGCTTGGCGAGACTCTGCGCATCGAGCGGCCGAATGCTGAAGGCCGCGAGGAGCGCCTGCGGGCCTTGGCGGAGGAACTCGTGCGCAAGCGCGTCGAAGTGATCTGGGCGCTTGGCCCCGAGGCTGCGATCGCGGCCGCGCGCGCGACGCGCACGATTCCTATCGTGTTCTGGGGCGTGGCGTGGCCGATCGAGCAGGGCCCGATCGAGTCGTTTGCCCGGCCGGGGCGCAGCGCCACCGGTATCGCGTTTACCGCCGGCAGCGAGGGCGAGAAGGTCTTGGAGACGATGCGCGAGATCGCGCCCAAGGCCGTCCGGCTCGCCCAGATCGCCACGCCAAGCGCGCTGCGCACGGTCGGCGGCGATCTCTTTCAGGGTACGCTGCCATCGCTCCAGGTCGCAGCCAAAAGGCTGGGCTTCGAGATGCGGCGCATCGAAATCGCGCGCGTCGAGGACATCGAGGGGGCCTTCGCAGCGGTACGTGAATCGCGCGCACAGGCGCTCTACGTCCCGGGTACGACGCTAACCTTCCGCGAGCGCGGGCGCTTCGTGGACTTCGCGAACCAGAACGGACTGCCGAGCGGCTTCAACCAGTTCGAATTCGTCGACGCCGGCGGACCGTTCTCCTACGGCATCGGCTCGATGCAGACGATCCTCCAGACGTTCGAGTACGTCGACCGCATCCTGCGCGGTGCGAAGCCGGCCGAGCTGCCGGTCCAGCTGCCGCAGCGCTTCCAGCCTGTCCTCAACCGCAAGACTGCCCTGGCGCTCGGCCTTGCCTTGCCGCAGTCGCTGCTCGTGCGCGCCGACCGGGCGATCGAATGAGGAGGTGTGTTCGCATGTAAGCGTGGTACCTACGAAAGGAGGGCAGACATGGCAACGTTCATCGTGCTGGGTAGTTTCACCGACCAGGGCATCAAGAGCATCAAGGAGTCGCCCAAGCGCAGCGACGCGTTCAAGGCGCTGGCGGCCAAGGCCGGCGTGAAGGTGAAGGACATCTACTGGACCCTAGGACACTACGACATCGTGACGATCGTCGAGGCGCCGGATACGGCCACGGCGACCTCGCTCGGCCTGGCGATCGCGTCGCTCGGCAACGTGCGCACCGAGACGCTCACTGCCTTTTCGGCCGACGAGTTCGGCAAGATCCTCGCGAAGATGCCGTAGGCGAAAAAAAGGCCCGCACCGTAGTGCGGGCCCCTGCTCCCTCCGCCCCCTCGGAAATCTTCGCCAGCTACTTCAGCGCGGCCTCCACCGCGCGCTTTGCCATCACCGTCACGAGATGCGCGCGGTACTCGGCGCTCGCGTGCAGGTCGGTGTTGAGGCCATCCCGCTTCTGCTTGACGTTGGCCACGGACTCGGGCGCGAACTTCGCGCTGAGCGCCTTCTCCATGTCCGCCTGGCGGAACACGCCGGGGCCCGCGCCCGTGACCGCGACGCGCACGCTGCCGCCGAAGTCGGCGACGAACACGCCCACGATGGCGAAGCGCGAGGCCGGGTTCTTGAATTTCATGTAGGCGGCGCGCTTGGGCACCTGGAAGGAGACCGAGGTGATGATCTCGCCCGGTTTCAATGCGGTCTCGAACATGCCCTTGAAGAACTTGTCGGCCTCGTGCTTGCCCTTGTTGGTGGTGATGGTGGCGTTGAGCGCCAGCACCGCCGCCGGGTAGTCCGCGGCCGGGTCGTTGTTGGCGATCGAGCCGCCGCAGGTCCCCATCGCGCGCACCTGGCGGTCGCCGATCATGGCGGCCATCGCCGCGAGCGCCGGGATCGCCTTCTTCACGTCCGCCGAGCGCTCGACTTCCGCGTGGCGCGTCATGGCGCCGATGGTGACGGACTTGCCGTCGCTCTTGATTCCTCCCAAGGACTGGATTGTGCCGAGGTCGATGATGTCGCTGGGCGAGGAAAGGCGCAGCTTCATCGCCTGTACCAGGGACTGGCCGCCCGCGAGGATCTTGGCCTCGCCCTTGGCGAGCGCGGCGGCCGCATCGACGCTGGAAGGACGGTGGTATGTGAATGCGTGCATGGTGGTCTCCTATTTCTTGTTCTTCAGCGCGGACCACACCGCCTGCGGTGTGGCGGGCATCGGCATGTCCTTCACGCCGAGCGCGTCGGTGATGGCGTTCATGAGCGCGGCCGGCGCGCCGATCGCGCCCGCCTCGCCGCAGCCCTTCACGCCGAGCGGGTTGTGCGTGCACGGCGTCTCGCGCGTGTCCACCTGGTAGGAGGGCACGTCGCTCGCGCGCGGCATGGCGTAGTCCATGAACGAGCCGGTGAGCAGCTGGCCGGTCGCGTCGTCGTAGCGGCAGCCCTCGGTGAGCGCCTGGCCGATGCCCTGCGTGAGGCCGCCGTGCACTTGGCCCTCGACGATCATCGGGTTGATGATCTTGCCGAAATCGTCCACCGCGGTGAACTTCTCGATCTTCACCGCGCCGGTCTCGGGATCCACCTCGACCTCGCAGACGTAGGTGCCGGCGGGGAAGGTGAAGTTGGACGGGTCGTAGAACGCGTTCTCGTTCAGGCCGGGCTCGAGCTTGTCGTGCGGGTAGTTGTGCGGCACGTAGGCCGCGAACGCCACTTCGCCGAACATCTTCTTCTTGTCGGTGCCGGCGACCGAGTACACGCCCTTGTCGTAGACCACGTCCGCCTCGGCCGCCTCCATGAGGTGGGCGGCGATCTTCTTGCCCTTGGCGATGACCTTGTCCAGCGCCTTGACGATGGCGGTGCCGCCCACGGCGATCGAGCGAGAGCCGTAGGTGCCCATGCCGAACAGGATCTTCGAGGTGTCGCCGTGCACGATGTCGACGTTCTCGATCGGCATGCCCAGGCGGTCGGCGACCACCTGCGCGAAGGTCGTCTCGTGGCCCTGGCCGTGCGAGTGCGAGCCGGTGAACACGGTCACGCTGCCGGTCGGGTGCACGCGCACTTCGCCCGCCTCGAACAGGCCCGCGCGCGCGCCCAGCGAGCCGGCCACCGCCGAGGGCGCGATGCCGCAGGCCTCGATGTAGGCCGCGTAGCCCAGGCCGCGCAGTTTGCCGTTCTTGATGGAGTGCTCTTTTCTCTTCGCGAAACCGGAGACATCCGCGAGCTTCTGCGCCGCATCCATGGTCGCGTTGTAATCGCCGGTGTCGTACATCAGCGCAACCGGCGTCTGGTAGGGGAACGCGGTGATGAAGTTGCGCCGGCGCATCTCGGCCGGGTCGATCTTCATCTCGCGCGCCGCGGTCTCCACCAGCCGCTCGACCACGTAGGTCGCTTCCGGCCGGCCGGCGCCGCGGTAGGCGTCCACCGGCACGGTGTTGGTGAACACCGCCGTCACTTCGCAGTGGATCAGCGGGGTCTTGTACTGGCCGGCGAGCAGCGTGGCGTACAGGATCGTCGGCACGCAGGAGGCGAAGGTGGACAGGTAGGCGCCCACGTTGGCCGTGGTCTTCACGCGCATCGCCAGGAAACGGCCGTCCTTGTCCATCGCCAGCTCGGCTATGGTGTGGTGGTCGCGGCCGTGCGCGTCCGAGACGAAAGCCTCCGAGCGGTCGGAAGTCCACTTCACGGGGCGGTTGACCTGCTTGGAGGCCCAGGTGACCGCCACGTCTTCGGCGTAGAGGTAGATTTTCGAGCCGAAGCCGCCGCCCACGTCGCCCGCCACCACGCGCACCTTGTGCTCGGGCAGCCCCATCACGAATGCGGTCATCAGCAGCCGCTCGACATGCGGGTTCTGGTTCGCCACGTAGAGCGTGTAGCTGTCCTCGGCGCGCGAGTACGAGCCGTTCGCCACGCGCGGCTCGATGGCGTTCGGCACCAGGCGGTTGTTGACGAAATCGAGCTTGGTGACATGTGCCGCCTTGGCGAAGGCCGCGTCCACCGCGCCCTTGTCGCCGATCGCCCAGACGTAGCAGGTGTTGTCGGGCGCGACGTCGTGCAGCTGCGGCGCACCCTTGGCGCGGGCCTTCTGGCCGTCCACCACCGCCGGCAGCACCTGGTAATCCACCTGCACCAGCTCGGCGGCGTCGCGCGCCTGTTCATTGGTTTCGGCCACCACGATGGCGACCTGGTCGCCGACGTAGCGCACCTTGCCCTGCGCGAGGCAGGGATGCGGCGGCTCCTTCATCGGCTGGCCGTTGACGTCGGTGATCAGCCAGCCGCAGGGCAGGCCGCCCAGCTTGGCGGCGGCGAAATCCTCGCCGGTGAAGACCGCGAGCACGCCGGGCGCGCTTTTCGCCATCGCGGTGTCGATCTTCTTGATGACCGCATGCGCGTGCGGCGAGCGCACGAACGCCGCGTAGCTCTGGCGCGGCAGCTCGACGTCGTCGGTGTACTGGCCCGCGCCCGTCAGGAAGCGGTAGTCCTCTTTGCGCTCGACCCGAGCGCCGATCAGGGGTGCACCCATGGTGACCTCCGTGGTTGACTACTTGCCGGCCATCGCGCGCGCGCCGGCGCCGATCGCCTTGACGATGTTGTGGTAGCCCGTGCAGCGGCACAGGTTGCCTTCGAGCGCCTCGCGGATCTCGTGCTCCGACGGGTTCGGGTTGCCTTTTGCGAAATCGATGGCGTTCATCACCATGCCCGGGGTGCAGAAGCCGCACTGCAGGCCGTGGTGCTCCTTGAACGCCGCCTGCATCGGGTGCAGCGTGCCGTCGGGCTTGGCCACGCCCTCGATGGTGGTGATGTCGGCGCCTTCGGCCTGCATCGCCAGCATCGAGCAGGACTTCACCGCCTTGCCGTTCATGCTCACGGTGCAGGCGCCGCATTGCGCGGTGTCGCAGCCGACGTGCGTACCTGTGAGGCGCAGCGACTCGCGGATGAACGAGACGAGCAGCGTGCGCTCCTCGACCTCCGCGGCGACGGCCTTGCCGTTGACTTTCATGGAAACCTTGATCGACACGCTGCCTCCTATGGGGACTTTTTTTGCTGCCAGGGAGGGGCATCGTAGCCAAGCGCACCGGCCGGAGCAATGTTGCGCCGCGGCATCGGATTTGGCCGCGAGTCCGCGAGGCTGCCGAAAGGCGGCGAGCGCGCCCGCAGGACAGGACTGTTTCGCTCTTCGCTTCCCGCAATTCTTCAAGGGTTTGTCGCCGCAGTCCTCGGACTCGCATCAGGATCCGCGCGATCCGAAAGCTTCGCGCAAGCACCCGGCAAGGGACCCGCAAGCTTGGACGCACAGGATGGGCGCGTAGCAGCGCGGCTGGGGAACCTACTCCTCCTCCCCCCGGCTGGATTGGCTTCGGCCCGCCAAGTGCGGGCCTTTTCTTTCATGTTCCTGACGCGGCGCTATGATTGAACAGGTGAGGATACTCATCGTCGAGGACGACGCCGCTCTCGCGAGCGGCATCGCGCGCATCCTCGAGGGCGAGGGCCACGCGGTGGACGTCATGGCCAAGGGCGAGCAGGCGGTGCTCGGCGCGCGCCAGGAGCGCTTCGACGTCATTCTCCTGGACATCGGCTTGCCGGGCATCGATGGCTTCGAGGTGCTGCGGCGGCTGCGTGCCGCCGGCAACCGCACGCCGGTGCTGGTGCTCACCGCGCGCGACGCGCTCGACGACCGCGTGCACGGCCTCGACCTCGGCGCCGACGACTACCTGGCCAAGCCCTTCGCGATGCCCGAGCTCACGGCGCGCGTGCGCGCGCTGGTGCGCCGCTCGCAGGCGCAGACCGGGCCGAGAATCGTGCACGGGCCGCTGGTGCTGGACACGCTCGCGCGCCGCGCGCAGCTCGCCGGCGCGCCGCTCGACCTCGCGGCGCGCGAGTGGGCGGTGCTGGAAGTGCTGCTCTCGCGCGTGGAGAAAATTGTCTCCAAGGACGCCATCATCCAGGCGGTCGCGAGCTGGGGCGAGGAGCTGACGCCGAACGCGATCGAGGTCTACGTGTCGCGGCTGCGCGCCAAGCTCGACGCCGCGGGCGTGCGGATCCGCACGGTGCGCGGCTTCGGCTACATGCTCGAAGAGTTCCGGGAGAGCGAAGCTGGTCAGTAGCCTGCGCGTCAGGCTGCTCAAGATGCTGCTGCCGCCGGTGGCGGCGCTGCTGGTCCTCGGCGCGTTCGGCGCCTACTTCCTGTCGCTCGAGCCGGCGGGCGAAGCCTACGACCAGGCGCTCGTCGACGTCGGCATCGCGCTCGGCGAGCGCATCCGCAGCTCGGGCGATTCGGTACAGATCGACCTGCCCGACGACACCGAGCAGGTGCTGCGCACCGACAAGTACGACGCCATCTTCTACCAGCTGCGCCGGCCCGACGGCTCGACGCTGGCCGGCGACTCCGGGCTGCCGCCGATTCCCGCCGGCGCGCAGCCCGAGGACGGCGTGATCGCCTACGACGGCGTCTACCACGACCGGGCGATCCGCGTGGTCGCGATGCTGGTGCCTTGCGGCGGCAAGATCTGCACCGTGCAGGTCGCCGAGACCACCAACAAGCGCAACAGGCTCGCACGCAACATCGTGCTCTCCAGCCTCGTGCCCGAGCTGATCATCACGCTGGCCTCCCTGGTGCTGGTGTGGTTCGGGGTGAAGCGCGGCCTGGCGCCGCTGGAGGATCTGTCGAACGAGATCCGCGCGCGCTCGGCGCGCGACCTGCGGCCGATCGATCCCGACCAGGCGCCCGAGGAGGCGCGGCCGCTGGTGGGCGCGCTGAACCAGTTGTTCGGGCAGGTCGCGAGCGCGAGCAGCAATCAGCAGCGCTTCCTCGCGAACGCCGCGCACCAGCTGCGCACGCCGCTCGCGGGCCTGCAGGCGCATACCGAAATAGCGCTCGCGCAGCTCAAGCCCGGGGAGATCCGCGCGCAGCTCGAGCAGGTGCACCTGGCCACCACCCGCACCGCGCGACTCGCCAACCAGCTGCTCGCGCTCGCGCGCGCCGAGCCGGGCGGCACGCGCACCGACGCGGTCGCGCCGCTGAACCTGCGCGCCGTGGTCGAGGACGTCGCCGACGAATGGGTGCGCCGCGCGATGGTCAAGGAGATCGATCTGGGCTTCGAGCTCGCCGACGCGCCGGTGGCCGGCGACGCGCTGCTGCTGCGCGAAGCGCTCGCCAACCTGATCCACAACGCCCTCGAGTACTCGCCGGCGGGCGCGCGCGTCACGGTGCGTACAGGACTGCGGAACGCAGAGGCGTCCCTCGGGGGCTCGCGGAACCAGCAGCCCTTCCTCGAGGTCGAAGACGACGGGCCCGGCATACCCGCCGCGGAGCGCGAACGGGTGTTCGAGCGCTTCCACCGCGTGGCGGGCACGCCCGGCACCGGCAGCGGGCTGGGCCTGGCAATCGTGCGCGAGATCGCCGCGGCGCACCGCGCCGAGATCGCGATCGGCACCGGCGAGGCGGACCGCGGCTGCAAACTTGGGTTAACATTTCCCTCCAATGGATAGCGTCGACATCGAAGTCCTGCGCACCGCCGAGGGCTGGCGCAAGGCGGGGCACCGCGCCACCTTCGGCACCATCGTGCGCACCTGGGGCTCGGCGCCGCGGCCGGTGGGGGCGCTGGTGGTGGTGCGCGACGACGGCCAGGTGGTGGGCTCGGTGTCGGGCGGCTGCGTCGAGGACGACCTCATCGAGAAGGTGCGCGCGGGCAAGGTGGCGCAGGACAAGCCCGCGCACGTCGTCTACGGCGTCACCAACGAGGAAGCGACGCGCTGGGGCCTGCCCTGCGGCGGCACGCTCGAGCTGGTGATGGAGCCGGTCACCGAGCGCAGCGCGTTCGGCGAGCTGCTCGAGACCATCGGCAGGCAGCAGCTCGTCAAGCGCCGGCTCGAGATGGCGAGCGGCCAGGTGTCGATGCAGCCCGGCAGCAGCGAGGACGTGCTCGAGTTCGACGGCAAGGTGCTGGTCACGGTGCACGGGCCGCGCTGGCGCATGATCCTGATCGGCGCCGGCCAGCTCACGCGCTACCTCGCCGAGATGGCGCGCATGCTCGACTACCAGGTGCTGGTGATCGATCCGCGCGAAGAGTACGCGGACGGCTGGGACCTGGCGGAGGTACCGCTCGAGCGCGGCATGCCCGACGACGTGATCGCGGCGGGCAGCCTGGACGGCCACTGCGCGGTGATCGCACTCACGCACGACCCGAAAATCGACGATCTCGCGCTCATGGAGGCGCTCAAGTCTCCGGCGTTCTACGTCGGCGCGATCGGCTCGAAGAAGAACAACGACGCGCGCCGCGTGCGCCTGAAGGAGTTCGACGTCTCGGAGGGCGAGATCGCGCGCCTGCGCGGGCCCGTGGGACTGTACATCGGCTCGAAGACGCCGCCCGAGATCGCGGTGGCGATCCTCGCCGAGATGACCGCGGTGCGCCACGGCGTGAGCGAGCCCAGCTGGGCCGCGAAGCCCGCACGCCGCTTCGACCCCTCGGCCTGCGAAGTCCCGACCGCCGCTTCCTCCGGCACGCAGAAGGCCTGACTTGAACGTCGTCGCGATCCTGCTCGCCGCGGGATCGGCGAGCCGCTTCGGCTCCGACAAGCTGCTGCACGCGCTGCCGCACGAAGTGGCGATCGCGGTGCAGTCGGCGAGGCATCTCAGGGCTGTGTTCCCGGAAAGAGTTCTGGCCGTCGTGCGCCCGGATTCCACCCGGTTGAGAGAATTGCTCGAGAAGGAAAGCTGCGAGATCGTGGTGTGCGAGAAGGCGGAGCAGGGCATGGGCGCGAGCCTCGCCTGCGGCGTGCGCGCCGCGGACCAAGGGCAACGGCGGGCCGACGCCTACCTCGTCGCGCTCGGCGACATGCCTTTTATCCGCCCGTCCAGCCTGGCTGCAGTGCGCGACGCGCTGGTGCACGGCGCGGCGATCGCCGCGCCCTACTTTCGCGCGCGCCGCGGCCATCCCGTGGGCTTCGCGGCGAAGTTCCGCGAGCAGCTCGCCGCCCTGCAGGGCGACGAGGGCGCGAAGCAGCTGCTCGCCGCGCATGCGTCAGAGATTGTCAAGGTTCCGGTCGGCGATCCCGCGGTGCTGCGCGACATCGACACGCCCGGTGACCTCGCGCTGCCGCTCGTCGTATAGTCCCGAGCGAAAGCATGGAAACCGCGCAGCGCGCCGTGCTGTTCGTGGACGTCACGGACAGCACCAAACTCTACGAATCCCTCGGCGACACGGTCGCGCTCGCGCTCATCAACGGCGTGTTCGCGCGCCTCGAGAAGGTGATCGCCAAGCACCAGGGCGCCGTGGTGAAGATGCTCGGCGACGGCGTGATCTACGCGTTCGAGGATCCCGACCAGGCCTTTCGCGCCGCCTGCGAGATCCAGAGCACCGTGCTCGCGGCGGCGCAGGGCACGCGCAACCGGCTGCAGCTCAAGATCGGCTTCACCTACGGCCCGGTGATCCTGTCCAAGGGCGACGTGTTCGGCGACACCATGAACGTTTGCTCGCGCCTGGTGGTGCTCGCGAATCCCGAGCAGATCCTCACCTCGGCGCAGACCGTGGAGGCGCTCAGCCCCGGCTTGCGCACGCGCTGCCGGGCCCTGTTCCCGACGCGCATCAAGGGCAAGGCCGAGGAAGTGGCGGTGAGCGAGGTGATGTGGCGCTACGACCCGGCGGTCACCGAGACCAACCTGACGCGCGCCGATTTCGCCAAGGCCGTGCAGCAGTCGCTCAAGCTCATCTACCGGGGCAACATCTTCGTCGTCAACCGCAGCCGGCCGACGATCCAGATGGGGCGCGACGACTCGAACGACATCGTCATCGTGAGCCTGTTCGCCTCGCGCATCCACGCGCGCGTGCACACGCGCGAGGGCCACTTCGTGATCACCGACCTGTCGAGCAACGGCACCTTCCTGATGGTCGACGAGCATTCCAGCGAGGTGCACCTGCGGCGCGAGGAGGCGGTGCTGAACGGCCGCGGCTGGATCGGCCTGGGCAAGAACGCCACGCGCCACGGCGACCACTCGGTGCGCTATTCGCTGCAGGCAGAAGGGATCTGACGCCCGGCTGGTAAAATCGGGCATGTTCGCGACCAAATCCCAGCAGCAGGCCGACGCCCTGGCGCAGGCCGATCCGGAGCTGTTCGGCGCCATCCGCCAGGAAGCGCGCCGCCAGGAAGACCACGTAGAGTTGATCGCCTCCGAGAACTACGTGAGCGCCGCGGTGCTCGCGGCGCAGGGCTCGGTGCTCACCAACAAGTACGCCGAGGGCTACCCCGGCAAGCGCTACTACGGCGGCTGCGAGTACGTCGACATCGCCGAGACCATCGCCATCGACCGCGCCAGGCGCCTGTTCGGCGCGCCCTGGGCGAACGTGCAGCCGCATTCGGGCTCGCAGGCGAACCAGGCGGTGTATACCTCGGCGCTCGAGCCCGGCGACACCATCCTCGGCATGTCGCTCGCGATGGGCGGCCACCTCACGCACGGCTCGCCGGTGAATCTTTCCGGCAAGCTCTATCGAGTGGTTTCGTATGGGTTGAACAAGAACGAGGAAATCGACTACGAGGAAGCAGAAAAGACCGCTTTGCAGGAGAAACCCAGGCTGATCGTGACCGGCGCCTCGGCGTACTCGCGCGTGATCGACTGGCAGCGCTTCCGGGCGATCGCGGACAAGTGCGGCGCGCTGCTGATGTCGGACATGGCGCATTACGCGGGCCTCGTCGCCACCGGCCTGTACCCCACGCCGGTCGGCGTGGCCGATTTCGTCACCACCACCACCCACAAGACGCTGCGCGGCCCGCGCGGCGGCCTGATCCTCGGCAAGCCCGAGCACGAGAAGGCGATCAACTCGGCGATCTTCCCCGGCCTGCAGGGCGGGCCGCTGATGCACGTCATCGCCGCCAAGGCAGTGGCGCTCGGCGAGGCGCTGCAGCCCGAATTCTGCGACTACCAGGCCAAAGTGGTGGCGAACGCGCGCACCATGGCCGCGGCGCTCGCTCGGCGCGGCCTGCGCATCGTCTCGGGCGGCACCGACTGCCACATGTTCCTGCTCGACCTGCGCGCGAAGAACGTCACCGGCAAGGATGCCGAGGACGCGCTCGGCCGCGCGCACATGACCGTCAACAAGAACGCCATCCCGAACGACCCGCAGAAACCTGCGGTCACCTCGGGCATCCGCGTCGGCTCGCCGGCGATGACCACGCGCGGCTTCGGCGAAGCCGAGGCCGAGAAGCTCGCGGGGCTCATGGCCGACGTGCTCGAGGACCCGCGCAACGAGCTCACGCTGCAGCGCGTGGCGCGCGAGGTCAAGGCGATGTGCGCGAAATACCCGGTGTACGGCTAGCGGCCGGACGGGTTGCCCCTTCATGCGCTGCCCGTTCTGCTCGAGCGAGGACACCCAGGTGGTGGACACGCGCTCGAACGAGGACAGCAACGTCATCCGCCGGCGGCGCAAGTGCCCGAAGTGCGACAAGCGCTTCACCACCTACGAGCGCGTGGAGCTGCGCATGCCGCGCCTGGTGAAGAAGGGCGGCAGCCGCACCGACTTCGACCGCGACAAGCTGCTTGGCAGCATGCGCCTGGCGTTGCGCAAGCGCCCGGTGGCCACCGGGGAGGTGGACGCCGCGGTGGACCGCATCGAGGAGAAGCTGCTCGCGGTCGGCGAGCGCGAGGTCCCGACCAGCCGCGTCGGCGACCTCGTGATGCGCGAGCTCGCCAAGCTCGACAAGATCGCCTACATCCGCTTCGCCTCGGTGTACCGCAGCTTCGAGACGCCCGACGACTTCCGGGAGGCGGTGCAGGAAGTCAAGACCAAGAAGCGCAGGAAGTAGGAAAAGGGGGTCAGAGCAACATTTCCCTGACCACCTTCGCCAGCACGACTCTCAAAGGAAATGTTGCTCTGACCCCCTTTTCCCCATTCGATCGCGCGATGATGGCGCGGGCGCTCGAGCTCGCCGCGAAGGGGCTCTACACGACGACGCCCAACCCGCGCGTCGGCTGCGTCGTCACCCAGGGCGAGACGGTGGTCGGCGAGGGCTGGCACGAGCAAGCGGGCGCGCCGCACGCCGAGGCGCTGGCGATCGAGATCGCGGGCGCGAGGGCCGCCGGCGCGACCGTCTACCTGACGCTCGAGCCCTGCAACCACCACGGCCGCACGCCCCCTTGTGCCGATCTGCTCGTGAAGGACAAGGTGGCCCGGGTGGTCGCGGCCATGCTCGATCCGAATCCTGAAGCGGCGCACGGCGGCGCGAAGCTCGCGGCCGCGGGCATCGCCTTCGAGCACGGCTTGCTGGAAGCCGAGGCGCGCGAGCTCAACATCGGCTTCGTCTCGCGCGTGACGCGCGGCCGCCCCTGGGTGCGCATGAAGATCGCCGCGACGCTCGATGGCCGCACGGCTCTGGCCGACGGCCGGTCGCAATGGATCACGGGCCCAGAGGCGCGCAGGGACGGCCACCGCTGGCGCGCACGCGCCTGCGCGATCCTCACCGGAATCGGCACCGTCAAGGCCGACGATCCGCGCCTCACCGTGCGCGAGGTGGCGACGCCGCGCCAGCCGCTGCGCGTGGTCGTGGACAGCCGCCTGGAAATCCGGCACGACGCGAAAGTGCTCGACGGCGGCGGGGCGCTGATCTTCACCGCGATCGACGCCGACCGGCCGCTCAATGCCGAGACCCACCGGCTGCCGAACCGGCACGGCAAGGTGGAGCTGCCCGAGATGCTCAACGAGCTCGCGCGCCGCGGCGTAAACGAGCTGCATGTGGAGGCCGGATTCCGCCTCAACGGCTCGCTCGTGCGCGAAGGCTGCGTGGACGAATTCCTCATCTACCTGAACCCCAGCCTGCTCGGCGACGAGGCGCAGGGCATGGTTCAACTGTCTGGAATTTCGTCTCTAGACCAGAAAGTAAAACTGAGGATTTCGTCGCTCGACCGCGTCGGAGACGATATCCGCATCCTGGCGAGGCCCTGATGTTCACCGGCATCGTCCAGGCCGTCGGCCGCCTCGAAAAGCTCCACCCGTACGTGGTCGCCACCGGCCGCCTGCCGATTGCCGACGTGAGGATCGGCGACTCGATCTGCGTGCAGGGCTGCTGCCTCACGGTGGTCAAGAAAGCGACGGGCCGCCTCTGGTTCGACGTCTCCAGGGAAACCCTGCGCGTCACTACCGGCCTCGACCGCCCGGGCAAGGTGAACCTGGAAAAATCCCTCGGCCTCGGCGACAAGCTCGGCGGCCACCTCGTCACCGGGCATGTCGATGGAGTAGGGGTTGTTCTAAGGCATTCAAAGGGGTTTCTTCAGGTCGAAGTTCCCAGGAACCTGTCGCGCTTCATCGCTCGAAAAGGCTCCGTCTGCATCGATGGTGTGAGCCTCACCGTAAACAAGGCGAAAGGCAGGATCTTCGAAGTCAACCTGATCCCGCACACGCTGAAGGTCACCACGCTCGGGCGCCTGCAGAAGGGCGACCGCGTGAACCTCGAAGTCGACCTCGTCGCGCGGTACGTCGCGCGCTTGCTCGACGCCTAGATCTTCTTCAGGACGACCGCAAGCTCGGCAAGCCCGCGCGGATGCGAGGTGCGCGGGTAGGGCGGCTTGGGCCAGGACCAGAACGGAGCGGGCAGCAGCGCGCGCATGGCGTTGATGTCGCAGTGGTAGGGCGGGCCCTGAATCTGGCCTTGCGCGGCTTCGGCGCGCAGGAATTGCACGAAGAGCGCGAATAGCGTTCCGCCGGGCTTGAGCCAGCGGTGGAGCTGGTCGGCGTAGGCGCGCCACTGGTCCGGGTAGAGGGCGCAGAGGCAGGTCTGCTCGTAGATCGCATCGAAGGGGCGGTCGGGCTGCCAGGCGAGGGCGTCGGCTTCGATCACGTTCGCTCTCAAGCCCTGCGTGTCGAGAAGCTTGCGCGTGCGCGCGATCGCTTCGGGCGAGTAGTCGAGCGCGGTGACCTCGAACCCTGCGGCGGCGAGGGTGGCGGCTTCGTAACCGGCGCCGCAGCCGGGGATCAGGATGCGGCAGGGCGCGAGCGCGCCCGACTTCAGCCAGGCGTGCAGCTGAGGGTTGGTGTCGCCGCGGTCCCAGGGCGTGTTGCCCTCGGAAAAACGCTGGTCCCAGAATTCCCGGGTCGGTCCGGTCATGACCGGGCAAATCTTATATCCTCGCTCGCGCCCATGGAGCCGATTTCCTTCGATCCCGCGTTGCCGATCAGCCAGAGGCGCGAGGAAATCCGCGCCGCGGTCGAGGCGCATCCCGTGGTGATCGTCTGCGGCGAGACCGGCTCGGGCAAGACCACGCAGATTCCCAAGATCCTGCTGGACATGGGGAGGGGTGCGGGCCGCGCCGCGGGCGGCATCATCGGCCACACGCAGCCGCGGCGCATCGCCGCGCGCTCGGTGGCGGCGCGCATCGCCGAGGAGCTCAAGGTCGAGCTCGGCACGCTGGTCGGCTACAAGGTGCGCTTCACCGACCGCGCGCGGGCGGATACCGCCATCAAGCTCATGACCGACGGCATCCTGCTCGCCGAGACGCAGGGCGACCCGCTGCTGCGCGCATACGGCACGATCATCGTGGACGAGGCGCACGAGCGCAGCCTGAACATCGATTTCCTGCTCGGCTACCTGAAGAAGCTCCTGGCCCGGAGGAAGGACCTGAAACTGATCGTCACGTCGGCGACCATCGACGCAGAGAAGTTCTCGAGGCATTTCGGCGGCGCGCCGGTGATCGAGGTCTCGGGGCGCCGGTATCCGGTCGAGGTGCGCTGGCGGCCGGTGGGCGGCGACGAGGAGGACACCACGCGCGACGAGGAGGAGGCGGCGCTCGCCGACGCCGTCGCGGAGGCCTGCCGCGCGGGGCCGGGCGACGTGCTGGTGTTCCTGCCGGGCGAGCGCGAGATCCGCGAGGCGGCCGAGGTGCTGCGCCGGCAGCGCATCGAGGCGGAAATCCTGCCGCTCTACTCGCGCCTGTCGAACGCCGAGCAGGACCGCGTGTTCCATCCGGGCGGCGCGCGCCGCGTGGTGCTCGCCACCAACGTCGCCGAGACTTCGCTCACCGTGCCGCGCATCCACTACGTGGTGGACACCGGGCAGGCGCGCGTCAAGCGCTACAGCTACCGCAACCGCGTCGAGATGCTGCGCGTGGAGAACGTCTCGCAGGCCTCCGCCAGCCAGCGCGCCGGCCGCTGCGGCCGCGTCGCCGACGGCATCTGCTTCCGTCTCTACTCGGAGGACGATTTCAAGGCGCGCCCGGCCTTCACCGACCCCGAGCTGCTGCGCTCCTCGCTCGCCGCGGTGATCCTGCGCGCGCTGAGCCTGAACCTCGGCAAGGTGGAGCAGTTCCCGTTCCTCGATGCGCCCAGCCCCAAGGCGATCTCGGAGGGCTACGCGCTGCTCGCCGAGCTGGGCGCGGTGGACGAAGCCAACTCGCTCACGGCCATCGGCCGCGAGCTTGCGCGCCTGCCGCTCGATCCGCGCGTGGGACGCATGCTGGTCGGCGCGCGCGAAGAGGACTGCCTCGAGCAGATGCTGGTGATCGCGGCGGCGCTCTCGGTGCAGGACCCGCGCGAGCGGCCGCTGGACAAGGCCGCCGCCGCCGACGAGCGCCACAAGCCGTTCGACGACGAGCGCTCGGATTTCCTGTCGTTCCTCAAGCTCTGGAGATTCGCCACCGGCGGCGCATCGCGCCGGCAATGCCGCGAGAACTTCATTTCCTACGCGCGCATCCGCGAATGGCGCGACATCCACGCGCAGCTGCGCCAGGCGGTCGAGGAGCTCGACTGGAAAATGTCGAGCGCGAATATGGAGAAGCCGGATGCCTACCGCGCGCTGCACCGCGCGCTGCTCGCCGGGCTGCTCGGCAACGCGGGCATGAAGGACGAAGCGGACAACAACTACACCGGCGCGCGCGGCATCAAGTTCTGGGTGCACCCGGGCTCGGGCACGAAGAAGCCGGGCAAGTGGATCGTGGCGGCGGAGCTCGTGGAGACCACGCGCCTGTTCGCACGCACGGTGGCGACGATCGACCCGAAGTGGATCGAGGAGCTGGGCGCGCACCTGGTGAAGCGCCACCGCGAGCGCCCGCACTGGGAGAAGTCGCGCGCGCAGGTGGTCGCGATCGAGCGCGGCACGCTCTACGGCCTGCCGGTCTACGCCGACCGGCGCGTGCACTACGGGCCGATCGACCCGAAGCTCGCGCGCGAGATCTTCCTGCGCTCGGGCCTGGTCGAGGGCGAGTTCGAGACGCGCGCGCCGTTCTTCGCGCACAACCAGCGCCTCGTGCAGGAGATCGAGCGCCTGGAGCACAAGTCGCGCCGGCCGGACATCCTCGTGGACGACGAGCTGATTTACGCGTTCTACGACGCGCGCGTGCCCGAAGGCATCACCAACGGCGCCGACTTCGAGAAGTGGCGCAAGGAGGCCGAGCGTACGCAGCCCAGGCTGCTGCAGCTGCGGCGCGAGGACCTGATGCGCCATGAGGCCGCGGGCATCACCACCGACAACTTCCCGCACGAGCTGCAGCTCGGGGCCAACCGCTTCGCGCTCGAATACCACTTCGAGCCGCGCTCGCCGAAGGACGGCGTCACGATGACGGTGCCGGTGGCGCTGCTCAACCAGGTGCCGGCGGCGCGCTGCGAGTGGCTGGTGCCCGGGCTGCTCAAGGAGAAGGTGCAGGCCTACGCGAAGAACATGCCGCAGCGCCTGCGCCACAAGCTGGGGCCGCTCGCCGAGTTCGCGCAGGGCTTCGCCGGGCGCGTGCCGCCCTCGGACACACCGCTCGCCGCGGCGCTCGCGCGCTTCATCCGCGCCGAGCTCAACCTGGAGGTGCCCGCCGACGCCTTCCGCCCGGACTCCGCGCCGCCGCACCTGCACGTGAACTTCCGCGTGCTCGACGAGCACGGCCGGCAGCTGGCCATGGGCAAGAATCTCGGGGAATTGAAGAGAGAGTTTGAATCAAGGATTGGCAAGATCCTTGAGAATGAAATTCAGAATCAGGCAAGCGAACGCCTGACCACCTGGAACTTCGGCGACCTCGAGGAAGTCATGGAGCTGAAGAGCGGCGCGCAGACGCTGGTCGGCTATCCGGCGCTGCTCGACGTGCAGGACGGCGTCACGCTGCAGGTCTACGACTCGCCCGAGCGCGCGCGCGAAGTGCACCGCGCGGGGGTGCGGCGCCTGCTGGCGATCGCCTTTCGCGAGCGCTTGCGCGATATCGACAAGGGTCTCGGCAAGGACATGACGCTCGCGCCGCTCAAGCAGGACATCGTCGCCGCGGCGCTCGACCGCACGTTCCTCGCCGAATCGCTGCCGATGCAGCAGGCGGAGTTCGCGCGCCGCGTGCAGGAAGGCCGCAGCCGCCTGAACCTCATCGCGCAGGAGCTGCAGCGCCTCGCCTCTGCGATCCTCGCCGAGCACGCGCAGGTGCAAAAGCGGATTGCGGGCGTGCAGAAGGCCTGGCCGCAGCCGGCCGAGGACGTGACGCAGCAATGCGCGCGCCTCCTGCAGGCGGGGTACCTTGCGCGCACGCCCTGGGCGCGGCTGCAGCACTTCCCGCGCTACCTGAAGGCGGCGTCGCTGCGGCTGGACAAGCTGCGCGCCGATCCGGCGCGCGATGCGCAGCGCATGGCGGAGCTGGCGCCGCTGGAGCAGGCCTACCGGCGCGAGCTTGCGTCGCGGGCGAAGCTCGGCGGGGCCGCCGGCGCCGCGGGCGAGCTCGAGCAGTTCGGTTGGCTGCTGGAAGAGCTGCGCGTGTCGCTGTTCGCGCAGGATCTCAAGACGCCGGTGCCGGTGTCGGCCAAGCGCCTGGCCAAGCTGTGGCACAGTATGAAAAGGTGATACCCGGACGTGAGCCCCCTGCAATGAGCCGCGTGTTTGCTGCCCTCGCCGTCGCCTTCGTCAACCTGCTGCACCCGCGCATGCTGTGGCTGATGATCTGGCCGATCCTCATCGCGCTGTTCGTCTGGGGCCTCGCGGCGGTCCTGTTCTGGATGCGCACCGCGCTCTGGCTCGCGGAGCATTTCCGGCGCTGGGTGGAGGCGGGGGTGTTCTTGGTGCGCTTCGACGGCGGCGACGCGACGCTGACCGCGGCGCACGTGCTGCTGGTGCTGCTGTTCGTGCCGGCGGTGTACCTCACCGCGCTCATGATCCTCAGCATGTTCGGCATGCAGGAGATGGTCGAGCACGTGGCGCGGCGCCGCTTCCCGCAGCTTGCGCGCCGGCAGGGCGGCGGCATCGCCGGCAGCGTCTGGAACGGCGTGGTCGCGCTGGCCGGCATGGTGCTGCTCGGCACCGTCACGCTGCCGCTCTGGGTGTTCCCGCCGCTCTGGGCGGTGATCCCGGTGGCGATCTTCGCCTGGGTGAACCAGCGCGTACTGCGCTACGACGCGCTCGCCGAGCACGCGAGCGCCGAGGAGATGAAGGCGCTCTTTTCCGCGCAGCGCAAGCCGCTCTACGTGATGGGCCTGCTGCTCGCGCTGGTCGCCTTCGTGCCGCTCGCCGGCTTCATCGCACCGGTGCTGTTCGGCCTTGCGTTCATCAATTTCCTGCTCGCCGAGCTGCAGGCGCTGCGGCAGGCGCCGGTCGAGGGGCAGATCGTAGGGCGCGAGAACCCGGCGGCCCGGCGCTAGCGCTCAGTTCCTGCGTACCGGCAGGTCGAGGCTGCGCACCGCATCCGCGACCGCCGTGAGCGCCGCCGGCCGGTGGAAGCCGCGGCGCGAGGCGAGCGCGATGCGCCGCACCGGGCAGGGATCGCTGAACGGCACCGTCTTTACTAGCGGATTGGCGTGCCGCGCGGTGAGCGCGGTGGCCGGCAGCACTGTCACGCCGAGGCCCGAGGCGACCATGCTGCGCAGCGTCTCGAGCGAATTGCCCTGGCGGCCGGGCTCGGGCGGCCGGGAAAACTCGCGGCAGGCATCGAGCACCTGGTCGCGGAAGCAGTGCCCGACCGGCAGCAGCAGCAGCTCGCCCGCGTCGAGCTCCTCCACGGCGACCGCCTTCTTGCGCGCGAGCGGGTGCCCGGCCGGGGCGGCGACGCGGAAGCTCTCTTCGTAGAGCGGCACGGTCTCGATGCCCGGGCCGCCGTAGGGCAGCGCCAGTATCACCGCGTCCAGCTCGCCTGCCTTGAGCATGCGGTCGAGGTTGGCGGTGGTGTTCTCCTCCACGTCGAGCGGCATTGCGGGCGCCGAGCGGCGCAGCGCCGCCACCAGCTGCGGCAGCAGGTAGGGCGCGACGGTGTGGATGATGCCGAGGCGCAGCGCGCCCTGCAGCGGATCGCGCCCCTGCTGCGCGACGCTCTTCACGCGCTCGGCCTCCTCCAGCGCGCGCCGCGCCTGCGCGACGATCTGCTCGCCCGCCTCGGTGAGGAACACGCCGCGCTTGCCGCGCTCGAACAGCGTCACGCCGAGCTCTTCCTCCAGGTTCTTCACGGAGGCCGACAGGCTCGGCTGGCTGACGAAGCAGCGCTCGGCGGCGCGGCCGAAATGGCGCGTCTCGGCGACGGCGACCACGTAGCGGAGTTCGGTCAGAGTCATAGGTTATGGCTATTATAAGCATCCTCACAAAGTATTGGAACAGAGGGAAAGCTGGCACTACATTGGTGGAATACATCGTTTCAACCAATGAAAAGGCATCCATGAACCCGATCCGCGAAGGCCAGAAAGTCCCCCAGGTCACGTTTCGCACCCGCGTGGCGGGCGACTGGAAGAACGTGAGCAGCGACGACATTTTCAAGGGCAGGACCGTCGTCGTGTTCTCGCTGCCCGGCGCATTCACGCCGACCTGCTCCTCCACCCACCTGCCGCGCTATAACGAGCTCGCGCCGGCGTTCTTCGCCAACAGCGTCGATGCGATCGCCTGTGTCTCGGTGAACGACGCTTTCGTGATGAACGAGTGGGCGGCCGACCAGGAATGCGAGAACGTGCAGATACTGCCCGACGGCAACGGCGAATTCACCGCCGGCATGGGCCTGCTCGTGGACAAGTCCGACCTCGGCTTCGGCAAGCGCTCGTGGCGCTATTCGATGCTGGTGCGCGACGGCGTGGTCGAGAAGCTGCTCATCGAGCCGCAGAAGCCGGGCGACCCCTTCGAGGTCTCGGACGCCGACACCATGCTCGCCTACGTGGCGCCCAAGGCGAAAAAGCCCGACCAGGTGGCGATCCTCACGCGCGAAGGCTGCGGCTACTGCATGCGCGCGAAAAAGCTGCTCAAGGACCTCGGCTACGAGTACGCCGAAATCCCGCTGCCGCACAAGAACCGCAGCCGCATCGTCGGCGCCATCACGGGTGCGGGCACCGTGCCGCAGGTCTTCATCAACGGCCAGCGCATCGGCGGGCTGGAAGAACTGGAGAAATGGGCCAAGAAGGCCGCCTGATCGGCGCTTAGAATGCCGGCATGGCATTCGGGGCGCTGGTCATCGGCGACGAGATCCTCGTCGGCAAGCGGCAGGACAAGCACCTGGGCTTCATCATCCAGGCGCTGGCGGGCCGCGGGCTGCGGCTCGCCTGGTGCGAGTACCACGGCGACGATCCGCAGCGGCTGACCGCGGCGCTCGGGCGCAGCTTCGCCTCGGGCGACGTGGTGTTCTCCTTCGGCGGCATCGGCGCCACTCCCGACGACCACACGCGCCAGTGCGCGGCGGCGGCGCTGGGCGTCGAGCTCGCGCTGCACTCGGACGCCGAACGCGAGATCCGCGGCCGCTTCGGCGCCGAGATCACGCCGCAGCGCCTGAAAATGGGCGAATTTCCGGTGGGGGCGGAAATCATCCCCAATCCGTTCAACCGCATTCCCGGCTTCGCGCTGAAGGAGCACTGGTTCGTGCCGGGCTTCCCGCAAATGGCCTGGCCGATGCTGGAATGGGTGCTCGACACGAAATACCGCCACCTGTTCGACCGCGACCGCTGGGCCGAGGCCTCGGTGATCGTCTACGACCTGCCCGAATCGGCCATCGCGCCGCTCATGGAGGAGGTCAACGCGAGGTTCAAGGGCCTCAAGGCCTTCAGCCTGCCCAGCATGGGCGAGGGCGGCGCGCGCCGGCACATCGAGCTCGGCGTGCGCGGTGCGCCCGCGGAGGTCGAGCCGGCGATGGCGGATGTGCGCAGGGGCGTCGAGCGCCTGGGCGGGACCTACGAATAAAAAGCCCCGCCGGAGCGGGGCTTTTTGGCCGACCTTGAAGAACTTAGGCGGCTTTCTTCGACTTCGACAGACCCTTGACGGTCTCCGACGCGGCGGCGACGTTCGCTTCCGCGATCTCGGTCGCCTGCTTCGCGACCTTGTTGAAGTTGTCGTAGGCCGAGTTGGCGGCGGCGATCATCTGCTTGACCGCGCTCACGGCGACATCCGAACCCGCCGGGGCGTTCTTCGCGGCCTTGTCCAGCAGCGTCACCAAGTTCTCGTTCCACTCGGACACGCGACGCTCGGTCGCCTTGGTGAACTCGGTGTTGGTCTGCGTCGCCACTTCGTACACGCTCTTCGAGTAGGCGATCGCCTTCTCGATGGCCGGTTGCGCGAAGGTGCTCTGCAGGCTCACCAGCTCCTGCATGTCCTTGGCGCCGGCGAGCGCGCGCGCGTTGGCGACGGAGTCTTCGAACGCCGCCTTGACGGCATTGGCGTTCAGGCTCGCGAGCTTCTCGATCGCGGCGAACTGCGTCGTCGCGAGGGAGAGGACCGCGTCGACATTGGCCTTGGCTGTGGCTTGGAGTTGCTCGGGGGTGACGTACATTTGGATCTCCTTAAGTGTCGGTTGAGTAATTTGTTTGGGCGCATTGTGCGCCGCAGCAATTGCAATGCTACGCCTAAGGCCTCAAAAGTCAAGAACTTTGTGCAGTGCACCATACTCTCTTGGCGTGACGCACAACATCGTTTCAATCGGCAAGCCTTGATCTAGAAGTTAGGACACACTAACAAATGAAAGGAAACCCGCAGGAACATCTCCCGGCGCGTCTCTGGTGGGTGCTGGCCGGCCTCACCCTGGTCTGGGGTTTCAACTGGACCGCGATGAAGGTGGCGATTGCCGATGTCGCCCCGTTCACCTTCCGCACGCTCTGCCTGGGGCTCGGCTCGGGCGTGCTGTTCGCGTTCCTGCGCGCGGGCGGCCAGCCGCTGGCCATTGCGCGCGATCAATGGCCGCGCTTGGCGCTGATCGCGTTTTTCAACATCACCTGCTGGAACCTGCTGGTGGTGTACGGCCTGACGATGCTGCCTTCGGGGCGCGCCGCGATCCTCGCCTACACCATGCCCGCCTGGTCGATCCCGCTCTCGGTGCTGCTGCTGGGCGAGCGCCTCACCGGGCGCAAGCTGCTCGGCCTTGCGCTCGGCATGGTCGGCATGGCGCTGCTGGTCTGGGACGAGTTCCATCGCATTCAGGGCGCGCCTCTCGGCGCGCTGCTCGTGCTGTGCGCCGCGGTGACCTGGGCAATCGGCACCATCCTGCAGAAGAAGTACCCGGTGCGCGCGCCGGTGGCGGGCTTCACCGCCTGGCTGATGCTGGTGGGCGGCGTGCCGATCTACGCCGGCGCGCTGCTGTTCGAGGATGTCGGCAAGCTGGCCGACCTGCGCCTGACCTCGGCGCTGGCGATTTCGTACAACGTGCTGCTCGCCTTCGCCTGGGCGCACTGGGCCTGGATCAAGATCGCCACCAGCGTCTCGGTGACGGTGTTCTCGCTCTCCATGCTGGTGATCCCTGTGGTCGGCGTGTTCAGCGGCATGCTGTTCCTGGGTGAGCGTCCGGGCTGGCCGGAGTACACGGCGCTCGCTTTCGTGCTGGGATCGCTCGCTACGGTGATTGCGCCTCAGCGCAAGGCGTGACGGCGAGCGCGCGCACGCGCGGAACGCGGGCCGGGTCCCAGTGCTGCCGTGCCCAGTCGAGCGCCTCGCGCGGCGCGAGACCCGCCGGGACCGCCTGCCCGAGGAACTGCAGAGCCTGCCGCAGGTCGCCCGGGCCTGCAGCGCCCGCGGCGGTCTGCTTGGCAAGTCTCGCCCGCGGCGTTCGTCGCAACCGGCACGTGCAGGTAGCGCGGCGTCGCCAAGCCCAGCAGGCGCTGCAGATGGACTTGGCGCGCGGTCGAGTCGAGCAGGTCGGCGCCGCGCACTACGTCGGTGACGCCCTGCGCGGCGTCGTCCACGACGACCGCGAGCTGGTAGGCGTAGACGCCGTCGGCGCGCTTGAGCACGAAGTCGCCTACCTGGGTCTCAACGCGCTGCGCAATCTCGCCCTGGACGCGGTCGATGAAGCGGATCTCGTCGTTCGTCGTGCGCACGCGCACCGCGCGGGCCGATTTTCCCGGCGCGACACCCCCGCGGCAGGTGCCCGGATAGATGCGCGAGCCGTCGATGGCGAGCGCGGAGTCCTCGAGCTCCCTGCGGGAGCAGGTGCAGGCATAGGTGTGCGCTGCCAGCTTTAGCAACGAACTCTCATAAGAATCATGCCGGGCACTCTGATAAACGACAGGACCGTCCCAAGCGAGCCCCAGGGCTTCCAGCTGCCGCAAGATCTGGTCGGTGGCGCACGGCATGACCCTCGGCCGGTCGAGGTCTTCGATGCGCAGCAGCCAGTGGCCGCCCGCGCGCCGCGCGTCGAGCCAGCTCGCGAGCGCGGCGACCAGGGAGCCGAAATGCAGCGGGCCGGTGGGCGAAGGCGCGAAACGGCCGATGGTGCGCATGCGAGGTTGAAGACCGGGGTTGCGGCCCAATATACACTGCTAGTTTCCGCACAAAGGACGCGACGATGGCGACGGTCGAGCTGACCAAGGAAAACTTCGAGCAGACGGTGAACGGCAACCCGATGGTCATCGTGGATTTCTGGGCGCCGTGGTGCGGCCCCTGCCGCGGCTTCGCGCCGGTCTTCGAGAAGGCCTCCGAGGCGCACCCGGACGTGGTGTTCGCCAAGATCAACTCCGACGAGCAGCAGGAGCTCGCCGCGGCGTTCAACATCCGCTCGATTCCGACGCTGATGGTGTTCCGCGAGAAGGTGATCCTGTTCCAGCAGGCGGGCGCGCTGCCCGGCCAGGCGCTCGAGCAGGTGCTCACGCAGGCCAAGGCGCTCGACATGGCGAAAGTGCATGCAGAGATCGCGGCGCAGAGCGCCGCGTCCGGCGAGATCGCCGCTCCTCGGTTCGGCGGGCCGGCGCAGCCGGGCCGGTAGGGCGCCGGCGATGCTCGAGATCCGGCGCGCCGCCGAGCGCGGCCACGCGCAGCACGGCTGGCTCGACTCCTGGCATTCGTTCTCGTTCGCCGACTACCACGATCCGGCGCACATGAGCTTCGGCCCGCTGCGCGTGATAAACGAGGACCGCATCCAGCCGGGCACCGGCTTCGGCATCCACGGCCACCGCGACATGGAGATCATCAGCTACGTGCTCGCGGGCGCGCTCGGGCACCGCGACTCGATGGGCACCGGCTCGACCATCGTGCCGGGCGACGTGCAGCGCATGAGCGCCGGGCGCGGCGTGCAGCACAGCGAGATGAACCACGACCAGGCGGGGATCACGCATTTCCTGCAGATCTGGATCGAGCCGAGCGTGCACGGCATCGCGCCGGGCTACGAGCAGAAGCACTTCGACGCCGCGTCCAAGCGCGGCCGCCTGCGCCTGGTCGCCTCGCCCGACGGCGCCGGGGGTTCGGTGACGATCCACCAGGATGCGCGCCTGTACGCGGGGCTGTTCGACGGCGCCGAGCGCGCGGCGCTGCCGATCGCGGCGGGGCGCAGGGCCTACCTGCACCTCGCGCGCGGCTCGCTGACGGTCAATGGCACGCCGCTCGGCGCGGGCGACGCGCTCAAGATGACCGGCATCGCCGAAGTGGTGCTGGAGAACGGCGCTGGCGCGGAAGCGCTGCTTTTTGATCTACCATAAACACGGGAGTTGGCCATGGCAAAACCGATGGATACCGGGATTTCCCCGAAACACCGCGCGGCGATCGCGGCGGGCCTCTCGCGCCTGCTCGCCGACAGCTATCTGCTCTACCTGAAGACGCACAACTTCCACTGGAACGTGGAAGGCCCGATGTTCCAGACGCTGCACGTGATGTTCATGGATCAGTACACCGAGCAGTGGAACGCGATCGACCCGATTGCCGAGCGCATCCGCGCGCTCGGCCACTACGCGCCGGGCAGCTACGCCCAGTACACGAAGCTGGCGACGGTCAAGGAGAGCGCGGGCGTGCCCAAGGCCGAGAAGATGGTGGCCGAGCTCATCACCGGCCAAGAAGCCGTCGCGCGCACCGCGCGCTCGGTGCTGCCGCTCGCCGACGAGGCGAACGACCAGCCAACGCTGGACCTGCTCACGCAGCGCCTGGACATCCACGAGAAGAACGCCTGGATGCTGCGCAGCCTGCTGAAGAAGTAGCGCGACGGCTGGGCCGGCCTTGAGCGGCACGCGCAGCGAGAAGGACTCCTTCGGCCCGATCGACGTGCCGGCGGACCGCCTCTGGGGCGCGCAGACCGAGCGCAGCCGGCGTTTTTTCCGCATCTCGAACGAGCGCATGCCGCTCGCGGTGGTGCACGCGCTTGCGCTGGTCAAGCGCTCGGCCGCGCGCGTGAACGCCTCGCTCGGCCTGCTCGACCCGAAGAAGGCCGAGGCGATCGCGCGCGCCGCCGACGAGGTGCTCGCCGGCCGCCACGACGAGGAGTTTCCGCTCTCGGTCTGGCAGACCGGCTCCGGCACGCAGTCCAACATGAACGTCAACGAGGTGCTCGCCAACCGCGCATCCGAGATCCTCGGCGGCGAGCGCGGCCCCAAGCGCCTGCTGCACCCGAACGACGACGTGAACCTCGGGCAGTCGTCGAACGACGTGTTTCCGACGGCGATGCACGTGGCGGCGGCGCGCGCGCTGCGCTCGGAGCTGATTCCCGCGCTCGACCGGCTCGCCGCGTCGCTCGCCGCCAAGCGCGACACCTTCAAGCCGATCGTGAAGATCGGCCGCACGCACCTGCAGGACGCCACGCCGCTCACGCTCGGCCAGGAGTTCTCGGGCTACGTGGCGCAGCTCGAGCAGTCGCGCCAGGCGCTGGAGGCGGTGATGCCAGGGCTGTACCAGCTGGCGATCGGCGGCACCGCGGTCGGCACGGGCCTCAACACGCACGCCGATTTCGGCGCGCGCGTCTCGGCGGAGATCGCGCGCATGGCCGGCCTGCCGTTCGAGCCGGCGCCGAACAAGTTCGCCGCGCTTGCCGGCCACGAGGCGCTGGTATTCGCGCACGGCGCGCTGAAGACGCTCGCCGCGGCGCTCGCCAAGATCGCCAACGACATTCGCCTGCTCGCCTCCGGTCCGCGCTCGGGGCTGGGCGAACTCTCGCTGCCGGAGAACGAGCCAGGCAGCTCGATCATGCCGGGCAAGGTCAACCCGACCCAGGCCGAGGCGCTGACCATGCTGTGCGTGCAGGTGCTCGGCAACGACGTCGCGCTCAACGTCGGTGGCGCCTCCGGCCATTTGGAGCTGAACGTCTACAAGCCGCTCATCATCCACGCCTTCCTGCAGAGCGCGCGCCTGCTCACCGACGGCATGGCGAGCTTCGAGGAGCACTGCGTGCGCGGCATCCGGCCGAACCAGGCGCGCATCGCCGAGCAGCTCGAGCGCTCGCTGATGCTGGTGACCGCGCTCGCGCCGCACATCGGCTACGACAAGGCCGCGGAGATCGCCAAGAAGGCGCACAAGGAGGGCAGCACGCTGCGCGCGGCCGCGGCCGCGCTGGGCTACGTGAAAGAGCAGGATTTCGACCGCTGGGTGCGTCCCGAAGACATGGTCTGAGCATGGCCGTCGTCGTCCTCATCTCGGGCCGGGGCAGCAACCTGCAGGCGATCCTCGACGCGGGCATCCCGGTGTCGGCGGTGATCAGCAACGTGGCGGGTGCGGGCGGCCTCGCGCTCGCGGCGCAGCGCGGCATCGCCACGCGCGTCGTCCCGCACCGGGACCATGCGACCCGGGAAGCCTTCGAGGAGGTGCTGGTGCGCGAGATCGACGCGTTCTCGCCGCGCCTCGTCGTGCACGCGGGCTTCATGCGCATCGTGACGGCCGGCTACGTCGAGCACTACCGCTGGCGCTCGCTCAACATCCACCCGTCGCTGCTGCCGTCGTTTGCCGGGCTGCACACGCACGAGCGCGCGCTCGCCGCCGGCGTCAAGCTGCACGGCTGCACGGTGCACTTCGTGACCGAAGAGCTCGACGGCGGCCCGATCGTGATCCAGGCGGCGGTGCCGGTGCTCGCGAACGACACGTCAGACTCGCTGTCCAACCGCGTGCTGCGCCAGGAGCACGTCGTGTACCCGCGGGCAATCCGGTGGTTCCTCGACGACCGGCTGGTCATCGACAACGGGCGCGTGAGCGTCAAGGGCGGACATGCGCAATGTCTTTTTTCTGATCGCGTTTAGCGCCTCGGCCGCGCTGGCGGCGCCGCCGCAGCGCGTCGAGGTGGTCTACGAGCTTTCGCGCAACGGCCTGACGCTGGCCGAGGTGACGCACCAGCTCGAGCACGACGGGCGCAGCTACAAGCTCACCGAGCTCTGGAAGGGCAGGGGCCTGCTCGCGCTCAAGGGCGACGCGACGCGCATCAGCGAAGGCGCGATCGTCGCCGACGGCCTGCGGCCGCGCAAATTCGAGGACCGGCGCACGGGCCGAGATACGCGGCAGGCGCAGTTCGATCCCAAGGGGGCCACCCTCGAGCAGCAAGACCAGCTGAGTTTGGCCTGGAGCTTCGCTTTCGCTCCACCGGCCAAGGTTGTCGCGGTGAGCGTGGCCGACGGCAAGCGCGTGAGCCGCTACAGTTACCAGCCAGCCGGCCGCGAGCGCGTGAAGACGCCGGCGGGCGAGTTCGACGCGCTCAAGTTTGTGAAGCAGCGCGAGCGTCCCGAGGACAAGGTGACCGAAGTCTGGCTGGCCGCCGACCGGCAGAACCTGCCGGTGCGCATCCTCGTCGTCGACAAGGACGGCACGCAGCTCGACCAGGTCGCCGCCAAGATTGCGGTGAAGTAGCATCGGGCGTGCGGCCGACTCCCGCCTTGCTCGCGCACGCGGTGGCGGCGCTCGCGGAGCTGCTCAGGTTCGCGCGGCCCGCGGACCAGGCGCTGTCGGCCTACTTCCGGAGCCACCGCAATCTCGGGCAGCAGGATCGCGCCTTTGTCGCCGAAAGCGCGTTCGCGGTGCTGCGCCGGCGCCGCTCGCTGGAAGCGGCGGCGGGCAGCGCCGCGCCGCGCGATCTCATCGTGGCCGCACTGGTGCGCGTCTTCGGCGTCTCGGCGCGCGCGCTGCGGGAGCACGCCGAACTTGCCGCGCGCGTGAAGGCGCATGCGGGCCGCGATCAGCCGGCGGCGGTGCAAGCCGACCTGCCCGACTGGCTCTGGGCGAGGCTCGTAGCGGCGTACGGCGCGCAAGAGGCGGCGGCGATCGCGCAGGGGCTGCTCGCGCTGGCGCCGCTCGACCTGCGCGTCAACCTGGACAAGATCACGCGCGAGCGCGCACTGGCGGAGCTCGGCGCGGAGGCGGCCGCGACGGATCTGTCGCCTGCCGGAGTCCGCATGCGCGGCAAGCCCGCGATCAACCGGCACGCATTGTTCCTCGCCGGCGCCGTCGAGGTGCAGGACGAGGGCAGCCAGCTGCTCGCCTACCTGGTCGCGCCGCGCCGCGGCGAGATGGTGGCCGATTTCTGCGCCGGCGCTGGCGGCAAGACGCTCGCCCTGTCGATGCTGATGCACGGCACGGGACGCGTCTACGCGATGGACGTGTCGGAGAAGCGCCTGCGCGAGCTCGCGCCGCGCGCCGCGCGCGCGGGCATCTCCAACGTGCACCCGATCGTGCTCTCGGGCGAGAACGACATCCGCGCCAAGCGCCTCGCGGGCAAGCTCGATCGCGTGCTGGTGGACGCGCCCTGCAGCGGCTTCGGCACGCTGCGGCGCAATCCCGACCTGAAGTGGCGCCACGGCGAAGGCGCCATCGCCGAGCTCGCGGCCAAGCAAGCGCGCATCCTCGGTGCGGCGGCAAAGCTCGTGAAGCCGGGCGGGCGCCTGGTCTACGCGACCTGCAGCATCCTGCCCGACGAGAACGAGGCGGTCGCGGACGCCTTCGCCGCGAGCAATCCGGAATTCAAGTCAATCTCCTGCGCCGAGCTGCTCGCTGCACAGCGCATTCCCCTCGACACGGGCGAGCGCCTGCGCCTGTGGCCGCACCGGCACGGCACCGACGGCTTCTTTGCGGCCGTCTTCAGCAGGGCCTGACTACCAGAGGATGCGCAGTCCGACGGTGCCGAAGCGGCGCTCGGGATCAGAGTTCTGCAGCCCGACCGTGGTGTCCACCTGCACGCGGTTCGGCACGACCCAGATGCGCAGGCCGGTGTGCAGCGTCGGCTTGTCGGCGCGCTGGCCGTAGGTTTCCAGGATGCCGTAGATCCGTGGCGCCAAGAGCAGGATTTCGCCGCCCAGGCCCCAGGTCCAGCGCGAGAGCCTGGCGACGTTGTCGCGTATGGCGCCCAGATTGCCGTGGAGCACGACGCGGTCGTCGGCGAGCGACAAGCTGCCGATGCCGTTGACGTAGGGGCCGATCTTGTTGCCCGCGAACGTGCCGAGGCTCAGCGCGAAACCCGCGCCGTTGGTCTCGAGGGGCTTGAGCAGCGTCTTGGCCTGGAAAACCGCGCTGTTCGTGTCGCCGGCCGGATCGCTGTTGACGCGGATGTAGCCGGCGGTGAGCTCCGCGCCCCACGGATTGCAGGCCGGCACGAACCAGAACTCGCTCTCGCTGAATCGCCGCTGGTCCTTGACGAAGGTCTCGACCTGGCAGCCGTCCTTGTCGACGATGCGCGCGTCGTCCGTGACGAACGGGCGCGCCGCATGCGCGGGCGCGCATGCGAGGAGAAAGAGCAGGAGCACCAGGCGCGGGGGCATGGTTCGGTAAACTACCCGAACTCCATGACGGAAAACCAGATCGGCCGGCTCCTGCAGGACCTGTGGTCGGACCTCCAGCAGCCGGGGATCCTCTGGCAGGCGGCCGTGCTCGCGCTGTGCGCTGGCCTCGCATGGTGGCTCGGCCGGCTGCTGCAGTGGCGCGCGCCCAACGAGAGCGCCGAGGCGGTCAAGCGCGGCGCCGCGGCCGCGCGCCGCGTCGCGTTCCCGCTGATCGCGGCCTTGCTGCTGCTCGCGGGCCGCGCCGCGCTCTCGCATTGGCACAACACGCACCTGCTGTCGGTGGCAATCCCGCTGTTCGGCGCGCTCGCGGGCATCCGCTTCGCGATCTACCTGCTGCGCATCGCCTTCTCGCACAGCGCCTGGCTCGAGGCGTTCGAGCGCAGTATCGCGACGCTGGTCTGGATCGGGCTCGCGCTGCACCTCACGGGCCTGCTGCCGGAGATCGTGCGCTGGTTGCGCGAAATCGAGTTCAGCGCGGGCAAGCACAGCCTCTCGTTGTGGACGCTGCTGAGCGCAGTGGTCTGGGTGGCGATTACGGTGCTGGCGGCGCTCTGGGCGGGCGCCGCGGTGGAGGCGCGGCTGATGCGCGCCCAGAGCCTGGACAGCAGCCTGCGTGCAGTGTTTGCGCGACTCGCCAAGGCGCTGCTGCTGGTAGTCGCGGTGCTCATGGTGCTGCCGCTCATCGGCGTGGATCTCACGGTGCTGTCGGTCTTCGGCGGCGCGCTCGGCGTGGGCCTGGGCTTCGGCCTGCAGAAGATCGCCTCGAACTACCTGTCGGGCTTCATCATCCTGCTCGATCGCTCGATCCGGCTGGGCGACCTGATCACCGCCGACGGCCAGCACGGCCAGGTGACCCGCATCACGACCCGCTACGTGGTGATGCGCTCGCTCACGGGCATCGAGGCGATCATCCCGAACGACACGCTGGTCACGACGACGGTGTTGAACCATTCGTACTCGGACCGGCGCGTGCGCCTGGCCGTGCGCGTGCGGGTGGCCTACGGCACGGATCTGAATCGGGCTTTTGCGATCATGCTGGAGTTGGCGCGCGCGCACCGGCGCGTGCTGGAGGATCCCGAACCGACCGCGCAGGTGCTGGAGCTCGCCGACAGCGGCGTGGATCTCGAGCTCGGGTTCTGGATCGAGGATCCGGAGGCCGGCAGCCAGAACGTGCGCTCCGACCTGAGCGTCGCCTTGCTGGAAAGATTTTCGGCCGCCGGGATTGAAATTCCCTATCCGCGACACGATGTTAGGTTGGTGCAAGGCAGCAGTGCCCAGGTGCCGGGGAATAATGCAGGAATGTGACGTTTCCTCACCTTGCAAGGGGGGGTGGTTCGCGTAGAATCCGCCCGGCCCGTCTGCAAAAGACGACATAGCAAAGGATTCTGATGCTCTTCGAAGGCCTGTTGGACCTTCCGTGGGGGGGGCTGGTGCTGGTGGCGCTGGGACTGACGCACATCACCATCGCGTCGGTCACGATTTACCTGCACCGCAACCAGGCGCACCGCGCGCTGGACCTGCATCCGGCGGTCGCGCACTTCTTCCGCTTCTGGCTGTGGCTGACCACCGGCATGGTGACCAAGGAGTGGACCGCGATCCACCGCAAGCACCACGCCAAGTGCGAGACCGCCGAGGACCCGCACAGCCCGCAGGTGTACGGCATCAACAAGGTGCTCTGGCTGGGCGTGTTCCTGTACGTGAAGGAGTCGCACCATCCGGAGACGATGGAGCGCTACGGCCACGGCACGCCCGACGACTGGGTCGAGCGCAACCTCTATTCGCCGTATTCGGTGCTCGGCTTGTATCTGATGGGCGCGGTGAACATTGCGCTGTTCGGCTTGGTCCCGGGCGCCCTGATCCTGATCACGCAGATCCTCTGGATCCCGTTCTGGGCCGCGGGCGTGATCAACGGCATCGGCCACTTCTGGGGCTACCGCAACTGGGACGTGCCGGCGCCGGATGCGAGCCGCAACATCTCGCCGATCGGCATGCTGATCGGCGGTGAGGAGCTGCACAACAACCATCACGCCTATCCCGCCTCGGCGAAGTTTTCGCTGAAGTGGTACGAGTTCGATCTCGGCTGGCAGTACATCCGCGCGCTCGAGGCACTCGGCCTGGCGACCGTGAAGAAGGTCGCGCCGACGCCGCGCTTCGCGGCGCCGAAGCCGGTCGCCGACGAGAGGACGCTGGAGGCGGTGATCGCCAATCGCTACGACGTGCTCGCACGCTACGCCACCTCTCTCAAGCGCACCTACCAGCAGGAGATCGAGCGGCTGGGCCACTGGTCGCAGGAGGCCGAGGCGCTCAAGCCGGCGAAGCGCTATTTCGCGCGCCTGCAGCGCCTCACCGAGGCGGAGCGCGCGCGGCTCGCAGAGGCGCTGAAGAACTCCAGGGCGCTCGCCACCGCGGTCGCCATGCGCCATGAGCTCTCGGAGCTGTGGGCGCGGTCGAGCGCCTCGCGCTCGCAGCTGCTCACGCAGTTGCAGGACTGGTGCCACCGGGCGGAGAACAGCGGCGTGGTACCGCTCGCGGAATTCAGCCTGCGCCTGCGCCGCTACGCCTAGCCCGGTTCAGCCATGAAAAAAGCCCGCCCGCAGCGGGCTTTTTTGTTTGGGCGGCAGGCCGAGTTACTTGAGCTTGCCTTCCTTGTACATCACGTGCTTGCGCGCCTTCGGGTCGTATTTCATCATTTCGATCTTCTCGGGCTTGGTGCGCTTGTTCTTGGTCGTGGTGTAGAAATGGCCGGTGCCGGCCGAGGATTCGAGCTTGATCTTTTCGCGCATGGCGTTCTCCTCAGGCCGCTTCTTTCTTGCGGGCCTTGATTTCGGCCAGCACCGCTTCGAGGCCGAGCTTGTCGATGCGGCGCAGGCCGGCGGTCGACACGCGCAGGCGCACCCAGCGGCTCTGGCTCTCCAGCCAGAAGCGGCGGTAGTGCAGGTTCGGCTGGAACTGGCGGATGGTCTTGTTGTTGGCGTGCGAAACCAGATGACCTTTCATCGGCTTCTTGCCGGTGACCTGGCAGACTCGGGACATTGCGGACTCCGGGGTGGGGCTGGCGGAAAAGGCGCAAATTATACGCGAAAACAGGCACTTCACAACAGCCCGCGTTCCGCGAAGGAGAGCGTCTGGTTGCCGGCGACGACGAAGTGATCCAGCACCTTGATCTCGACGAGCGCGAGGGCGTCCTTGAGATTGCGCGTGAGCAGCTCGTCGGCGCGGCTCGGCTGGGCGGCGCCCGAGGGATGGTTGTGCGCGAAGATCACCGCAGCGGCGTTCGCGCGCAGGCCGGCCTTGACGATTTCGCGCGGGTACACCGAGGTCTGCGTGAGCGTGCCGCGGAACAGTTCCTCGCAGGCGAGCACCCGGTGCTGCGCGTCCAGCCACAGGCAGAGGAACACTTCGTGCTCGCGTCCGGCGATCGCCAGGCACAGGTAGTCGCGCACCGCGCCGGGCGAGGTCAGCGCGCTGGCCTCGCGCATGCCGTCGCGCAGGCTGCGGCGCGCGAGCTCGATGGCCGCCTCGAATTGCGCCCGCTTGGCGGGCCCCAGTCCCTTCACGCCGGACAGGTCGGCGCCGAAGATGCCGGCGACGCTGTCGAAGCGCGCCAGCAGGTCGCGACCGAGCTCGACCGCGCTCTTGCCGCGGATGCCCGTGCGCAACACCACCGCGAGCAGCTCGGCGTCGCTCAGGGCGCCCGCGCCGCGGGCCAGCAGCCGCTCGCGCGGTCGTTCCCCTGCCGGCCAGTCTGGGATCGCCATAAGGTTTAGAATCCTGTTCCCATAACGCATGCGCCTGCATCCGGGACGACCTGAGCAATGTCCTTGAAGGGAAAGAGAATTCTCCTGGGCATCACCGGCGGCATCGCGGCCTACAAGGCTGCGGAGCTCACGCGCCTGCTCGTCAAGGCGGGCTGCGAAGTCCGTGTCGTCATCACGGAGGCGGGGACGCGGTTCATCACGCCAGTCACGATGCAAGCCCTGAGCGGGCAGACCGTCTGGACCGATCTGTGGGACCCGCGCGTCGCCGACAACATGGGCCACATCGAGCTGTCTCGCGACCGCGACGTGATCCTGGTGGCACCGGCGAGCGCGGATTTCATGGCGAAGGTGGCCCATGGTCTTGCCGACGACCTGCTCTCGACGCTGGTGCTGGCGCGGCGTTGCCCGCTCATGCTCGCGCCCGCGATGAACGTCGAGATGTGGCAGAACCCGGCGATGCAGCGCAACGCGATGGCGCTGAATGCCGATGGTGTCCTGCTTTCGGGGCCGGCCTCGGGCGGCCAGGCCTGCGGCGAGATGGGGATGGGGCGCATGTCCGAGCCTGCCGAGGTCGTCGCGGACCTGGAGTTTTTTTTTCAGCCGAAAACCCTCGTCGGCCGGCGCGTCGTCGTCACCGCGGGGCCGACTGAAGAGCCGATCGACCCGGTCAGGGTCATCACGAATTCGAGCTCCGGAAAGATGGGCTACGCGGTCGCCCGCGCCGCGCAGGAAGCGGGCGCGCGCGTCACGTTGGTGAGCGGGCCGGTCGCTCTTGAGACGCCGGCTGGCGTCGAGCGCGTGAACGTGCGCACAGCGCAGCAGATGTTCGAGGCGGTGAAATCGACCGTGAAGCGCAGCGATGTCTTCATTGCCGTGGCCGCGGTGGCGGATTGGAAGATCAAGAAGGCTTCGGACCGGAAGATCAAGAAGATCAACGGCCATGCGCCGACGCTCGAGCTGGAGGAAAACCCGGACATCCTCGCCTGGGTTGCGGCTCAGAGGCGCGCGCCATTCTGCGTCGGCTTCGCCGCTGAGAGCGAGAACGTCGGCGCGAACGCGAAGCAGAAGCGCCTCAAGAAGGGCGTGCCGCTGATCGCCGCCAACCGCGCGCAGGACGCGCTCGGCGCCGACGAGAACGCGATCACTCTCTACGACGCGCGTGGCCGGCACTCGCTCGGCCGCGGGCCGAAGCTCGAGCAGGCGCGCAAGCTGGTGGCGCACGTCGCCGGCATGCTGAAGAAGCGCTGACTTGCGCAGGCTCGACGTAAAGATCCTCGATGAGAGGATCCGTGGAATGCTGCCGCATTACGGCACCCCGGGCGCGGCTGGTCTCGACCTGCGCGCCTGCATCGGGCAGCCGCTGACGCTGAACCCTGGGGACAGCCAGCTGGTGCCATCGGGGATCGCGATCCACATCGGCGATCCGGGATTCGCCGCGATCATCCTGCCGCGCTCGGGCCTGGGCGCGAAGAACGGCATCGTGCTCGGCAACCTGGTCGGGCTGATCGACTCGGATTACCAGGGGCAGGTACTGATCTCGGTCTGGAACCGCGGCCAGGCGGGGTTCACCATCCAGCCGATGGACCGCATCGCGCAGCTGGTGGTGGTGCCGGTGCAGCAGGTCGAATTCAACGTGGTCGAGGAGTTCGACTCCTCGCACCGCGGCGCCGGCGGCTTCGGCTCGACCGGCAAGCAATAGAGAAAAGGGGGTCAGAGCAGCATTTCAGAAAGCTGAAATCCTGCTCTGACCCCCTTTTCGGTTAGCCCAGCGAATCCGCCCAGATGGTGCGCGCCCAGTTCCAGGCGAAGGTGCCTTCGGCCTCGCTGCGCACCGCGGAGACGCCGCCGGAGCCCTTCACCGCGATCAGCGTGCTCTGTCCGGGATCCCACTGGTGCACGGAAGAGACGCGGATCGCCTCCTTCTGCGACACGAAGCTATAGCAGGTGTTGATGATCTTCACCGGCTCGGGTGCGCGTCCCGACAGGACCTCGACGATCGCGGCGGCGGCGATCTTCGCGTGGTTGTTAGCCATGCTGCCGGACTTGGGCATGCCCGGCGCCGACAGCGTGGCGTCGCCCAGCACATGGATCCCAGGCACCTTTTTCGACTCCATCGTGCGCCAGTCCACGTCGCACCAGCGGTTGTTGTGCGTGATCAGGCCGGCTTTCATCGCGATGTCGCCCGCGCGGTGCGGCGGCACGACGTTCAGCACGTCGCCCTTCACGTCCTCCACCTCGAGCTTGACCGTTCCCGACACCGCGTCGATGCCGACCGCCTTGGCGTTGCCGCGATACTCGAGCACGCCGGCATAAAGGTCCTTCCAGGCTGCCTTGAACAGGCCGCCCTTGGAGGTCACGTCCGGATTGGCATCGAGCACCAGCAGCTTCGAGCGCGGCTTGGCCTGCTTGAGGTAGGCAGCGATCATGCTGGCGCGCTCGTAGGGTCCCGGCGGGCAGCGGTAGGGCGCGAGCGGAATCGACAGCACCACCACGCCGCCCGTGCGCATTTGCTCAAGTTGCTGGCGCAGAGCGAGAGTCTGGGGACCGGCTTTCCACGCATGCAATACACGGCCCGATTGCATCGCCGCCTCGTAGCCCTGGATCTCGTCGAAGTTGAAATCGATGCCGGGCGAAACGATGAGGCGCTCGTACGCGATGTCGCCGCCGCGCGCGAGACGCACGGATTTCTTCGCCGCGTCGATCGCCACCGCCTCGTCGCGCACCACCTGCACGCCGTGGCGCTCGAGCCCGCCGTAACCGGTGGTGATGTCCTGCATGCCCGAATAGCCCGCCAGCACCAGGTTCGAGATCGGGCAGGATACGAACTCGCGCTCGCGCTCGATCAGCACGACGTCGATGGACGGATCCCAGAGGCGGACGTACTTCGCGGCGGTGGCGCCGCCGAAGCCGCCGCCGATCACCACTACGCGCGCCTTGGAGGGCGTGGTGCTGGCGCAGCCCGACAGGCCGGGGAGCGAGCCGGCTGCCGTCGCGGCGCCCGCGAGCTTGAGAAAGTCTCTGCGTTTCATGGCGGCCTCCTAGCGCTTCTGCGCAGCGTACCAGGCCGCGATCGAGTCGATCTGGGGATCGGTGTAGCCCTTGGCGATCTGGTGCATGACCGTCGCCGGGCGCTTGCCGTCGCGAAACGCGCGCATCTGCGCGGCGACGTGGTCGCGCGGCAGGCCGGCGAGCGGAATGACGTCCTTCGTGACTGCGCGGCCGTCCGTTCCGTGGCAGATCGCGCAGGGCGCCGCCAGGTTCCTGCCCGCGACCGCGTCCTGCGCCGAAGCCGCGAGCGGCGCGGTCGCAAGCAGGATCGCACTAACGAAAGCGAGTCGCATTTGATTTCCCTCCTATGAATTGGATCGGTACGAAGTTTCCGCTCGCGCCGAGACGACTGTCAAGGGCGGACGAACTCAAACGACTTCTCCGAGCACAAGACGCTAAGCATTGAGATCGCCTTTGTTGAAGTCGCGGTACGCCCCGGCCTGGATGCCGTATGCCCTCAGTTTCTGGTGGACGGCACGGGGCGTAATCCCCATGCCGCGCGCCACGGCGGTGACGTTCCCGCTGAAGCGTGAAAGGGCCTCCCGGATCAAATTGCCTTCCAGTTCCATCGCGGCCCGCTTCTTGATCGTGCGCAGTCCGGCGTCGGCGATCGGCGGGTTCGGGCCGGCGTGCGGGGTTTCGAGCGCTACGACGTCATCGATCACCATCCCACGCGAAAAGATGAACGCCCGCTCGATCAGGTTTTCCAACTCGCGCACGTTGCCGGGCCAGTCGTAGCTCATGACTTGCACCCAGGCGCGTTCGCTGAGTACCTTCGGGCGCGAGCCGTATTTCTGCGCCAACCGGCGAAGCAGGTGATCGGTCAGCGCGGAGATGTCCTCCTTTCGCTCGCGCAACGGCCGGATGTGGATGGGAACCACGTTCAACCGGTAATACAGGTCGCGGCGGAAGTTCCCGCTCGTGACGAGGCGTTCAATCGCGCAGTTCGTGGCTGCGATGATTCGAACGTCGGCGCGCAGCGGCTGCTTGCCGCCGACGCGCTCGTAGGCGCCGTCCTGGAGCACGCGCAGCAGCCGTGCTTGCGCGGAGACCGGCAGCGAGTCGATCTCGTCCAGAAAAAGCGTGCCTTTTTCCGCCCGCTCGAAGCAGCCGTGGTGCACCTGGTAGGCGCCGGTGAACGCTCCGCGCTCATGCCCGAAAAGATGGCTTTCGATCAGCGTTTCCGGGATCGCCCCGCAATTGACGGAGATCATCTGCTTGGCGGCACGCTCGCTCAGCGCGTGCAGGCCCCGGGCGACGATCTCCTTGCCGACCCCCGTCTCGCCGGTGATCAGCACGGTCGCGCTGGTCGGCCCGACCAGCTCGAGCTGTTCGATGACTTTGCGCATTGCCGCCGACTCGGAGACGATGCGCTGCGCCGAAAAATCCGCCGCCGTGCACTGCGGCGCGAGCGCGTACCACGCTTTCCGGATTTTTTCCTCCACTCGCACCGTCGCCTCCGCGGCGGCGGAGCGCGAAACGATGTGCTCGCCCTCCAGGTGGTATTCGTCGCCCGGCTTGCCCTCGGCCCGCTTCGCGTCGAGGTGGACCAGAACTTCGCAGATCCCATCGGCCGCTGCGATCGTCTTGCGAAGTTCGACCTTCGCGTAGCCGAAGTTGCGCGCTGCGATGCCGCCGAAGACGCTTGACGTCATACGGCACAGCTCGGGCGCCTCCTTGACCGCCTCGCCGAACGGGCAGCGCGAGTTGACGACCCGGACGACGCCGGGCTCGCTGCTCGCGCGCGAGAAGTTCCCGCCGATGGAATTCTTGAGCGAAACGATCAGGTCGGCATACTGGGCGCTGCCGAGCGGCGCGTCGCCGAGCTCTAGATGCATGCGGCAGGCGTGTTCCAGCCCGCCGCTCGCGCCCAGGCCCAAGTACTCGATGAAGGTTTGCTTGTCGCCGCAGGCATTGCAGCCCATCTGCTGCGCGGTCTTGACGCTTTGCGTCACGAAACCTTGCAGAAAGGAAATCGCGTCGAGCCTGGCAGGCGGTTTGACGTTCATGCGTTCCTCCTCCGGCGATTGACGGAGGCTACCGCATTCCGACAGGCGCTTGTCGGACTCCATGCGCAACCGCTCCCCCGCCCGGCCAATCTTAGTCCTCAGCAAGAGACGTGCCAACTGCACCTGGTGCGAGCCGTCTTGCACCCGCCATGCGGTTTCCCTGCGTAGCGTGAGCGCGAGTATCCGCTGCGGACGGCGCGGCTTGCCATCCGGTGATGTTGCGGAGAGCACATAGCGCGAAGTAGTACTTCCTGTTGCGAAGGCCGACTTCGCATGTGGGTCGTTCAGTGGTTATCGGTTTCGAAATGCCAGCGCAGTTGGAACACGAGGATTCGCGCGCGCCCGAATTCGACCTGCGGCGTCGAAACCCTGTTGAGTTGGACGCGAAGACTCAAGTCCTCGCGCGGCTGCCACATAAAGAGCACTGCGGACCGTCGGCGGGCATCGCGTTCGGGGTCGCCAAAATCGCCGCCGCTGCCGGCCGCGCGATCCAGTCGCAGGCCGACGCGCAGGTGCGGACCTGGGGCGTAGAGGCACTGGCTCGACCACCCTGCGTCCCGCAGGATTTCACGCGTAGGGTCCCCAGGATCGCCCCCCTCGTAGCGGCGCGCTAGCCATTCGGCGTGCCAGGAGAATGCTGGCGCGCCATCGGTATTCTCTCGCCCTCGCGTGCGCAGCAGGAAGTCGGCGCCCAGGACCTGCGTGCCAGTTGTTCGGCCGGAGGCGTTCGGTCCGCGCAGAACCGAAACGCCGGCTCGCACCTCGCCGCGCTCGCCGCGAAACGCCGGCGGCTCCCAACGCACGAGGTGGAGCCACTCGCGTAGCCCGCGCGCGCGGCGCCGGATGAGCGTTCGGCCACCGAGGCTCTCGCCCTCTCCCGAAAGAAAGCTCGTTGCATCGCCTCCGCCTGGACTTTGAACGTTGACCAGTACGCGCCCTGCTGCGCGCTCGCCGAATGGCACCGCGGCCGAGATGCCCCATCCCGCGAGGACATCGGGGCCGAGAACGCGTTTGTGAACGACCGGCTTATCGACGAAATCGGCGTCCTCGAAATGCTGCGGATTGATCCGCCCGAACTCGGTGTAGAACCTTCCCAGCTTGAGAACCGGGCCGTCAGCCTCTCGTCCCAAGCGCGCGTACCCTTCTTCCAGTTCCGTAGTCCACGCTTCGCCCCGAATCGCCCGGCCAGCGAATGCCGCACGAATGGCGGCGGCGTCGCCGACGCGGAGGCTGGGCGAGACGGAAATCATGTGGAGAGGCCGGCCGTTGCGATTCGACTCGTGCTCCCCGCCTTGCAGCTGCTCGAGACGCGCGCTGGGCGCATTGGCGCGGCCGATGACCGGGAAATAGGTGGCTTCGATCGCGAAGGGGCTGTGTCGTCCGCCGGCATCGACTTGCTCGCCGCCCGCGAGGGTCTTCTGGACGGGCATGAGGACGAGCATCAAGGCGACCGCCCCTGCCAGGCATGCCGTGCATTTGCAGCGGGCGCCGGAGACTGGAGCGCCGCTGCGGGCCGGCGCGCGGCGCCCTTCGCAACCGGTGGGCAAAACCGGCGCTGAGCGCACGCGAGCGGCCGCACGGCTCAGCCGCTCCGCCCGGACAGGCGTGGCACGCAGCCTTTTTCGTGAGCGCGCCCGGGGCACACGCGGCAGAAATAGACGTTCGCCAAGTGAGCCGCGATCAGCGCCGCGCCGCCGCCCGCGATCAGCGCTTGTTCGACTCCCTCCGCCTCGAGTGCCTCGAACACCAGCGGCGAGACGATCGCGCTCGCGCCCGCGACCGCAAGCGCAAGGACTGCGGCTTTGCGGTGACTTCGATAGCCGGGAACGAACGCGACTGCGCCGACCAGCACGATCCCGGCGGCGAGGGCCGCATGCGTCGTTCCCTCGAGCGCCGCGGCAATCGGTAGAAGGACCGCGATAACGGGCATCGCGAGGCAGTGCAAGATGCAGATGGTTGAGATGGCAACGCCAAGCCGGTCCGAGCGCGGCGCGGCGCTCGCGATGGCAAGAGCAAGGTTCATGGACTTCTCCTGACTGGTTGGGTTGAATTCGCCTGGGCTTGCGCTGCGTGGCCTGTCCCGGCCGCCCCCGCACGCGCCGCCACCCGGACCTAGGGACAGCAGCGGCAGCCCTTGCCGCACTCGGGAAGCGAGCGCATCGCAGCCTCGCGTCCTGCGGCGAGCGAGTCATGCACGGCCGGGGCACTGAGAAATACCTTGTGCGCGGCCGAGCCGCACTGCGGGCAAGCAGGCTCGGGCGCGCCGCCGGACGAGCGTTCCTCGAAGACCAGCGCGCACTCGGGGCAGCGGAAGTCGAATGTCGGCATGCAAAGGCACCAAGGCACGAAACGCCGGCCAGCCGAGCGCAGGATTCGCGCCGACCGGCCGACCCGTCTAGCCCGGCGCGCGCCTCGTCACGCCCAACGCCGCGGTTGCGATCCCTTCACGTTCATTGAGGCAGCGGTAGGCTGCGTGACCGACCGGTTCTTCGCGCCTTTGTTCGGCGCGCGCAGGCGCCGGAACTCGGTTTCCCATACCCAGCCGCTGATGGTGATGTCTTTCGGAATCAGCGGATGGTTGCGGAACGCCTCGACCGTCTTCGTGCAGGTCTCGTCCACGTCGTCCATCATGCCGATCCATTTGCCGAACGCGCCCTTGTCGAGTTTGAGTTCCGGCAGAGTCGGGTCGAGCACGATGTTGTCCACGTCGATGCCCTTACCGCGCAGTGCGGCGACGAGGTCCGCGCCGTTAGCGGAAAGCATCCCGCAGCCGGTGTGCTGCAGCACGATGATCTCGCGCGTGCCGAAGAAATTGATCGTCAGCATGGCCGAGCGGACCGCGTCGTCGGTCACGATCCCGCCGGCGTTCCTGAACAGATGCGCGTCGCCGCCGCCGACCGGCCCATCGGCGCGAATGCCGAGCGCCTCGTCCACCGGCAGTCGCTCGTCCATGCACGCGAGCACCCACAAGCGCCGCATGTTCGGACCTTGCGCGCCATATTGGCGCCGGATTTCCCACTGCTCCCTTTCCGATACTGCTTTCTCAAGTTGCTCCTTCAATGTGCTCACGGACTCACTCCTCTCGGTTGCAAGCGGCGTCCGCCGGACGCGGGCGCGACAGCGAGTCCTTTGCACGCGCCGTGCCAGCAACCCGGTTAGTGTGAATTCAATGGTTTAGACAGCCGCACGGACCGAACGGGCAGGCACGATGAGAAGCGCTCGGTACGACCAGAGAATACGCTAACCGCTTGTTTATGATCCGATTCAGCTTGGCTGAAGCGGCACTTCTCGGCTGAACGGCGAATTCATGGTCGGCCGGGAGCGCGTGCGAGTTTTTCCGCAGCAAGCGGGTCTGCGCTGCGCGGCGCCACGGGAGATCGTCGGGCACGACCGCCAAGCGCAACGCCCCGACAAGCGTGTGGCGGATTCGTTACGCGCTGCCGTGGCGCGCCGCCGTGCCGCCGACGATCGTTCAGGCGACCGGTTCTGCGGCGGCTGGCGGGGCGGCGGGCGCCTGCTCCTCGAAGCGCAGCACGATCTTCTCGGAGGCGTCGATGTCGATCACGACCTTGCCGCCGTGCTGCAGCTTGCCGAACAGCAGCTCGTCGGCGAGCGCGCGCCGGATGGTGTCCTGGATCAGGCGCGCCATCGGCCGCGCGCCCATCTGCGGATCGAAGCCCTTCTTCGCCAGGTGCTCCTTGAGCGCCGGGGTGAACTGCGCCTCGACCTTCTTCTCGGCGAGCTGCTCCTCGAGCTGCATCAGGAACTTGTCCACTACGCGCAGGATGATGGCGTGGTCGAGCGCGCTGAAGGAGATCACCGCGTCCAGCCGGTTGCGGAATTCCGGCGTGAACATCTTGCGGATCGCCTCCATCTCGTCGCCTGCCTTGGCCGACGGCGTGAAGCCCATGGTGTTCTTCGCCAGCGATTCGGCACCCGCATTGGTGGTCATCACGATCACCACGTTGCGGAAGTCCGCCTTGCGGCCGTTGTTGTCGGTCAGCGTGCCGTGGTCCATCACCTGCAGCAGGATGTTGAAGATATCCGGGTGCGCCTTTTCGATCTCGTCGAGCAGCAGCACCGCGTAGGGCTTCTTGGTGATCGCCTCGGTGAGCAGGCCGCCCTGCTCGAAGCCGACGTAGCCCGGCGGCGCGCCGATCAGGCGCGACACGGCGTGGCGCTCCATATACTCGGACATGTCAAAGCGGATCAGCTCGATGCCCATGCAGTAGGCGAGCTGGCGCGCGAGCTCGGTCTTGCCGACGCCCGTGGGGCCCGAGAACAGGAAGTTGCCGATCGGCTTCTGCGGGTTGCCGAGGCCCGAGCGCGCCATCTTGATCGCCGAGGCGAGCGCCTCGATCGCCTTGTCCTGGCCGAACACCACCGCGCGCAGGTCGCGATCGAGGTTGGCGAGCGCGCTGCGGTCATCGGTCGAGACGCTGCGCGGCGGGATGCGCGCGATCTTGGCGACGATGTCCTCGATCTCGGTCTTGCCGATGACCTTCTTCTGCTTGGCCTTGGGCGCGATGCGCTGCGCGGCGCCCGCCTCGTCGATCACGTCGATCGCCTTGTCGGGCAGGTGGCGGTCGTTGATGTACTTGGCCGACAGCTCGGCCGCCGTGGTCAGGGCGTTGGCCGTGTACTTGATGCTGTGGTGCGCCTCGAAGCGGGACTTGAGGCCCTTGAGGATCTCCACGGTCTCCTCGATCGAGGGCTCGACCACGTCGATCTTCTGGAAGCGCCGCGTCAGCGCGTGGTCCTTCTCGAACACGCCGCGGTACTCGATGTAGGTGGTTGCCCCGATGCACTTGAGCTGGCCGGTCGAGAGCGCGGGCTTGAGCAGGTTGGAGGCGTCCAGCGTGCCTCCCGAGGCAGCGCCGGCGCCGATGACAGTGTGAATTTCGTCGATGAACAGGATCGCGTTCGGGTTGTCGACGAGCTGCTTGAGCACCGCCTTGAGGCGCTGCTCGAAGTCGCCGCGGTACTTGGTGCCCGCGAGCAGCGCGCCCATGTCGAGCGCGTAGACGGTGCTCTTCTCGAGCAGCTCCGGCACGCTGCCCTCGACGATGCGGCGCGCGAGGCCCTCGGCGATCGCGGTCTTGCCGACGCCGGCCTCGCCGACCAGCAGCGGGTTGTTCTTGCGCCGCCGGCACAGCGTTTGGATGACCCGTTCCAGCTCCCGGTCGCGGCCTATCAGCGGATCGATCTTGCCGGCGAGCGCGAGCGCGTTCAGGTTCTGCGTGTAGTTGTCGAGCGGGCTGTTGGCGGTTTCGGCCTGGTTCTCCTGCTCGGCCTCCTGCTCGGCCTTGCCCTGGTGCGGCTGCGCGGACTTGGTGATGCCGTGCGAGATGTAGTTGACGACGTCGAGCCGCGTGATGCCCTGCTGCTGCAGGAAATAGACAGCGTGCGAGTCCTTCTCGCCGAAGATCGCCACCAGCACGTTGGCGCCGGTGACCTCCTTCTTGCCCGAGGACTGCACGTGCAGGATCGCGCGCTGGATCACGCGCTGGAAGCCGAGCGTGGGCTGCGTGTCCACCTCGCGGTCGGCGGCGATGCGCGGCGTCTGCTCGGTGATGTGCTGCACGAGGTTCTTGCGCAGCTCGTCCATGTTGGCGCCGCAGGAGCGCAGCACCTCGGCCGCGGTCGGGTTGTCCAGCAGCGCGAGCAGCAGGTGCTCCACGGTGATGAACTCGTGGCGCTTCTGGCGCGCCTCGACGAACGCCATGTGCAGGCTGACTTCGAGTTCCTGGGCGATCATGTCAGGTCTTCTCCATCACGCATTGCAGCGGATGCTGGTGCTTGCGTGCGTACGACGATACTTGCTGGACCTTGGTGGATGCCACGTCGTGCGGATACACGCCGCAGACGCCCATGCCCTCGCGGTGGACTTTCAACATCACCTGGGTCGCCCGCTCCCGGGTCATGGCGAAGAACTTCTGCAGCACCAGCACCACGAACTCCATCGGCGTGTAATCGTCGTTGAGCAGCAAAACCTGGTACATCGGCGGAAGTTTTACCTTCGCCTTCTTCGCCTCGACTACCGAATCGTCCTTGTGCTGCATGCATGTGCTGGCCGGCCGTTTCTATCCTAATCAATGCGCCGGGGGGACGCAAACCCCAGTACCCGCCCCCTTGACGGGGGTTTCGAAGGCGCGTAAAAGCCGCCGAAGGTCAACCAAGGAGAGGGATGTTTCGATGGCAACGGGCACCGTCAAGTGGTTCAACGACGCGAAAGGCTACGGGTTCATCACGCCGGACGACGGCAGCGAGGACCTGTTCGCGCATTTCTCGGCGATCAACATGCAGGGCTTCAAGACGCTCAAGGAAGGCCAGAAGGTCAGCTTCGACGTCGTCCAGGGCCCCAAGGGCAAGCAGGCCTCGAACATCCAGAAGAGCTAGCCGCCGGTCACCACCATGAAAAAAGCCGCCCTCGGGCGGCTTTTTTTGTTGCAGGCAAAAAGTCACATTCTTTCGATCATCGCCTGGCCGAAGCCGGAGCAGGACACCTTCTTCGCGCCTTCCATCTGGCGCGCGAAGTCGTAGGTCACGATCTTGTCGCCGATCGCTTTCTCCATCGACTTGATGATCGCATCCGCCGCCTCGGTCCAGCCCATGTGCCGCAGCATCATTTCCGCGGAAAGGATCTCCGAGCCGGGGTTGACCTGGTCCTTGCCGGCGTACTTGGGCGCGGTGCCGTGCGTGGCTTCGAACATCGCCACGGTGTCCGACAGATTGGCGCCCGGTGCGATGCCGATGCCGCCCACTTCGGCCGCGAGTGCGTCCGAAATGTAGTCACCGTTGAGGTTCGTCGTGGCGAGGACGTCGTACTCCGCGGGCCGCAGCAGGATCTGCTGCAGCATGGCATCGGTGATCACGTCCTTCACCACGATGTCCGGGCCGCCCTTCGGGTTCTTGAAGCTGCACCAGGGGCCGCCGTCGATCAGCTTGGCGCCGAACTCCTTCTGCGCGAGCTGGTAGCCCCAGTCGCGGAAGCCGCCCTCGGTGAACTTCTGGATGTTGCCCTTGTGCACCAGCGTCACCGACTTGCGCTTGTTGTCGATCGCGTACTGGTAGGCCCTGCGGATCAGGCGCTCCGAGCCTTCGATGGAGACCGGCTTGATGCCGATCGCCGAGGAATCCGGGAAGCGGATCTTCTTCACCTTCATCTCCTTGATGAGGAAGTCGATGACCTTCTTCACCTCGGGCGACTTCGCGGGCCATTCGATGCCCGCGTAGATGTCCTCCGCGTTCTCGCGGAAGATCACCATGTCCACCTTGTCGGGCTCCTTGAGCGGCGAGGGCACGCCGGTGAACCAGCGCACCGGGCGCAGGCAGACGTAGAGATCGAGCTCCTGGCGCAGCGCGACGTTGATCGAGCGGATGCCGCCGCCGACCGGCGTGGTGAGTGGCCCCTTGATCGAGACCACGAACTCCCTGGAGGCTTCCAGCGTCTCGTCGGGCAGCCAGACGTTCTCGCCGTAGACTTGGCAGGACTTCTCGCCCGCGTACATCTCCATCCACACGATCTTCTTCTTGCCGCCATAGGACTTCTGCACCGCCGCGTCCACCACCTTGAGCATCACCGGCGTGATGTCGACGCCGGTACCGTCGCCGATGATGAAGGGAATGATCGGGTTGTCCGGCACCGACAGGGAGAAGTCCTTGTTGACCTTGATCTTCTCGCCGTTGGACGGGACCTTGATGTGCTTGTACGCCATGGATGCTCCTGCGGGGGGATGTGCGGAAAAAACGACATTATAGGAGCTTGATGTCGAAAACCCGTTCCGCCAGCCAAACCGAGGCCACCAGCGCGATCGCCGCCGAACCGCCGGCGAACACCAGCCGCCGGTAGAACCAGGTGCGGCGCAGCGCGTAGGCGATCGGCAGGAAGGCCGCCACGATCGCGAGTTGACCTGCCTCAACGCCGAGGTTGAAGCCGACCAGCGCGAGCAGCAGGGTTGCCTGCGGCAGGCCGAGATCGGCGAGCACGCTGGCGAAACCGAAGCCGTGGATCAGGCCGAACGCGAAGGCGACCGCCCAGCGCCGCTCGGCGACCACAGGCCGCAGATTGTTGAGCGCGGCGAGCACCACCGAGAGCGCGATGACCGACTCCACCAGGCGCGCGGGCAGCGCGATCACCGACAGCGTGGCGAGCGACAGGGTGATCGAATGCGCGATGGTGAACGAGGTCACCACCTTGAAGACGTCCCAGAAGGTGTCGCGAAAGCGCCCGGCGGCTTGCCAGGCCCCGTTCCTGAGAACGAGGACTGAAGGCAGCAGCAGCGACAGCACGAACAGGACGTGGTCGAAACCGATCCAGATGTGCCAGAGGCCCTCGCGCAGGTAGTCGAGGAACTGCGCCAGCGGCGAGGACTCGCCGGCGCGCATGGTCAGCGCCGGCTGCTCCGGCGACAGCACGCCGGTCTGCGTCGCGCCGCCGCGCTCGAAGCGCAGCAGCCCGCGGTGCGTGGGATCGAGGTCGAAGAACAGGCGGTAGCCGATCTCCAGCGCCGCGGGCGCACGGGCGCCGCACGCGGCATCGAAGCGCAGTACCGCATAGGCGCCGTCGCTGTGCTCGTCGACCAGGAACTCCGCGGGGGTCAGGGTGCAGGCATCGCCGTCCGCAGCAATCCTCAAGCGGGAAAGGGCGAGGGCTTCGACCTCCCTGCGCTTCGCCTTGAGCTCGCCCCAGGTGATCTCGCCGTTGCCGTCCGCATCCAGCCCGAGCGCGAACTCGAGATCGCGCAGCGCGATGTCCCACTGGCCGCGCACTGCCGCGCCATCCACCCGGATCGCGAGGTAGCTGTCGCTCGGCTTGTGGGCCTGCGCCGATCCCGCAGCCAGCAACAGCAGGAGGATGACGAGCTTCACTTTCCGAGCGCCTTCAGGCGTGCCGCGGCCTCGCGCAGGCGCGCGCCCTCGTAGCCGCTCGACTCGAGCCACTGCAACGCGGGCGCCGCGGCGGCCGGGTCGCGCGCGGCGAGCGCCGCCTCGATCAGCACCTGCGCATCGCGTGGCTCGCGCTGCGTGCGGTAGTTCTCGGCGGCCGACGCAAGTGCCGCGCGCGCATCGCCGCGCAGCTCGAGCAGGAAGCGGGACTCCTCCTGCTGGTGCAGCTTTTCGCCGCGCAGGCCGGCCTCGGCGAAGCGCTCGCCGAGCGTGCGCACATGGCGCTCGGCCTCCGGCAGCCGCAGCGCGCGCGCCGCGAGCGCAAGGCGCAGTAGCAGCGTGTCCGAACGCGCCCAGCGGGCGAGCAGCGGCACCACCTCCGCGGCGCGCCCGCGCTCGAGCAGGAAGTCGGCGTAAGCGGCGAGCAGGAAGTTGTCGTCGATGCCGAGCGCGAGGCCGGCGCGGAAATGCCGCTCCGCGGCCGCAAACTCTCCCGCGCGCCAGGCCATCTCCGCGAGGCGCGTCTGCACCCACAGCTGGAGTTGCGGATGGCCGCCCGCGTCGCGCGCCTGCGCGGCACTCAACCGCGCGTAGGCGGCGCGCGCCTGGCCGGTCGTGGCATCGACATAGGCCATGCAGGCCGTTGCGTGCAGCTCGTTCGTGAGCGGCGCGAGCAGCGCGCATTCCCGGCGCGCACCGTCGTAGTCGGCCTGCACCATGAACAGCGCGGCGCGCCAGGCGCGCGCGGCGAGGTTGGCGGGATCCGCGCGCAGGGCGAGATCGAAATCCGCCATCGCCGCGGCGAAATCGTGGCGGTACTGGCGCAGCTTGCCGCGCAGCACGAGGATCCCGGGCGGCGTCGCCGGCGCCTCGGGCCAGCGCCGCAGGACCGCCTCGGCGTAGCCCACGTAGCGCGGGTCGCCTTCGGCCATCGCCAGTTCGAAGTAGCGATCCGCGAGCGCTTCAGCGGCGGCGGCATCGCCGGGCGCGGCCGCGAACGCGACTCGCAGGCGCCGCAGTTGCACTGCCGCGGGATCGGTCGCTCGCGTCGGCAGCGTTTCCAGCACCGCCGCGTCGTCGCGCGGCAGGTAGGGCGCGGCGAGCGCGGGCGCGCAAGCCGCGAAGAGCGCGAGGAGCGCGAGGAAGAACCCCCGCAGGGGTTTCGAGGGGTTTCGACTCCGCACGCAGACAATCCTGATAAAACAACAGCTTACCATGGTTTGAAGGTAAATCCTCTTTTGTTTACAATGGCTTGCGTAGGGCAAGCTGCAGTAAGGGAGGGGAGAGTACCGGGAGGGTCGGTCAACCGCTTTGGGCGTCGCGCGTTTTTTGCAGCGGGGCGAGGCGGCAACTCGTTGCGTCACCCCGTTCAAAAACTTAAAGCCACATATTCAGGAGACTGTAAATGACCAAGCTGCTTTCGATGATCGTTGCCGCCATGTTCGCGGCTGTGAGCGTGTCCGCCATCGCCGCCTCGCACGCCGGCGCCCAGGACAAGAAGATGGAGAAGAAGGACGACGGCAAGAAGAAGGCCGAAGCCAAGAAAGAAGAGAAGAAAGAAGAGAAAAAGAAGTAAGTCTTCCTTACTTCAGGGAGAAGGCAGGGCGCGCCCCTGCCTTTTCTTTTTTTGCAGATGCGGTTTGCGTACCTGCTCCTCTTCTGGCTGCCGCTTGCGCCCGCGCTCGCGCAGCAGCCGCCCTTGCCTGCCGTGGACCTGACCGCCGGCATGCACCGCATCCGCGCCGAGGTCGCGAACGACATGAGCACGCGCTCGCAGGGCCTCATGCACCGCAAGGCAATGCCGCAGAACGCGGGCATGGTGTTCGTGTTCGAGGAGAGCGCCGCGCACTGCATGTGGATGAAGAACACGCTGATCCCGCTCTCGGTGGCGTTCATCGACCAGAGCGGCGCGATCATCAACATCGCCGACATGCAGCCGCGCAGCGAGCAGTCGCATTGCGCCGCGCGTCCCGCGCGCTACGCGCTGGAGATGAACCGGGGCTGGTTCGCCGAGCGCGGCATCAAGCCCGGCGCGAAGCTGGGCGGCCTGGAGAAGCTCGCGCCGCGCTAGGACGCCACCGCCGGCCGCTAGATCATGGTCGTGAGGAGCAAGCCGGACGCAAGCGCGGCTCTTGAAAGCATGGTCCAGGCGGGATGCCCGACGTTTGCGGAGCATTGCCAGGCCAGCCGGCACCAGTACCAGTAGAGCGCGAGCCGGACGACGTCGAGCAGGTTGCCCGTGCCGTGCAGCCCTTCCTCGCGGAAGGCTTCTGCGCCGAGCACCAGCGCGCTCGTCGCCCAGGCCATGGGGGTGCCCCACAGCCACCAGATCTTCCAGAGCCTTTCGTTGTGGGTCAGAACCCGCCGTGCGACTGCGCGGCCATGCAGTACAGCATCGGGATCGACAGCATGGTGTTGAAGCGCGAGGTCGCGCCGGCCATCTTCGCGGCCGCGGCCTTCGCGGTCGCGTCCACCGTGACGATGCCGAGCGCCTTCTTCTGGTTCGGCCAGATGATGAACCAGACGTTGAACGCCATCACCAGCGCGAGCCACATGCCGATGCCGATCGCGCGCGCGCCCGGCGCGAGCGAGAGCGCCTGCACGAGGAAGCCGAGCATCCAGGCGAGCAGCAGGCCGGTGACCACGGTCGCGAGCGCCGCCCAGCGGAACCAGAACAGCGCGGTCGGCGCGATGACCTTGCTGACGGCGGGCTTGTGCTCATCGGGGATCTTCGGCATCGACGGCGTCTGCACGAAGTTGAAGTACCAGAGCAGGCCGATCCACATCACGCCGGCGAGGATGTGCAGCCAGCGCATGAAGAACGTCCAGTAGGCGTGATCGCCCATGCGGCCGAAGGTGCCGGCGGCGATCATCAGGACCGCCAGGATCACGATGCCGGCGATGATGGTACGGCCGAGGGATTGGAAGAATGCGCCCATCCGAGCCTCCCGTTCGAGTTTTGTGCGGAGGATAAAAAGTCTATCACGTCTGCGCGAGCAGCCTCGCCGGCCCGGCGCGTTCCAGCGCGCGGCTGTAGGCCGACATCGCATAGCAGAAGCCAAAATACACGAGGCTCGCCGCAAGATAGGCCTCGACGCCGAAGCCCGACCAGGCCGGATCTTGCAAAGAGACCTTGACGGTGCTGAGGAGATCGAACAGTCCGATGATCAGCACCAGCGAGGTGTCCTTGAAGTAGCCGATGAAGGTGTTCACGAGCGGCGCGATCGAAAGCCGCAGCGCCTGCGGCAGCACCACGCCCAGCATGGTCTGCCAGTACGACAGGCCGAGCGCCGCCGCCGCCTCGTACTGGTGGCGCGGGATCGCCTGCAGGCCCCCGCGCACCACCTCGGCGAGATACGCCGCCGCGAAGAACACCAGCGCGAGCTGCGCGCGCAGCAGCTTGTCGATCGACACGCCCCCGGGCAGGAACAGCGGCAGCATCACCGAGGCCATGAACAGCACCGAGATCAGCGGCACGCCGCGGATCAGCTCGATGTACGCGACGCACGCGCCGCGCAGCACCGGCAGCTTCGAGCGGCGCCCGAGCGCGAGCAGGATCGCGAGCGGGAAGGCGAACGCGACGCCGAAACTGGCGAGCAGCAGCGTGAGGATCAGGCCGCCCCAGCGCTCGTTCTCCACATAAGGCAGGCCCGCCACGCCGCCCCACATCAGCAGCGCGATGAGCGCCAGGCCCGCGGCCCAGACCGCGCCGAACCACCAGCGCCAGAACCGCGCGAACGAGGAAAAACCCCAGAGCGCGAGCAGCACCGCGGTGGCGAACCCCGGGCGCCAGTGCTGCTCGTACGGATAGGTGCCGAACAGGATGAAGCGGTGCTTCTCGGCGACGAAGGCCCAGCAGGCGCCCTGCGCCTCGCGGCAGGCGCGCGGGTCGGGCGCGCGCCAGACCGCGTCGAAGAGCGCCCAGTCGAGGAACGGCGGCAGCCAGCGCGCCGCGAGCGCGAGGATCGCGAGCGTCGCGAGCGCGCTCGGCCAACTCGAGAACAGATTGCGCCGCAGCCAGCTCATGCGCGCATTCAGCCAGCCAGCCCGCGCAGCGCAGCGCGCCGGTTGTACCAGTTCATGAATGCGGAGATCGACAGGCTGATGGTCAGGAACACCGCCATGATCACGGCCACGCCCTCGATCGCCTGGCCGGTCTGGTTCATGGTGGTGTTGGCGATCGACACCAGGTCCGGGTAGCCGATCGCCACCGCGAGCGAGCTGTTCTTGGTGAGGTTCAGGTACTGGCTGGTCATCGGCGGCACCATCAGGCGCAGCGCCTGCGGCAGCACCACGTGGCGCAGCTCGGCCCGGCGCGCGAGGCCGAGCGAGCGCGCCGCGTCCACCTGGCCGCGCGGCACCGAGAGGATGCCCGCGCGCACGATCTCGGCGATGAAGCCGGCGGTGTAGGTCGTGAGCCCGATCAGCAGCGTGGCGAACTCGGGGCTGAGCGCCGCGCCGCCCGCGAAATTGAAGCCGGAGAGCTCGGGCGCATCGCCCGGCAGCGGGAAGAAGATGCCGCGGTTGGAAACATAGACGCCGGGAAAGGGTTGCAGCGCCTCGGCCGGCGGCGGCAGGCCCTCCGAGAGGAGCGCATACCAGAAGAACAGCTGCACCAGCAGCGGCACGTTGCGCACCACCTCGACATAGGCGCCGGCAAGCCGGGCGAGCAGCCAGTTCGGCGCGAGCCGCGCGAGACCGAGCAGCGCGCCCAGCACCGTGGCGAGCACGATGCCGATCGCGGCGACGCGCACGGTGTTGGCCAGGCCGACCACGAGCGCGCGCAGGTAGCTGTCGGCGGCGCTGTAGGCGAGCAGGCCGGTCTCGCCGATCTCGAAGCCCGCCTCGCGCCAGAGGAACGCGAAGCCGCTCGCGATGCCGCGCGCGGCGAGGTTGTCGGCGGTGTTGCGGTAGAAAATCCAGGCGGCGAGGGCGAGCGCTGCGGCGACGACCGCCTGCAGCGCAAGCCCGCGCGGCTTCAAGCTAGCGCGCGCGCGGCGCGCATCGCAGGACGCACCGCCCGATCATCGAATCGGCGGCGCGTAGAGCAGCCCGCCCTTGGTCCAGAGCCTGTTGAGGCCGCGCTCGAAGCCGAGCGGCTTGAGGTTCACGTCGAACGACTCGGCGTAGTTGCCGACCTGCTTGACGATGTTGAGCGCCCAGCGGTTGTCGAGACCCAGCATCTTGCCGATGTCGCCGGTGGCGCCGACGAAGCGCTGGATCGAGGGGTTGGCGCTGCCCGCCTGCTGATCGATGTTCTTCGAGCTGAGCTCGAGCTCCTCGGCCTCGATCATCGCGTAGAGCGACCACTTGACGACGTCGAACCAGCGGTCGTCGCCGTGTCGCACCGCGGGCCCGAGCGGCTCCTTGGAGATCACCTCGGGCAGGATCACGTGCTCGGCGGGCTTGGGCGCGCGCGAGGCGCGCACCGCCACCAGGCCCGACACGTCGGTGGTGTAGACGTCGCAGCGGCCCGCGAAATAGGCGTTCAGCACCTCCTCGAGCTTCTCGATCACCACCGGCTTGAACTTCATCTTGTGGGTGCGGAAATAGTCGGCGAGGTTGAGCTCGGTGGTGGTGCCCGGCTGCACGCAGATTGTGGCGCCGTTGAGCTGCCTTGCGCTCTTCACCTTCTTTTTCGCCGGCACCATGAAGCCCTGGCCGTCGTAGTAGCTCACGCCCACGAAGTTGAGCCCCAGGCTCGTGTCGCGCGTGATCGTCCAGGTGGTGTTGCGCGACAGGATGTCGACTTCGCCCGACTGCAGCGCGGTGAAGCGCTGCTGCGCCGTCAACGGCGTGTAGCGCACCTTGCCGGCGTCGCCGAACACCGCCGCTGCGACCGCGCGGCACAGGTCGACGTCGATGCCCTTCCAGACGCCCTGCGAGTCGGGCTGCGAGAACCCGGCCAGGCCGACGTTGACGCCGCATTGCACGAAGCCCTTCTTCTGCACGGCTTCCAGGGTCGATTGCGCGTGCGCGCCGCCGGCGGCGAACATGCAGGCGAGGGCGAATGCGGTCGCGCGCAGTGGTTTCATGGCCGTCCTCCTCATGTGGCGTGCGTTTCGCGCTATGCTAACCCGATGCCCAAGCTCGCTGCCAATCTTTCGCTGCTGTTCCAGCAACTGCCGTTTGCCGAGCGCTTCGCCGCCGCGGCGAAGGCCGGGTTCCGCTATGTCGAATACCAGTTCCCCTATCCGTTCGGCAGCGCGCAGGAGATCGCCGAGCGCGCGCGCGAAGCGGGCCTGCAGGTGGTGCTGCACAACCTGCCTGCGGGCGACGCCGCCAAGGGCGATCGCGGCATCGCCTGCCAGCCGGCGCGCGCAGGCGAGTTCCGCGAGGGCGTGGAGCGCGCGATCGAGTACGCCAAGGCGGTCGGCTGCCCGCGGCTGAACGCGCTTGCGGGCGTTCGGCCCGAGAGCCTTGCGCGCGAGAAGGCGCGCGAGACGCTGGTCGAGAACCTGCGCTACGCGGCGGGCAAGCTCGAGGCCGCCGGCCTCACGCTGCTCACCGAGCCCTGCAACCCGCGCACCATCCCCGGCTTCTTTCTCAACAGCTCGCAGGAAGCCATCGAGGCGATCGACGCCGCGGGCGCGGACAACCTCCAGCTGCAATATGATGTTTTCCACATGCAGATCGTGGAGGGCGATCTCGCGAAGACCATCGAGCGGCTGCTCGCGCGCATCGGCCACATCCAGATCGCCGACGTGCCCGATCGCAACGAGCCGGGCACCGGCGAGATCAACTTCCCCTGGCTGCTCGCGCACATCGACCGGCTGGGCTACCAGGGCTGGATCGGCGCCGAATACATCCCGAGGGGCGATACTGCGGAAGGGCTGAAATGGGCAGCGCCTTACCTCAAATAGATTTCGCACTGCAGAGGAAAGTCTCTGCAAAGCTCAGGGAATTCCTGCCCGAGCGCGCGGTGCTCTGGGAAGCGGAAGACACGCGGCCCTACGAGTGCGACGGCCTCACGGCCTACCGGCGCGTGCCGATGGTGGTGGCGCTGCCCGAAACCGAGGAGCAGGTGCAGCGGATACTCAGGACCTGCCACGCGCTCGGCGTGCCGGTGGTGCCGCGCGGCGCGGGCACGGGCCTTTCGGGCGGCGCGCTGCCACCGGGCGACGGCGTATTGCTGTCGCTCGCCAAGTTCATGCGCGTGCTGCGCGTGGACCCGGTCGCGCGCGTCGCGGTGGTGCAGCCGGGCGTGCGCAACGCCGCGATCTCCGACGTGGCGGCGCCGTTCGGCCTGTACTACGCGCCGGATCCCTCCAGCCAGATCGCCTGCTCGATCGGCGGCAACGTGGCGGAGAATTCCGGCGGCGTGCACTGCCTGAAGTACGGCCTCACCGTGCACAACGTGCTGCGCGTGCGCGGCTACACCATCGACGGCGAGCCGGTCGACTTCGGCTCGGAGGCGCTCGATTCCCCGGGATTCGACCTGCTCGCGCTTGCGATCGGCTCCGAGGGGCTGCTCGCGGTGACCACCGAGGTCACCGTGAAGCTGCTGCCCAAGCCCGAGACCGCGCGCGTGATCATGGCGTCGTTCGACGACGTGGAGAAGGCGGGCGACGCGGTGGCGGCGGTGATCGCCGCGGGCATCGTGCCGGCCGGCCTCGAGATGATGGACAGGCCGGCCACCGCGGCGGTCGAGCAGTTCGTGCGCGCCGGCTACGACCTGGAGGCCGCGGCGATCCTGTTGTGCGAGTCCGACGGCACGGCGGCCGAGGTCGAGGACGAGATCGCGCGCATGAAGGCGGTGCTCGCGGCCGCTGGCGCCACGCGCCTGGCGGTATCGCGAGACGAGGCCGAGCGGCTGCGCTTCTGGTCCGGGCGCAAGGCGGCGTTCCCCGCGGTGGGGCGCATCTCGCCCGACTACTACTGCATGGACGGCACGATCCCGAAAAAGCGCCTGGGCGAAGTACTGAACTTCATCGGCGCCATGGAGAAGAAGTACGGGCTGCGCTGCCCGAACGTGTTTCACGCCGGCGACGGCAACCTGCACCCGCTGATCCTGTTCGACGCCAACGACCCGCAGCAGCTCAAGCGCACCGAGGCCTTCGCCGCCGAAGTGCTGGAGAAATGCGTCGAGGTCGGCGGCACCATCACCGGCGAGCACGGCGTGGGCGTGGAGAAGATCGACCAGATGTGCGTGCAGTTCCAGGCCCCGGAGCTGGCGATGTTCCATGCCATCAAGCAGGTCTTCGATCCGAAGGGGCTGCTCAACCCCGGCAAGGCGGTGCCCACGCTCGCGCGCTGCGCCGAGTTCGGGCGCATGCACGTGCATGCGGGCCAGTTGAACAGGCCGGATTTGCCGAGGTTCTGAGTTCTTGAGCTCTGAATTTCCCAGCGAACTTTCCGAAAGCATAAGAAGCGCCGCAGCCGAAAAGCGCCCGCTGTGCATCCGCGGCGGCGGCAGCAAGGACTTCTACGGCAACGCGCCGCGCGGCGAGCCGCTCGACACGCGTGGCTGCGCCGGCGTCGTCGCCTACGAGCCGACCGAGCTGGTGATCACCGCACGGTGCGGGACTTCACTGAGCGAAATTCAGAAGATTCTGGATGAAGAAAATCAGATATTCGCGTTCGAGCCGCCGCATTTCGGTCCCGACGCCACGCTCGGCGGCTGCGTCGCGGCCGGCCTCTCGGGACCGCGGCGCTCGAGCGCGGGCTCGGTGCGCGACGCCATGCTCGGCGCGAAGATCCTCGACGGCCGCGGCCAGCTGCTCGCCTTCGGCGGCCAGGTGATGAAGAACGTCGCCGGCTACGACGTGTCGCGCCTGCTCGCGGGCTCGCTCGGCACGCTCGGGCTGATCGTCGAAGCGTCGCTCAAGCTGTTGCCGCGGCCGGCGGCCGAGCTCACGCGCCGGCTCGAGATGCCGCAGGCGAAGGCGCTCGAGAGCCTCAACCGCTGGGCGGGCCAGCCGCTGCCGCTGTCGGCGAGCGCCTGGTGCGACGGCGAGCTCTCGGTGCGCCTGTCGGGCGCCGAAAGCGCGGTGCGCGTGGCCGCGCACAAGCTCGGCGGCGACAGCCTGCCGGCCGACGACGCGGCGCGGTTCTGGACCGGCATCCGCGAGCAGTCGGACCCCTTTTTTGCCGGCGAGACGCCGCTGTGGCGCCTGTCGCTGCCCTCCGCGGCGCATGCCGTCGAGCTGGCGGGGACGCAGCTGGTCGAGTGGGGCGGCGCGCTGCGCTGGCTGCGCACGACAGCCGATGCGGCGGAGGTTCGCAACGCGGCGTGGCGCGCCGGCGGCCACGCGACGCTGTTCCGCGCACAGCAGAAGGCCGCAGGTGCCTTCGCGCCGCTGCCGCCGCTGATGGTGCGCCTGCATCGCGATCTCAAGCGCAGCTTCGATCCGGCGGGAATCTTCAATCCCGGCCGCCTGTACCCGGAGTTCTAGGCCTTGGCCAGCTTTCGCTTCTGCGCGTCCGCAGCCTTGCGCGCTTGCTCCGCGAACGCCGATTGCGGATACCGCGCGAGCAATCGTTCATACAGCTGGAGCGCGAGCGCGGGCTCGCCCGCTTCGCCGGCCTTGTGCGCTGCCTCGAAAAGGAACTTCTGCTGCGCGAGGCCGTCGCCCGCGACGGGCGCGGCAGGCAGCATGGTTGCAGGCATGGGCGCCGCGTCCACCATCCCTGGCTTGCCGGCGGTGGCGGCAAGGAAGGCGGCAAGGCGCTCTTCCTCGGCGGCCCGCCGCTGCTTCACCTTGCGCAGGATGTACCAGACGCTGCCGACCGCCGTGAGCACGAAGGCGAACACCGCGAGCCAGAATATGGTCCGCATGCGGAAAGTATAGCGAGGCAGGGAGCGCATCCGTGCAGACCGAGCTCGCCGAGTTCATCCGCGACACGCCCGAGGGCAGGGAGGCCGACGCCATCCTGCGCAAGTGCGTGCACTGCGGCTTTTGCACCGCGACCTGCCCGACCTACCAGCTGCTCGGCGACGAGCTCGACGGGCCGCGCGGCCGCATCTATCTCATCAAGCAGATGCTCGAGGGCGCGCCGCCCACGGCGAAGACGCGCCTGCACCTCGACCGCTGCCTGACCTGCCGTTCCTGCGAGAGCACCTGTCCATCGGGAGTGCAGTACGGGCGCCTTGCCGACATCGGGCGCGGCATCGTGGAAGAAAAGGTCGGCCGCGGCGCCTGGGATCGCCTGCAGAGGGCGGCGCTGGCTGCGGTGATTCCGAACAGGGGTGTGTTCTCGTTGTTGCTTGCCCTGGGACGGATGTTCAGGCCGTTCTTTCCTGCCGCACTGCAGGACAAGATCCCTGCGAGAATCGATCCGGGGCCCTGGCCGCCTGCCCGCCACTCGCGAAAGATGCTCGTGCTCGCCGGCTGCGCGCAGCCGGCGCTCGCGCCGCGCATCAACGCCGCGGCCGCGCGCGTGCTCGACCGCGCGGGCGTCTCGCTCTCGGAGGCGCCAGGTGCGGGCTGCTGCGGCGCGGTGCGCTTCCACCTGAACGACCAGCAGGCCGGCCGCGACGACATGCGCGCGCTGATCGACGCGTGGTGGCCCGCGATCGAGCGCGGCGGGGTCGAAGCGATCGTGATGACCGCGAGCGGCTGCGGCAGCTTCGTGCGGGAGTACGCGCATCACCTGCACGAGGACCCGGCCTACCGCGAAAAGGCGAAGCGCATCGCGGACATGACGCGCGATCTTTCCGAGGTCGTTCTGGAAAAAGACGTCGAGAAGCAAGCGAATCCCGTTCGCGTCGCCTTCCAGTCGCCCTGCTCCTTGCAGCACGGCCAGCAGATCCGCGGCAATGTCGAGGCGCTGCTGCACGCCGCGGGCCATGCGCTCACGCCGGTCGCGGATAGCCACCTGTGCTGCGGCTCGGCCGGCACCTATTCGATCCTGCAGCCCGAGCTCTCGCAGCAGCTGCGCGCGCGCAAGCTCGCGGCGCTCGGCGTGGATTCGCCGGCCGGGGGTCCCGACTGTATCGCCACGGCCAACATCGGCTGCCTGGCGCACCTGCAGGGCGGCACGCCGGTGCGGCACTGGATCGAATTGCTGGACGAACCAGCGGCGTAGAATCCACGCATGGAAACCGTGGTTCGCGCCGCCTGCCCGCACGACTGCCCGGACACCTGCGCGATGCTGGTGACGGTCAGGGACGGGGTTGCCGTGAAGGTGCAGGGCGATCCCGACCATCCGTTCACCGACGGCTCCCTGTGCACCAAAGTGAGCCACTATGCCGAGCGCACCTACGCGCCGGATCGCCTGCTGCATCCGCTCAAGCGTGTGGGGCCGAAGGGCAGGGGCGAATTCAAGCGCATCTCCTGGGACGAAGCGCTGGATGAGATCGCCGCGCGCCTGAAGGCGCTCGCCGCCGAAGACCCGCAGACCGTCCTGCCGCTCAGCTACGCGGGCACCATGGGCATGCTGCAGTACAGCTCGATGGACCGGCGCTTCTTCAACAAGCTGGGCGCCTCGCAGCTGGAGCGCTCGCTGTGCTCGTCGGCCGGCAAGGCGGGCATCAAGGCTACGCTCGGCGGCAGCTACGGCATGGACCCGGAGCACTACCAGGACGCCAAGCTGATCCTGATCTGGGGCTCCAACCCGATCACCTCGAACCTGCATTTCTGGTCGCGCGCGCAGGAGGCCAAGCGCCGCGGCGCGAAGCTGGTGGCGATCGACCCCTACCGCAGCCTGACTGCCGAGAAATGCTCGCAGCACGTGGCGCTGCTGCCGGGTACGGATGCCGCCCTGGCGCTGGGAATGATGAACGTGCTGATCACCGAAGGGTTGATCGACCGGGACTATGTTTCTCGCTATACCCTGGGTTTTGAGCTTCTCGAAGAAAGAATAAGAAAGCATTCGCCGGAATGGGCCGCTGAAGTCTGCGGCCTCGGCGTGCAGGAAATCGTGGAGCTCGCGCGCGACTACGGCCGCGCGCAGCCTGCGGCGATCCGGCTCAACTACGGCATGCAGCGCCACGCGGGCGGCGGCATGGCCGCGCGCACCATCGCCTGCCTGCCCGCGCTCACGGGCGCCTGGCGCGACCCCGCGGGCGGCATCCTGCTCACCACCGCGGACAACTACCAGTTCGACCATGCCAGGCTCGAGCGGCCGGACCTCCTGCCGACGCCGCGCCCGCGCGTGATCAACCACGCAAGGCTCGGCGAAGCGCTGACCGGTGCCAAGCCGCCGGTGCGCGCGGTGGTGGTCTACAACAACAACCCGGTCGCCGTGTGCCCCGATTCGAACCAGGTGCTGAATGGGTTCGCGCGCGAGGACCTGTTCTGCGTGGTGATGGATTCCTTCCTCACCGACACCGCCGACTACGCCGACATCGTGCTGCCGGCGACCACGCAGCTCGAGCATACCGACATCCACAAGTCCTACGGCCACCTGTACGTGCTGGCGAACAACGCGGCGATCGCGCCGGTGGGCGAATCGCTGCCGAATGCCGAGGTGTTCAGGCGCCTGGCGGCGCGCATGGGCTTCACAGAGGCCTGCTTTCGCGACACCGACGACGAGCTCGCGCGCCAGGCGATCGGCTCGGGACATGCCAATCTCGCGGGCATCGACTGGGAGACGCTGCGCAAGAACGGCTGGCAGCGCCTCGCGCTGCCCGGGAACTACGCGCCGTTCGCGCAAGGGGGCTTTCACACGCCCTCGGGCAAGTGCGAGTTCTACAGCGAGGCGCTGCGGCAGCAGGGGCTGGACCCGCTGCCGGGCTACACGCCGCCCGCCGAGCAGCCCGCCAGCAACCCGGCGCTGGCGCGCAAGTACCCGCTCAGCTTCCTCTCGCCGCCGGTGCGCAATTTCCTCAATTCCTCGTTCGCCAACATGCAGCGCTTCCGCGACGCCGAAGGCGAGCCGGCGCTCGAGCTGAATTCGGCGGACGCCGCGCCGCGCGGCATCCGCGACGGCGACCGGGTGCGCGTGTTCAACGACCGCGGCAGCTACGAGCTGCGCGCGCGCGTGAACGACAAGCCCCGGCGCGGCGTGGTGGTGGCGCCCTCGGTCTGGTGGCGCAAGCACTCGCCCGACCGGCGCAACGCGAACGACCTGACGTCGCAGCGCACCGCCGACATGGGCGGCGCCGCGACCTTCTACGACTGCCTCGTCGAGGTCGAACGGGCCGGCTAGACGCCCGGGCGCGCCGCCGGTCGGCGCGACTGCAAGAAAAGGTCAATCGCGTGCGACAGTGCCAGCGAACCGCGCTGACCGGAGGGGTAGCTTGGGGCCGATGAACGTGGAACGTTTCGAAGCGGCGCGCGTCGCGGCGCTGTTCCGGGTCGCGCGGCCGGCCTATTTCGCCACCATCGCGCTCGGCGCCCTGCTGCTGCTGGTGCTCTGGGGCGCCTTTCCGGCGGGCCTGCTGACCGCCTGGCTGGGCGCGATCGTCGCGCTCACGCTCGCGCGCCGCGCGCATGGGAGGGGCTGTTTGCGCTGGGCGCATTCGGCGCCGGCGCGCTCTGGACCTTTCCATCGGCGGTGTTCCTGCCCGCGGCCGAGCCGCTGCTGCAGATCGCGGTGATCTTCGTGATCGGCGGCAGCATCATCGGCGCCGCGGGCGTCTACGCCGCCAGCCCCGCCGCGTACTACGGCTTCAGCACCCTGCCGCTGATCGCGGTGACCGTGCAGCTGTTTTCGCAGGGCGGCCGCACCTATCCGCTGCTCGGGCTGATGGTGGCGGTGTTCGGCGTGGTGATGGTGCGCGTCTACCGCGACATCCACGGCAACATCGCCAGCACCCTGCGCACGCGCATCGAGAACGAGGACCTGCTCGCGCGCCTGGCGCAGAGCGAAGGCCAGCTGCGCGACGCGATCGAGAGCTACCCGGAGGGCATCGCGGTCTACGATACCGAGGACCGGGTGGTGGTCTGCAACGACGGCTACGCGCGCGTGTACGGCGGCGGCAAGTCCGCGGCCGAGCTGCCCGGCACGCCGTACCCCGCGATCGCGCTGAATGCGATGGAAGCCGAGGTGCTGCCGCCGGAATACGAGAACCGGCGCAACGAGTGGCTCGAGGAGCGGCTCGCGCGCCGGCGCAGCGGCGCCGGCCAGGTGCGCCACTACCAGCTGCGCGACGGGCGCTCGCTGCAGGGGCTGTTCGTGCGCAGCCGCGCCGGCGGCACGGTCAGCCTGTTCACCGACGTCACCGCGCTCAGGCGCGCGCAGGATGCCTATGGGCAGCTCGAAGCGCAGGAAAAGCTGCTGTTCGACACGCTGCCGGTGGGCGTCGCGTTCTTCTCCAACCGCGTGATCGTGCGCTGCAACCGGCGCCTGGAGCAGATGCTGGGTTATGCGCCGGGCGAACTCGTGGGCCGCTCCTCGCGCATCCTCTACGCCTCGGAAGCGCTCTGGAACGAGGCGGGCGAGCGCTACAAGCTGCTCACGGGCGGACAGGTGCTCGAAGGCGAGTTCAAGCTGCAGCGCAGGGACGGCAGCGAGCTCTGGTGCCACTCGGTCGGCCGCGCGCCCGATCCCGCGGCGCCCGAGACGTCGACCATCGTTACCTACAGCGACACCAGCGAGCGTCACGCCGCCGAGCGCGCGCTGCGCAAGAGCGAGGCGATGTACCGCAACCTGGTCGAGACCTCCAACGACCTGATATGGTCGGTGGACGCCGAGGGCCGCTGGACCTACCTGAGCCCGGCCGCGGTGCGCCGCATCTACGGCTGGCAGCCCGGCGAGCTGATCGGCCGCGAGTTCCGCGAGACGATCGCGCCCGAGGCGGGCGAGCGCGACCTGGCGGTGTTCCGGCGCATCCTCGCGGGCGAATCGATGTTCGACTACCAGACGCGCCACCTGCGCCGCGACGGCAGCCACGTCGACCTGTCGTTCAACGCGGTGCCGCTGCGCGACGCGCGCGGCGCGGTGATCGGCGCCACCGGCACCGCGCGCGACGTCACCGCCGAGAAGGTCGCCGCCGCCGCGCAGTACGAGAACGTCGAGAAGCTGCGTCTCGCGGTGGACGCGGCCGAGCTCACCTACTGGGAATGGGAGCGCGAGACCGACCAGCTGCACTGGGGCCGCGATCCCTCCACGCTGGACGGCGCCGCGGGCGGCCGCAACACGCGCTGGTCGGACTACCTGCAGATCGTGCACCCGGAGGACCGCGACCGCTACCTCGCGACGGTCGACGCCGCCTGGGAGCAGGCCGGTGTGTGCTCGAACGAGTACCGCGTGATCCGCGGCGACGGCCGCGTCGCCTGGCTGTCGTCGCACGGCAAGACGCTCGCCGACGCGAGCGGCCGTGTCTACCGCATGATCGGCGTGTCGCAGGACATCACCGACCGCAAGCGCCAGGAGGAGGAGGCGCGCTTCCTCGCCTATCACGACGCGCTCACGGGGCTGCCCAACCGGCGCCTGCTCGACGACCGGCTGCGCCAGGCGGTGTTCCTCGCGCAGCGGCGCGACACGCGCGTCTCGGTGATGGTGGTCGACCTGGACAATTTCAAGCAGGTCAACGACGCGCTCGGCCACCGCGCCGGCGACGCGGTGCTGCGCGAGGCCGCGCACCGCATCGCCGGCTGCGTGCGCAAGGCCGATACGCTCGCGCGCCACGGCGGCGACGAGTTCGTGGTGGTGATCCCCGACCTGCAACAGGACGGCGACAGCCAGGTGGTCGCCGAGAAGATCCTGCGCGCGCTCGAGCCGCCGTTCCGCGTCGACGGGCGCGATTTCTCGATCGGCGCGAGCATCGGCATCTCGCTGTTTCCGACCGATGCCGGCGACGGCGACGGCGTGCTGCGCAACGCCGACGTCGCCATGTACCGCGCCAAGCAGCTCGGCCGCAACAATTACCGCTTTTACGGAAGGTAGGGCCGGCCCGGAGTAGAGTACCTGTCCATGCGGCACGTGCTGCGGCTTGCCAGATTCGTCTATCCCTACCGGCTCAAGATCGCCGCGGCGCTGCTCGCGCTGATCATTGCGGCGGGCTGCGTGCTCGCGCTCGGGCAGGGTCTCAGGTACGTCGTCGACGAGGGCTTCGGCAGCGGCAATCCGGCGCTGCTGAACGCGGCGCTCGGCGCGATGATCGGCGTCGCGGCGCTGCTCGCGGCGGCGACCTTCGTGCGCTTCACCCTGATGATGACGCTCGGCGAGCGCGTGGTCACCGACCTGCGGCGCGCGGTGTTCGACCATATCCTGGGCCTGGAGCCCAGCTACTTCGAGGCGACGCGCACGGGCGAGGTGATCTCGCGCCTGACCAACGACACCACGCTGCTGCAGCAGGTGATCGGCTACGGCCTGTCGATGTTCGTGCGCAACCTGCTGATGATGTCGGGGGCCGCGGTGATGATGTTCGTGACCAGCTGGAAGCTCGCGCTGTTCGTGCTGCTCGGCATTCCCGCGACGCTCGCGCCGATCCTGCTGCTCGGGCGGCGCGTGCGGCGCCTGTCGCGCGCCAACCAGGACCGCGTCGCCGACGTCTCGGCCTACGTGGACGAGGCGGTGCACGAGATCCGCACCGTGCAGGCCTATGCGCATGAAGGCGAAGACCGGGCCGCTTTCGCCGGGCATGCCGAAGCCGCGTACCGCTCGGGCGTCCAGCGCATCGGCCAGAAGGCTTTCCTGATCGCTTCGGTGATGCTGATCGCGTTCTGCGCGGTGGGCGTGATCCTCTGGGTGGGCGGCCACGACGTGTTCGCCGGGCGCCTGACGGCGGGAGAACTGTCGGCCTTCGTGTTCTACGCCTTCGTGGTGGCGACCGGCGCGGGCACCGTGTCCGAGGTCTGGGGCGAGTTGCAGCGCGCCGCGGGCGCCACCGAGCGCCTGATGGAGATCCTCGACACGCGCCCGGCGATCGCCGCGCCCTCGCTGCCCGCGCCGCGACCGCCGCACGCCGGCGTCACGTTCGAAGCGGTGCGCTTCGCCTACCCGGCGCGCCCGTCGCTGCCGGCGCTCGACGGCTTCTCGCTCGAGCTCGCGCCGGGCGAGCGCGTCGCGCTGGTGGGCCCCTCGGGCGCGGGCAAGACCACGGTGCTCGCGCTGCTGCTGCGCTTCTACGACCCGCAGGCGGGCAGCGTGCGCATCGGCGGCATCGACCTGCGCGAGTACGACCCGCAATCGCTGCGCCGGCTGATCGCCGTGGTGCCGCAGGATCCCGTGATCTTCGCCGCGAGCGTGCTCGACAACGTACGCTACGGCCGGCCGCAGGCGAGCCGTGAGCAGGCCGAGCGCGCCTGCGAGCAGGCGTTCGCGCTGGAGTTCATCCACCGCCTGCCGCAGGGCATGGATACGCCGCTCGGCGAGCGCGGCGTGACGCTCTCGGGCGGGCAGCGCCAGCGCCTGTCGATCGCGCGCGCGCTGCTCGCCGACCGGCCGATCCTGCTGCTGGACGAGGCCACCAGCTCGCTCGACGCGGCGAGCGAGCGCATGGTGCAGCAGGCGCTCGAGGCGCTCGAGCGCGGCCGCACCTCGCTGGTGATCGCGCACCGCCTGGCGACCGTGCAGCACGCCGGCCGCATCGTGGTCATGGACCGCGGCCGCATCGTGGCGCAGGGCACGCATGCCGAGCTCATGCGCCAGGGCGGGCTCTACGCGGGCCTCGCCTCGCTGCAGTTCCTCGACGCTGGAGCAAAGCGGACCGAACGCGCCGCATGAAATGGTTCTTGCTTCTACTTTCAGTTTTCGTCTTTCCGGCAAAGGCGGAACCCCTTAAGGTTGGTTCGAAGCGGTTTACCGAGTCGTACATCCTCGGCGAAATCCTGGTGCAGGCAGTGGGAAATGCGGCGGGCGGCGCCGTGCACCGCCCGGGGCTGGGCAACACCGGCATCCTCTACGCGGCGCTGCGCGCCGGGTCGATCGACCTGTATCCGGAGTACACGGGCACCATCGCGCGCGAGATCCTCAAGCTCGAAGGCAACGCGGACCTTGCCGCGCTCAACCGCGCGCTCGCGCCGCTCGGCCTGGGCGCCGCGGTGCCGCTGGGCTTCAACAACAGCTACGCGCTGGCGATGCGCGAGGAGAAGGCGCGCGCGCTAGGCGTGCGCGCGATCGGCGATCTCGCGCGCCACCCGGCGCTCAAGCCCGGCCTGTCGCAGGAATTCCTCGGCCGCGCCGACGGCTGGCCGGGGCTCAAGGCGGCCTACCGCCTGCCGTTCGATGCGCCCGCGGGCCTGGATCACGGCCTCGCCTACGAGGCCCTCGCGGCCGGCCGCGTCGATGTGATGGACATCTATACGACCGACGCCAAGATCGAGCGCTTCCAGCTCGTCGCGCTGCAGGACGACCGGAGCTACTTCCCTCGCTACGACGCGGTGCTGCTGTACCGCCTCGAGGTGCCGGCGCGCTTTGCCGGGGCCTGGGCGCGGCTGCAGAAGCTCGAGGGCCGCATCGACGAGCGCACCATGATCCGCCTCAACGCCGCGGCCGAGCTGCAAGGCAAGAGCTTTGCCGAGGCGGCCGCGCTGCTGGATGCAGGGGATGCTTCAACGCATTCCCGGGAAAGATCGTTCCTGAAAGTGCTTTTCGGTCCGGACTTCTGGCGCCTGACGGCGCAGCACCTGCTGCTGGTGTTCGTCTCGCTCGCGGCGAGCATTGCGGCCGGGATTCCGCTCGGCATTCTCGCCAGCAAGGTGAGGGCGCTCGCCCAGGTAGTGCTCGGCGCGGTAGGCGTGATCCAGACCATCCCGTCGCTCGCGCTGTTCGCGTTCCTGATCGCACTGCTGGGCACGATCGGCACGGTGCCCGCGCTGATCGCCCTGTTCCTCTATGCGCTGCTGCCCATCGTGCGCAACACCCACGCCGGCCTCGAGGCCGTGGGCAGGGGAATGCGCCACGCGGCGCTCGCGCTCGGCCTCAGGTCCGGCCAGCGGCTCGCGCTCGTGGAGCTGCCGCTTGCCGCGCCCGCGATCCTCGCCGGCGTCAAGACTTCCGCGGTGATCAACGTCGGCACCGCCACCATCGCTGCCTTCGTCGGCGCGGGCGGCTACGGCGAGCGCATCGTCGCCGGCCTCGCGCTCAACGACAACGCCACGCTGCTCGCCGGCGCGGTCCCGGCGGCGGCGCTCGCGCTCATCGTGCAGGGCCTGTTCGAACTCTGGGAGCGGCGCTTTGCCTGGAGGCGAGTTGCCGCTGAAGTATGATTTGGATCAAACGGCGCGGACGCATCTCGCCGATCATGTAGGCCTACACGCAAGAGGGGAATTCCGATGTCCCAGATGATTGGGGTGCCGCGGGAAATGGCCGCGGGCGAGAAGCGCGTTGCCACCGTTCCCGAGGTCGCGGAGAAGCTGATCAAGCTCGGCTTCAAGGTGAAGGTGCAATCCGGCGCGGGCGACGCGGCGAACTTCGCCGACGACACCTACCGCGCGGCGGGCGCCGAGATCGTCGCCGACGCGGCCGCGCTCTGGGCCGGCAGCGACATCGTGTTCAAGGTGCGCGGACCGAGCGCCGACGAAGTCGGCCTGATGCGCGCGGGCCTGACGCTGATCAGCTTCATCTGGCCGGCGCAGAACCCGGAGCTGATGCAGAGCCTCGCGGCGCGCAAGGTCACCGTGCTGGCCATCGACTCGCTGCCGCGCATGCTGAGCCGCGCGCAGAAGATGGACGCGCTCACCTCCATGGCCGGCGTCGCCGGCTACCGTGCGGTGGTCGAGGCCGCCAATGCCTTCGGACGCTTCTTCAACGGCCAGATTACCGCCGCGGGCAAGATCCCGCCGGCCAAGGTCTTCATCGCCGGCGCCGGCGTAGCGGGCCTCGCCGCGATCGGCACCGCTGCCGGCCTGGGCGCCATCGTGCGCGCCAACGACACGCGCGCCGAAGTGGCCGATCAGGTCGTGTCGCTCGGCGGCGAATTCGTCAAGGTCGACTACGAGGAGGAAGGGTCCGGCGGCGGCGGCTATGCCAAGGTGATGAGCGAGGGCTTCCAGCAGGCCCAGCGCGAGATGTACGCCAGGCAGGCCAAGGAGGTGGACATCATCATCACCACCGCGCTGATTCCCGGCAAGCCCGCGCCCAGGCTGATCACTGCCGACATGGTGAAGAGCATGAAGCCGGGCAGCGTCATTGTCGACATGGCGGCCGAGCAGGGCGGCAACTGCGAGTTGACCGAACCCGGCAAAGTGGTGGTGAAGCACGGCGTGACCATCGTCGGCTACACCGACCTGGTCAGCCGCCTCGCCAAGCAGTCATCCACGCTCTACGCGGCCAACCTGTTCCGCCTTACCGAGGAGCTGTGCAAGACCAAGGACGGGGTCATCAACGTCAACATGGAAGACGACGCCATCCGCGGCCTGACGGTCATCAAGGAGGGCGCGATCACCTGGCCGCCGCCGCCGCTCAAGTTACCTGCCCCGCCGCCTGCGGCGGCCAAGCCGGCGGCGGCGCCCGCGGCGAAAGGGCACGGCCACGGCGGCGCAGGCGCGCCGGCGTCGGCCAGGGCGACCGCGATCACGTTCCTGGTGGCGGCGGCGCTGTTCTGGTTCGTGGGCGCGAACGCGCCCGCGGCCTTCCTCGCGCACTTCACGGTGTTCGTGCTCGCCTGCTTCATCGGCTACATGGTGATCTGGAACGTGACCCCGGCGCTGCACACGCCGCTCATGAGCGTCACCAACGCGATCTCGAGCATCATCGCCATCGGCGCGCTGGTGCAGGTGGCGCCGCCGGTCCAGGAAATCGCCGACCGGCCGGTGACCTGGATCGTCGGCCTCGCGGTAGTGAGCATCGCGCTGGTGGCGATCAACATGTTCGGCGGCTTCGCCGTGACCCAGCGCATGCTGGAAATGTTCCGCAAGTAGGGAGACGAAAATGTCCGCAACGCTCGCAACCGTCTCCTACATAGGCGCGACCATACTGTTCATCCTGAGCCTCGGCGGCCTGTCGAATCCCGAAACTTCGAGGCGCGGCAACCTGTACGGCATCATCGGCATGACCATCGCCGTGCTTGCCACGGTGCTCGGGCCGCAGGTCACCAAGGCTGCGTACCCCTGGATCGTCGGCGCGATGGTGGTGGGCGCGGCGATCGGCCTATACGCCGCGCGCGTCGTGAGGATGACGCAGATGCCCGAGCTGGTTGCGCTGATGCACAGCCTGGTCGGGCTCGCCGCAGTGCTGGTCGGCTTTGCCAACTACATCGATCCGGCCGCGGCCGGCCAGTTCCAGGGCGTCGAGAAGACGATCCACGAGATCGAGATCTACGTCGGCGTCCTGATCGGCGCGGTGACCTTCTCGGGATCGCTGATCGCCTTCGGCAAGCTGTCGGCGAAGATCTCGGGCAAGCCGATGCTGCTGCCGGGACGGCACTGGATCAACCTCGCTGGCCTGCTGATCGTGATCTGGTACGGCCGGGAGTTCGTGGCTGCGCCGAGCATCCAGGCGGGCATGACCCCGCTCATCGTGATGACCGCGATCGCGCTGTTGTTCGGCATCCACATGGTGATGGCGATCGGCGGCGCCGACATGCCGGTGGTGGTGTCAATGCTGAACAGCTACTCCGGGTGGGCGGCGGCGGCGACCGGCTTCATGCTGTCGAACGACCTGCTGATCGTCACCGGCGCGCTGGTGGGCTCCTCGGGCGCGATCCTCTCCTACATCATGTGCCGCGCCATGAACCGGCATTTCGTCGCCGTGATCGCCGGCGGCTTCGGCACCGAGGGCGCCATGCCCGCGGCCAAGGGCGGCGAGCAGCCGGCGGGCGAGGTGGTGCCGGTGACCGCCGCGGATACCGCGGCGCTGCTGAAAGACTCGAAGGACGTGATCATCGTGCCGGGCTACGGCATGGCGGTCGCTCAGGCCCAGCACACCGTCTACGAGATCACCAAGCACCTACGCGAGAAGGGCGTGAACGTGCGCTTCGGCATCCATCCGGTCGCCGGCCGCATGCCCGGCCACATGAACGTGCTGCTCGCCGAAGCCAAGGTGCCCTACGACATCGTCATGGAGATGGACGAGCTGAACGGCGATTTCCCGGCCACCGACGTGGCGATGGTGATCGGCGCCAACGACATCGTGAACCCGGCCGCGCAGGACGATCCTGCGAGCCCGATCGCCGGCATGCCGGTGCTCGAAGTGTGGAAGGCGAAGACCTCGATCGTGATGAAGCGCAGCATGGCCTCGGGCTACGCGGGTGTGGACAATCCGCTGTTCTACAAAGAGAACAACCGCATGCTGTTCGGCGACGCGAAGAAGATGCTCGACGAGGTGCTGGTCGCGCTGAAGGTCTGACCGCCCCCTGATCGGGCGGAACTTTCCGCCTGCCACGGCATCTCTGAATACGGGAGGAGATTGCCGATGCAGGAGTTGTCCTGGTTCCTGCCGTCCTGGCCCCCGCCCATCGGAAACCTGCTGCTGTTCGGCGCGCTGCTGGTCGCCGGGCTGCTGGGCGGCGAACTCGCGCACCGGCTCGCGGCCCTGCCGCGCATCACCGGCTACGTGCTGGTCGGGGTCGCCTGCGGGCCGCACGCGCTCGATCTCGTGCACGCGCCGCTGCTCGCGGGCTCGCGCGTGTTCGTCGACCTCGCGCTCGGCCTGATCGTGTTCGAGCTGGGCCACCGCTTCGATCTGGCGTGGCTCGCGCGCAACCGCTGGCTCGCGCTCGCGGCGGTGGGCGAGAGCCTGGGGGCCTTTTTCGCGATCTACGCCGGGCTGCTGTATTTCGACCATCCGCCGCTGCTCTCGGCCTGCGCGGCCGCAGTGGGCGCGGCGACTTCGCCCGCGGTGGTGATGGTGGTGAGCCAGGAGCTGCGCGCCTCGGGGCAGATCACCGAGCGCCTGATGCTGTTCACCGCGGTCAACTGCGTGTTTGCCTACGTCGCGCTGATGCTGTTCCTGCCGTTCGTGCACTTGGAGCACGAGACCAGCTGGCGCTCGGCGATCCTGCATCCGCTGTACCTGCTCGCCGGCGCGGGGCTGCTCGGCTTCGCCGGCAGCCAGCTGATGCTCGGCCTCGCCAAGTGGCTCGGCAAGCGCGAGGACCGGCAGTTCATCCTGCTGGTGGCGCTGGTGGTGCTGGTGGTGGGCGTGGCGCGGGCGCTGAATCTTCCCGTCGTCGTCGCGCTGCTCGCGCTCGGCATGCTCGCGCGCAACCTCGACTACGACCACGCGCTGCTGCCGCTGCGCTTCGGCTACGCCGGACAGCTTCTGTTCGTGGTGCTGTTCGTGCTCTCGGGCGCGAGCCTCGACTTCAGCGGCCTCAAGACGGTGGCGGCGGTCACCGCGGTGTTCGTGGTGACGCGCTTCCTCGGCAAGGCGCTCGCGATCCTGGTGCTCGGACGGCTTTCGGGGCTGCGCGCGGGCGGCGCCGGGCTGCTGTCGCTCGGCCTGCTGCCGATGTCCGGGTTGGCGGTGGTGATGGTCTACGACACCGCGGCCCTGTATCCGCGCTTCGGCGCCGAGCTCGCCGCGGTGGTGCTCTCGGCGGTGGCGCTGCTCGAGCTCGTAGGCCCGCTCGCCACGCAGTACGCGCTGGGCCGCGCGGGCGAGACGCATCCGGAGGCCTGAGCGTGCCACTCGCCTTTGCTCCCTCGAAGGCGCTCAGCCTCGGCATCGAGCTCGAGCTGCAGCTCGTGCGCGCGCACGACCGCGACCTCGCGCACGAGGCGGGCGACCTGATCGAGCGTTTGGCGAAGAAGAAGGTGCCCGGCGCGGTCAAGCCCGAGGTCACGCTCAGCATGATCGAGCTGAACAGCTCGATCCAGGCGTCCTGGAGCGGTGCGCTCGAGGAGCTGCAGGCGCAGAGAGCCGCGGTGTCCGAAGCCGCCGGCGTGCTCAACCTCGGGGTCAGCGGCGGCGGCGCGCACCCGTTCCACGATTGGTCCGAGCGCCGCGTCACTCCGGCCGACCGCTTCAAGGCCGTGACCGAGCGCTACGGCTACCTCGCCAAGCAGTTCACGGTGTTCGGCCAGCATGTGCATCTGGGTTGCGCGGACGGCGATGAGGCCGTCTACCTCACCCATATGCTGACGAGGTACATCCCGCACTTCATCGCGCTGTCGGCCGCTTCGCCCTTCTACCAGGGCGAGGACACGGCGTTCCAGTCCTCGCGCCTCACCGCGGTGAGCGCGTTCCCGCTCTCGGGCCACATGCCCTTCGTGCCCGACTGGGCGGCGTTCCTCGAGTACTTCGAGTCGATGCGCGGCTACGGCATCGTCGAGGGCATGAAGGACTTCTACTGGGACATCCGCCCCAAGCCCGAGTACGGCACCATCGAGATCCGCGTCTGCGACACGCCGCTCACGGTGCGCCGCGCCGCGCTGCTCGCGGGCTATGCGCAGGCGCTCGCCGCCTGGCTGCTCGAGGAGCGCCGCCACGCGCCCGCCGCCGCGGTCTACCAGGTGAACGCGTTCAACCGCTTCGAAGCCTGCCGCTTCGGCTACCAGGGCGAGCTCGTCGACCCTTACGCCCGTCGCCGGCGGCGCATCGGTGAGGACATCCTCGACACCGCCGCCAACCTGATGCCGCAGGCGGAGCGCCTGGGCGCGACCGAGGCGGTGCGCGCGCTCGCCGACGACGTACGGCGCGGCTACTCGGACGCCGGCTGGCTGCGCGAGAGGCTCGTCGCGACCGGATCGCTCGCCGATGTTGTGCGAGAATCCGCCGCGCTCTGGTCGCGCCCCTGACATCGACTCTCGTATTTCCGGACAACGATGGATCTGCTGCAGATGGCGGGCAGCAGCCTTGGCGGGCTGACCGCTCTTTACCTGGGCGCGCTGCTCGTGTGCGGCTATGCCGGGTTCCTCTGGTTCGGTCTCGGCGCGTAGCTGAGCCCGTCTATAATTTCATTTTTCAGAGAGAGGCGGGATGAAAAACGTTGCGATGCGGCTGCTTGCGCGCGAGCGCGGCCTGTTCACCGGCGCGCTGATTGTCGCCGCGGTGGTCGCATCGCTCGGCGTGCCGGTGGATTTCGTGCTGTTCGGGCTCACGCTCGCCGGCGTCGCGCTGTTTCACCACCACACGCTGCAGGTCGCGCTGATCGGCCTCGCGGCGATCACCCTCTACAAGCTCGGCTTCACGGGCTTCAAGACCGGGCCCGGCCTGGCGGGTCTCGGCCTGCACATGCTGCATGAATGGGTGATCCTGACGAACCTGCTCGGCCTGCTGCTCGGCTTCGCGCTGCTGTCGAAGCATTTCGAGGAAAGCCACGTGCCCGCCGTGCTGCCGCGCTTCCTGCCGGACGACTGGAAGGGTGCTTTCGCGCTGCTGGTCATCATCTTCGTGATGTCGTCGTTCCTCGACAACATTGCCGCGGCGATCATCGGCGGCACCGTCGCGGCGACGGTATTCCGCCACAAGGTGCACATCGGTTATCTCGCCGCGATCGTCGCGGCGTCCAACGCAGGCGGGGCGGGCAGCGTGGTGGGCGACACCACCACCACCATGATGTGGATCGACGGCGTGAGCCCGCTGGTGGTCGCCGAGGCCGCCATTCCGGCGGCCGTGGCGCTGGTGATCTTCGGCATTCCCGCGGCGCTGCAGCAGCACCGCCACTCGCCTATCGTCAGGGACGCGCAGGCCGGCGTGCAGATCGACTGGGCGCGAGTGTGGATCGTGCTCATCATCCTCGCCGCGGCGATCGTCACCAACGTCCTTATCAACATCCACGTTCCCGACACGGCGGGGAGCTTTCCGTTCATCGGCGCGGCGGTCTGGGTCGCGATCCTCGTTTGCACGCCGTGGCGCAGGCCGGACTGGACGCTGCTGCCGGAGGCTTTCAAGGGTTCGGTGTTCCTGCTCGCGCTGATCGTCTGCGCCTCGATGATGCCTGTGGAGACGCTGCCCGCGGCCTCCTGGCAGACGGCCTTCGGCCTCGGCTTCGTTTCGTCGGTGTTCGACAACATTCCGCTGACCGCGCTCGCGCTCAAGCAGGGCGGCTACGACTGGGGCTTCCTCGCCTACGCCGTGGGGTTCGGCGGCTCGATGATCTGGTTCGGCTCCAGCGCGGGCGTTGCGATCTCCAACCTGTTTCCGGAAGCGAAATCGGTCGGCCGATGGCTGCGCCACGGCTGGTATATCGCGGTCGCGTACGTGATCGGCTTCTTCGTCCTGCTCGCGACCCTCGGCTGGCATCCGGACGAGGGGCACAAGCATCGCCGCTCCGCAAAGCCCGAGGCAGAGCAAATCGTTCCCATTTCACATCGTGAAGTCGTCTTGCGGGGCGTGCGAGGCGGGGAGTAGAATTCGCAGGCTTTTCCGGATGGGGTCCGGAACCCGCACCAAAGCACACTTCCTAGGAGGAGGCATTACATGAGCAAGCAGAAAGATACGTCCGTCGCTTCGCGCAGGAAATTCCTGTCGGGTGCGGCAGCAGCGACCGCCGGCGCGGCCACGCTCGGCTTCCCGATGATCGTCAAGGCGCAGGGCCCGATCAGCATGCGCTGGCAGAGTACCTGGCCGGCGAAGGACATCTTCCACGAGTACGCCAACGACTTCGCCAAGAAGGTGAACGACATGACCGGCGGGGCCCTCAAGATCGAGGTGCTGCCCGCGGGCGCGGTGGTGCCGGCCTTCGGCCTGCTCGACGCGGTGTCCAAGGGCACGCTCGATGGCGGCCACGGCGTGCTGGTGTACCACTACGGCAAGCAGAATGCGCTCGCCCTGTGGGGCTCTGGCCCGGCCTTCGGCATGGACGCGAACATGCTGCTGTCCTGGCACAAGTACGGCGGCGGCAAGGATCTGCTGAACAAGCTCTACGCCTCCATCGGCGCCAACGTGGTGTCCTATCCGTACGGCCCGATGCCGACGCAGCCGCTGGGCTGGTTCAAGAAGCCGATCACCAAGGCCGCGGACATGAAGGGCCTGAAGTTCCGCACCGTGGGATTGTCGATTGACGTGTTCACCGCCATGGGCCTCGCGGTCAACGCGCTGCCCGGCGGCGAGATCGTCCCGGCGATGGACCGCGGCCTGCTCGATGCGGCCGAGTTCAACAACGCCACCTCCGACCGGATCCTCGGCTTCGCCGACGTCTCCAAGGTGTGCATGCTGCAGAGCTACCACCAGAACGCCGAGCAGTTCGAGATCATGTTCAACAAGACCAAGTACGACGCGCTGCCGGCGGCGATGAAGGCGATCATCGACAACGCCGTGGAGGCCGCCTCGTCCGACATGTCGTGGAAAGCGGTCGACCGCTATTCCAAGGACTACATCGAGCTGCAGACCAAGGACAAGGTGCGCTTCTTCAAGACTCCGGACGCGATCCTCCAGCAGCAGCTCACGGGCTACGACGCGGCGGCGGCGAAGCGCTCCAACAACGCGCTGTGGGTGGAGATCGAGAATTCGCAGAAGGCGTTTGCCGAGCGCGCGGTCAAGTGGGACCTCGATACCAACGTGAACCGTCGCATGGCCTACAACCACTACTTCGGCAAGGCGGCGGGCAAGCCGGCTGCGAAGAAGGCCTGAGCGATTGCCGTTCCGACCAGCCACTCGGGCTCGCCCGAGTGGCTGTTTTGTTTCCGCTTCAGGCTTCTGAAAGCCTGCCGCATTAGACTTACGCCATGCAGAAGACCCTCCTGTTCGTAGACAAGGTCAGCACCTGGGTCGGGCACGCGTTTTCGTTCCTGATCATCGGCCTGACGCTGCTGGTCACCTGGGAAGTGTTCTCGCGCTACGCGCTCGACAATCCGCACGCCTGGGCGTTCGACGCCATGAACATGCTCTACGGCACGCTGTTCATGATGGCCGGCGCCTACACGCTCGCCAAGAACGGCCACGTGCGCGGCGACGTGCTGTACGGTTTCTTCCGCCCGCGCACGCAGGCGACGCTGGACCTGATCCTCTATATCGTGTTCTTCATTCCAGGCGTGATCGCCCTGACCTACGCGGGCTATTTCTACGCCGCCGAGTCGTGGGCCATCGACGAGCATTCGAACGTCACCGCGGGCGGCCCGCCGATCTACCCTTTCAAGACCGTGATCCCGGTCGCTGGCGCGTTCCTGCTGGTGCAGGGCATCGTCGAGATCATCCGCTGCGCGATCTGCATCAAGCAGGGCGGCTGGCCCTCGCGCGAAGAGGACGTCGAGGAAGTGGACGTCGAGAAGCTCAAGGAGATGGTGCACGTCACCGACGCGGACATCGCCGCGGCTGACGCGAAAGGGCCGTCGAAGTGAAGATCCGCAAGGAGTTGTGGTTCGGCTTCTCGCTGATGGCGGTCATCCTCGCCGCCGTCATCATCTTCACGCCCTGGAGCCACCTCACCGACGCGCACCTGAGCCGCGAGGACCTGGGCGTGCTCGGCCTGCTGATGCTCGCGCTGGTGGTGGTCGCCATCATGCTCGGCTTCCCGACCGCGTTCACGTTGATGGGCATGGGCGTGTTCTTCGCCTGGCTCGCCTACCGCAACGTCAACCCGGACCTCGCCAACCGGCAGGTGCTCGACCTGATGGTGCAGCGCGCCTACGCGGTGATGTCGAACGACGTGCTGATCGCGATCCCGCTGTTCGTGTTCATGGGCTACCTGGTGGAGCGCGCTGCGCTGATCGATCGCCTCTTCAAGAGCCTGCATCTCGCGCTCGCGCGCGTGCCGGGCTCGCTGGCGGTGGCGACCATCATCACCTGCGCGATATTCGCGACCGCAACGGGCATCGTCGGCGCGGTGGTGACGCTGATGGGCCTGCTCGCGTTTCCCGCGATGCTGCGCGCCGGCTACAACATCAAGATTTCGGCGGGCGCGGTCACCGCCGGCGGCTGTCTCGGCATCCTGATCCCGCCCTCGGTGCTGCTGATCGTCTACGGCGCGACCGCGGGCGTGTCGGTGGTGCAGCTCTACGCCGGCGCGTTCTTCCCCGGCATCATGCTCGCGCTGCTCTACGTGGGCTACGTGATCGTGCTCGCCAAGGTCAAGCCCGCGCTGATGCCGCCGCTCCCGGAAAGCGAGCGTTACGTCGAATTGCCCGCGTTCGCCAAGGCGCTGTCGTCCGGTGGCAGCAACGCGCTCGCGGGACTGGCTGGCGCGCTCGGCGGCCGGCCGGGCGTCGGCATGGGCACGGCGTGGAAGCAATTTGTCGTTGCGCTGCTGCCCGGCGTTGCGATCCTCGGCATTCTGTTCACGGTGTATCTGGGCGCCACCGCGCCCGAAGCGAAGACCGATATCTCGGGGCTGGTGGAGGCGGGCGCTGCGGGCGTCGCCGACGAACAGGAAAGCGAGCCGAGCGGCGGTCGGGAGGCCGGCGGTCTGCAGGAGCCCGGCGGACTTGAAGAACCGAAGGAAGAGTCCGGCGGCCTGCAGGAGCCGAAGGACGAGACCGCAGTCGCCAAGACGCAGGAGACGCAGCCGAAGGAGGCTGCCACGGCGGCGCCCGCAGATGCGGGCAAGGCAGCGCCCGAAGCGCCCGCCGAGCGCTTGCCGATTCCCACCTGGTTCTGGATCGTGTTCGGTATCGGCATCGCCGCGCTGGCGCTGCTCTACTGGCTCTTCAACTGGCAGCGGCTCGAAGTCTTCAAGATGCTGCTCACCTCGTTCTTCCCGCTCGCGATGCTGATCATGGCGGTGCTGGGCTCGATCGTGTTCGGCCTGTCGACGCCGGCCGAAGCCGCCGCGGTCGGCGCTTTCGGCGGCTTCCTGCTCGCGGCCGCGTACCGCTACATTTCGCACCTGCGCAATGCCACTGGCGGTGCCGTATGGACCACGGTCAAGGAGCTCGGCACCATCGCCAAGGAGTCCTCGTTCCTCACCGCCAAGACGAGCGCCATGGTGTGCTGGCTGTTCGTCGGCTCGTCGATCTTCTCGGCGGCGTTCGCGCTGCTGGGTGGCCAGGACGTGGTCGAGAAGTGGGTCCTCTCGCTCGGACTGTCGCCGCTGCAGTTCATGCTGCTGGCGCAGTTGATCATCTTCATCCTGGGCTGGCCGCTGGAGTGGACCGAGATCATCGTGATCTTCATGCCGATCTTCATCCCGCTGCTGCCGAAGTTCGGCATCGATCCCCTGTTCTTCGGCCTGCTGGTGGCGCTCAACCTGCAGACCGCGTTCCTGTCGCCGCCGGTGGCGATGGCCGCGTTCTACCTCAAGGGCGTGGCGCCCCCGCACGTGACGCTGAACCAGATTTTCGCCGGCATGCTGCCCTTCATGGGCATCCAGCTGGTCGCGCTCGCGCTGCTGTACATCTGGCCGCAGATCGGACTGTGGCTGCCGAGCGTGCTCTACGGCCGCTGACGGCGGCCGTCGTTCCCGGGCGTTGAGCGCCGTTAGGGTGCGGCTGAAAGAGCGCGCAGCACGCGCAACTCCTCGCGCATGCGCTCCATCTCGCTGCGGTCGGCGAAGGCGAGCACCCAGTGCGTGAGACGGCCCTCGACGCTGTGCACCATGCCGATCGAGAGCTCGACGTCGACCTTCGCGCCGTCCTTGCGCCGCGCGCGCATCTGCAGGCGCGCCGGCGCCTCGTTGAACATGTTCGCGGCGCCCTCGGCCTCGGGAAACAGTAGCGTGATCGCCGGCCGGCCGAGCGCCTCGTCGGCGCGGTAGCCGAAGAAACTCTCGAAAGCCGGATTCACGTAGGTGAGCGGCCGGCCTTTGGCGACCGCATCGGCGAGCGCGACCGGAAAGCCGCAGGCGGCGAGCGCCGCGCGGCTCAGCGCACTGTCCGAAAGAAGGCGGGCAAGTGCCGGCGTCGTCGGCGGATTCCTGCCGTTCGGGAGCTTGTCAGAGAGTGTCATGCCCACGCTTGTGCCATGGGCAGCCCCGTGTGGCAAGTGGGGCCGGGGGGTCGGCTGCGGAAATATTCAGCGGGGTGTGACAAACCCCACAGAATCAGGCGGCTTTGCTGATCCGGGTCGAGAGCGAGTAGCAGGTGCGGCGCAGGCGGTTGAGGTCGGCGTTCTCGATCGCCTCGCGCAGGTACCGCATGTTGCTGTCGATCTCCGTCTGGTACAGGCTCGGCCCGTCGAAGTGCGCTTCGGCCCAGCGGTCGGCGGCGCCCAGCTTGCGGTTGATGCGGTCGCGCGCCACGTACTCGTAGAAGCCCGGCGTCTTGTAGATCAGGTCCTCGGGCGAGGAATAGCGCACGACCTCGCGCCCGTCGGGCAGCGTCTCGCGCGCGATCGCGCCGAGCACGAACTCCTGGTAGAGGAACTCGCGGCACTTCTCCAGGTACATGCGGTCCGACATCTGGCCGATGAGGTCGGCGGTGCCGACCATGTAGCCGAGCAGCCGGTCCTTGGCATCGGCCACCTTAATGTCGTCGACGTCCATCTCGTAGCCGGTGAAGTGCACCAGGCGCGCGGCGGTCTCGGCCTCGGCGCCGAAGCCGAGCGTGGGCAGGTAGCGCGAGAGGAAATCGGCGCTGCGGCCGACGTGCACCTTGGTGAACACCGCGCCGTTCTCGACGTTGCCCTCGGAGGCGCGGCGCATGTAGCCCGAGTCGTGCAGCAGCGCGATCACCACGCCGAGCGCGGCGCGGCGCGCTCCGAGCGCTTCGGCGGCCGGGCTGATGCGGTCGTGGCCCTCGATCAGGCGCGCCATCGCCAGCGTCATGTCGAGCGTGTGGCGCGCGTCGTGGTAGAGCGTGTCGCAGGGCAGGTAGCCCGGATAATTGCCCTCGAACAGGGCTTTCACGTCGTCGAAGGCGCGCGCGAGCGGGGCGAAATCCGAGCCCGGATAGCGCGCGTTGAACAGCGCGATCACCGCGTCGCGAACCTGGTCGGACTCCTCGACGTTCACCCGGTTGGTGACGTCATTCTGGTTGAGCCGGTTATGCATCGATCCGGTATTGCCCCCTAACTGAGAATTATCCGCGCACGCCTTCGCCCGGGGCAAGCAAATTTATCCCCGTGTCCCACAGTCTCTTGCAGAAAGGGGCGGCGAGACAGCGGGAGCCGGCCGATAAGCCGGGTTCTGTGGCGGGAGACCCCCCGAAAGGGGCCTCCCCGGCAGCCATTCCTCTAGGCCCCCGGTTACCCGAAGGCTCAAGCCACCTACCCGCAGGCTTCGGTCGAGCCGACCTCGGACGCCTGCCTATTTGGTGTTGCTCCGGATGGAGGTTGCCGCGTTTCACCCCACCATTTGCATGGTGGACTCGTCTCTGTGGCCCTGTTCGTCGCGTCGCCGCGCCGGGGCGTTAGCCCGCATCCCGCTCTGTGGAGCCCGGACTTTCCTCTGCTCCTTGCGAAGCAGCGGCTGCCTGGCCGACTCCCAGGCGCATTTTACCGCGCTGCGGCATCACCGGGGGCAGGGCGGAAATAGCGTGTATCGGCGTAGAATTCCGGGCGGCCGCTGCCCGGTAGCCAGCCCGGATAGCCGAAAACCGGCAAGGGTCGCAGTTCCCTCGGCGTGGGGATCCCGGCGAGCGCCCGCGCGGCCTGCGCGTCGAGATTGCGGCCGGGGTCGGCGAACACCACCTTGCAGGTGATGCCCCGATAGGGCGCGAGCGCCTGCTCCAGCACTGCGTGACCGAGCACGACGATGCGGAAGTCGCGGTGCCGCTCCACGAACAGCTCGCGCCAGCGCGCCGCGCGCACCAGCGCCTCGATATCGGCGCCGCCCGCGACGATCGCGCCGCCCTCGTCGAAGATGGTCAGCATGTCGCGCAGGCGCCCGCGCCGGCCGCCTTCCCTCGGGATTTCGGCGGCGTGCATCGCGTTGATGCGCGCCTTGGTCTTCGGGAAGGCGAGCCAGCACAGTGCGTTGAACAGGTCGTGCCGGCTGTCGGGGCGCGTCTGCACCTGGCCCGTGGCGTAGACCTGGACTTCGTAATAGGGATCGGAAGCGCGCGGCGGAACGAAGCGGATCGCCTTTCCGCCTTCGGTTTGGATTCCCGACTCCTCTGCCTGCTGGTTGAGACTCTCGAGAGAAAAATCCTTCAACTTCTCCAACCAGGGCCTTACGGAATCGAAAATCGGATGCGCTAGGCCAGCTTCCACGGGATCGTCTCGCCGGCGCGTAGCGGCACCAGGTCTTCGGCGCCGAAGCGCAGCGTGCTGGGCACGGTCCATTCCTCGCGCACCAGCGTGACCGTGCCGGCGTTGCGCGGCAGGCCGTAGAAGTCGGCGCCGTGGTGGCTCGCGAACCCTTCGAGCTTGTCGAGCGCGCCGGCTTCCTCGAAGGCGGCCGCGTACAGCTCGAGCGCCGCGTGCGCGGTGTAGATGCCGGCGCAGCCGCAGGCGGATTCCTTGGCCGTGCGCGCATGCGGCGCGCTGTCGGTGCCGAGGAAGAACTTCGCATTGCCCGAGGTCGCGGCCTCGACCAGCGCCTCGCGGTGCTCCTCGCGCTTGAGCACCGGCAGGCAGTAGTGGTGCGGCCGCACGCCGCCCAGAAACAGCGCGTTGCGGTTGAGCAGCAGGTGGTGCGCGGTGATGGTCGCGGCCACGTTCGGCCCGGTCACCTCGACGTAGTGCACCGCGTCGCGCGTGGTGATGTGCTCGAGCACGATCTTCAGGCCCGCGAAGCGCTCGACGAGCGGCCCGAGCACTTCCTCGATGAACGCTTTCTCGCGGTCGAAGACGTCGACCATCGGGTCGGTGGCCTCGCCGTGGATCAGCAGCGGCAGCCCGAGCTGCTCCATCTTTTCCAGCGCGTTGAAACACCTCGACAGGCGCGTCACGCCGGCATCCGAATGCGTGGTCGCGCCCGCCGGGTAGAGCTTGACCCCGTGCACCTGCCCCGAGCTCTTGGCGAGCGCGATCTCCTCCACCGGCGTGTCGTCGGTGAGGTAGAGCGTCATCAGCGGCTGGAAGTCGAGGCCCGGCGCCAGCGCGCCGAGGATGCGCTCGCGGTAACGCAGCGCCATCTGGGTGGTGGTGACCGGCGGCTGCAGGTTAGGCATCACGATCGCGCGCGCGAAGCGGCGCGCGCTGTCGGCGAGCACCGAAGCCATCGCCGAGCCGTCGCGCAGGTGCAGGTGCCAGTCGTCCGGACGGGCGATGGTCAGGCGATCCATTGAAGGGCGGATTTTACTTGGGTCGCCTCAGCGCCGCCGCGTAGAGCTCCTTGCGCGGCACGCCGGTGATCTTCGCCGCCAGCTTGGCGGCTTCGGCAGCCGGCAACGCGGCCAGCAGCACGCGCAGCACCCGTTCTGCATCAACCGGGCTGCGGCGTTGCTCGCCCGGGCCGAGCACCAGCACGAACTCGCCCTGCTGCCGGTGCGGCCCGGCGCCGAGCCAGCCCGGCGCATCGGCGAGCCTCATGCGCGCGATCTCCTCGAATTTCTTGCTCAGCTCACGTGCGATCGCGAGCTCGCGATCGGGACCGAAGCGCTCCAGCAGGGCTTTCACCGTCTCGAGCACGCGGTGCGGGGCTTCATAGAAGATCACGGGCCAGGGGCCGTCGAACGCATCCAGGTCCTTGTCTCCCCTGGCCGGCAGGAAGCCCGCGAACAGGAAACGGTCGGCGACGAAGCCAGCTGCCGAATACGCGGCGACCGCGGCGTTCGGCCCGGGCACCGGCACCACGCGCAGGCCTTCGCCGTGCGCCGCGGCGACGAGCAGGGCGCCCGGATCGGAGATTCCCGGTGTGCCCGCGTCGCTCACGAGGGCGACATCCTGCCCATCGCGCAGGGCACGCAGCAGTTTCTCGGTCGCCGCGCGCTCGTTGTGCGCGTGCAGCGCCGCCGTGCGCGCGGCGATGCCGTGCCGCGCGAGCAGCGTGCGCGAAGTTCGGGTGTCCTCGCAGGCGACGATGTCCGCGGCACGCAGGATCTCGATCGAGCGCGGGCTCGCGTCGGCAAGATTGCCGATCGGCGTGGCGACGACGTAGAGCGTTCCGGACATGGGCGGCGGGGAAGGGGTCAACCGGGCGCGGCGGCGGTCCGTTAAGCCTGCCATGAACCGGGCCGGCGCGCGAGCCGAGGAACTGTGCGCGGAGCTGCTGCGCAGGGCGGGGCTGCGGGTGCTCGCGCGCAACTGGCGCTGCCGTCACGGCGAAATCGACCTGGTGGCCGAAGAAGGCGGCACGCTGGTGTTCGCCGAGGTGCGCTACCGCAGCGGCGCGGGTTTCGGCGGCGCCGCCGAGAGCGTGACCGCGGCCAAGCAGGCGCGCCTGGTCGCGGCCGCGCGCTTCTACCTCATGAGACGCCCGCAGGCCGCCTGCCGCTTCGACGTGCTGCTGCTAGATTCGCTCGAGGCCGGCCGGATCCAGTGGATCCGCAATGCGTTTGCTGCCTAGCCTGCTGCTGGCGGCCGCAAGCGCGGCCGCATTTTCCGCTCACAGCCAGAGCGTCCAGCTGCTGGTGCAGGATTCGCCGCTCGCCGGCTTCCGCTACGGCGCGGCCGCGGCGGTCTGGCCGGAGCTGCGCGAGGGCGACGCGCTGGAGCTCGTGCGCGAGCCCGACAACCCGCACGACGCGAACGCAGTGCGCGTCGACTGGCGCGGCCGCAAGCTGGGCTACGTGCCGCGGCGCGAGAACGCGGCGATCGCCTGGAGCCTGGACCGCGGCGCGCCGCTGCGCGCGCGCGTGAGCCGGCTCGCGCAGCATCCAAACCCGGCGCGCCGCATCGGGTTCGAAATCTACATCGAGTAAAATCTCGTCATGGGCCACGCCGAGCGGAGCGCCTCGCATGAAGCGCAGATCGCATTGCATTTCGCCGACAGCGCACGGCTGAAGCAGGAGTCGGCGAAGCAGCTCGCGGCGCCGATCGCGCGCGCGATCGGCCTGATGTCCGGCTCGCTGAAGGCGGGCGGCAAGATCCTCGCCTGCGGCAACGGCGGTTCGGCGGCCGACGCCCAGCATTTCGCTGCGGAGCTGGTCAACCGCTTCGAGCGCGACCGCCCGCCGCTCGCCGGCCTGGCGCTCACCACGGACTCGTCGGGCCTCACCTCGATCGCCAACGACTACGGCTACGAGCAGGTGTTCGAGAAGCAGTTGCGCGCGCTCGGCCGCCGCGGCGACGTGCTGCTCGCGATCTCGACCTCGGGCAATTCCGCCAGCGTGCTCGCGGCGATGCGCGCCGCGCGGGAACTCGGCGTGGCGGTGGTCGCTCTAACCGGCAACGGCGGCGGCAAGATGGCCGCACTGCTGGCCGAGGGCGACGTGCACATCTGCGTGCCGCACCAGCGCACGATGCGCATCCAGGAAGTCCATCTGCTGACGCTGCACTGCCTTTGCGACGGCATCGACGCCGATCTTTTCGGAGAGAAGAAATGAGAGAATTCCGATTCCTGCCGATCGTGACGCTCGCCGGACTGCTGTCCCTGCCGGGCTGCGTCCCGGTGGCGGTGGTCGGCGCCGGCGCGGCCGGCGCAATCAGCTACGAGGACCGCCGCACCACCGGCACGCAGGTCGACGACGAGGGTATCGAGCTGCGCATCAGCAACCGCATCAGCGAGCGCTACGGCGACAAGGTGCATGTCAATGCGACCTCGTTCAATCGCGGCGTGCTGCTGACCGGCGAGGTGCCCGACGAGAAGGCCAAGCAGGAGATCGGCAAGCTTGCCGCCTCCGCCAGCAACGTGCGCGTCGTCACCAACGAGCTCACCATCGGCGCGCCCAGCTCGTTCGGCGCGCGTGCCGGCGACTCGGCGATCACCGGCAAGGTGAAGGCGCGCTTCGTGGACGCCGGCAAGTTCAGCGCGGTGCATGTCAAGGTGGTAACCGAAGCCTCGGTGGTCTTCCTGCTGGGCATCGTCACCGAGACCGAGGCGAACCTCGCCACCGAGATCGCGCGTACCACGGGCGGCGTGCGCAAGGTCGTCAAGGTATTCGACTACTGCAAGCTGGGCGAGCCCGGCTGTGCGCCGACGAAGTTTCCCGCCGACGCCAAGAAGCCCGAGGCGCAGAAAAAATAGACGCCCCCGCCCGCCCGCGTTTCGAAGCCAAGATCCGCCCGCCGGGCGAAGCGGCGCGCTGGGCCGCGCAGCTCGCCCGGCCCTTCGTGTTCACCAACGGCGTGTTCGACCTCCTGCACCGCGGCCACGTCACCTATCTCGCGCAGGCGCGCGCGCTCGGTGCCGCGCTGGTCGTGGCGCTCAACAGCGACGCCTCGGCGCGCCGGCTCGGCAAGGACGCCGGCCGGCCGGTCAACGGCCTGGATGACCGCATGGCGCTCGTCGCTGCGCTGGAATCGGTGAGCGCGGTGACCTGGTTCGACGAGGACACGCCCGCGGCGATCATCGAGGCGCTCAAGCCAGAGGTGCTGGTCAAGGGCGGCGACTGGCCGGCGGAGAAGATCGTCGGCGCCGCCGAAACGCTCGCGCGCGGCGGCCGCGTGGTTTCGATCCCGTTCGAGTACCAGCGCTCGAGCACCGCCCTGCTGGAGAGAATCAGGAAAGCCTGAACTCGAAGCAGAGCGCGCCCGGCGTCGGACACGCGAGGTAGGGGCCGGTCTCCCGGAAGCCGAGGTCGCGGTACAGCGCGATGGCCGTGCCGAGCTTCGGCAAGGTGTCGAGCACCACGCGCGCGTAGCCGCGCGCTCTCGCCTCGTCGATCGCAGCAAGCGCGAGGCGGCGGCCCAGGCCGGTGCCGCGCCAGGCTTCGCGCACGAACATGCGCTTCATCTCCCCGGTGCGCTCGTCCAGTCGCCGCAGCGCGACGCAGCCGGCCGCGGCCTGGCCGTCGCGGGCGATCAGCAGCGCGCCCGAGGGCGGTGCATAGGCTCCGGGAAGGCTTGCAAGTTCCTCGTCAAAACCCTGAAAGCACAACGCTTCGGCGACGAGCGTGGAGTACTCGCGGAACATGGCCTTGATGTGGTCGAGGTCCGCCGCGCGCGCGGATGCGATTGCCGGCATCAAAGCATTCTACAATTCGCTTCCCCGCATGCGCCTGCACCAGCTCAAGATCGATTTCGCGGCCGAGCAGGACCGGCTGCTGATGCTGATCGCGGCGAGCGAGCAAGTGGAGGTGCGCATGTGGCTGACGCGCCGCTTCGTCAAGCTGCTGTGGCCGCTGCTGGTCAAGCTCGCCGAGGAAGCAAGCCCGCGCATCCGCACCCAGCCCAATCCCGAGGCGCGCAAGGCGCTGCTCAACATCGAGCACGAGCAGGCGGTGCAGAAGGCGAATTTCTCGCAGCCCTACGACGACAGCACGCGCGCCACGCCGCTCGGCGCCGAGCCGCTGCTGCTCGCGCGCATCCAGACCGGCCACGATCCGAGCGGGCAGCCGGTGCTCGCGATGCATCCGTCCGAAGGGCAGGGCGTGACGCTCACGCTCGACCCGGTGCTGCTGCACTCGGTCTGCCGCCTGCTGCAGGCCGCGGTGAAGAAGAGCGATTGGGACATGGAGCTCAAGCTGCCGGGCGTCGAGCCGCAGGAAAGCGTCCCCGAGCGCAGCCGGCGCACGATCAACTGACGCATGAGCTTCGCCGCCTCGATATCGGTGCCGGTGCACAGGGGACGCACGACGGTGGTCCGCCAGACCACCGTGCGCAGCGACGCGGGCAAGCTGGTGGCCCTGGTCACGCAAACGCAGCTCGTGATCGCACCCTAAAGAGGGGTATAATCGAGTTGTTTAGTTTTCAAGGCGTTACGTCATTAGCTCAGGTTTTGAAAAACTGGGCTTGATCCCGCCGCTTCTCCAAGCGGTAAAGGACCTGGGCTACGAGCAGCCAAGTCCCATCCAGGAACAAGCCATCCCCCTCGTGCTCGAGGGGCGCGACCTCATGGCCGGCGCACAGACCGGCACGGGCAAGACCGCCGCGTTCGCGCTGCCCACGCTGCAGCGCCTCGCGCCGCACGCGAGCACCTCGGCGTCGCCGGCGCGCCACCCGATCCGCGTGCTGGTGCTGGCGCCCACGCGCGAGCTCGCGATCCAGGTCGAGGAAAGCTTCCGCGACTACGGCAAGCACCTGCCGCTGCGCACCGCGATCGTCTACGGCGGCTCGGACATGAACGCGCAGATCGCGGCGCTGCGCAAGGGCGTCGAGATCCTGGTGGCGACCCCGGGCCGGCTGCTCGACCACGTGCACAACAAGACGGTGATGTTCAACCAGGTCTCGGTATTGATCCTGGACGAGGCCGACCGGATGCTCGACATGGGTTTTCTGCCGGACATCAAGCGAATCATCGCGCTGCTGCCGTCGGTGCGGCAGAACCTGCTGTTCTCGGCCACCTTCCCGGACGAAATCCGCAACCTCACCAAGACGCTGCTCAAGAACCCGGCCGAGGTGCAGGTGGCGGCGCGCAACGCGGCGGCCGACCTGGTGACCCACATCGTGCACCCGGTGGCGCGGGAGAAGAAGCGCGAGTTGCTCGCCTACCTGATCCAGACGCGCGGCCTGAAGCAGGTGCTGGTGTTCTGCGGCACGCGCATCGGCGCCAACCGCCTCGCGCACCAGCTCAGGCACAACCACATTCATGCCGACGCGATCCACGGCGACAAGACGCAGGCCGAGCGCGAAGCGGCGCTCGAGGCCTTCAAGGCGGGCAAGACCACGGTGCTGGTGGCGACCGACGTCGCCTCGCGAGGCCTCGACATCCAGGGCCTGCCGCAGGTAATCAATTTCGACATTCCGCACTCGCCCGAGGACTACGTGCATCGCATCGGCCGCACCGGCCGGGCGGGGCTGACCGGCGAAGCGATCTCGCTGGTGGCGCCCGACGATGCCGAGGCGCTCTCGGCGATCGAGCGGCTCATCAAGAAGAAGCTCGAGCGCTCGCTGGTCGCCGGCTTCGAGCCGAGCGCCGGCACCGCTGCGACCATGATGGGCGGCGAGTCGCGAGGGCGCGGCGGACGGGAAAGCAGAGGTGGCCGGGATGGAAGGGGCTCGGGCCGCCGTGAAGGGCGCCCGCCGCAGCCGCAGCCGCACGCCAAGCCCCTGCACGGCGGGCCGCAGTCCGCCCGCCCGCAATCCAAGCCTTCCGATCCGATCTTCTCCAAGCCCTACGAGCCCGGCGCCGGCGTTCCCGCCGTCAAGCCGCAGGAATCCGTGTTGGAGCGTGGCGGCAAGCGCCGCGAGCGCCCGGTCGCCGCCTTGCTCGGCGGCCTCAAGCGCGCATAGCGCGTTTCAGTCCCGACCGTCTCTGACGGCGATCTTGTGCGGCGCAGCGAACGCCTGGCCAGGTGTTCGCTCTCGAATCGGCTCTCGAAGGAACGTGCTTTCCTGTTGTCTTCTGATCAATGTCAATATGCCGAGGGCCCGAGCGCGCAGATTTTCGACTCATGGGGAGCAGGGGATGGTTCGTCGGCCTGATCTGGAGGGAACCATGAGGACCACGCGAGACGCGATTGAGAAGGACTGGCTGCGCTGCCCGGAAGCCAACGAGCAAGTCGACGTCAGGCTGTCATTTACAGACTGCAAGAAGGACCATGGATGCGAGGACAGACTTCCCAGCCATTGCCCCCTGTACGTCGAGCGCCTGATCAAGCGGGCGGAGAAATAGCGATGTCAGGGTCGCTGCGGAGGAGACGATGGTAGCCCCGGAGACCAGAACCAAGGTGACGATCTTCACCGGCTCCTACCGCATCAAGGGCTACATCGACCTGATTCCCGGCGCGCGGGTCACGGATTTCATGGCCGAGTCGAAACCGTTCATCGCGGTCACCGAGGCCGAGGTGTGGGAGCTGGAGGTGGGCGGGCGGCAACTGCTGTCGGCGCCGTTTCTCGACATCAGCCGCGATCACATTCAGGTGATCGCGCCCGCGAGCTGAGCCCGCTCGCGCGCATCGGTCCGCCGGGACCCTAGTACGGCAGCGGTGCTGGAAGGACCGTCGCCCTAGAAGGGCAACGGTGAGCGCGGCTTGAGCGGCTGAAGCGCCTTCCTGAACTCCTCCTGGATGCGCGCCAGGGCCTGCGGCGTGTCGCCCTCGAAGCGCAGCACGATCACCGGCGTGGTGTTCGAGGCGCGCGCCAGGCCGAAACCGTCGGCGAATTCGGCGCGCACGCCGTCGATCGTCAGCACGCTGAGCGCGCCTGGAAAGGGCGACGACTTCTGCAGCCGGTCGACAATCGCGTGCGGCTCGCCCTCGGCGAGCTGCCAGTTCAGCTCCGGCGTGCTGGGGGCGTCCGGAAGGCCTTCGAGGCTTTCATCTGGATTCGCCTCTCTGGAAAGAATTTCGAGGAGCCGCGCGCCGCAGTAGAGCGCGTCGTCGAAGCCGTACCAGCGCTCCTTGAAGAAGATGTGGCCGGACATCTCGCCGGCGAGCGGCGCACCCGATTCCTTGAGCTTGGCCTTGATCAGCGAGTGGCCGGTCTTCCAGATCACCGGCCGGCCGCCGTGGCGCTCGATCCAGGGCGCGAGCAGGCGCGTGCACTTCACGTCGTAGATGATCTCGGCGCCGGCGTTGCGCGCCAGCACGTCCTTCGCGTAGAGCATCAGCTGGCGGTCGGGGAAAATGAGCTTGCCGCTCCTGGTCACGACGCCCAGGCGATCGCCATCGCCATCGAATGCCAGGCCGATCTCCGAATCGCCTTTCTTGAGAACGGCAACAAGATCGCGCAGATTTTCGGGTCGTGATGGATCCGGGTGATGGTTCGGGAAAGTTCCGTCCACCTCCGAGAACAGCTCGAGCACTTCGCAGCCCAGCAGGCGGAACAGGCGCGGCGCGACCACGCCGGCGACGCCGTTGCCGCAATCCATCGCCACGCGCATGGGCCGGGCGAGCTTGACGTCGCCCGCGATGCGCGCGACGTAGGCGTCGAGCACGTCCTCGCGCCTGCGCCGGCCGGCGCCGGATTCGCAGCGCCCGCTTTCCACGCTGCTGCGCAGCCCCTGGATCTCCGCGCCCGTCAGCGTCGCGCCCGCCACCACCATTTTCAGGCCGTTGTAGTCGCCCGGGTTGTGGCTGCCCGTGACCATCACCGCGCTTGCGCAGCCGAAGTGGTGCGCGGCGAAGTAGGTGACCGGCGTCGGCACCACGCCGAGCTCGATCACGTCGGCGCCCGCCGCGTTGAGGCCGTCCATCAGCGCGCCGGCGAGCGCGGGGCTCGACAGCCGGCCGTCGCGGCCGACGGCGAACTCGGGCGCGCCGCGCGCGCGCGCGAGCGTGCCCAGTGCGCGCCCGATCTCGCGCACCACGGCCGCCGAGAGCACCGACCCGGCGATACCGCGGATGTCGTAGGCGCGGAAGATTTCTGCAGGCAGCTTCATGGCGAGGAGAGGAATTCGAGGACGCGCCGGGCGAGCCAGCGGCCGCGGCCCGGAAATCCGGCGTGACCGCCGCTCGTGGGAAATTCTAGCACCACGTTCGGCGGCGTCTCGCCGAGCGCGTCGAGCACGGCACCGGGCAGGAACGGATCGTTGCGCGCATTGACGACGAGCGTCGGGATGCGGATGCGCGCGAGCCAGGGCGCGCTCGAGGAGCGCCGCCAGTAGTCGTCGGCGCCGAGGAATCCGTGCAGCGGCGCGGTCACGGCGTCGTCGAACTCCCAGAAGGTGCGCGCGCGCTGTACGCGCAGCAGATCCACGGCAATCCGTTGCTGGCGCATCTTTTCGAAAGTCTTTCTCTTGAGCGTCCTGAGAAACATGCGCGTGTAGATCTCCCGGCTCAGGCCGCGATCCAGCGCGCGGCCGGCGGCGGCGAGGTCGAGCGGCGCGGAGACCGCGATCGCTTTGCGGATCGAGGCATTCACGCCCTGTTCGCCCAGGTATTTCAGGAGCGCATTGCCGCCGAGGGAAATGCCGACGGCATGATGGGCCCCGAGCCGCTCGAGGATCCAGCCAATCTCCGCGCTGTCGCCGGAATGGTAGGCGCGCGGCAGGCGGTTGAGCTCGCCCGAGCAGCCGCGGAAGTGCGGCACCACGCAGCGCCAGCCGGCTGCGAGCGCCTGCGCGGCGATCGCGCGCGCATAGGGGCTCGCCGAGCTGCCCTCCAGGCCGTGGAACAGCGCAAGCAGCGGCGCGTCGCGCGCACCCGCGGCCGGCCCGGCCCAATCGAGATCGATGAAGTCGCCGTCGGGCGTGTCCCAGCGCTCGCGCCGGAAGGCGACTCGCGGCACGGGCGCGAGCGCGGCGGCGATCGTCTGCAGGTGGCCGCCGGGCAGCCACCAAGGCGCCGTGTAGGAGCCTGCCCCGGAGTTCAATGCAGCGTCTTGGGCGCGGGCGGACCCGCGGGCGGCGGCGCCGTGGCCGGATCGCCCGGTGCGGGCGAGGCGTGGTGCACGATCATGCGCCATCCGGCGGGCGTGCGCAGGTAGACGTTGGTCGCGATCATTGGCGGCCGCGGGCGCGGCTCGCCCGCGACGGTGATGCTCTCGTGCACGCTGTGCACCGCGACCATCATGCCGGTGACCGCCACGTGCTGCGCGACCTGCACGCGCATGCCCGGGCCGCCCGCGAACATCTGCCGCCAGGCTTCGCGTACCTGGGCCTGGCCGGCGAGGCGCTGCCCCGCCGGGTGGATGCAGACGATCTCCTCGTCCTCGGACCAGACCGCCATCATGCCCTCGAGGTCGGCGCGCTCGAGCGCCTCGTAGAAGGCGTTCTCGGCGTCCTGGGCGGTCGGAAAGATCCTCGTGCTCATGCGAGCGCCTGCAGCTCATGGAGCACGCGCTCGGCAGGGAGCTCCCGCATGCATTTGAAATGTCCGAGCGGACAGATGCGCGCAAAGCACGGGCTGCACTCGGGCTTGAGCCATACGACGCGCGCGTGCGCCGACAGCGGCGGCGTACGCTCCGGGCTGGACGATCCGAACAGCGCCACCAGCGGCCTGCCGGTCGCGGCGGCCACGTGCATCAGGCCCGAATCGTTGCTGACGACCGCCTGCGCGCCCGCGATCAGGTCGATCGCCTCGTCCAGCGTGGTCTTGCCGATCAGATTGGTCCCCGGCAGGCCGCGATTGCCCTCCAGGTCGCCCGGGCCGCCCAGCAGCACGACCGGCGAATTCAACGCCGAGGCGAGCTCGCGGAAATACGGCCAGCGCTTCGCAGGGCCGTATTCTGCACCCGGGCAGAGCGCGATGTAGCGGCCATGGATGCCGAACCTTGCGGTCGTTGCCGCTATCTTTTCGTTCGAGGAAAGCAATGACGGAAAAGGCAAGGGAAGCGCCGGCTCGGTGCCCGGTGCCTGCGCGAGGCGCGCGTATTGGAGGCTCGTCGCTTCCTCGCGCACGCGATGCGCGCAGTTGAGCAGCAGGCTGCGCCCGTATCCCGTGCGCACCGGCACACCGGCGAAAAACGGCACCAGGACGGACTTCACGGTATTCGGCAGCACGATTGCCTCCGCGTAGCCGCGCGCCTTGAGCGCGCGGCCGAGGCTCCAGCGCTCGCCCAGCTGCAGCTCGCCGTGGCGCAGGACGGCCTCGATCACCTCGTCCACTTCCGCCATGCGCCGCAGCACCGGCGCGACCCACGGCGGCGCGAGCACCTCGATGCGCGAGCCGGGGGCCTGATCGCGCAGCCGGACACGCAGGCTTGCGAGCAACGGCTGCGCCATCAGCGCATCGCCGATCCAGTTCGGCGCGACCACGAGAATGCGCGCAGCGCCGGGAGTCACGCCCGCAGCGTCAATGACCCTTTTTACTGCCCTTGTAGGTGTATTTCGTGCCGCAGTACGGGCACAGCGCCTCGCCTTGCTTGACCACGTCGAGAAACACGCGCGGATGACGCGCCCACAGCGGCGCGCCCGGCATCGGGCAATGCAGCGGCAGATCCTTGTCGCCGAGCTCGACCTGGCGCGCGGTATCGGGATGGGTGGTCATCAGCGCCTGCCCTTTTTCATGGGTACCGGCGTCAGCCAGTGCCGGTGCTTGCGGTCCTTGCCGGTGACGACGTCGAAGAAAGCCTTCTGCAGCGCCTTGGTGACCGGGCCGGCCTTGCCGGCGCCGATCTGGCGCCCGTCGAGCTCGCGGATCGGCGTCACTTCGGCGGCGGTGCCGGTGAAGAAGCACTCGTCGGCGATGTAGATGTCGTCGCGCGTGAGGCGCTTGGCCTTGACCTGGTAGCCCAGGCCCTCGGCCAGCTCGATTACCGAGGAGCGCGTGATGCCGGTGAGCGCCGAGGTGAGCTCGGGCTCGCAGATCAGTCCGTCCTTGACGATGAAGATGTTCTCGCCGGCACCCTCGGCGACGAAGCCATCGACGTCCAGCAGCAGGCCTTCGTCGTAGCCGTGCTGGGTCGCCTCGAGCGTCGCCAGCACCGAGTTCGGGTAGGTGCCGGACATCTTCGCGCGTGCCATCGTCACGTTGACGTGGTGGCGCGCCACCGAGGCGGTCTTCACGCGGATGCCCTTGTTGAGCGCCTCGGGGCCGAGGTAGGCGCCCCAGGGCCAGGCGGCAATCGCCACATGCACCTTGGCGCCCACTGGCGAGACGCCCATCTTCTCCGAGCCGTAGAACGCGATCGGCCGGATGTAGCAGGCCTCGTGGCCGTTGGCGGCGACCACGTCGATCTGCGCCTGCATCAGGCGCTCGACCGTGTAGGGGATCTTCATCAGGTAGATGTGCGCCGAGTTGGCCAGGCGCTGCGTGTGCTCGCGCAGCCGGTAGATCTGCGTGCCGCTCACGGTCTTGTAGGCGCGCACGCCCTCGAATACTGCCAGGCCGTAGTGCAGTGAATGCGTGAGCACGTGGGTGGTCGCCGTGCGCCAGGGCACGAGCCTGCCGTCGTGCCAGATCCAGCCGTCGCGGTCGGCCATCGACAGCGGCGCGGCCGCCTTTGCCTTTGCCATGGGGAATCGAGTCTCCTGAACGATGTCAAAACCATTCTAACCAAAAAATCGCGGTAGACTATTAACATGAATGTTAATAATGACGGCCGCGTGTTCGGCGCACTGGCCTCCCTGCCGCGGCGCCAGATCATCGCCTTCCTGTCGCAGACGGCGCTGTCGACCGCGGAACTCGCGCTGCGCTTCGGCGTCAGCGCGCCAGCGGTGTCGCGGCACCTGTCGGTACTGCTCAACGCCGGACTGGTCGCGTCGGAGCGCCAGGGCCAGCGCGTACTGTACCGGCTGAATCGCGACCCGCTGCTCGGGGCGCTGGCGCGCTTCGCCTCCGAGATGGACGCGCCTCTGCGCCGCGCGCCGCGCGAGGCGATCTGATGCTACGGTAGCGCATGCGCCTCTGGTCGCTGCACCCGATGTACCTGGACGCCAGGGGGCTGGTCGCGCTGTGGCGCGAAGGCCTGCTGGCGCAGGCGGTGATCGCCGGCAAGACGCGCGGCTACCGGCACCATCCGCAGCTCGCGCGCTTCCTCGAGGCGCCCGCGCCGCGCCGGCGCATCGCCGCCTACCTGCGCGCTGTCGCGCAGGCCGCTGCCAGCCGCGACTACCGCTTCGACGCCTCGAAGATCGGCCGCAACGGGCCGCTCGAGCCGCTCGCGGTGACGCGCGGGCAGCTCGACTACGAATGGATGCACCTGCGGCGCAAGCTCGAGGTGCGCGCGCCTGCATGGCTGGCCCGGCTAGGGCGCGTCGCGAAGCCGCGGCCGCATCCGATCTTCCGGGTGGTGGCCGGCGGCATCGCCAACTGGGAGGTCGTCAAGCGATGAACAACGAGAAAATCACGGTGCGCCACACCGACACCGGCAAAACCATGGAAGTGGTCGTGTTCAGCAAGCGCGCCGAGGCGATCGAGGTGGTGATCGGCGAGGGCATGCACAACATGAAATGCGTGCTCACGCCGACGCGCAACGGCATGGCCTACGCAGGCTCGATCATGGGGCGCGAGATCGTCTACGAGCGCAGCCGCGACAAGGTCAAGGCCGACATCGACCTGGCCAACCCGAACCTGCGCAAGCCGCGCGCGCGCTGAGAAACTAGCCGAACACCGCCTTCCAGAGAGCACGCACCGCCTCGGCCTGGGCCGCGACCTCCCCGGGCGGCACGCGCGCGTAGCGCGCGCCATTCAGGCGCAAGCGGTGCTGCAGGCGCCTGAAGGCGCGGTAGGCTTCGCGGCAGTCCTGCGCGAGTCCGGCCGGAATCAGCCCCAGACCGGCGGCGATCCCGAGCAGCGCGATGTTGCCGAGATTGCCGGTGAGCTCGGCGTGGCGGTGCGCGTGCGCGAGCACCAGGTACTGCACCGTGAACTCGATGTCGATCATGCCGCCGCGGTCGTGCTTCAGGTCGAACAGGCCCGAGCGGTTCGGGTGCGCCTTGTGCAGCCGCTCGCGCATGCCGAGCACCTCGCTTGCGAGAGCCGCAGGGTTTCTTTCCCGCTCCAGAATCCTCTTTCTTATTCTTTCAAAGGAATCGCCCACGTCTCTGTCGCCCGCGCAGAAGCGCGCGCGCGTGAGCGCCTGGTGCTCCCAGGCCCAGGCGGCGCGCTCCTGGTATTCCTCGAACGCGGCCAGCGCCGACACCAGCAGCCCGCTCGAGCCCGAGGGCCGCAGCTGCAGATCGGTCTCGAACAGCGCGCCCGCCGAGGTGCGCAGCGTGAGCCAGTTGTTGTAGCGCTGCGCCAGGCGCGCGTAGTTCTCGGGCGCGCGCTCGTCGGGGTCGTCGTAGACGAAGATGACGTCCAGGTCCGAGGCATAGCCGAGCTCCTTGCCGCCGAGCTTGCCGTAGCCGATGACCGCAAAGCGCGGGCGTTCGCGGTGGCGCGTGGCGAGCTGCGCCCAGCAGGCCTCGAGCGACACCTGCAGCACGATGTCGGCCAGCAGCGACAGGTGGTCGGCGAGCGTCTCGACCGTGAGCAGGCCAGCCAGGTCCTGCGCGAGCAGCCGGAACAGCTGCGCCTGATGCTGCTCGCGCAGCACGTTCATCTGCCGCTCGACGTCGCCGCCCGCGGCGGCGAGCGCCACGCGCAATGCCGATTCGAAGCCGCGCCAGTCGGGCGCCGCGTAGAGCAGCCGGTCGTCGAGCAACTCGTCGAGCAGCAGCGGGTGCAGCGTCACGTACTCGGCGGCCCAGCTCGATGCGCCGATCATGCGCGCGACGCGCTCGAGCGCCTCGGGACGCTCGGCGAGCAGCGCGAGGTAGGCGGCGCGCCGCGCCACCGCCTCGAGCAGGTCGACGCCGCGCGTGAGCGTCGCCTCCGGGTCCGGCGTCGCCGAGGCGGCCTGCGCGAGCGCCGGAATCAGCGCATCGAGCCGGCGCCTCGAGTCATCGGGCAGCTGCGCGTAGCGCTGGCCCATGCGCAGCGCGTCGAGCCTGGGATGTGCCGGCCAGGCTTTCGCCTCGGCCTCGTCCGCCGGTTCCGCGAACACGGCCTGGAAGTGGCGCGTCACCGCCGCGCGGTGCGCGTGCAGCGCGGCGGCGAAGTCCTGCCATGCGTCGAAGCCCGCCATCTGCGCGAGGCGCGCGCGATCCTCGGCATCGGTCGGCAGCTCGTGCGTCTGCGCGTCGTCGAGGTACTGCAGGCGGTGCTCGACGTTGCGCAGGAAGACGTACGCCTCGGACAGCTCCGCCTTCGCGTTGTCCGGCAGCAGCCGCTTCTGCTGCAGCAGCTCCAGCACCCGCAGCGTCGGCCGCGCGGTCAGCTCCGGGTCGCGGCCGCCGCGCACCAGCTGCAGCGCCTGCACGATGAACTCGATCTCGCGGATGCCGCCGGGCCCGAGCTTGACGTGGTCGGCGAGCTCGCGCCGCGCGACGTCGCGGCGCACTTCGGCGTGCAGCCGGCGCATGGCCTCGAGCGTGCCGTAGTCGAGGTACTTGCGGTAGACGAAGGGCCGCACAATTGTTTCAAGAATTTTTTGATCAGAAGCAAGACCTGAAACAGCGCGTGCCTTGATCCAGGCATAACGCTCCCATTCGCGGCCCTGCGCGACGAAGTAGGCCTCCAGCGCTTCGAAGCTGCTCACCAGCGCGCCCGAGTCGCCGTAGGGACGCAGGCGCATGTCGACGCGGAACGCGAAGCCGTCCTCCGTGATCTCGGCGAGCAGCGCGATCAGGCGCCGCCCGGTGCGCTCCAGGCGCTCCGGGTCGAGGGGCTTGTCCTTGGCGTCCGGATGCACGAACACCAGGTCGATGTCGGAGGAAACGTTCAGTTCGCCGCCGCCCAGCTTGCCCATCGCCACCACGATGAGCTCGCGCTCGCCGAGCCACTCGAGCGCGGCCGCGAGGCAGGCGTCGGCGAGATCGCTCATCGTCGTGCAGACTTCCGCCAGGTCGGCGGCGCCCTCCAGGTCGCGAGCCATGGTCCGCAGCAGCACGCGCTCGCGCAGCCGGCGCAGCCTGCGCTTGAACGCCGCCTCGTCGTCGCCGGCGCAGCCGGCCAGCGCCTCGCGCAGCGCTGCAACGTGGAACGCTCGGCCCGCGGCGCGTTCCAAATCCACGTCGACCGCGAGTTCCGGGCGCGCCGCGAGGCGCGCCCCGGCGTAGCGCGAGAGGGCGATTTTCCGAATCGGATCCGGCATTTACAGCTAGAATACAGGAGCTTTCCGAAGCGCGATGCGAAACCCTGTTCCCAAATTGCTGCGTGCGCTGGAAGCCCTCGCTTGGGTGGCGTTTTTCGTGCTGGCGATCGCGTTTCTCGCCTCGCGCTATTGGCTGCTGCCGCGCGTCGAACAGCACCGCGAGGCGATCGTCGCGCAGATCTCGCGCGCCGTCGGGCTGCCCGTCAGGATCGGTGCGCTGGCGGCGGACTGGCAGGGGCTGCGCCTGCGCCTGTCGGTGACCGACGTGCGCGTCTACGACCACGAGGGCCGCGAGGCGCTGGTGCTGCCGGCGGTGGAGAACGTGCTCGCCTGGCGCTCGTTGTTCGTCGGCGAGCTGCGCCTGCATTCCTCGATGATCGAGGGGCCGAAGCTCGAGGTGCGGCGCACGCCCGGCGGCGAGATCTACATCGCCGGCATTCGCGTCGCTGGCGACAAGAGCGACGGCAGGCTCGGCGACTGGATCCTCTCCCAGGACCGCATCGAGATCCGCGGCGCCGAGATCGAGTGGCTGGACGAGTCGCGCCGCGCGCCGGCGCTGCGCCTGTCGTCGCTCAACTTCCGGCTGGAGAACGACGGCGACGAGCACCGGGTCGGCGTCAGCGCGCGCCCGCCGCGCGAGCTCGGGCCGGGCCTGGAACTGCGCGCGCGGCTCGAGGGCCGCAGCGTGCGCGAGGCCGCCCGCTGGAACGGCCGCGTCTACGCCGAGTTCGGCTACACCGACCTGGCCGGCTGGCGCGCCTGGGTCGACTATCCGCTCGACATCCGGCGCGGCGCCGGCGCGCTGCGGGTCTGGGCCACGCTCGAAGCGGGCCGGCTGTCGCAGGCGACCGCAGACGTCGCGCTCTCGGGCGTGCTGGCGCGGCTCGGGCGCGAGCTGCCGCTGCTCGAGATCAGCGCCGTGCGCGGCCGCGTCTACGGCCGGCAGACGGTGCAGGGCTACGACTTCGGCGTGCGCAACCTCTCGCTGCAGCGGCCGAGTGCGCCGCCGATGAACGGCACCAGCTTCCGCGCCAGCTGGCAGCCGGCCGGCGCCAACGCGCCCGCCGCGCGCGGCGCGCTAAACGCCAACCTCATCGAGCTCGGCCCGCTCGCCCACCTCGCGGAATACCTGCCCTTCCCCGGCGACGTGCGCGCGCTGCTCGCCGAGCTCGCGCCGCACGGCAATCTGCTCGATGCGCGCTTCGAGTGGACCGGCGAGCTGCCCGACCAAGCGACCTACCTGGCGCGCACGCGTTTCACGGGACTGAGCGTGCGCGCCTGGCGCAGCATTCCGGGCTTCGCCAACCTTTCGGGTAGCCTCGATGCGAACGAGAAGAAGGGCACGCTGGTCCTCGGCTCGCGCAAGAGCGAGATCGACCTGCCCAAGGTATTCCCGGAGCCGCGCATCGCGCTCGATGCCCTGGGCGGCGAGATCAGCTGGGAGCGCGCGGCCGATGGCGCGCTCGCGGTGCGCATCGCCAGCCTGAACTACGCGAACGCCGATCTCGCCGGCACCGCCTACGGCAGCTACGCCTGGCGGGGCGAAGGCGCGGGCGTGATCGACCTCACCGCCCAGCTGCAGCGCGCGGACGGCAGGGCCACGGCGCGCTATCTGCCGCTGTCCTCGGTGATGGGCGAGCGCACGCGCGAGTGGGTGGCGCGTGCCGTGCTTGCGGGGCAGGCGAGCGAGGCGCGCCTGCGCCTGAAAGGCGACCTGCGCGACTTCCCGTTCGTCGATCCGGCGCAGGGGCAGTTCCAGGTCACGGCCAAGTTGTCCGACGCCGTGCTCGACTACGCCGAGGGCTGGCCGCGCATCGAGGCGATCGAGGGCAGCCTGCAGTTCGACCGCGACCGCATCGAGGTCGCCGGCCAGAGCGGCAGCATCCTCGGCGTGAAGCTCGCAAACGTGCGCGTCACTCTGCCCAGCATGCTGGATCCGAACCCGCACCTGGTCATCGACGGTACCGCCGAGGGTCCGACCTCGCTGTTCCTCGACTATGTGCGCGACAGTCCGGTGCGGCGCATGACCGACGGCTTCACCGAGGCGATGAGCGCGCTCGGCCGAGGCAAGCTCAAGCTGCGCCTCGATCTGGCCCTCAGCGAGGCGGCGAAAAGCAAGCTCGCGGGCGAGTTCCAGTTCTCGGGCAACACCCTCACGCTGGACCCGCGGCTGCCCCCGGTCGAGCGCGCGAGCGGGCGCGTCAGTTTCACCGAATCGTCGCTCGCGCTCGGCGACGTGCGCGCGCAGCTCCTCGGGGGCGAGCTGCGCCTGTCGGGCGGTTCCCGGGGCGAAGCCGGCGTGGTGATCGCCGCCGAAGGCCGCGCCACGATCGAGGGCCTGCGCACGCTGTTCGATCACCCCTGGCGCCGGCGCCTGTCGGGCGCGACGCGCTACTCGGCGGCGGTCGTCGTCAAGGAGGGGCGCGCACAGCTCACGCTGGATTCAACGCTGGAAGGCATCGCGAGCGCCTTGCCGGCGCCGCTGGCCAAGGTGCCCTCCGAGACGCTGCCGCTGCGCGTGGAGGTGTATCCGGGCGAGGGGCGCGACCGCGTCTCGGTGGCGCTCGGCCCGCCGACCGGACGCATCGTCGCCGCGGAAATCCTGCGCGGCGCGACGGCCGGGGAGGCGCCGGCCGCAGCCGGCGCGATGCAGGTACAACGCACGCTGATCCTGCTCAATCCCGTGACCGGCGAGACGCCGAGCATCCCGGAGCGGCGCGGCACCACCGTGCGCGGCTCGCTGCCAGCGCTCGACCTCGAACGCTGGCTGCCGCTGTTCGCCGAGGGCGGCATCGCCGGCGGCGCGCCGGGCTCGGGCGACGGCGCGGGCTACGACGTGCGCATCGGCGTGCTCGATGCGCTCGGCAAGCGCATGCGCAGCGTCGTGCTGCAAGGCGTGGCCGACGCGAGCGGCTGGTCGGCGAACCTGAACGCCGTGGAGTTCGCCGGCGACGTCGTCTACCGCACCGAGGGCAGCGGTCGCCTGGTGGCGCGCTTCACGCGCTTCACGATCCCCGAGGATTCGCCGAACGCCAAGCCCGCCGAGGCCACCAAGGACCTGCCGGCCGTGGACATCGTCGCCGACAACTTCACGCACCGCGGGCGCAAGCTCGGCCGCGTCGAGGTGCTCGCGCGTCACGAGGGGCGCGACTGGCGCATCGACAAGCTCGCGATGACCAACGCCGATTTCGTGCTCACGGGCAGCGGCCTGTGGAAGCAAGGCGAGGCGCAGAAGGCCGCCGCCGCGGCCTCGCGCACCTCGCTCGCGTTCAAGCTCGAGGTGAGCGACGTCGGGCATTTCCTCGAGCGCTTCGGCCATCCGGAGCACCTGAAGGGCGGGCGCGCGAAGCTCGAGGGCGCGCTGAACTGGAACGGCGACCCCGTGACGCTCGATTACACGACGCTCGGCGGCCAGATGCAGATGCAGGCCGAGAACGGGCAGTTCCTCGAGATCGAGCCGGGCATCGGCAAGCTGGTGTCGCTCATGAGCCTGCAGATGCTGCCGCGGCGCATCTCGATGGACTTCCGCGACGTCTTTTCCAAGGGCTTCCAGTTCGACAAGATCACCAGCAACCTGGCGATCGAGCGCGGCGTGATGGCGGTGAAGGATTTCCACATGAACGGCCCGGCGGCCGACGTGATGATGAACGGGCAGGTCGACCTGTCGCTGGAGACGCAGAACCTGAACGTCAAGGTGATTCCGCAGCTGGGCGATACGGCGTCGACGGTGGTGGGCCTGGTGAACCCGATCGCCGGCGTGGCCACGCTGATCGCGGGGCGCCTGATGAAGAATCCGCTCGGCAAGATCTTCGCGTTCGACTACAGCATCAGCGGCACCTGGTCCGATCCGAAGGTCGACAAGCTGCAGCCGACGACCCAGTCGGTCGTCGCGCCGGCCGACCTTGCGCTGCCCACCCGCTGAGGCGAAAAGAAGGGACAATCCGCCGATGGACGCCGACGTACTCCTCGCCACCGCCGACGCCTGCCTGCTCGCGCCGTTCGACCTGGAGCGCCGCAAGCTCGACGCGGTATACGGCGCGCTCGCCGGCCGGCGCATCGACTACGCCGACCTGTACTTCCAGTACACTCGCGCCGAGGGCTGGAGCCTGGAGGAGGGCATCGTCAAGTCAGGCAGCTTCTCGATCGAGCAGGGCGTCGGCGTGCGCGCGATCGCGGGCGAGAAGACCGCCTTCGCTTATTCCGACGAGATCAGTTTCTCGGCATTGCAGGACGCTGCGCGCGCGACGCGCGCGATTTCCGACGCCGGGAGATCGCAGGCCGCGAAGGTCGTGCGCCGCAGTGCAGCGACCATGCGCTACCAGGCGATCGATCCGCTCGCCACGCTGGACGCGGACGCGAAGATCGCGCTGCTGGAGAAGCTCGAGCGCCTGTGCCGCGCCGCCGATCCGCGCGTGACGCAGGTGATGGCGCACCTCGGCGCCGAATACGAGGTGGTGCTGGTCTCGCGTGCCGACGGCGTGCTGGCGGCCGACGTGCGCCCGCTGGTGCGGCTGTCGGTGCAGGTGATCGCCGAGGGCGGCGGCCGCCGCGAGATGGGCCACGCCGGGGGTGGCGGGCGCACCGGCTACGAGCACTTCAGCGACGAGGTGCTGCAGTCCTACGCGCAGCAGGCGGTGGGGCAGGCGCTCGTCAACCTGGAGTCGGTGCCCGCGCCCGCGGGCACCATGACCGTGGTGCTCGGCCCCGGCTGGCCGGGCATCCTGCTGCACGAGGCGATCGGCCACGGACTGGAGGGCGACTTCAACCGCAAGGGCAGCTCGGCGTTCTCCGGCAGGCTCGGCGAGCGCGTGGCTGCGCGCGGCGTCACGGTCGTGGACGACGGCACGCTGCCCGGGCGGCGCGGCTCGCTCACCATCGACGACGAGGGCAACCCGACGCGGCGCACGGTGCTGATCGAGGACGGCGTGCTGTGCGGCTACATGCAGGACAGCCTGAACGCGCGCCTGATGAAGATGCCGCTCACCGGCAACGGCCGGCGCGAATCCTTCGCGCACCTCACGATGCCGCGCATGACCAACACCTACATGCTGGCCGGCGCGCACGACCCGCGCGAGATCCTGCGCAGCGTGAAGAAGGGCCTGTACGCGGTGAACTTCGGCGGCGGACAGGTCGACATCACCAACGGCAAGTTCGTGTTCTCGGCCGCCGAGGCCTACCTCATCGAGAACGGCAAGGTCGGCGCGCCCGTGAAGGGCGCCACGCTGATCGGCAACGGACCGGACGCCCTGACGCGCGTGAGCATGATCGGCAACGACCTGCGCCTGGACAACGGCCAGGGCACCTGCGGGAAGGAGGGCCAGAGCGTGCCGGTCGGCGTCGGCCAGCCGACGCTCAAGATCGAAGGCCTCACGGTGGGGGGAACCGCCTGATTCGGCGAGGAGGCGTGCATGGCGATCGCACTGAAGTCCTGTGGAATGTGCAGGGGGGCAACGCAGCTGGTGAGCATCGATTCGGTGGCCGGGGAGTCCGGCCCGCTCAAGATCGCGGTGCGCGGCATGCCGGCGCTCAAATGCGCGAAAGGGCACGCTGCGCCGGTGCATCAGGATTTCCTGCTCTGGCTGCTGCAGCAGACGCGCGAGCGCCAGGCGGGCGTGCCGGCCGCCGAGGCGAAGGGAATGCTGTTCAAGAAATACCACTGCAGCTGCGGCAAGGAGCTGCCCGGCGGCGCCGGCGAGCGCCGCACGTTCGCGTTCGACCTCGCCTACGAGGGCGCGCCCGGCTTCAAGGTCGAGCTCGAGATGCCGGTCTACAAGTGCAGCTGCGGCAAGGAGCAGCTGCGCTCGCTCGACGAGGTGGGCAAGGGCGTGTCGAACGCCATGGTGGACGTCTGTGACCGCGCCGGATTCCCGCACAGTGGCTGAGCTGCCGTCCAACCGCACGGCGTTCCTGCAGGACGCCGATGCGATCGCCGCCGAGGTTCCGGACGGCGCGCTGCTCGCATTGCCGCCGGACTATTCGCTGGTCGCCATGGAAGCGGTGCGCGCGCTGATCCGCCGCAAGGCGAAAAACCTGCGCCTGCTGGGCGTTCCCATCCTCGGCCTGTCGGCGGACCTGCTGATCGGCGCGGGCAGTGTCACGGAAATCGAAACCAGCGCCGTCTCGCTCGGCGAGGCCGGCCTCGCGCCGCGCTTTACGGAGGCGGCGGAACGCGGCGAGATCCGCGTGAGGGACGCGACCTGTCCCGCGATCCACTCGGGGCTGCAGGCGGTCGAGAAGGGCGTGCCCTACATGCCGATCGGCGGCATTCTCGGCTCGGACCTCGTCGCGCAGCGCGCGGAGTGGAAGGTCGTCGACGGCGTGCTCTTCATTCCTGCGATCCGGCCCGACGTCGCTCTGTTCCATGCGCGCTGGGCGGACGAGGCGGGCAACGTCTGGGTCGGACGCCGGCGAGAGCTCGCCACCGTCGCGCATGCCTCGAAGACCGTTCTGGTCACCGTCGAGGAGCTGCGCAAGGGCGACATGCTCGAAGACGAGCTGCTCGCGCCCGGCGTGATCTCGTCGATCTACGTTTCCGCCGTCGCGTGCGTGCCGCGCGGCGCCTGGCCGCTCGGCATGCCCGGCGTCTACGGCGCCGACGACCTGCATTTTTCGCAGTACGCCAGGGAGGCGAGGACGCGCCAGGGATTCCAGCGTTACCTCGACGAATGGGTCCTTACGCCAAGGAAGAACTTCTCGCCTGCGTGATCGCCCGCCTGCTGGCGGGCAGCCGCCACGCTGCGATCGGCGCCTCTTCTCCGATCCCGGCGAGCGGCGCCTTCCTTCACAGGCGGGCGGACCCGGCCTTTCGCGTGTCCCTGCAGCAGCGGCGCGCGGCGAATCCGTTCACCGAGGGCTCGCGCGAGCTGTTCGACCTCGCCGGGCAGGGGCGCATCGATACGTTCTTCCTCGGCGGCGCCCAGATCGACGGCGAAGGCGCCATCAACCTCGTGCGTGCGGAGGGCAAGCGCTTTCCCGGGTCGTTCGGCTCGGCCTATATGTATTCCGTGATCCCGAACACCATCCTGTTCCGCGAGGAGCATTCCGTCCGCACGCTCGTCGCCAAGGTGGAGTTCGTTTCCGCGCGCGGCACGCCGAAGGCGCTGCTCACCGGCAAGGCGCTGTTTGCCTGGCAGTCCGATCGGCGCCGCTTCCGCCTCGAAAGCGTGCATCCGGGCGCCAGCGCCGAAGAGATCCGTGAAAACACGGGCTTCGACTACGACGCGGCGCAGCAATGCACGGTCACGCCGGTGCCGAGCGCCGACGAACTGCGGCTGCTGCGCGGTCCGGTGGCGCGCGAAATGGCCGAGAATTACCCGGAATTTGCGCGCAGAATCTGGTGTTGCAACCGCTAGCGCCAACCACCGATCAACCAGGAGGACGCACGATGATCCGTCTGAACATCAATGGCAAGACGCACGAGATCGACGCCGATCCGAACACGCCGCTCCTCTGGGTGATCCGCGAGCAGGTGGGCCTCACCGGCACCAAATACGGCTGCGGCGTGGCGCAGTGCGGCTCCTGCACGGTGCACATCGACGGCGCGCCGGTGCGCTCGTGCGCGATGCCGGCCAGCGCGGCGGCCGGCAAGCGGATCACGACGATCGAGGGACTCGCGGCGGGTGGCACGCTGACCAAGGTGCAGAAGGCCTGGATCGAGCACGAGGTGCCGCAGTGCGGCTATTGCCAGTCCGGCATGATCATGGCCGCGGCGGCGCTGCTCAAGGCCAAGCCCAAGCCCACCGACGCGGACATCGACGCGGCGATCACCAACATCTGCCGCTGCGGCACGTTCCAGGAAGTCCGCAAGGCGATCCACGCCGCGGCCAAGGCCTAGCAGGCTGTTGAAAAACGAATTCGTGAAACCCTGCCGACGTATGAACACCACGATATGTAGTCTGGAACACCGCCAGTGAGCGCTATCTTGTGTGCCACTTGATGCTGCGATGACATGAAAATCA
>JBASCW010000048.1:0-7457 GCA_049651845.1 Burkholderiales bacterium | reverse complement strand
CGTGCAAGTGGTTTTTTCTTAGCCGCGCAGCCAAGGAAGAACGGGGAGCCCCTCGGGGGCGGACGGGGTGAGGCGCGCCACCGCGTGCGCCGAACCGGGCGGGCGGGGGGACGTGGACTTTGCTTTTTCCCGTGCGGCGACGGCGCAGCCGTGGCCGCGCTGACTCGCTTTGCGTGTGCAGGGTGCGAGAGCACGCTGCACACGTGCAGGCGGCCGGGGCGCCAGACATAACCGACCGTTGGGCAAACCCGCCAGGGCGCGGAACGAAGTGGAGCGGTGCGCACCACCAAGCAAACCCGGTTTGCGACTGGTGCGCACTTTGCCCAACGCGGTTATGTTGAATGCGGGCTTGCCCGCATTTACCCCGGCCGCCTGCCAGGGCGCGGCGGGCTCAATGCCCGCTGCGGCCTGTCCACGACGCCCGCAGAACGCACGGCGGCCGATCGCGCTCAGGCGTAGCCCCGGCGCGGCGCGTGCGCGAACGGCACGCAAGCCTTGCACGCGCCGTGACGGGGCGGTCAGGGTGTCTTATCGAGGCGCGTAGCCGGCGTCGGCCAGCGCTTTGCGGATCGCCTCGCCGGCGGCGATCATCGCGTAGGTCTCCCCCTTGTCCACCGCGCGGCCACGGTAGTCATCGAAGGTCGAGCGCTTGAGGAACTGCGCGAAGGCCCAGGCCTGCTCGTCGGTCAGCTCGATCGCGACGCGTACCGGCTTGGCGTCGCGCGTCATGCCCTGTGCTCCTCATCGCCTTCCGCGTCCAGAGCCGCCAGGAGCGCGTTACGCGCGTCCTCGAGCACGCGGCGCCCTTCGCCCTTGCCGGCGACGCCCGGTGCGTCCTGCGCGCTCCTCGCACGTTCCAGCCGCGCCGGATGTGTCGCCGAGTGGATCTCCTTCAACTTCAGGATCGAGACCTGGGTGTAGATCTCGGTGGTGGTGAGTTTCGCGTGTCCGAGCATCGCCTGGATGAAGCGGATATCGGCCCCGTTCTCCAGCATGTGCGTGGCCATCGCGTGCCGGAAGAGGTGGCAGGAACCCGGGAAGGTGTAGCCCGCGCGCTCGATCGCGCCCCTGACGAGATAGCCCAAGCGCTCGCCGCGCAGCGGCTCGCCGTAGTCGGTGAGGAAGAGCGTTCCATCATCGGGCTCCATCACCAGCTGCGGACGCACCTCCGCCAGGTATCTTGCGATCCAGGCGCAGGCGCGCGCGCCGATCGGCACCATGCGGTCCTTGCGGCCCTTGCCTTCGCGCACGAAGAGCGCGCCGCCATCCAGGTCGACGTCGTAGACCTTCAAGCGGCCCAATTCCATGCGGCGAATGCCGGTCGAGTACAGCGTCTCGATCACCGCGCGGTCGCGCACGCCCTGCGGCGTGTCGATATCGCATCCCGCTTCGATGGTCTCGATCTCCTCCAGCGTGAAGATGTGCCGCGGCAACCTCTTGGGCGGCCGCGGCAGCACCAGTTCCGAGGCCGGGTTGTAGAGGATGTACCGCGATCTCGTCAGCCACTTGAAGAAGGTTTTGACGGGCACGAGGCGCGAGCGCTGGCTGATGAACCCCAAGGGCTGGCCGTTCGATTTCCGATAGTGGAAGAGGTAACGCTGGTAGCGCTCCAGGATCGGCAGCGTCACGTCCTGCGGCTGATGGATGCTTCGCTCGCCAGACCACAGCACGAACATGCGAAGCGATTGCTTCCTCGTGGCGATCGTCGCTTGCGTGCAGCCGGTCGCCTCCGACCACGCCAGGAACTCGATCATCGCGCGCCTGAGCGCGTTGTCCGGAAGGTCGGGCGCGCGCCGGCCAGGACCGCCGTGCAGCTTACGGCGCAGCATCGTCCTCCCCAGCGGCGGCTAAGGGTACGACGCGCCTCTGCGTGTACGACGCGTCCGAACCGTTGCCCTTCTTGCTATGTGTTTTTGAGGTTTTTGCGCTCGATTCCTCGGAGACGCCCGTTCCATGCGGTTCTCCGGCGATTTCCCCACCCCGCGACCACCCCGCAATCGGGCCGCGAACGCCCCGCAACCGCCCCGCGAGTTCGCCCTTTACCCCCGCGACTTCGGCCGTCGTAGACGTAGCGCGTAGCCGCTCCACGTCGATCAGACCCGGCACGAAGGGTTTGCCATCGAGACCTGAGCCGTCGTACACCAGCTCGTAGACGAAGCGCCCGCCCGCGCCATCGCGCCGCGTGAGGACGTATTCAAGTTCCACCAGGCGATCCAGGTGCAGCCTGAGCTGCGTGTCGCCGATCGCGTTCGCATCGCGCAGCTCGCGCCGGCTAAAGCGCACCTGCGCGCGCTCGATGGACTCGCTCCTGGCGCGCGCCGCGACGAAGGCATCGACCGCCTCCAGCACACGGCGCGTCTGTGGCGGCAATTCATCCAGCGAGCGTCCGAGCACCTCGTGCGCAAGCTCGTTCGCGAGCGCCACATCCTCCAGCGTCGCCTCGACGTATTCGATGGTCTGCCCCTCGCGCACCGTCGCCTTCACCTCGCGCTGGTGCTGGTGCACGAGCGCGATGATGTCGATCAGCGTCAGGTACTTCTCGTGATCGCGCCGCATCCTGGTCGCCTGGTCGGGGAAGGTGAGCCGATCCGAGTACGGGTTGAGCACTTCCAAGGGTTTCAGCAGCCGCTGCGCGTTCTGGTGCAGACGCTGCAATTCCTTTCGCTTCGCTTTCCTCGCCATGCCTTCGAGCGTCCTCTTGTCGCGCTGCAGCCGATGGATCGCCTGGGTCTGTTCTCTCGACTCGTCCACCGCGAGCATCAGGCACCGGTTCTGCAACTCAGGATCGATCTGCGCGGCCGTCGTGGTCGTGAAGAGCATGGTTGGGCCTTCGACGCGGTAAGATTGCGTCACCAGGTTCCCCGTCGCCGGGTCCTTGCCCGTGCTCGCGATCGTCAGTTCACCTTCCGATTGCAGGAGTTTCAACGCATACGCCGCGCGCGCCGCGCCTTCCTCCTCCACGATGGCGAGGATCTTGTGCTTCAGATCGCGCTCGCCGAGATAGAAGAGCGCCTGCCCCGTCATCGCGCTGTATTTGACGCGCTCCTCTTCGGGCATCATCGCGAGCACCGCGTCCATCAGCGTCGATTTACCGGCGGCGGAGGATGACTGCACCAGCACCGCGAGCGGTGAGTCGAGTTTGCGCGACGTGGCGGCGAGATACCCCACGAGCTTGTTCACGCGCTCGCCCACCAGGCCGCAGGCCTCCAAGTCTTGCTGGATGCGCTCGATCAAGTGCGGCGAGCGAAGGAGCGCGAGCGCGGCTTCCCGCTCGGGCTCGCTCATCGCGGCTGCCGCCGGTTCTTTCGGTTCGAGCGCGCGCTTCAGACTCTCATCCTGCAGCAGCTCAAGCGCGAGGAACACGCGCCCAAGATCGCTCTGCACCACCTCTGCCTTCACCTCCAGCTCGCGCGCGGCCTCGGTCGCGTACCCCGTCACCTGGCGCTGGCTCGCCAGGTTCAGCGTGTCCACGTAGAAGCGCTCGCGCCTTCGCGCGAGCACGTTCACCTTCATCTCAAGCCCCGCCGCCTTGGGCAGCCCGCGCACGCGGTACTTGCGCTCGGCGAAGGCAAAGAGGATTTCGTTTTCTCGCACCTCGGGCTCGGCCTCGATCGCGCTCGGCGCCGGCGGCACGGGCGACGCCGGCAGCGCCGGCGGACTCTGCGCGCAGGCCTCGGTGATGTTTTCGGGTTGGGTTTTTTCCTTAGCAGCTAAATCAGCAGCTAAAGAAGAAGGCGCAGGCGCGCACGCGATCGCGCGAGACTCATCGTTGATGATCGGCGCGGGCAGCGCCACCACGATCGCCTCCGGCACGCTCTCCGAGCGCTCCGGCGCCGTCCCCTTGCCAAGCCACTGCGCCTTGCGAATCGCGAGGCCTAAACTTTTCGCAGGAGGCTGCACCTTCAGGGCGTACTCGTTCGCGTCCATCCCCTTGGGGAATTCAATGCGCCAGCACTCGATGCCTTCCGCCATCAGCCGCTCAGCCACCTTCGCAGCACCCCGCTCACCGGGCTCGTCCCGGTCGTAGGCGATCAACACCCGCTCGGTGCCATAGCGCCGCATCGCCGCCATGTGGTCCTCGGTGAACCCGTCCACCCCGTAGCTCGATGTCACGTTGCGGAACCCCGCGCACCAGAAGGTGAGCGCATCGATCAGCGCTTCGCAGAGGATCACTTCCTTACTCGCTGCCAGCGCCTCCCAGTTCCAGACGCCCTTGTGCGGGCCGTCGAGATACAGGTGCTTGGAGAGGCCCTTCTTCAAACCGGTCGTGATCTTCCTGCCGTAGACCTCGGTGACGTGCCCGGCCTCGTCGATCACCGGGATCACCAGGCTGCCGTTGAAGTGCTCGTGCCCCGAGCCGCGCAGGATCCCGATGCGCTGCAGCCGCTCGCGGATTCGGCTCCCCGTCACTCGCTGGCCGTTCGGAATGCGAAGCCCCAATGTGCGGTTCGCGTAACCGAGCTTGAACTTGTCGATCGCAGCCGGATCGTCGATGCCGCGCGCCCTGGCGTAGGCGAGCACCTCGGGCGATCTCTTCAGCTCGGGCGCGTAGTAGCCGAGCACCACCTGGTCGAGCAAGCCCTGGTCGTCCGCATCCAGGCTCACGGGTGCGCTGAGCGCGCGCACCGTCGTTCGCTTCACCGGCGCGGCGGCTGAGGAAGAGAGCCCTTCGCGCAGCAACTCCACCGCGTGCCGGAACGACACGCCGTTTCGCTTCATCACCCACTGGATCACGTTGCCGCTGGCGCCGCATGGAGGGCAACGCCACAGGTTCGTCGCCGGTGTTATCCGAAGGCTCGGCTCGTGATCGTCATGCCACGGGCACAGCCCCACCAGATCCTTGCCCGATTTCTTCAGTTCGATCCCCGAGGCCTCCACCAGGCGCTCGAGGGCCACTTCCCGCTTGATGCGTTCGATCTCTTCCTCGGGGATGCGTGCCATCGGAATCGGCCTCCGGCTAAAAACCTGTCAAGGGGGTTGGAGTAAAAATAACTCGATTGCAGATTACTCTATCATAGAGTATTGTCAACTCCGCGCCACCAACCCGGGATTACGCTCATGGCCATCGCCTTCACCGAACCGGTCACCCCCATGAGCAGCAAGGACGAACGCTTCTTCAAAGACCTGGGCGCGCGCGTCGCGCAGCTCCGCAAGGACCAGGGCCTCACGCAAACGCAGCTCGCCGAGCGCCTGGGCATCGCCCAGCAAACGCTCGCCCATTACGAAGTGGGGCGGCTTCGCATCGCCGCTTCCATGCTGCCCGTGCTCGCCCAGACGCTCGGGTCCTCCGTCGAGGAACTCATCGGCCAGGCGCCCGCGCGCGCCGGCGGCAAGCGCGGACCCGCGCCACGCCTTCAGCAGCAACTGGAACGGCTCTCCGCGCTCCCCAAGCCCAAGCAGCGCGCCGTGATGGAAGTGCTCGAATCCATGCTCGCCCAGGCCGCGCGCGAGGAGGCACGCACATGACCGAACTGGAATTGAAACTGTCCCTTCCCGATCAGATCGCCAGCCAGGCGAAGGCCGCGGGCCTGCTCACCTCAGAATCGATCGAGCGCCTGGTGCGCGAGGCGATCCGCAAGGCCGCTATCCAGCGCTTCACCGAGATCGGCCAGCGCCTGCGCGAGGCGGGCGGGCCCGAGATCACCGAAGCCGAACTCGAATCCGAACTGAAGGCGGTGCGCGCCGAGCTTCGCGAAGCCGGTGCGCGTCGTCCTTGACACCAACGTCGTCGCTTCCGCCCTGCTCTGGGGCGGTACCCCCGAGCGGCTGATTCAGGCCGCCGACGACGGGGGCCTGGAACTCTTCACATCGGAAGCGCTGATTGCCGAGCTCGCCAGCATCCTCCAACGCGCCAAGTTCGCCGCCAAGCTCGCGCAACTGAACTCGTCCCCCGCCGAAGTCGTCGCGCGCTACCGCGAGATCGCCGACACCGCCGAAGCCCCGCCCATCGAGGAGGCGCGCCTGCGCGACCCCGACGACGCCGCAGTCCTCGCCTGCGCGCTCGGTGCACAGGCCGATGCGATCGTCTCGGGCGACAACGACCTGCACGCGCTCGGCACCTTCCAGGGAATCCCCGTCCTCAGCCCCGCTCAACTCCTTCAGCGCATCGCCGCCAGTGGCTAGAACCACAACGCCGGCAGGCGCCGGCGTTGTGGTTCAAGACGAAGCGATACCGGCCACGCGTCGCGTCTTCCATTTTCCCCAAAGCCACGGCAACAGCACGAACCATTGCCAATAGCCCAGGACGAAGTACGCCGCCCACTCGATCGCAAGCGAGACGTACGAAGTTTTTATCGTTATTGAGAAGCCAACGCCTAAAACCATGTGCATCAGCGAAACGATCAGACTCGCAGGGAAAGAGAGGATGAGCATGGACCAGGTCAGGAAGATCCAAATGTCGCTGTTCGTTTTGCCATCAAAGCCGTAAAGCGTCACGAGCAGAACGACCAACGCCAGTACGATCCAGATCCCTTTCCCAACTTTGAAGAACATCGTTGGCATTATTTGAGACCGCACTTTTTCCGGCAGCGCGAATTAACGTCGTCGTCGTACTCCTGGCAATCGGTGCCCAACGGAATTCCGTACGATGGACGCGGCTTGGCCCATTCGTCCTTCAAGCATTTCTCGAAGCAGTCATTGTCCGGCTGCGTTGGCTTACATTGCCCGGCGTCCATGCTGTCTTCGCTGGGTTTGCCCTGGCCATCATCTCCACGGTCTTGGCCGCCACAGATGACTTTTCCGTCGCGAACGATGCACGAATACTGGTGATACAGATACGGCCCATAGCGATAGGCAAAGTTGCTCGTTCCTGAACCGAATGCATTGGTAAGCGCGTCAAGCGGCTTCTTGCACTGGTATGTCTTGAGCCCCGATGGATCCGTATAGCTGATCGGATTAGCGCCGACGTAAAGATACGGGTTGATGCCGCCACGCAATCCGATTGGGTCCGACTGCGGGAAACGGCCAATAGACGGGCTGTACGCATCGCGATACATCGCGTACAGGTTTCCGGTCTCCTTGTCCGCGTAGTAGTTCGACTCCCTTAGCGGGAACTCGAACACACCGAGCCCACTCGGGTTCTCATCCGGCGGCGAATCGCCAAACGGTTCCTGAGGCGGCCGCCGCCACACGACTTGTTGCGCCTGGTTGTAGATTTCCCTGCTGGTATTCAGATGATCGACGTGGACAAGTGAGCCCGACGCGAGTTCGCCGTAGCGGTAGAGGTTTTTCCTTGATGCGATCAGCGCTTAGAGCAGCTAAGAAGAAGGCGACACCCCGTTATTTCAGTTTTTTGCCCAGAGGCGCATTTTTGCCTGCGCAGACGATCGATGCAAGCGATCGGCGCGCGCGACGTGCAAGTGGTTTTTTCTTAGCCGCGCAGCCAAGGAAGAACGGGGAGCCCCTCGGGGGCGGACGGGGTGAGGCGCGCCACCGCGTGCGCCGAACCGGGCGGGCGG
>JBASCW010000047.1:0-6940 GCA_049651845.1 Burkholderiales bacterium | reverse complement strand
TCGCATCGACCTCGCACGAACCTCTGCGGCTGTAAATTGACGGGCGCCGCACCGAAATTCCCGAAAAGTGACACCCGGCACAACTTCAACTCGCACAAATTTCGTCTGCCGCGCAGACTCCTAGGCGAGCAGTATGCCGGCCGACACCGTGATCAGCAGCAGCAGCGTGAAGCGGCGGAAGCGCTGGTCGTCGAAGCGCGCGAACAGGCGCACGCCGCCGGCGAGGCCCGCCAGGTAGCCCGGCGCAAGCAGCAGGCTCGCCAGCACCGCGCCCGCGGCCAGCGCGCCGCCGGCCCACAACGAGAGCAGCCCGGCGAGTGCGCTGCCCGCGACGAACAGCGACAGGTTGGCGCGCGTGGCGGTCACCGGATCGGGGCCGGAAAGCAGGTACAGGATCACCGGCGGCCCGCCGATGCTGGTCGCGCCGAGCATCGCGCCGCTCACGGCGCCGATCGCGACCGAGCTCGCGACGCGCTGCCGGCCGGTGTAGCGCCAGCCCAGCAGCAGGAGCAGCGAGAACACGATGACGATCGCCGCGATCGCGCGGCGCAGCAGCTGCGGCTCGGCCGCGACCAGCACGTAGCTGCCGAGCGGCGTGGCCAGGCAGGCGGCGGCGAGGATCGGGCCCACGCACGGCCAGCGCACCTCCCGGCGCGTCTGCACGAGCATCGGCGCGGCGGCGACGGATTCCAGCGCCAGCACCACCGGCACCGCGAGCGGCGGACCGAGCAGCAGCGCGAGAGGCGGCGCCATCACCATCGCGCCGCCGAAGCCGGTGATGCCCCGCACCACGCCCGCGACCGCGGCGATCGCCGCGGCCCCCGCGAGCTCAGGTACGGAGAAACCCACCGTCGACCGCGATGGTCTCGCCGGTGATGAAGGAGGCCGATTCCGAGGCGAGGAAGACGACGAGCCGCGCGACGTCGTCCTCCTCCGCGAGGCGGCCGAGCGGAATGCGCGCGACGATCCGCTCGCGCGCTTCGGGCGTCAGCAACTTGCGCACCATGTCGGTCGCCACCACCGCTGGGGCGATCGCGTTGACGCGGATCGCCGAAGGCCCGAGCTCGCGCCCCAGGCCCTTGGTCATCGCCACCACGCCCGCCTTGGTCGTGCCGTACCAGACGTTGCCGAAGGCGCCGCCGCCCTTCTCGTGCGACACCGAGGCGATGTTGATGATGGCGCCGCGCCCGCGGCGCCGCATCGCCGGCACCGCGGCCTGCACGCAGTTGTAGATCCCGGTCAGGTTGACCGCGACCAGCTTGTCCCAGGCCTCGCCGCCGGCCTCATCGAACGGCCCGTTCGCCAATAGCCCCGCATTGTTGACGAGGATGTCGAGGCCGCCGCTTTCCTTCTCGATGCGCGCCACCGCGACGGCCACTGCGGCGCGGTCGGTGACGTCCATGCGCAGCACCGCCTTCTCGTCGATGTCGGCGGCGTGCACCACGGCGCCGTGCTCGGCCAGGCACGCCGCGATGCGGGCGCCGACGCCGCGCGAGGCGCCGGTGACGAGCGCGACGCGCCCGGTCAGGTCGGTATCCACGTCAGGCCTCGATTTCGTATTCTTCGTGGATCAGGTCCCGGATCTGCTTCTTGAGCGCGACATAGGCGGGGTCGCTCTCCTCGCGCGGCCGCGGCAGGTCCACGCGCAGGTCTGCCTTGACAGTTCCGGGCCGGCGCGTGAGCACCACGATCTGGTCCGACAGCAGGATCGCCTCGTCGATGCTGTGCGTCACCAGGATCATCGTCTTGCGCAACGCCGGGTCGTTGCTCGCGAGGATGCGGCCCATCTCCTCCTGCATGCGCGAGCGGTTCTGCGCGTCCAGCGCGGCGAAGGGCTCGTCCATGAGGAGCACCGCCGGGTCCACCGCGAGGGCGCGCGCGATGGACACGCGCTGCTTCATGCCGCCGGAGAGCTGGCGCGGGTAGCGCCGCTCGAAGCCCTTCAGGCCGACCAGCGACACGTGGCGCGCGACGATGTCGCGGCGCTCGCCGGGCGGCAGGCGCTTCATCTCCAGGCCGAAGGCGATGTTCTGCTCCACCGTCATCCACGGAAAGAGCGCGTAGTCCTGGAACACCATGCTGCGCCGCCAGGACGGCGCGCCCACCGGCGCGCCGTCCACCAGGACCTTGCCGCCGCTGGGCTGCTCGAAGCCGGCGAGGATCATGAGCAGCGTGGTCTTGCCGCAGCCGCTGTGGCCGAGGATCGAGCAGAACTCGTGGTCCGCGACGTTGAAATTCACGTTGCGCAGCGCCTGCACCGGTTCGGCGCCCGCATGGTCGCCGCCTTCGTAGATCTTGGTGACCGCGCCGATCGTGACCGCGCTCACCGGGCGAGCTCCTGCGACCAGGGCAACAGCCGTCGCGCGGCGATGCGGATGGTCGAATCGATCGCCAGGCCGATCAGGCCGATCACCGCCATGCCGACGATCACGTAGTCGGTGCGCAGGACGGTGCGCGCGTCGCTGATCAGGAAGCCCAGGCCCGAATTCGCGCCCACCAGCTCGGCCGCCACCAGCGCCATCCAGCCCACGCCCAGACCGACGCGTACCCCGGTCACGATCTGCGGCAGCGCGGCACGCAGTACGACGCGCCAGAGGACGCTCCGCTCATTCGCGCCGAGCGCGCGCGCCGCGCGCACCAGGTTCGGCTCGATCCCCTTCACGGCGGTGACCGTATTGAGGAGAATCGGGAAGAAGCAGCCGAGAAAGATGATGAACTGGTTCTGCACGTCGCCGATGCCGAACCAGAGGATCGACAGCGGGATCCAGGCGAGCGGCGGCACCGGCCGCAGGATCTCGATCAACGGATCCACCTGGTTCTCGACCGCTTTCCACCAGCCCATCGCGATGCCGAGCGGGATCGCGCTCGTCGCCCACAGGAAAGCGACCAGTTCGCGCTTGACGCTGTCGCGCACATGCCGCCACAGGTCGCCCGACTGCAGGAGCTCCCAGGCGGCGACCAGCACCTGGGTGGGCGGCGGCAGCAGCGCGCGCGTGGTCCTGTCGAGCACGTGCACGCTCACCCCCCACCAGGCGAGGAGCGCGGCGGCGAGCAGGCCGAGATTGGCGAGCCTACGCAGAATGCCGGCGAGCATCGCGGCGGCCGAGGCGAGTCCTGCCCGGCTACGGCGCGAAGCTCTTGCCGCCGAACGACCAGGCTTTCACCAGGTCGCCCTTCTCCGGAAACGGCTGCGGCGTCTTCGTATTGATCGCATGCATGTACTCCGGGAACGGCGGCCTGCCCGGGTCGCCTTTCCACCCCGCCGGCAGGAAGGGCGGCTGCTTGGGAACCGCCCAGCCAAGCTTGGCGAAGGTGCGGTCCATGTAGCGTGCGTCCACAGCGTCGGAGAAGTCCTTCGCCGCGAGCGGCCGCGTGATGCGGTTCTGCCCGTGCAGCCACTTGAAGATGGTCTCGTTCACCGCGCCCCAGAAGGCCGCGTGCGGGTAGATGTGCGTCGGCTTGTAGAGGTTGTTGTAGGCGCGGATCTGCTGCAGCAGGATCGCCTTGGAGAAGTTTTTCAGCGTCGGATCCTCGGCCATCAGGTCGGCCGCCTTCTCCGGGTTGAGCCGGATCCACAGCGTCGCCTCGGCGAAGGCGTCGGAGAACGCCTGCACCACGTCGGGCGCGTTCTCCACGATCTCGGAGCGCAGGTAGAACTGCCCCTCGTACATGTTGTAGGGAAAGATCGAGTCGATGATGCGGCCGTTCTTGCGCTCTTCCACCATCATGGTCGGCGTCGGATCCCAGGGCACCACGCCGGCGATCCCCTTGGGCAGCGCCATCTGCTCGCCCGGCGGCGTGTTCTTCAGGATCACGTCCTTGCCCACCTCGATGCCGTTGATCTGCATCGCCATCTGAAAATAGAACTCGGCCGAGGACCCGGTGACGATGCCGATGGTCGCCGGCGGGTTGCTGCCCTTCAGGTCCTTGATGCTCTTCAGCGGCGAATCCGGCGGCACCACCAGCGCGTGCAGCAGGTTGGGACTCAGGATCGCGATCGCCTTGACCGGGATGTTCTTGTCCAGCAGCGACGTGAACGGAAAATTGCCGCCGTTGCCGACTTGGAACTTCGCCGAAACGATGGTTTCATTGATCGCCGGTCCGGACGGGAAGGCCTGCCACTTCGCCTCCACGCCGCGGCTCTTGAGCAGGCCTTGACGGTCCATCACGATGTTGGTCGTGTTCTGCCCGGACCACGGCGCCTGAAAGGCGACCTGCACCGGCCACCAGCCCTTCGACTTCAGCCACTCGACCGACTTGTCGGACACTTTCTCGTAGGGCTGCGGCCAGCCCCAGTCGTTGAACTTCTGTTGCGCCGCGGCCGGTACCGCAACCAGCAGGGCGATCGATGCAGCAAGGATCTGTCGTTTCATGGTTCCCTCCTCCTCTCCTCAATGGATCATGGGCCGGCCAGGCTGCCGGCGAGGCGGCGGGCCGCCTCGCGCAGCGCCGGCAGGAAACGCCTGGCGCCGGCGAGCGTGACGCGCGCCTCCGCCGCCGAAATCGCGAGCCCCGCGCAGGCCTGCTCGCCGCGCGGCGCGCGCACGGGCACCGCGATGCAGACCACGCCGGACATGAACTCCTGGTTGTCCGCCGACCAGCCCCGGCGCCGGATGCGCGCGAGCTCGGCCTTCAGGCGCCGCAGGTCGGTGAGCGTGGTCGCGGTATAGCGCGCGAGCCTGCCGCCCGCGAGCTGCGCCTCGAGGGCCGCCTCGGGGAGCTGCGCGAGCAGCAGCTTGCCGATCGCCGTGCAGTGCGCCGGCACGCGGCTGCCCGGCTCGAAGCGCAGGCCGAGCGGCCACTGCGACTCGACGCGGTCCACGTACACGACGTTGGCGCCCGAGAGCACGCCGAGGTTGCAGGATTCGCCGGTCTTGCGCGCCAGCGCCGCGAGAATCGCGTGCCGCGCGCCCGAGCTGGTGGCCGCCTGCAGCACGTCCAGGCCCAGGCCCAGCAGGCGCCGGCCCTCGACGATGCGCCGCCGGCCGGGCTCGCGCCCGAGGAAACCGAGTTTCTCCAGCGAGGTGACCAGCCGGTGCGCGGTCGGCTGCGGCAGATCGAGCGCGGCGGCGATCTCGGCGATCGCGAGCGGGCGCTTGCGCCCGGCCACCGTCTCCAGCACGCGCAGCGCCTTGGGCACCGCGCCGCCGGCCCCCTTGGCCGCCGCCTCGCGCGCCTGCCGGGCGGCGGCGCTCATGCGGTGAAGGAAAGCTCGGTGCCGGCGAACCGGATGCGCGCGCGCGAGATGTCCTTGCGCTCGGCCAGGTAGCGCACCAGCTCGTTGAGCGGCGTGGTGCGCGGGCGGCATTCGGGCACCGGATCGCGCAGCTGTGCGACCAGGGGCGCATCGTAGAAGGCGTGCAGCAGCAGGTCCTCGTCGCTCGCCTGCGGCCCCAGCTTCGCGCGCAGGCGCGGCAGCCAGGGCTCGAGGTGCGCTGCCGCGCGCTCCTCGACCTGTCCGCCAGGGCGCAGGTTCGCGCGCTCGAGGAATTCCGCCGCCGGCGGCGCCGCGAGCCGGCCGTAGTAGCCGGCCGCGTACTTGCGCACCTCGTCGGGAATCGTCCTGTAGCGCTCGCCCTGCACCACGTTCAGCACCGCCTGGGTGATGATGTACTGCGCGAAGGGGCTCACCAGGATCGGGTAGCCGAGGTCGCGCCGCACGCGCGCCGCCTCCTCCATGATCTCCGGAAGGCGGTGCTCGAACCGCATCGCCTGCAGCTGCGAGCGCAGGTTGGAGATCATCCCGCCCGGGATCTGGTGCTCATAGAGCGCGGGATCGTAGCGCGCCACCTCGCCGCGGGGCTTGTCCTCGCTCGCGCACAGCCAGTTGAAGTAGGACGAGGCCTCGCGCATCGCGCCCTCGTCGAGGCGGCAGCCGAGCCCCAGCGCGAGCGCGCGCCGGCGGATGTCCTGCGTGGAGGGGAGCGAGGCGCCGTCGCCGAGCGGCTCGAGCGCGGTGTAGGCGACCTCGAAGCCCGACTGCATCGCCACCGAGTACACCTCGGGCGCGAGCCCCGACTGGCAGTGCGAATGCAGCTGCAGCGGGATGCCGCGCGCGGCGGCGACCACCGCCGGGAACAGCGTGCGCCCGCGCGCCGGCGTCAGCAGGCCGGTCGGATCCTTGACGCAGATCGAGTCCGCGCCGAGCGCCCGCAGCTCCGTCGCCCGCGCCGCGTAGTAGGCGTCGGTGTGCACCGGACTCAGCGTGTAGGTCATCCAGCCGCTCGCCTGCATGCCGGCGGCCTTCGCGGAACGCACCGAGGACTCGATGTTGCGGTTGTCGTTGAGCGCGTCGTAGGCGGTGAGGATCTTCACCCCGAGCGCGGCGAGCACGCGGGAGTTGAGCTCGACGACGTCGTCCGGGAAAAGCTCGAAGGTATAGAGGCTCTGGCCGCGCGTCAGCGCGTCCACCGGCGTGGCGAGGCGTTCGCACAGCATCTGCACGCGCCGCCAGGGATTCTCGCGCAGGAAGCGCACGCACACGTCGAACACCGCTCCGCCCATCACGTTGATCGCGTCGTAGCCGATGCGGTCGAGCGTGCCGAGGACCGGCGCCATCATCGCCGTCGTCATGCGCGTGGACCACAGACACTGGTGCGCATCGCGCAGCGTGAGGTCGATGAAGCGCATGCGGCGCGCGGGCTTGCGACGGCTCATGCCTCGGGATCGATCGCCACCAGCGGCTGCCCGTATTCCACGGCGCCGGCGTTCTCCACCAGCACGTGCGTGACCACGCCGGCGCAGCCGGCGTTCACGGCGTTCATCAGCTTCATCACCTCGATGATCCCGACCACGGTGTCGGCGGCGACGCGCGCGCCCGGCACCACGTAGGGCGGCGCGCCCGGCTCGGGCGAGCGGTAGAACGTGCCGACCATCGGCGCGCGCACCAGGGCCAGGCCGGCCGGCAGGTCTTGCGCGGCCGCGGCCTTCGGCGCCGGCG
>JBASCW010000046.1:0-107340 GCA_049651845.1 Burkholderiales bacterium | reverse complement strand
GCATCGACCTCGCACGAACCTCTGCGGCTGTAAATTGACGGGCGCCGCACCGAAATTCCCGAAAAGTGACACCCGGCACAACTTCAACTCGCACAAATTTCGTCTGCCGCGCAGACTCCTAGAGCTTTTCGTGCGTGCCCAGCACGCCGACGGCCTTCAGGCCATCGGCGACCCAGCCCTGCGCGAGTTCGCCGCGGCCGATCTGCTTCATGCGTTCGGCCTCGGCGTCCACCTTGGCCTGCGCGCCGGCGACGACGCCGGCGGCAAGCTCGCGCGGTAGCACCACCACGCCGTCGGCGTCGCCGACGATCAGGTCGCCCGGATTGACCGTGGTGCCCGCCACGGAAATCGGCCAGTTGATGCGTCCGCCGGAGTTCTTCAGCGGCCCGTTGGGATTCGCGCCCGCGGCGAAGATCGGGAAGCTGCCGCGCGCGCAGTCTTCGGTATCGCGCACCGCGCCGTCGATGACGAAGCCGGCGATGCCGGCTTTCTCCGCGTGCGCCGCCATGAGCGCGCCCGTGAGCGCGCAGGAGAGGTCGCCCTTGCCGTCCACCACGATCACGTCGCCCGGCTGCGCGAGCACCAGTGCGGCGTGGATCATCAGGTTGTCGCCGGGCCGCACCTCCACGGTGAACGCGGGGCCGGCGACCTTCATGGTCTTCGACAACGCCTGGATGCGCCCGCCCAGCGTGCCGCGCCGCCCCGCCACGTCGGCGAGGATGGAGGCCTGGAAGGTGCGCGCCAACTCGACCACGGCGGCGGGTACGCGGTCGAAGTGGCGGCGGATCGGGGCATGGCCGGTCATGGTCGGATTTCCACGGGTGTGTAGGGAGGAACGAGCTCGAACAGTTCGAGGATGTCGGGGCCGCGCATGCGGATGCAGCCGATCGAGCCCGGCTTGCCCATTTCGGCCTGCTCGTGCGAGCCGTGAATGTAGATGTAGCGGCGCATCGTGTCCACGCCGCCCATGCGATTGACACCGCGCTCGCAGCCCGACAGCCAGAGGATGCGCGTGAGGATCCAGTCGCGCCCCGGGAAGGCGGCGTGCAGCGCCGGCGTCCAGACCTCGCCCGTGGGCCGGCGGCGCACGAAGACCGCGTTCAGCGGCTGGCCAGTGCCGATCTTCGCGCGCACGATGTGCCGGCCGCGCGGCGTGCAGAAGCTGCCGTTCCGCTCGCCCAGGCCGATCTTCGAGGTCGAGATCTCGTAGGTCTTGCCTCGGAAGCGCAGGCTCTGCCGCGGCACGTCGATTTCGACAATCATCGGCGCGCCGCGAAAAAGCCGCTGAGCAGCACGCCGCATTCCGCGGCCAGCAGGCCGCCCTCCACCTTCACCTGGCTCTTCAGTACCTGCTTCTTGGGATCCGTGGCGCCGTACACGGCGCGTGCGATGCGCGCGTGGAACATCGCGCCCAGGCACATCTCGCAGGGCTCGAGCGTCACGTAGAGCGTCGCGCCGCTCAGGCGGTAATTCTTGAGCGCGGCCGCGGCGGCGCGCATCGCCTGGATTTCGGCGTGCGCCGTGGGGTCGACCGCCGAGATCGGCCGGTTCCAGCCCTCGCCGACGATCGCGCCCTCGTGGACCACGACCGCGCCGACCGGCACCTCGCCCTCGGACCCGGCGCGGCGCGCGAGCTCCAGCGCGCGGCGCATGAACGACTCGTCTTCGGGCGCGGGCATGCCGGTATCGTGCCACAAGCGCGCCGCGCCTCAGCGCTGCTCGACCTGCAGCTTGAACGAGGCACGGCGGTCCTGGCCGAGCGCCTTGACGAGCCAGGGCATCTCGCGGTGCAGGGCTGCTTCGAGCGTCCAGGGTTGGTTGAAGACGAACAGTCCGCTGCCGTGCAGGCCGAGCCCGTCCTGCGCGGGCGCCTTCACGGTGAGCGACACGTGCAGCCAGTCGCCCTCGGCAAGCTGTTTGAGCTGTCCCGGCAGGTCCTGCGATTCCTGGCGCTGCACCTGCGGATACCAGACGGCGTAGACCCCGGTGGCGAAGCGCTCGAGCGCGTCGCGCACCGTCGCGACCACCTTGCGGTAGTCCTCCTTGTCCTCGTAGGACGGGTCGATCAGCACCAGCGCGCGGCGCGCAGCGGGCGGCAGCACGGACTTCAGCCCCGCGAAGCCGTCGGCGGTCTGCACGGACACGCGTCGCCCGGCGGTCGCGAAGTGCTTCTGCAGCACTTTGCCCTCGGTCGTGTGCAGCTCGAACAACTGCAGCCGGTCCAGCGGGCGCAGCATCTGCAGCGCGATCTGCGGCGAGCCGGGGTAGTGGCGCAGCTTGCCGTCCGGATTGAGTGCTTTGACCTGCTCCAGATAGGACAAAACCGCCTGCGGCAGGTCACCTCGTCCCCAAAGCCGGCCGATCCCGTCCTTGAACTCGCCCTTCTTCTGCGCGAACGCGCTGTCGAGCGAATACGCGCCGGCGCCAGAGTGCGTATCGACAAACGAGATCGAAGCATCCTTTTGCTTCATGTACCCAAGAATGAAAACAAGAATCGTGTGCTTGAGCACATCCGCATGGTTGCCGGCGTGAAAGCCGTGCCGGTAGCTGAACAGGGCCGCCTCCTCAGCGCTCTTCGGGCACCGGATCGACCAGTGAGGGGTCGTCGATCGTCGCCTTGTTGACGCGCCGGTCGACGCGGTGCGCGAGCACCGCGCCGCGCTCGAACGGCCTGAGCAGCTTCATCGCTGCATCGCCGTCCTTCAGCGCCGGGTCGAGCCAGACACCGATGTCGGCGTCAGCGACCGTGTAGGGCGCGCGATCATGGTAAGGCTTGCTGTTCTCGTCGGCCGGCCCGCCGATGATCGAGCAGGACTCCACCGCCTCGCCGCCGCGCTCCCAGCGGTCCCAGAGGCCGGCGAACAGCGCAACCTCCCCTTCAGCCGGGTGCAGGAACCACGGCAGGTTGCCCGAAGGCAGCTCCTGCCATTCGCACCAGCCGCTCGCCGGGATCAGGCAGCGGCGGCGTTTGAACGACTCGGAAGCTGGCGAGGCTGCCCACGGTCTCGATGCGCGCGTTGAACGTGCTGTGCTTGATGCGCGGCTCCTTCGACCAGTGCGGCAGCAACCACCACTGCACCACCGCGAGCTCGAGCTCGCCGCCCGGGCCGCGGCGCACGATCGGCGCGAAGTTCTTCGGGTTGCCCTGCTGCGGCGCGATGCTGTATCGCGGCGCGACGCGCTCGAGGTATTCGTCGATGAACTTCTGGATCAGCGCCCGCTCGCGCGACGTGACGTCCTGCTTGAGCTGCAGCGAACGGGATTTGGGCCCGTACAGAGCGTAACGGCCGCACATGGCGGTCTACTCCCATTCGATTGTCAACGGCACTGGCAACCGGTTGTCGCCCAAAGAAGTTTCTTCTCGCACCATCGATTTTACCGTCAGATTTATCGTCAATTGCATCTGATCCCCGAAAATGGCTTTCAGCATCTATCGAGGACTATCAGTAGCGCTGATCGGAGTGTATCCCAACTTGAAACCTCGCTTAGCTTCCGCGCCAGCGGCGGTAAGCATCAATCCATTCCGCCCCCTCCGGGCGCGGAGCCGGCATCGGCAGATCGAGAATCGGGATTGCTTGCCTTGCCTTTCCGCGCGAGTAAATTGTGACGATTTGGTCTCGCCTGGTGATATCTACCTTGGTAACCGTCACGTCCTGCCCGAGCACCCGCGTCATGAATGGCAGCGCGAGATTCTCCTCGATCATGGCGAAGAACCCACCGGCCTGCTCTGATTCATTGTAGGCGTCGGTGGTCGCCTCCTCGATCCACTTATCCAGGTATTTCGCGCTTAACCTCGCTGTTTTTCTCAATCTAACCCCTCACTATTGCTATGCCTTTTTCCAGAGCCCCACACCGGCAAAGCGTCGCACCAAGGCAGTGCGTTTTCCATGTCGGGCCATGAATTGCTCCAATTTTTTGTCGAAGTCAGATCGCGAAGCGCAAAGTGTATAGGCTTCGGATAGATCCGCGAGAGCGCGTCTTACCTCATCATATGCAGACGCGATGCCACGTTCGGCTCGCTTATCGGCATCCCGCCACCACCGGTCGAAATCGGAGGCCACTGTGCGCAGGTAGCTTTCCCGCTTGGCCTGCCGTTTGGCATCAGCCCGCTTGCGCCGCGCTGTCTCCTGCTTCACCCTTGTTTCGGCAGCGGACGCGGCCAACTCCCGAAGTTCGACGACCGTGCGGCGCCGCGGTTCGGGCTCTCCAATCGGCTGCTGTTCGCGCTGCCAAGCAAGGAAGCGCATTTTCAGCCTACGTTCGGCTTGCTGTGTGTGCCCTGTCAGGAGCAGTTTGAGAATCGCTGTTCTCTCTGCCGCTGGAAGTTCGGCGATCCAGGCGTTCCGTTCCGCTTCATTCTTGCTATCGCGCTTTACAGCTTTCTGGTCCGATAATCCGGCTGCCGTCAGCAAGTCCTCATCGACTTCAAGAAACTCCGCCAGCGAGCGCTGCGCAGCGGTCAGTCGAGAAAGTCCGGGTGGCGGCGGAGGCTCGGTGGTCTTTTCATCTACTTCGCTGGCGCTCACGCCGGCCAACCAGCCGAGATACAGCGAACGCGTGTCGCCACGCAGCAGTTCGTCACGCAATGGGATCAACCTGCCCATCCAACCCCGCCCATCCTCCTCAGCGAAGCGATCGTAGTTGTCGCATTCGCTCAAATCCCACTTGAGCAGCCAGTGTGGCTTCGTACTGTCCACAGAAAAGACAGATTCGGTTTCAAATATCCGAAGGGCCTCGGCATCGAACGTATCCTTCGGCACCCGCAGATATAGGCAACAAGTACACCAGTTAGCGAAATAGACGTGAGCGTCAAAGTATCGCCGCATCCAGTCGACCGGATCCCCCTTGAGATCACCCCACTGATAGTCATTGACGAAGCTGGTCGGAGTAATGTCGGCGCGAGACGAGCGCGAACGCAGCTCGGCCATCTGTTTCGGCGTCAATGGTTCATCGATGGCGATAAATTCGTAATATTGGTACTCGCTCATACGAAGTCATTTTTTGTGAGATGGGGCCATGTTTGTTTCAGGTATCTTTATCCCAAATTCGTCGAGATCGAACGATGCCACCGATGACAAGTCATTTCCGATCCGATATCCCATCGCCTTGTATCCGCGCTGGCGCTTCTCCCACATCCGGAGTAGCGCCGGGTGGCCCATGTCGACGAAATCGACAATCCGAACATCCGTCTTGGTCGCATGCTCTCGATGCAGGCGCCCGGCGTATTGCTGCAGGGTTCCCTTCCACGAAACCGGCATCGCGAGAACCAGCGTGTCCAGAGGAGGATGGTCGAAACCCTCCCCTACCAGCTTGCCGGTCGCAAGCAGTACGCGCGGAGCTCCCGGTGGTAACGCTCCGAGTTGCCCAATAAGCGCCGTCCGTTGTTTCCGTGACATCCGGCCGTGCAATACGAACGGTGATGGGATCTTTCCGTCCAATGCCGTCGAGATGGCATCGAGATGGTCGGTGCGTTCGGTCAACACCAGCACCTTGCGGCCGTGGTTGAAGGCGCGCTCGATTTCTCCGGAAATTGCGACCGTTCGGGCCTGATCGTTGGCGAGGTGCCGGAATACATCCTGAATTCCGGCGTCGGTCGGCAGGTCAATACGTGCATGCAGCGAATACGGCACCACCTCCAGGTCGTGCGGGGCACCGGCGGGCTTTGCCGCTGTGTGCCGTATCGGGCCACACTGCATGAAAATGATTGGCTGCTGGCCATCGCGGCGGAACGGTGTGGCGGTCAGGCCGAGCACGTATTTCGCCTTGGCACGCTTCAGAATGGCGTCGAATGACACCGCGCCGACGTGGTGACATTCATCCACGATGACGTGACCGTAGTTTTCGACCAGCGGGTTGACCTCGCCCTGCCGTGACAGAGACTGCATTACCGCTATATCGATTTTCCCCGTGGGCTTGGCTTTGCCACCACCGATTGTCCCGATCGCGCCTTTGTCGGCACCAAGGAAAGCCTGCAGCCGCTCCTGCCATTGCTTGAGTAACTCGGTACGGTGCACCAGCACCAGTGCGTTCACACCACGCCTGGCGATCATCGCTACGGCAACGACCGTCTTGCCGAAGGCGGTAGGCGCACACAACACGCCCGTGTCCTGGCTCAGCATTACGGCAACCGCCGAGTGCTGATCGGGACGCAGCCTACCGACGAAGACAACGCCCAGCGGTTTTCCGCCGTAACGCTCATCACGCAATTCGCAGGTGATGCCGTTGTCCCTCAGCAATTCCTGCGCGGCATCCAGGCATCCCCGCGGCAGGCCAATGTGCTGTGGGTAGTTTTCCGCGTTACCAATGACGCGGGGTTTGTCCCAGACCGACAACCGCATCGCCTGTGCCTTGTAGAACTCTGGATTTTGAAACGCGGCGAGGCGGATCAGGCGGTTCGCCAGGGACTGCGGCAACTGAGCCTTCTCAAAGTAGATGAGATTGCTCAGCGTCACGGTGAGTGACTTCGGCATTACCCCCGGCAGCTTCTTCCTCAATGATGCCGAACGCTTCCACGGCGTAGCCAAGTCTTCGTCGTCGATGAAAGTGACATCCAGTGGATGCGCCCTGTCCGTGGCACGCAGGATGGTCGGTTCAATATCGTGCGGTGCCATCGAATGGATGGATGCCAAGAACGCCCACTGGTCGTGGTAGGGATGCAGTTCCGCATCAACGAAAACGCTACAGCCGTTCTCACGAGGCCCCTTCTGCAGGGGCAATGCGATCAGGTTGCCAAAGCCGCCCTTCGGCATCGTGTCCTGATTGGGAAACAGGCGATCGTAAGACTCTAACTTCAATTGCCGGGTGCGCGAACAAGTATGACTGATGATGGCCGTGCCCAGGCGGCGGGCATCGCGGGCCGAGACCCGGCCAGCGAAGAACATCCAGGCGTGCGCCCCCTTTCCGGAGCGCGAAATCTCCAGGGCAACGGGCACACCAAGTTCACCACACGACTGCACGAAAGCGCGAGCGTCGTCTCTCCACTCGGCCTCGTCAAAATCGATGGCAAGGAAATAGCAAGTGTCGTCTTCCAGCAGAGGATACACGCCGACTGTGTGTCCACCGGCCAGATGGTCGAAGATGACTGAGTCGGAGAGCGGAATCAACATTCGATTGCTACAGTCCCCGCACTTGATGCGCGGCTTCTCGCAGACACCTGCGCGCCATTCGTTGGCACAGGCCGGTGAGTAACCGGACTTGGCTGTCGTTTTGCTCTCCCAGTGTATTGGGTAGACGTCCGTTCGCCCTCGGAACAACCGGCGAAACAGCGCCACTTTCTCGTCCGTGGAAAGCCGAGAAGGCTCCGGCATTGAAGCTGGCGGCATGGGCTCAGACGGCGTGCGCCATTGAATGCCGTTTGCTTCCAACAGCGCGATCAGCCGGGCGTTTTCGGCTTTTAGTTCCGCCGATGGATCGCGTTCAGCCATGGAACCCATAACTGGTAATCAAGTCGTCCATATTGCTCACGCACGCCGCAACTGATCCCGTGAGGTCAGAAGTCCCGGAAATCTCTTTATGCGCAATTCTTCGAGCACTGGTTCCGCGAGCCTCCACCCTTCCCCGCCAATTCTCGCAATCAGTTCTGTCCAAACCCGCTCGAAGGCATGGATCACATCCAATTCCCCAAATTGAATTCCCACTGGCAGCAATGGCGTGATATCCTCGGTCAGGCTCCGGGTGAGCTTTTCCAACATGCGCTGCTCGGCGATCGCACGCGTGATCGGCTTGCCTTCCAGCGCCAGATAGTGCTCAAAGCATGCGATGACCTTTTCCGGGACAAGCGTTAGTTGCTCCAGGCCCTGATGCAAATCGAACAGATCACGGCTCGCGCGCAGCTTCGTGCCGAACAGTTCCTCGGCTTCGAAAGACGCGACCTTTGCCTGTCCCCGGTACCAGTCGTTTTCCAATGCAAAGGGATACCGCTTGATGCCGAGCAGGTTCGTATGTTCCCGGGTGTTGATCTCGATTTTGAGCTTGAGCGTTGCCTGGGAATCGACCTCGGGCGTGAACTTGAACACCAGATGCATCGAGTGGCCTCCCCGCTCTCGCTGGCATCTTCCAAGCCATGACAATGCTTCGCGGATCGAGTCGACCGTCGCCCCGATAGGCTCAGCCTTCACTTGCACAAGGTCGATGTCTTCCGAGTAGCGCAGCGGCTGCTTGAACAACAGTTTGTGAATGGCCGTCCCACCTCGAAACGCTATCTTGTCCTTTAGTGCCGGAGCATTGAACAGGTCGCACAGCGCGCGGCTGATGATCAAGTCCTGCTCGACCTGCCTCAAGTCCGGCCAAGGCGCCTTGACACTCCATGCCTGCAGGAAGGCGGTGGGAATCATTCTGCGACCTCCACCGTTTCATTGATCATGAGCTTCCACTTGGCGTTTCTCTCGTGCACCTGCGCCAGCGCTGCCGCGACGGGCTTCACGGCGGGATCCAGTGACAGCGTCGTCTTGGCTTGCCTGACGAAAGGCTCCAGCGCACGGGCCTGGCGACCGTGCCCCACCCGTTCGAGCAAATAGCCGAGACGACGTACAGCCGAGTTTTCGTACACGGTAGCCGCCTTTGCCAGCGCGCGCGGATTAGCGTTTGCGCCAATATCCTTGGCGATCTGCGCAACGCCATTAATGCCGGCCGCCTTGTGGAAGTAGCGCACGCAGTCGAGCAGCGTCAGCTCGACGCCAGCCACCCTCGCGAAGCCTGCATCGCTCTTCATCTGACCGACCAGCTCGGGCTTGTTCAGTTGAACAAATGCCTCAGGTTCCTGATAAAGAAACTGTAGTTGGTGACGACCGAGTTCGAAGTCACGCAACTGCCTCGGGACGATAACCTGGAAGACCATGCTGGCCTGATGCGACGAGCCGTGGAATGCCGCCGCGCGCAGTAGCGAAATGCGATAGTCGATCCCCTGATGCTTCATCAGCGGGTCGATCCACTTCACGGGGTCTGGCGCGCCGGCGATCTGGTCTTCCGGGCGCAGGATCAGATAGAAGCCGTGCCGGGGGTTCGCCAAGCGGCGCTTGTTGATTGCCCGAGTGAGCGCCGCGGCCAGTGCCTGCGGCTTTAGACCAAGTACAGCGCCTACATCATTCCGGGAGAAGTAGGCGCGGCCGTGCCTAAGTAGATCGTCGAGGTAAGATTCGATGAAGGCCATGCCGCAACATACGCAAAACTATACAAACTATCAATAGTTTTGCATATGATTTGGGTCATTCCCACTCGATGGTCGCGGGCGGCTTGGAGGAGATGTCGTAGGTGACGCGGTTGATGCCGCGCACCTCGTTGATGATGCGGCTGGAGACTTTCGCGAGCAACTCGTGTGGCAGCGGCGCCCAGCCCGCGGTCATGAAGTCCGAGGTCTCCACCGCGCGCAGCGCGACGACGTAGTCGTAGGTGCGCCCGTCGCCCATCACGCCCACCGACTTCACGGGCAGGAACACGGCGAAAGCCTGCGAGGTCTTGTCGTACCAGCCTGATTTCTTCAATTCATCTATGAACACATCGTCGGCGCGCTGCAGGAGCTCCACGTATTCCTTCCGGACCTCTCCAAGCACGCGTACGCCGAGCCCCGGCCCGGGGAACGGGTGGCGGAAGACCATCTCGCGCGGCAGACCCAGCGCAAGCCCGAGCTCGCGCACCTCGTCCTTGAAAAGCTCGCGCAGCGGCTCGAGCAGCTTCAGGTGCAGCGACTTCGGCAGGCCGCCCACGTTGTGGTGCGACTTGATGGTGACGGCCTTCTTGGTCTTGGCGCCCGCGGACTCGATCACGTCCGGGTAGATCGTGCCCTGCGCGAGCCATTTCGCGCCCTTGAGCTGCTTCGCCTGCTTCTGGAACACATCCACGAACAGCTTGCCGATGATCTTTCGCTTCTTCTCGGGATCGGCGACGCCCTTGAGCGCCTTCAGGAACCTGGCGCTCGCGTCCACGTGAATCACCTTGACGTGCATGTGCCTGGCGAAGGTGTCCATCACCTGCGGCGCCTCGTTCAGGCGCAGCAGGCCGTGGTCGACGAACACGCAGGTGAGCTGCTTGCCGATCGCCTTGTGGATCAGCGCGGCGGCGACCGAGGAATCGACGCCGCCCGAGAGTCCGAGGATGACCTCCTGCTTGCCAACCTGGTCCCTGATTCTCTGCACGGCCTCGGCAACATAGTCCGGCATGTTCCAATCGCCCGTGCATCCGCCGATCTCCCTGACGAAGCGGTGCAGCAGCTTCGTGCCCTGCAGCGTGTGCGTCACCTCCGGGTGGAACTGCACCGCGTAGAAGCGGCGCTTCTCGTCCGCCATGCCGGCGATCGGGCAAGAATCGGTGGAGGCCATCAGCGTGAAGCCCGGCGGCATCTTGACCACCTTGTCGCCGTGGCTCATCCAGACCTTGAGCAGGCCCTCGCCGTTCGGGCCGCGGCGGTCCTGCAGTCCGTCGAGCAGCCGGGTGTGGCCGCGCGCGCGCACTTCCGCATAGCCGAACTCGCGCAGCTTGCCGGCCTCGACCCTGCCGCCGAGCTGCTGCGCCATGGTCTGCATGCCGTAGCAGATGCCGAGCACCGGTACGCCGAGCCCGAACACCGCGGTCGGCGCCTTAAGGTCATGATCCTCGTAGGCCGAGGCGTGGCTGCCGGACAGGATGATGCCCTTCGGCGAGAAGTCGCGCACGAAGGCATCGCTGACGTCGCAGGGATGGATCTCGCAGTAGACCTTGGCCTCGCGCACCCGACGCGCGATCAGCTGCGTGTACTGCGCGCCGAAATCGAGGATCAGGATCTTGTCGTGCAACTCGCGAGGCCTCGTCCTATTCCACCCGGTAATTCGGCGCCTCCTTCACGATCTGCACGTCATGCACGTGCGACTCGCGCATGCCGGCCGAGGTGATCTGCACGAAGCGCGTCTTGCTGCGCATCTCCTCCAGCGAGCGGCAGCCTGTGTAGCCCATGCTCGCGCGCACGCCGCCCAGCAGCTGCTCGATCACCCAGACCAGGCTGCCTTTGTAGGCGACGCGGCCCTCGATGCCCTCGGGTACCAGCTTGTCCACGTTCATGTCCGGGTCCTGGAAGTAGCGGTCGGCCGCGCCCTTCTGCATCGCGCCGATCGAGCCCATGCCGCGGTAGGACTTGTACGAGCGCCCTTGGTAGAGCTCGATGTCGCCCGGTGATTCGTCGGTACCGGCGAACAGCGATCCCAGCATCACGGCGTTCGCGCCGGCGCCGATGGCCTTGGCGATGTCGCCCGAGTAGCGGATGCCGCCGTCGGCGATGAGCGGCACGTCGGTCTTGGCGAGCGCCTCGGCGACGTTCTGGATCGCGGTGATCTGCGGCACGCCCACGCCGGCCACGACGCGCGTGGTGCAGATCGAGCCCGGACCGATGCCGACCTTGACGCCGTCGGCGCCGTGGTCGACGAGCGCCCGCGCGCCTTCGGCGGTGGCGATGTTGCCGCCGATCACCTGGACCTCGGGAAAGCGCTTCTTCACCTTCTTCACGCGGTCGAGCACGCCCTGCGCGTGTCCGTGAGCGGTGTCCACGACCAGCACGTCAGCGCCCGCGGCCACCAGCAGCTCGATGCGTTCGTCGTCGCCCGCTGCCACGCCGACCGCCGCACCCACGCGGAGCTTCCCTTGCGGATCCTTGCTGGCGTTCGGGTGCTCGGTTTCCTTGAGGATGTCCTTCACCGTGACCAGGCCTTTGAGGCGCCACGCAGAGTCCACCACCAGCACCCGCTCCAGCCGGTGCTTGTGCATCAGCCGCATCGCCTCGCCGCGGCTCGCACCCTCCGGCACGTGGATCAGCCGTTTCTGCGGCGTCATGACCCCGCCGATCGGCTGGTCGAGCTTCTTCTCGAAGCGCAGGTCGCGGTTGGTGACGATGCCGACCACCTTGCCCGCCTTGACCACCGGGAAGCCCGAGATCTTGTGCTGCTTCTGCAGCGCGATGACCTGGCGCACCGTCATGTCCGGCGACACGATCATCGGGTCGCGCAGTACGCCGGACTCGAAGCGCTTGACCTTGGCGACTTCCGCCGCCTGCACCTTGGGCCGCATGTTCTTGTGCACGATGCCGATGCCGCCCTCCTGCGCGATAGCGATCGCCAGGCGCGCCTCGGTCACCGTATCCATGGCGGCGGACACGAGCGGCATGTTGAGCTCGAGCTTTCGGGTGAGGCGGGTTTTCAGGGAAACCTCGCGCGGCAGGACGCGCGAGTGGGCGGGAAGGAGGAGAACGTCGTCGAAGGTCAGCGCCTTCTGGATTACCCTCATGTTTTTCCTTGCGCCAAAAAAACATTATACGCGAGCCGAGGTTTGACGGAAACTGCGAAAGCCGCTAGCGTGTCCTCCAGGCAAGCGCGTCGCGCGTTGATGGGTGGAGCCATGCGAAAAACTCTGTTCTTTGTGAGCCTGTGCATCGCCGCGGGCGCCGCACAGGCGCAGATCAAGTGCTGGAACGACGCCAATGGCAAGCGCGTCTGCGGCGATGCGCCGCCCGCGGGCGCCAAGGTCACGACGCTGAAGGCGCCCTCGGGCCCGGCGGCGCCGGCGCCTGCGGCCGATGCGAAGGACGGCAAGGCCGCGAGCAAGGGACCCCTGACGCCGACCGAGCAGGAGCAGGCCTACCGCAAGCGCCAGGCCGAGGAGAAGAAGGCGGCCGAAAAGACCGCGGCAGCGGACAAGGAAGCCGCGACCAAGCGCGAGAACTGCGAGCGCGCACGCGCGGCCTTGCGGCAATATGAGACCGGGCAGCGCATTACGAGCACCGACGCCAAAGGCGAGCGTGTCTACCTGGACGACGCTCAGGTCGCGCAGGAGTCCGCGAAGGCCCGCCAGGCAGTCCAGGAACTCTGCAACTAGCGCTTGCGGTTGGCGCGGGCGCGCTGCCGGCGCGCCTCCTTCGGATCGGCGGCCAGCGGCCGCAGCAGTTCCACCCGGTCGCCGTCGCGAAGAACGTGCGCGGCCCGTACGATTTTTCCGCCGATACCCAGGCACAGGCCGCCGGCGTCGAAGCCGCTTTGCCGCACCGCCTCCTCCGCCGACGTGCCTGCGGGAACCTGCAGCACCTCGCGGTCCTGCCGGTCGGGCCGCGCGTAGACGATCTCGACGCGCAGCCTAGCCATGCGCGCGCTCGGCCACGCGGCGCACGAATGCCTCGACCGTGCTGTCGGCCAGCCGGCTGAAGATCGGACTCAGCGCGGTCGCGACGACACGGCCCGAAAATTCATACTCGAGTGCGAATTCGACCTTGGCCGCCTGCGGCGCGAGCGGCGTGAAGCGCCAGTGCGCGGCAAAGCGCCGGAACGGCCCTTCGAGCAGGCGCATCTCGATGGCGCGGCCCGGCTGGTTGGCGTTCTCGGTGGTGAACGACTGGCGCAGGCCCTTGGCCGCGAGCGTCAGCGTCGCCACCGTGCGCCCGGGCGCACGCTCGCGCACCCGTGCCCCCGCGCACCAGGGCAGGAACGACGGGTAGGCCTCGATGTCCTCCACCAGCGCGTAGAAGGTGTCGGCGCTGCAGTCCACGATCGCCGAGCGCGCGATGCGCTTCATGGGAGAATCGCGCTCCGATGGCGATCGCAGAGAACCGCAAGGCGTTCCACGACTACTTCGTCGAGGAGCGCTACGAAGCCGGCCTGGTGCTCGAAGGCTGGGAGGTCAAGGCGATCCGCGCCGGGCGCGCGCAGATCAGCGACGCCTACGTGATCGTCGACAAGGGCGCGCTCTGGCTGCTGGGCGCCCACATCAGCCCGCTGCTCGCGGCCTCCACGCACGTCAAGGCCGACCCGGTGCGCACGCGCAAGCTGCTGATGAACGCCGACGAAATCCGCCGGCTCATCGGCAAGGTCGAGCAGCGCGGCTATACGCTGATCCCCCTCGACCTGCATTACTCCAAGGGGCGCATCAAGCTGCAGATCGCGCTTGCCAAGGGCAAGCTCAAGCACGATAAGCGGGCGTCGGAGCGCGAGAAGGAGTGGCAGCGGGAGAAGACCCGCCTGCTGCGTCACCGCTGACGCCCGCGAGCGCCAGCCAGGTCGAGACCACGGTGTCCGGGTTGAGCGACAGGCTCTCGATGCCCTGCTCCATCAGCCAGCGCGCGAAATCCGGGTGGTCGGACGGGCCCTGGCCGCAGATGCCGACGTACTTGTTCTGCTTGCGGCAGGCGCGAATCGCCATCCCGAGCATCGCCTTCACGGCGCCGTCGCGCTCGTCGAAAGCGTCCGCGACCAGGCCCGAGTCGCGGTCCAGGCCGAGCGTGAGCTGCGTGAGGTCGTTCGAGCCGATCGAGAAGCCGTCGAAGTGCTGCAGGAATTCCTCGGCGAGCACCGCGTTGGACGGCAGCTCGCACATCATGACGATGCGCAGGCCGTTCTGCCCGCGCTGCAGGTCATTCTGCTTCAGGAGCTCGAGCACCGCGACGGCTTCACGCACCGTGCGCACGAAGGGCACCATGAGCTCGACGTTGGTCAGGCCGAGCTCGTTGCGCACCTTGCGCAGCGCCGCGCATTCCAGCTCGAAGCAGGCGCGGAAGTCCAGCGCCACGTAGCGCGCCGCGCCGCGGAAACCGAGCATCGGGTTTTCCTCGAGCGGCTCGTAGCGCTCGCCGCCCACCAGCTTGCGGTACTCGTTCGACTTGAAGTCCGAAAGACGCACGATCACGGGCTTGGGCCAGAACGCGGCGGCGATCGTCGCCACGCCCTCGACTAGCTTCTCGCGGAAGAACGTGCGCGGGTCGGCATAGCCGCGCGCGGCGCGCTCGACCTCGGCCTTCAGGTCGGCGGGCAGCTGTGGCCAGTCGAGGCAGGCCTTGGGATGCACGCCGATCTCGTTGTTGATGATGAACTCCAGGCGCGCCAGGCCCACGCCCGCGTTGGGCAGCTGCGCAAAGCCGAACGCGAGCTGCGGATTGCCGATGTTCATCGCGATCTTGACCGGGATCGCCGGCAGCTCGCCGAGCTCGCTGGTGGTGACGTCGAACGGCAGGCTGCCCTCGTAGACGTGTCCCGTGTCGCCTTCGGCGCAGCAGACGGTCACCGCGCTCGCCGCCGCGAGGCGCGTGGTCGCGTCGCCGCAGCCAACCACCGCCGGAATGCCGAGCTCGCGCGCGATGATCGCCGCGTGGCAGGTGCGGCCGCCGCGGTTGGTGACGATCGCCGAGGCGAGCTTCATCACCGGCTCCCAGTTGGGGTCGGTCATGTCGGTCACCAGCACGTCGCCGCGCTTGACGCTCGCCATTTTCGAGGCATCGCGCACGATCTTGACCGGGCCGGCGCCGATCTTCTGGCCGATGGCCCGGCCGCTCACCAGCAGCGTTCCCTTGCCCTTGAGCCGGTAGCGTTCCTCGCCACCGGCCTTGCGGCGCGCGCGCACGGTCTCGGGCCGCGCCTGCAGCACCTGCAGGCTGCCGTCCTGGCCGTCGCGGCCCCACTCGATGTCCATCGGCCGCCCGTAATGCTTCTCGATCAGGCAGGCCGTGCGCGCGAGCTCGAGCACCTCTGCGTCGGTGAGCGAGAAGCGGTTGCGATCCGCCGGCGCCACGTCCTCGGTGCGCACCGAGCGGCCCGCCACGGCCTCCGCGGAGAACACCATCTTCTGCAGCTTGCTGCCCAGGCGCCGGCGCAGGATCGCGGGCTTGCCGGCCTCCAGCATGGGCTTATGGACGTAGAACTCGTCCGGGTTGACTGCGCCCTGCACCACCATCTCGCCCAGGCCCCAGGACGAGGTGATGAACACCGCGTCGCGGAAGCCCGATTCGGTGTCCAGCGTGAACATCACGCCGCTCGAGCCGAGGTCGCTGCGCACCATGCGCTGCACCGCCGCCGAGATGGCCACGCTGCCGTGCTCGAAGCCGTGATGTGCCCGGTAGGAGATCGCGCGGTCGTTGTAGAGCGAGGCGTAGACGCGCCGGATCGCCGCCAGCACCTGGTCGGCGCCGCGGATGTTCAGGAAGGTTTCCTGCTGGCCCGCGAAGGAGGCGTCCGGCAGGTCTTCGGCGGTCGCCGACGAGCGGACCGCAAACGAGACGTCGCTTGAGGATTCATTCTCAAGCCTTTGATAGTACAAACGTACTTCTTGCTCCACATCAGCCTGGAGGGGCGCTGCCTCGATCCAGCCGCGAATCTCGGCACCGCAGCGGGCGAGCGCCTTGACGTCGTTCGGGTCGAGAGTCCGGATGCGCTCCGCGATGCGCCGGTCCAGGCCGTCGGCAGCGAGGAACGCACCGAAAGCCTGGGCGGTGGTCGCGAAGCCGCCCGGCACGCGCACGCCCGCGGCCTGCAGGCCGCCGATCATCTCGCCCAGCGATGCGTTCTTGCCGCCGACCTTCGCCAGGTCGGCCATGCGCAGGTCTTTGAGCCACGCGACGTGCATTTCCTTGCTATTTTAGCCGCCATGACGCAGCGCCGCACCGTGTTCTTCGTCTCCGACGGCACCGGCATCACCGCGCAGATGCTCGGCCACAGCCTGCTGACGCAGTTCGAGGGCGTGGAGTTCGACCAGATCACGCTGCCCTTCGTCGACAGCGCCGACAAGGCCGAGGAATGCCTGGAGCGCATCGAGCGCGAATCGCTGCGCGGCGACGGCCAGCCGATCGTGTTCTCGACGCTGGTCAACAGCGACGTGCGCGAGGTCGTACGGCGCGCCAACGCGCTGTTCGTGGATTTCTTCGAGGCCTTCATCGGGCCGCTCGAGACCGGCCTGGGCATCCGCTCGAGCCACACCATCGGCCGCTCGCACAGCGCGATGGACAAGCAGGAATACAAGCAGCGCATCGAGGCGGTCAATTTCGCGATGGCGCACGACGACGGCGCCTCGCACCGCGAGCTCGGCGAAGCGGACGTGATCCTGGTGGGCGTCTCGCGCAGCGGCAAGACGCCCACCAGCCTGTATCTCGCGCTGCAGTTCGGCGTGCGCGCGGCCAACTATCCCCTGATCCCGGAAGACTTCGACCGCAGGGCGCTGCCCGAGGCGCTGCAGTCCTACAAGACGAAGCTCTACGGGCTGACCATCGCGCCCGAGCGACTGCACGAGATCCGCCGCGAGCGGCGGCCCGGCAGCCAGTACGCGGACCCGGCCAATTGCCGCCACGAGGTCGAGCAGGCCGAGGCGCTCATGCAGCGCGAAGGCATCCGCTCGATCAACTCGACGGCCAAGTCGATCGAGGAGATCGCCACCACCATCCTGCGCGAGCTCAGGATCGAGCGGCACGTCTACTGATGAGCGGGACCGAGCTGAAACAGCGCCTCGCGGCAATACTGGCAGCGGATGTGTCGGGCTACTCGCGTCTGATGTCCGCTAATGAGCGCGCCACGGTGGCGGCCCTCGATGCCGGCAGAGCCGTGTTCAGGTCGCAGATTCAGGCGCATCAAGGCCGTGTCATCGACATGGCCGGGGACTCGGTGCTGGCGGTGTTCGAGACCGCGATCGGGGCGGTGTCGGCGGCACTTGCCGTGCAGCAGGAAATCAACGCTTCCTCGAACGCAGTTCCGGAAGAGCAGCGCATGCGCTTTCGGATCGGCGTGCATCTGGGAGACGTGATCGAGAAGTCCGATGGCACGGTGTACGGCGATGGGGTCAACATCGCGGCCCGTCTGGAAGGGCTTGCTGCGCCGGGCGGAATCACCGTTTCGGCATCGATCCGGACAGCCGTCCAGGGCAAATTGGGCGCGAGCTTCGAAGACCGGGGCGAGCAGAAGGTGAAGAACATCCCCGAGCCGGTCCGGGCGTACAGGGTGAAGGTCGAAGGCGAAGCTGCGCCAGCGGCGGGCCATGCAGCGCGCGAGGCCGGGAACGCGCCGCGCGAAAGCCCTGCCATCGCCGTGCTGCCCTTCTCCAACATGAGCGGCGATCCCGAGCAGGAGTACTTCAGCGACGGGATCACGGAGGACATCATCACCGACCTGTCCAAGCTGTCCGGGCTGCTGGTGATCGCCCGCAACTCGTCCGCCACTTACAAGGGCCGCGCGGTCGACGTGCGGCAGGTGGGCCGGGAGTTCAAGGTGAGCCATGTGCTGGAAGGCAGCGTGCGCCGCGCCGGCGGCCGCGTTCGGATCACGTCGCAGTTGCTCGATGCTGGCACCGGCCATCACATCTGGGCGGAACGCTACGACCGGAACATCGAGGACATCTTCGCGGTCCAGGACGAGATCACCCGGGAGATCGTGGCCGCGCTGGACGTCAAGCTGCTCAGAGGCGAGCAGGCGACGGTCTGGCGGCAATCGCTGCGCCATCCCGAGGCGCTGGACGCGTACTACCGGGGGCTGGACTACCTGAACCGAGTCACGCGCGAAGCCAACGACCAGGCGGTCCACTGCTTCGAGCAGGTCACCAAGCTCGATCCGGAATCGCCGCTGGGCTACCTCGGCACGGCCTGGACCCACCTGAGCGCGTCGCGCTACGGATGGACCGGCTCGCCGCCCGAGTCGCTGAAGCGGGCCGCCCAACTGGCGGGCAAGGCGCTGCAACTCGACGAGTCCTGCGCCGATGCGCACGCGCTGCTCGGCTATTACCACCTGCTGGCGCATCAACACGACCAGGCGATCGCCGCCGGGGAGCGCTCGGTAGCGCTAAGCCCGAGTCACGCCGACAACGCGGCCAATCTGGCCTGTTCCTACGCGGTTTCCGGCAAGCCCGCCGAGGCCGTCGCGCTGATGCAGCGGGCGATCCGCCTCAGTCCGATCTACCCGACGTGGTATCTCAATATCCTTGGCTTTGGACAGTACCAGACGGGGCAGTACGACGGGGCCGAAAGCATCCTGAAGCTCGCGCTTGAGCGCGAGCCCGCGTACGCCGATTGCCGCCTCATCCTGGCGGCGATTCATCACGCCCGGGGGCGTGTGGACGAGGCCCGTCGTGAAATCCAGGAAGTCACCCGGCACAGTCCCGGCTTCAAGCTGCGCGACTTCGAGGCAAGGCTGGTGATCGTCAAGGACCGCGACATGCTTGCGCGCCTACTCGACATCCTCCGCCAGCTGGGCCTGAGCTAGATCGGAACTTGCTTCCGCCTACTTTGCTCCTGCAGCGGCTTCCAGACGCTTCTTTCTCCGCATCTCGGTCTCTTTGGCCAGATCGGTGACCCTTTTCAGCTCGGCCTCTCTGGCTTCGCTTCGCGCTCTGACCCCGAGCGCCTTTTCTTCCTCCGTCGGGGGCTCCCAGTCGAGAAATTTTGGCCTCAGATTTCGAAAATAGGCACTTGAAGATTCCTTTGCGCTTCGAGTTCCCGACTTCTTAGTCTTCACTTCTTCTCCTGCTCAAAGTGGTCTTGCACGAAGATCAGTCTACGCCTGCCTCAGATCCCTCGCGTCGCCTCGTAGAAGCAGATTGCCGCCGCTGCGGCGACATTCAGCGATTCTGCGCCGCCCGGCATCGGGATCGTCACCCTGAGTGAGGCGCGCGCCGCCAGGCTTTCACTGACACCCTGCCCTTCGGCACCCAGCAGCCAGCCGATCCGGCCCGACAGGTCGGCAGATGCCAGCGACACGCCGTCGCGCGGCACCGCGCAGACCGTCCTGCCGCCGAACTCGGTGATGGCCGCCGCAAGGTCCGCGCGTTCCGCGATCGCCAGCGCGAAATGCGCCCCCATGCCCGCGCGCAAGACCTTCGGCGACCAAGCGTCGGCGCAACCAGGCCCAAGCACCGCGTACCGGATGGCGAATGCGGCTGCACTGCGCAGGATGGTGCCGACGTTGCCCGCGTCCTGCACGCCCTCGAGGAATACGCAGGTATTTGCGCGTTTCAGGTCGAAATCCGCTGCGGGCAGGGCGATTTCGGCGGCAATCCCGGTTGGCGTCCCGGTATCCGCGATGGCGTTGAATACGGCGTCGGCAAGCACTACGGCTGGTTTGCCTGAGCGCCTGGCCAGAACAGCGAACCTGGGGGCCGCGGTCTTGCTCAGGATCAGCTCCTTGACTCTGCCTCCCGAATCGAGGAACGCCGCGACCAGGTGCTCACCTTCGATCAGGGCACGCTTTTCCTTGCGCCGCAGCCGCGCATCACTCGCGAGCGCGCGCCAGCGGCGCACGCGCGGACTGTCGCGCGAGGCGATCGGCGTCACGCGAGGTCGAGCCGGCGCTGCACCGGCATGAAGCTGCGGCGATGGATGGCGCAGGGACCGTGCCGCTCGAGCAACGCCAGGTGCTGCGGCGTCGGATAGCCCTTGTGGCGGTCGAAGCCGTATTGTGGATAGCGCTCGTGCAGGCGCTGCATCTCCGCATCGCGCGCGGTCTTGGCGAGGATCGAGGCGGCCGAGATCACCGGGTGCAGCCGGTCGCCTTGCACGATCGCGCGCGCGCGGCAGGTTAGCTGCGGGCAGCGGTTGCCGTCGATCCAGGCCTCGTCGGGGACGATGGCGAGCGCTTCAACCGCGCGCTGCATCGCGAGCATGGACGCCTTGAGGATGTTGAACCGGTCGATCTCTTCCACCGTCGCGTGCGCGACTGCGTACGCCAGAGCGCTTTCCCGTATCAACTCTGAAAGGTCTTCTCTGCGTGAAGCGCTCAGAAGCTTGGAATCCTTCAATCCCCTGATCGGTCTGCCGGCATCCAGCACGACCGCAGCGGCGTAGACAGGCCCTGCCAAGGGGCCGCGCCCGGCCTCGTCAACGCCGCAGACTCTAATGGCGGCCCGCATCGATCGTGCTCAGCACGACGTCGGCCGCCTTCTGCGCGGTGTTCTGCCGCAGCACGGCGTGGATCTCGTGGAATTTCTCGATCTGCCGGCGCTGCGCCCCCGCGTCGTGCTGCAGCTCGAGCAGCGCGTTGGCGAGCGCGCCCGGCGTGGCCCGGTCCTGGATGAACTCGGGCACCAGCTGCTCGCCGGCGAGGATGTTCGGCAGGCCGATGTACGGCACGTAGCCCATGCGGCGCATGATCGCCGTGCTGAGCGCCGACTGGCGGTAGACGATCACCATCGGCGTCTTGAACAGCGCGGTTTCCAGCGTCGCGGTGCCGCTCGCCACCAGCGCGAGGTCGGCGGCGGCAAGCGCCTCGTGCGAGTGGCCGAACATGAGCGTGAGCGGCAGCTCCATCGCCTCGTAGCGGCGCAGCGCAAGCGCGAACATCTCGCGGGTTTCGCGTGACGCGGTCGGCACGACGAAATGTGCGTCCGGCATGTCCTGCAGCAGGCGCCGTGCGGTCTTAACGAACAGCTCGCCCATGTACTGCAGCTCCGAGCGCCGGCTGCCAGGCAGCATCGCGATCACGCGCTTGCCTGCCGGCAGGCGCAAGCCGGCGCGCGCCGCGGCCTTGTCGGGGTCGAGCGGAATCACATCGGCGAGCGGATGCCCTACGTAGGTGACCGGCAGGCCCGCCTTTTCGTACAGCGGGGGCTCGAACGGGAACAGCGCGAGCACGTGCGTCACCGAGCGCACGATGCGCCGCAGGCGCCAACCGCGCCAGGCCCAGATCGACGGGCTCACGTACTGGATCGCCGGGATCCCCGCGTCCTTGAGCTTGCGCTCGAGGTCGAGGTTGAAATCGGACGAATCCACGCCGATGAACACGGCCGGCCGCTCCTCGATCAGCCGCGCGCCGATGCGCCGGCGGATGCCCGCGATCTCGCGGTAGTGGCGCAGCACCTCGACGTAGCCGCGCACGCCAAGCCTGTCGATGGGCTCGAGCGAGTCGAAGCCCTGCGCGATCATCTTCGGTCCGCCGATGCCGAAATAGCGCAGTCCGGCGCGCCGCTCGTTGAGTGCCGCGATCAGGAAAGCACCGAGCTGGTCGCCCGAGGCTTCTGCCGCGACCATGCCGACGCCCGGGCTGGAGGCCGGCGGCACTAGCGCACGATGCCGCGCTTGGAGGTGCCCAGGAAGTCGACGAGCGGCTGCACCTCGGCGCAGTCCCGAGCCTGCGCCTCGAGCTCGCGGCGTACCGCTTCCGCGTCCAGGCCGCTGCGATAGATGGTCTTGTAGGCGCGCTTGAGCGCGTCGAGCGTGGCCTGCGGGAAGCCGCGCCGCCGCAGGCCGAAGGTGTTGATGCCGTAGGGCTGCGCACGGTTGCCGGCGGCGCCCACGTAGGGCGGCAGGTCGCGGTCGAGCAGCGTGGCCATGCCGGTGAAGCTGTGCGCGCCGATGCGCACGAACTGGTGCGCGATGGTCGCCGCGCCGAGGATCGCCCAGTCGCCGACGCGCACGTGGCCGGCGACGCCGCTGTAGTTGGCGAAGATGGTGTGGCTGCCGATCTGGCAATCGTGCGCGAAGTGCACGTAGGCCATGATCCAGTTGTCGTCGCCGATGCGCGTCACGCCGGCGTCGCCCGCGGTACCGCGGTTGATGGTGACGAACTCGCGGATCGTGTTGCCGTCGCCGATTTCGACCGCCGTGTCCTCGCCGCCGTACTTCTTGTCCTGCGGCACGGCGCCGATCGAGGCGAACTGCCAGATGCGGTTGTTGCGCCCGATGCGCGTGCGGCCCTCGACGACCACGTGCGGACCGATCGTGCTGCCCTCGCCGATCTCGACCTGCGGCCCGACCAGCGCGTAGGCGCCCACCGACACGCCCGGCGCCAGGCGCGCGCCCGCCTCGATGATCGCAGTGGGATGGATCATTTTTCCGCGCCGCCTACCGGCCGCACGGTGCACATGATATCGGCCTCGGCCACCAGCGCCTCGCCGACGCGCGCGCTGCAGCCGAATTTCCAGATGCCGCGTTTCGACCCCAGGATCGCCACCTCGACCAGCATCTGGTCGCCCGGCTCGACCGGCCGCTTGAAGCGAGCGTTGTCGATGCCGGCGTAGTAGTAGACCGACTTTTCGTCGGGCTTCGCGCCCAACGTGCGCAGCGCAAGGATCGCGGCGGCCTGCGCCATGGCCTCGAGGATCAGCACGCCCGGCATGACCGGCCGCGACGGGAAATGGCCCGGGAAATGCGGCTCGCTGATGGTGACGTTCTTCAGCGCGACGATGCGCTTGCCGGGCTCGCAGCTGAGCACCCGGTCGATCATCAGCATCGGATAGCGCTGCGGGAGGTACTGGAGCACCTGGTGGATATTCATGTCGGTCATCGCCGTTTCTCCTTGCGCCGGGTCTTGCCCGCCGGCCTGCCTTTCTCCAGCTTACGCACGCGCCCGAGCAGCTCGGCCAGATGCCGGACCACCGCGGTGTTGCGCGCCCAGGACGCGTTCTCGTCGGCCGGGAAGACGCCCGTGTAGGCCCCCGGCTTGCGGATCGAATGCGAGATGAAGGTGCCCGCCGAGATGTGCACGTGGTCGCAGATCGACAGGTGGCCGATGATCATCGCGGCGCCGCCGATGGTGCAGTGGCTGCCGATGTCGGCGCTGCCGGCGATGCCGGTGCAGCCGGCGATCGCGGTGTGCGCGCCGATGCGGCAGTTGTGGCCGATCTGGATCTGGTTGTCGAGCTTCACGCCGTCGCCGATCACCGTGTCGTCGAGCGTGCCCCGGTCGATGGTGGTGTTGGCGCCGATCTCGACGTCGTCGCCGATCACGACGGTGCCGACCTGCGGGATCTTCACCCAACGCCCCGCGTCCTGGGCGTTGCCGAAGCCGTCGGCGCCGATCACCGCGCCCGAATGAATGATCGCGCGCGCGCCGATGCGGCAGCCCGCGTAGACCGTCACGCGCGGATACAGGCAGCTGTCGTCGCCGATCGCCACGCCGGCGCCCACGACGCAGCCGGCGCCGATCGACACGCGCGCGCCGAGCCGCGCGTCGGGCGCGACGCTCGCCGACGGGTGCACGCCGGGCTGCTGCGTTGTGAGCGGGTTGAACAGCTGCGACAGGCGCGCGAAATAGAGGTAGGGCTCGTCGCAGACGATGCGCGGCAGGCGGGTGAGCGCCTCGGCATCCGCGCCGAGCACGACTGCGGATGCGCGCGTGCCCTCGAGCCTGGCGCGGTGCTTCAGGCTGGCGAGAAAGCCGATCTGCCCGGGCCCGGCGCGCTCCAGCGAGCCGACCTGCCGGATCAGGACCCCGGGATCGCCGGCGACCCGGCCGCCGAGGCGCGCCGCGATCTGCGCGAGCGTGAGCGGCCCGCCCATGTCATTTGGCGGCGGGCTTGCTGCCTTCCAGTGCCTTGATCACCTTGTCGGTGATGTCGATGCGCGGGTTCGCGTAGGCGGCTTCCTGGAAGATGATGTCGTACTTCTCGGTTTCGGCGATCTGGCGGATGATGCGGTTCGCCTGGTCGATCACCTGCGACAGTTCCTCGTTGCGCCGCTGATTGACGTCCTCGCGGTATTCGCGCTGCTTGCGCTGGAAGTCGCGGCTCAGGTCGTTGAAATCGCGCTCCTTGTTGCGGCGCTGGGTCTCCGACATCGTCACGCCGTCCTTCTCGAGCTCGTCCTGCATGCGCTTGAGCTGGTCGGCGGCCTTGGCAAGCTCGGCCTCGCGCTTGGAGAATTCGGCCTCGAGCTTCTTCTGCGCGCGCACCGCGGGCGCGGAGTCCCGCATGATGCGCTCGATCTGGACCACGCCGATCTTGCCCTGGGCGTGGGCGGCGCCGGCGGCGAGGCACAGAGCCGCGGCGAAGAGAATCAGTATTTTTCGTTGCATGGAATCCGGCAGTGTCCTCGGCGCCTCAGAATGCGGAGCCAAAGGTAAATTGTAACCTCTCTATCCGGTCAAAGCCGGACTTGGCATTGAGCGGCTGGGCGGCCGAGAGCTTGAGGGGCCCGAACGGGGAGCTCCAGAACAGGCCGACGCCGAAAGAGTAGCGCAACTCGCCGAGATCGATTTTCTGGCCGGCGCCGTAGACCTGGCCGGCGTCGATGAAGGTGCTCAGGCGCAGCGATTTCTCGGTCTGCGCGCCCGGCACCGGGAACAGGAGCTCGGCGCTGCCGACGACCTTGCGCGTGCCGCCCAGCACGTTGCGGTCGGCGTCCTGCGGGCCGAGCGAGAACGACTGGTAGCCGCGCACCGAGTTGGCGCCGCCGGCGTAGAAGTTCTTGAAGAACGGCACCGCCTTGTTGTTGTAGCCGTCCACGTAGCCGAAATCGCCGAGCAGCGAGAGCGTCACGGCCCGGGTCAGGGGAAAGTACCACGTCGAAGTGAGGTTCAGCCGATAGTATTCGAGGTCGCCGCCTGCAAGCTCGGCCGCAGCGCGCGTAAGCGAGCCGCGCGTCGGCAGTATCGCGCTGTCGCGGCGGTCTCGTCCCCAACCGACGGTGCCGAAGCCGTAGGTATAGCTGTTGCCGAACTGGCTGGCGAAAGTCTTGTAGGCAGTCGGGCTGTTGCCGAACAGGGCGAGGTCGACGCTCTCGGCTCCGAAGTTGAACGACATCGAGTCGGTCTCGCTGATCGGGTAGCTGAAGCGAATGCCGGCGCCCATTGTGTCGGTCTTGTAGGCGCCGACGGCGAGGCTCGAGGCGTCGATCCTGCGGTTGTAGAGGTCGAAGCCCGCGCCTACGCCGTCCACCGTGAAATACGGGTCCAGGTAGGAAAGGCCGTAAGCGCGGTTCACCTTGCCGCTGTTGACCTGCACCGAGAGGAACTTGCCGCTGCCGAAGACGTTGGCCTGCGATACCGAGCCCGACACCACGACCTTGTCGACCGAGGAGAAGCCCACGCCGAACAGCATCGCGCCGGTGGGCTTTTCCTCGACCGTGAAGTTGACGTCCACCTGGTCGGGGTTCTCGGCGACCGGCGTGGTCTCGACGTTGACGTCCTTGAAGTATTGCGTGCGGTCGATGCGCGTCTTCGACAGCTGGATCCTGGAATTGTCGTAGTACGCGCCCTCGAGCTGGCGCATCTCGCGGCGTACCACCTCGTCGCGCGTCTTGGTGTTGCCGGCGACGTTGATGCGCCGCACGTACACGCGCCGGCCCGGATCGACCACGAAGGTGAGCGCGACCGTGCGCTTCTCGCGGTCGATCTGCGGGATCACGCTTGCGTTGGCGAAAGCATAGCCCTCGTTGCCGAGGCGGTCGGACATGGCCTTGGTGGTCTCGTTGATGCGCTGCCGCGAGAACACGTCCCCCGCCTTGACGCGCACCAGCTTCTGCAGCTCCTCGCGCGCCACCAGCATCTGGCCATCGAGCTTGACGTCCGAGACCGAGTATTTCTCGCCCTCGCTGATGTTCACGGCGATGTAGATGTCGCGCTTGTCCGGCGTGATCGAGACCTGCGTGGACTCGATCGCGAAATCGACGTAGCCGCGGTCCTGGTAGAACGAGCGCAGCGCCTCGAGGTCGGCCGACAGCTTCTGCTTGGAGTACTGGTCGGCCTTGGTGTACCAGGTGAGCCAGCCCGGCGTGCGCAGGCCGAATCGCTCGAGCAGCAGCTTTTCCGCGAATGCCTGGCTGCCGACGATGTTGATCGAGCGGATTTTCGCGACCTCGCCCTCGTTGACCGAAATGCGCACGCCCACCCGGTTGCGCTCCAGCGGCGTCACCGTGGTCTGCACTTCGGCGGCGTAGCGGCCGCGCGACAGGTACTGGCGCTTGAGTTCCTGCTCGGCGAACTCGAGCACCGCGCGGTCGAAGGTGCGGCCCTCCGCGAGGCCGGCGTCGCGCAGGATGCGGCGCATGACGTCGGTCTGGAACTCCTTGATACCCACCAGGTCGATCTGCGCGACCGCCGGCCGCTCGTCGACGAGGACGACCAGCACATCGTCCTCGACCTCGAGCCGCACGTCGCGGAAGAAGCCGGTCGCGAACAGCGCGCGCAGCGCCTGCTGGGCCTTCTCCTCGGTCATGGTCTCGCCGACCTTGACCGGCAGGTAGCTGAACACCGTGCCCGCTTCGGTGCGCTGCAGGCCCTCGACGCGGATGTCCTTCACCACGAAGGCGCGGAACGCCTGCCCGGAGGCGCCGCCGGCCGCGACGAGCAGCGCGCAGGCGACGACAGCGATGAAGCGCAGGCGCATGGCTATCCGGTGAACAGGCGGTTCAGGTCGTTGTAGAAAGCGAATGCCATGATGACGAGGAGCAGTGCCAGCCCCACCCGCTGACCGAGCTCCATGGCACGCTCGGACACCGGACTCCCCTTGATGATCTCGACGAAATAATACATCAAGTGCCCGCCGTCCAGCAGCGGAATCGGCAGCAGGTTGAGGACGCCGAGACTGATACTGATCAGCGCCAGGAAAGTCGCGTACGCGAGCCAGCCCATCTGCGCCGACTGCCCCGCGTAATCGGCGATGGTGACCGGTCCCGAAAGATGTTTCCACGATACCTCGCCCAGCAGCATCTTGCCCAGCATCTTGAGGCTGAACACCGAGATGTCCCAGGTCTTCGCCACGGCCTTGGCGAGGCTGTCGAGCGGGCCGTAGCTCATGCGCACCACGATGCGCTCGGAATCGGCGGCCGGGATGCGCGGCGCGGCGCCGATGCGGCCGATGCGCGCGCCATTCTCGCTCACCGCGTCCGGCAGGACGTCCACGCGCAGGCGCGCGCCGTCGCGCTCGACCGCGAGCTGCAGCACGCGGCCAGGATGGGCGCGCACCGCCTCGACCAGCCCCTCCCAGTCGCGCACCGGCGCACCACCGGCATGGGTGACGCGGTCGCCCGAGAGCAGGCCGGCGCGCTCGGCTGCGCCCCCCGCCACCACCCGGCCGAACACCGGCTCGAGCGGCGGGCGGTACAGGCGCAGGCCGATGCGCTCCAGCGTGTCGCTTTCGACCTCCTCGGACGGGTAGTTTCGCAAGTCGAGCACGTGCATCGAGATATCGCCGCGCGCGCCGGCGACCTCGAAGCGCAGCGCCTCCTTTTGCAGCGCGCCCTGCAGCACGCGCCAGCGCAGCTCCTGCCAGGTCGCGATCGGCTGACCGTCGACCAGCCGCACCGTGTCGCCCGCGGCGAAGCCCGCCGCCTGCGCGAGCGAGCCCGCGGCGGGCCGCGCGAGCACGGGGCGCGCCTCGGGCATGCCGTACATGTAGAGGCCGGCGTATACCGCGATCGCGAACAGGAAATTGAACAGCGGCCCGGCGACGACGATGACGAAGCGCCGCCCGACGCCTTGGCGGTTGAAGGCGCGGTGCAGCTCGCCGGCGGCCACCGGCGCCTCGCGCTCATCCAGCATCTTCACGTAGCCGCCGAACGGAATCGCGGCGACGGTCCATTCGGTGCTGTCCGGCCCGATGCGGCGCGTGTACAGCGAGCGGCCGAAGCCGACCGAGAAGCGCAGCACCTTGACGTTGCACAGGCGCGCCGCGAGGTAGTGCCCATACTCGTGCACCACGATCAGCACGCCGAGCGCTACGACGAAGGCAAGAACCGTGTGCAGGATGCTCATTGCCGCTGCCTCAGGCCGCGCGTCCCATGAGCGCCGCCACGCCGTCGGTGGCCGCGCGCCGCGCCGCGCGGTCGGCCTCGAGCACGGATTCGAGCGAATCCGCGGCTGCGGCCGGCTGACGCGCGAGCGCGTGCTCGATCACCTGCGGAATCGCGGTGTAGCGCAGCTTGCCGTCGAGAAAGGCCGCCACCGCGACCTCGTTCGCCGCGTTCAGCACCGCGGGCGCGGTGCCGCCCTGGCGCAGCACCGCGTAGGCGAGGCCCAGGCAGGGAAAGCGCTGCGCGTCGGGCCGCTCGAAGCTGAGCTGCCCGAGCGCGGCGAGGTCGAGCGGCGTCGCGCCCGAGTCGATGCGCTCTGGGAAGCCGAGCGCATGCGCGATCGGCACGCGCATGTCGGGGTTGGACATCTGGGCGATGACCGAGCCGTCGACGAACTCGACCAGCGAATGCACGATGCTCTGCGCGTGGATCAGCACCTCGACGCGCTCGGGCGGCACGCCGAACAGCCAGCAGGCCTCGATCACCTCGAGGCCCTTGTTCATCATGGTCGCGGAATCGACCGAGATCTTGCGGCCCATCGCCCAGTTCGGGTGCGCGCAGGCCTCGTCGGGCGTGACGCGCGGCAGGCGCTCGAGCGGCGTCGAGCGGAACGGTCCGCCCGAGGCCGTGAGCAGGATGCGGCGCACGGCGCCGGCCGGCGCCATGCCCGCCTCGCGCGGCAGGCACTGGAACACCGCATTGTGCTCGCTGTCGATCGGCAGCAGCTGCGCGCCGTGCTCGCGCACCGCGCGCATGAAGAACGGCCCCGCCATCACCAGCGCTTCCTTGTTCGCGAGCAGCAGGCGCTTGCCGGCGCGTGCGCCCGCGAGCGTGGGCGCGAGGCCGGCGGCCCCGACGATCGCTGCCATCAGCACGTCGCAGCCGGCGTCGGCGGCGACCTGCTCGAGAGCCTGAGGCCCGAACAGCAGCTCGCTGCGGCAGCCCGCCTCGGCGAAGCGGCGCCGCAGCGCTGCGTCCTCGGCCTGGCCCGAGAGCGCCGCGTAGCGCGGCGCGTGCTTCAGGCACAGGGCAAGCAGCGCGTCGGCGCGGCGATGCGCGGTCAGCGCAAAGACGTGGAAGCGGTCCGGGTGCCGCGACACGACGTCCAGCGCGCTCGCGCCGATGGAGCCGGTCGCTCCAAGCAGCGTCAATCCCTGTGTCATTCGGTACCCATCGCGCGCAGCATCAGCAGCGCCGCCGGCAGCGTCGCGGTCGCGCTGTCGATGCGGTCGAGCACGCCGCCGTGACCGGGCAGCAGCCGGCCGCTGTCCTTGACGCCGGCCTGGCGCTTTAGCGCGGACTCGAGCAGGTCGCCCAGCACGCTGAGCGCGCAAAGCAGCAGCGTTCCGGCCAGGAACGGCAACCAGATCTCCCCCTGTACTCGGACTCGCAATCCAGCATCCAAAGTCGCCCAGATGATAGCGTAGATGACACAGCCCAACGCCCCTCCGGCGACGCCTTCCCAGGTTTTGCCCGGGCTGATCGAGGACGCGAGCTTGCGGCGGCCGAACGCGCTACCCGCGAAGTAGGCCGCGCTGTCGGCGACCCAGACCAGGCCGAGCGCCATCAGCAGGTAGCGCGGCGGCAGCGCCACCATGGCGAGCCCGGCGGGAATCAGGACGATGAACCCGGCGGCGATGAGCCGTCCCGGCTTTCTGGCGACTCCGCGCGCCAGCCAGAATGGAACCACCGCGATCCAGAACAATCCCGCGGCCCAATACGGCAAGCCGCCCGATGCGCTCTGCTGCAGCAGCAGGCCGTAGAGCAGGACGCAGCACGCCGCATAGCCAAGGGCGCCGGCGGTGCGCAAGCCGGCGAGCCGGCCCCATTCAAACGCGGCGAGCGCCACCACGGCGGCGACCAGCTTCGAGAATGCGGCGCGATCGAGCCAGAGCAGCGCGGCGGCGAAGCCGGCGAGCAGGACTGCGGCGGTCAGTACGCGCGTGAGCAGCAAGCGCGTCCCGGTGCGCCGCTCAGGCGCCGCTCGCCGCGGGCAGAACGGCGTCCTCGAGCTGCTCGCTGGTGCGGCCGAAGCGCCGTTCGCGCTGGCGGTACGAGACGAACGCGGCGTCGAGCGCGGCCGCGTCGAAGTCGGGCCACAGCGTGTCGGTGAAATACAGCTCGGTGTAGGCCAGCTGCCAGAGCAGGAAGTTGCTGACGCGCTGCTCGCCGCCGGTGCGGATGAACAGGTCGGGCTCCGGCGCGTAGCTCATCGCGAGATGGGGCGTGAGATCCGATTCCTGGAGTTCTTGGCCGACCTCCGGCGATCTGGTCTTCAAGTGCTTGTTGAAAGCCTGCAGGATGTCCCAGCGTCCTCCATAGTTGGCCGCGATGGTGAGCGTGAGACTGGCGTTGCCCGCGGTGAGCCGCTCGCCCGCGGCGATCAGCGCCTGGATCTTCGGGTCGAAGCGACCGGTGTCGCCGACCACGCGCAGCCGGATGCCGTTGCGGTGCAGCTTCTGCACCTCGTTCTCGAGCGCGCCGATGAACAGCTGCATCAGCAGCGCCACTTCCTCGGCGGGCCGGCGCCAGTTCTCCGAGCTGAACGCAAACAGCGTGAGGTAGCCGACGCCGCGCTCGGCGCAGGCGCGCACGATCTCGCGCACCGCCTCGACGCCGCGGCGGTGGCCGGCGAAGCGCGGCAGATGGCGGCGCTTCGCCCAGCGGCCATTGCCGTCCATGATGATGGCGACGTGGCGCGGCACGTCGCCCTGCGGCGGGATCTCGGCGGTGGAGCTGGCGTGCGCGCGCGTCTTCGTCATGCGCACCCGTTCAGACCGCCATCAGCTCGGCTTCCTTCTGCGCGAGCAGCTTGTCGATCTCGGCGATGTGCCGGTCGGTGAGCTTCTGCACGTCGTCGGCGGCCCGGCGCTCGTCGTTCTCCGAGATTTCCTTCTTCTTGAGCGCTTCCTTGAGCGCGTGGATCGCATCGCGGCGCAGGTTGCGCACGGCGATGCGCGCGCCTTCGGCTTCCTTGTGCACCACCTTGGCGAGCTCCTTGCGGCGCTCCTCGGTGAGCGAGGGCATCGGCACGCGGATCGTGTCGCCCGCGGAGGCCGGGTTGAGGCCGAGGTTGGAGTCGCGGATCGCCTTCTCGATCGTCGCGCCGAGCTTCTTCTCGAACGGCTGCACGCCGATGGTGCGCGCGTCGATCAGCGAGATCTTGGCGACCTGGTTGAGCGGCGTCTGCGCGCCGTAGTAGTCGACCATGATGTGGTCGAGCAGCCCGGTGTGCGCGCGCCCGGTGCGCACCTTGGCGAGGTCGGCCTTGAAGGCGTCGACGCTCTTGTGCATCTTGGTCTCGGTGGTCTTCTTGAGCTCCGCGATCATGGCTGTCTCCGTCCCCGTCTACACGTGCACCAGGGTGCCTTCGTCCTCGCCCGCGACCACCCGCCCGAGGGCGCCCGCGCGGAAGATGCTGAACACGTTGACGGGCAGCCTCTGATCCCTGCACAGCGCCAGCGCGGTCGCGTCCATGACCTTCAGGTTGCGCTGGATCGCCTCGTCGAAACTGACCCGGCCGTACCGCTTCGCCGCCGGATCCTTCTTCGGGTCGCTAGTGTACACGCCGTCCACCTTGGTGGCCTTGAGCACGATCTCGGCGCCGACCTCGCTCGCGCGCAGCGCGGCCGCGGTGTCGGTGGTGAAGAACGGGTTGCCCGTGCCGGCGGCGAAGATCACCACCTTGCCCTCTTCCAGGTAGCGGATCGCCTTGCCGCGGATATAGGGCTCGATCACCTGCTCGATGTTGAGCGCCGACTGCACGCGGCTCGCGAGGCCGGCCTGGCGCATCGCGTCCTGCAGCGCGAGCGCGTTCATCACGGTCGCGAGCATGCCCATGTAGTCCGCGGTCGCGCGGTCCATGCCCGCGGCTCCCGGTGCCACGCCGCGGAAGATGTTGCCGCCCCCGATCACCACGCCGATCTCCACGCCCTGCTTTTGCACCGCGGCGATCTCGGCGACGATCGCGCCGATGGTCTCGCGGCTGATGCCGTAGCTGCCCTCGCCCATGAGGGCCTCGCCCGAGAGTTTGAGCAGAATGCGCTTGTACTTCGGCTTCATGAAATGTTTTCTTGTTGTTCTATTTTTGAGGTTCGTTCTCGGGTTCGTCTTTCTTCACCATGGACATGACTTCCGCTGCAAAGTCGGCCGATTTCTTCTCGATGCCTTCACCGACCACCAGGAACTTGTAGCCGAACAGCTTCGTCTTCTTCGCCGCGAGCATCTTCTCGACGGTCTGCTTGTCGTCCTTGATGAACGGCTGGCCGAGCAGCGTCTGCTCGCCGAGGAACTTGTTGAGGCCGCCTTCGACCATCTTGGCGACGATTTCCGCGGGCTTGCCGGATTCCTTCGCGCGCGCCGCGAGGACGCCGCGCTCGCGCTCGACGACCTCGGCCGGCACTTCCGCCTTCGTGAGGTAGGCCGGCTTGGCGAACGAGACGTGCATGGCCACGTCGCGGCCGGCGTCGTCTGCGCCTTCGTACTCGACCAGCACGCCGATGCGGCCGCCGTGCACGTACTGCGCGAGCCTGGCGCCCGTCTGCATGCGCGCCACGCGCCGGACGGTGATGTTCTCGCCGATCTTCTGCACCAGCGCCTGGCGCTGCGCCTCGACGCCCGGCAGCGCGGACAGCGCCGCGCCGTCGGCGGGATTCTGCGCCGCCGCCGTCTCGGCCAGCGACCGGGCGAAGGCGACGAAGTCGTCGTTGCGGGCGACGAAATCGGTCTCGCAGTTGAGCTCGACCAGCGCCCCGGTCTTCGCGTCGGCCGACAGCCAGGCGCCGATCACGCCCTCGGCGGCGATGCGGCCCGCCGCCTTGCCGGCCTTGGCGCCGCTCTTGATGCGCAGCAGCTCCTCGGCCCTCTTCAGGTCGCCGCCGGCTTCTGCCAGCGCCTTCTTGCATTCCATCATGCCGAGCCCGGTCAGCTCGCGCAGTTCCTTCACCAGGGCCGCAGAAATTTCAGCCATACGTTGTGCCGTTCCTTTTCGCTTTCAGATTGAAAAAAGGGGCCGGTCGGGCCCCTTTTCGCCGCCGCCGGGCATGCCCGCTCAGTTGCCGCCCTCTTCGGCGACTTCGACGAACTCGTCGCGCGAGGCCGCCACCACTTCCTCGACGGCCTGCGCGCGGCCTTCCAGCACCGCGTCGGCCATGCCGCGCGCGTAGAGCCGGATCGCGCGGCTGGAGTCGTCGTTGCCCGGGATCACGTAGTCGATCTTGTCCGGCGAATGGTTGGTGTCGATCACCGCCACCACCGGGATGCCGAGCTTCTGGGCTTCGGTCACCGCGCCCTTGTGGTAGCCGACGTCGATGATGAACAGCGCGTCGGGCAGACCTGCGAGGTCCTTGATGCCGCCCAGCGAGCGCTGCAGCTTCTGCGTCTCGCGCTGGATGCCCAGCGCCTCCTTCTTCGACAGGCGCTCGAGCGACCCGTCCTCGGCCATGCCTTCCATTTCCTTCAGGCGCTTGATCGACTGCTTCACGGTCTTGAAGTTGGTGAGCATGCCGCCGAGCCAGCGGTGGTCGACGTAGGGCATGCCGCAGCGCACCGCCTCCTCGTGCAGGATCTCGCGCGCCTGGCGCTTGGTGCCAACGAACAGGATGCTGCCCTTGTTGGCCGCCAGCTGGCGTACGAACTTGAGCGCCGCCTGGTAAAGCTCCAGGGTCTTTTCCAGGTTGATGATGTGGATCTTGTTGCGGTGGCCGAAGATGTAAGGCGCCATCTTCGGGTTCCAGTAGCGAGTCTGGTGTCCGAAATGGACGCCCGCCTCCAGCATTTGACGCATCGTGACCGACATTACGCACTCCAATCTTAGGGTTAAGGATCTGCCGCGCCGGTCCGTTGCACCCCGCATGTCGCTGCGCGGGGCACCCTAATTGCCGGGCGGGAAATTTGGTCAAGGCAAATGCCAAGACCAGCCCAAAATTCTAGCATAATCAGCGCTTTTCCGGTCACCCGATGTCGGTCGTCATCAAGAACCAGGAAGAGGTGGACAGGATGCGCCTCGCGGGCAGGCTGGCCGCCGAGGTGCTGGACTATATCGCCTCCTACGTGAAGCCCGGGGTGACCACGGGCAAGCTGAACGACCTTTGCCACGCGTACATGGTCGGGGTGCAAGGCACGGTCCCCGCCCCGCTCAACTACGCGCCACCCGGCTACAAGCCCTTCCCAAAATCGATCTGCACTTCGGTCAACCATCAGGTGTGTCACGGCATTCCGGGCGACCGAGTGCTGAAGGCGGGCGACGCACTGAACATCGACGTGACCGTGATCAAGGACGGCTTCCACGGCGATTCGAGCCGCATGTACCTCGTAGGCGAGCCGGGCATCCAGGCGCGCCGGCTGGTCGACGTGACCTACGAATGTATGTGGCGCGGCATCGCGCAGGTCAAGCCCGGTGCTCACCTCGGCGATATCGGCGCCGCGATCCAGTCGCATGCCGAGAAGCACGGCTACTCGATCGTGCGCGAGTTCTGCGGCCACGGCATCGGCCGCCGCTTTCACGAGGAGCCCCAGGTGCTGCACTACGGCAAGGCGGGCACCGGCCTGAAACTCGAGCCGGGCATGACCTTCACCATCGAGCCGATGATCAACGCCGGCAAGCCCGGTATCCGCGAGCTCGCTGACGGCTGGACCATCGTCACCAAGGACCACAGCCTGTCGGCGCAATGGGAGCACACCGTCCTGGTCACCGAAAGCAGCTACGAGGTGCTCACGCGCTCGGCCGGCACGCCGCCGCCACCGCCGGGCATCGCGGGTTGAGGCGAGCGTGACGTCCGCGGCCGCGCCGCGACCGACTTTCGAAGCCTTGCGCGAGGAGCTGCGCGCCGAACGCGAGAGTTTGCGCGAAGCCTACGCCAGGGGACGCAAGCCCTCATGGCTGCTGCGCGAGCACACGCGCCTGATCGACCGCACGCTGCAGGCGCTCTGGAAGTCCCACGGCCCCGCGGGCGCCGCGCTGGTCGCCACGGGCGGCTACGGCCGCAGCGAGCTCTATCCCTGCTCCGACGTGGACGTGCTGATCCTGCTGGCCGGCGAGCCGTCGGAGGAGGAAAGAGAGCGCCTGGAGCGGCTGGTGAGCCTGTTCTGGGACGTTGGCCTGGAGATCGCCCACAGCGTGCGCACGGTGGAGGCGTGCGTGGAGACCGCCACGGCCGACATCACCATCGAGACCTCGCTGCTGGAGGCGCGGCCGATCTGCGGCAGCGCGGCGCTGTTCCGGCGCCTGCAGCGTGCGATCGCGCGCGTGGTGGACCCGGCGGCCTTCCTCAAGGCGAAGAAGCTCGAGCAGGAGCAGCGCCACGCCAAGTTCCGCGACACGCCGTTCGCACTCGAGCCGAACCTCAAGGAGGCGCCCGGCGGCCAGCGCGACCTGCAGGTGATCCGCTGGATCGCGCTCGCCTGCGGCATCGGCCGGCACTGGGCGGACCTCGCGCGCCGCGACCTGCTGCAGAAGGGCGAGGCGCAGCGCCTGGCGCGCCTCGAGGCCGCGCTGCAGGACCTGCGCATCCGCCTGCACTACCTGGCCGGGCGGCGCGAGGATCGCATCGTCTTCGATCACCAGGACGCGCTCGCCGCCGCATGCGGCTACGCGCCGACCCAGGCGCGCCGCGCGAGCGAGCTGCTGATGCAGGACTACTACCGCAACGCCAAGGCGGTCACGCAGCTCAACACGATCCTGCTGCAGAACCTGGAGGCGCGCTTTGCGCCTGCCCCCGAAACCGCGCCGCGCGTTCTCAACGAGCGCTTCCAGGCGCGCGGCACGCTGCTCGAGGCGCGCCGCGAGGACCTGTTCGAGCGCGAGCCGCGCGCCATCCTCGAGAGCTTCCTGCTGATGCAGGAGCACGGCGACCTGCGCGGCATGACCGCGGGCACGCTGCGCGCGCTCTGGCGCGCGCGCGGCCGGATCGACGCGCGCCTGCGGCGCGACCCGGTGGCGCGACTGCTGTTCGTGCACATCCTGCAGCAGCCGCGCGGCATCGTGCACGAGTTCCGCCGCATGAACCAGTACGACGTGCTGGGCGGCTACCTGCCGGAGTTCGGGCGCATCGTCGGCCAGATGCAGCACGACCTGTACCACGTCTACACCGTGGACCAGCACATCCTGATGGTGCTGCGCAACCTGCGCCGCTTCACGATGCCGGAGTTCGCGCACGAGTTCCCGCTCTGCAGCCAGCTCATGAGCGGCTTCGCGCGCCACTGGCTGCTCTACGTGGCGGCGCTGTTTCACGACATCGCCAAGGGGCGCGGCGGCGACCATTCGACGCTCGGCAAGCTCGATGCGCGCCGCTTCTGCCGCCGCCACGGTTTCTCGAAGGAGGACACGGACCTCGTCGAGTTCCTCGTCGAGCACCACCTGACGATGTCGGCGGTGGCGCAGAAGCAGGACGTCGACGACCCCGAGGTCGCGCGCGCGTTCGCCGCCCTGGTCGGCGGCGAGCGCCGGCTGGTGGCGCTCTACCTGCTGACGGTGGCCGACATCCGCGGCACCAGCCCCAAGGTCTGGAATGGCTGGAAGGCGAAGCTGCTGGAGGATCTGTTCCGCTCGGCGCGGCGCATCCTCGCGGGCGAGGCGCCGGCGCTCGACACCGAGGTCGCCGAGAAGCAGGCCGAAGCGCTGCGCCTGCTGCGCCTGTACGCGCTCTCAGACGCGGTCAAGGACCGCTTCTGGCCGAACCTGGACACCACCTATTTTCTGCGCCACGACGCGCAGGAGATCGCCTGGCAGACGCGCAACCTGCATTACCGCGTGGACACCCGCACGCCGGTGGTCAAGGCGCGCCTGGCGCCCTTCGGCGAGGGCTTGCAGGTGATGATCTACACGCCGGACCGCGAGGCTCTGTTCGCGCGCATCTGCGGCTACTTCGAGCGTGCGGGCTTCAACATCGTCGAGGCTAAGATCCACACCACGCGCAATGGCTACGCGCTAGACAGCTTCCTGGTGATGGGCCGCGGACCCGGCGCGCACTACCGCGACCTGATGCAGCTGATCGAGACCGAGCTCGCCGCCGAGCTGCAATCGCAGGCGCCCTTGCCGCCGCCCAGCAGCGGGCGCGTGTCGCGCCGCGTGCGCCACTTCCCGATCCCGCCCGCGGTGGACATCCGCCCGGACGAGCGTGGCGCCTATCACTCGCTCAACATCGTCGCCAGCGACCGGCCCGGCCTGCTCTACCGCGTCGCGCGCCAGCTCGCCAGGCACCACATCGATCTCTACTCGGCGAAGATCAACACGCTCGGCGACCGTGCCGAGGACGTGTTCCTGGTCTCGGGCCCGGCGCTCGCCGATTCCAAGACGGTGCTCAAACTCGAACAGGAACTACTCGCCGAGCTGCAGATCTAGCCGACCCAGGGACTCGACCCGGCGCGCCCAGCGCAGGGCCGCGTCCCTGTCCTCGACGATGACGGTGTGCCAGTACGGCCGCCCGGAAACGCGTCCAGGCACGCACAGGCCGATTTCGTAGTCGCCTTGCTGTAGCCGCCGGGCGCGCGCCTCGAGAATCGCCTTGCCATCGAACACCTCCGCGCCTTCCCGGCTGAACGCTGTGAAAACCGCGCCGCCCGAGGCGACGCCAAGGGCGGCGCTGCCGGGCGCGCCGTAGAACGCTGCTTCGAGCCCAAGCCTGCGGGCAGCAAGCGCGCGCTCGAGCTGCTCCCGGCACTCCTTCTGCCAGCGCCGCTTCTTCGCCGCGTCGCCCGCCACCAGCCAGAGCATCCAGGCGGCGATCACTCCCACGCCGGCGAGTCCCGCCCACACTGACCACGCGAACAGCGCGGCCAGCACGCCCAGAAGCAGCAGCAGGGTGCGCGGCTCGGCGGCCATGCGGCACGCCTACTCTTCCGCGGGCAGGTCCTGGCCCGGAAACAGAGCCTCGTTGAAGCCGAACTTCGTCATGTCACGGATGCGCATCGGGTACAGGATGCCGTCCAGGTGATCGCACTCGTGCTGCACCACGCGAGCATGGAAATCCTGGACCTCGCGGCTGAAGCGAAAACCCTTCTCGTCGAAGCCCCAGTAGCGCAGCCGCTTCCAGCGCGGCACCCAGCCGCGCATGCCGGGCACCGACAGGCAACCTTCCCAGCCCTCCTCGATCTCCTCGGAGAGAGGTTCCAGCACCGGATTGATGAGCACCGTGTCCGGCACTTCTTCGACATCCGGGTAGCGCGGGTTGGATTTCACGCCGAAGATCACCACGCGCAGGTTGACGCCGATCTGCGGCGCTGCAAGGCCCGCGCCGTTCAGCTGCGCCATGGTGTCACGCATGTCCTCGAGCAGCGCTGCGAGCTCGGGCGTGCCGAAGCGCGCGACTTCGTCGGAGCGCCGCAGCAGGCGCTCGTCGCCCATGCGCAAGACTTCGCGGATCATTGGCTGCAGAGCTCCTGCAGGATGCGGCGCACGCGGACCATGGCTTGCGCGAGCATGGCGTCGAGCCGCTCCAGCGAAATGCCGTGCGCGCTGTCGCCGCGACCGGCGGCATGGTTGACCACGACCGCGATCGCCGCGTAGTCGAGACCGGCCTCGCGCGCGAGTGCCGTCTCGGGCATCCCCGTCATGCCCACGAGATCGGCGCCGTCGCGCTCCAGCCGGTCGATTTCGGCCGCGCTCTCGAGCCGCGGCCCCTGCGTCGCCGCATAGACGCCGCGCATCGCGATCGGTTCGCCGCAGGCGCGCGCGGCGTCGATGATGCGGGCGCGCAGCCGCGCCGAATACGGTTCCGTGAAATCGATGTGGGTCACCGGCGCGTCGGGACCGTCAAAAAATGTCGACGCGCGTCCCCAGGTGTAGTCGATGATCTGGTCTGGCACGACCAGCGAGCCCGGCACGAATTCCCTGCGGATCCCGCCGACCGTCGCCACCGCAACGATCTCGCGCACGCGCTCCTGCTTCAGCGCCCAGATGTTGGCCCGGTAGTTCACCTGGTGCGGCGCGAGCGTATGGCCTTCGCCGTGGCGCGCCAGAAAGACGATGTCGGACTTGCCGATGCGCCCGAAGCTGAGCGCCACCGAGGTATTGCCGTACGGCGTGTGCACGGACTTGCGCTGCAGGTGCGCGAGCCCCTCGAATTGCGTCAGCCCGCTGCCGCCGATGATCGCCAGCATCAGGCGCCCCGCATGGCCCGGATCTCGGGCAAGTTTCGCCAGTAGCCTTTGGCATCCATGCCGCAGCCGAACACGAAGCGATCCGGAATCCTCAGGCCGACGAAATCCGCGGCGATCGGCCTGTCCCTGGCGATGCGCTTCTCGACCAGCACGGCGCATTGCACGCTCTCGGCGCCCAGCTCGAGCAGCCGGTCGCGGATCGCGCGCAGCGTATGCCCGCCGTCGAGGATGTCGTCGAGCACGAGCACCAGGCGCCCGCGCACGGCTGCCGGGGGCGGCACGCGCCAGTCGATGCGGCCGCCGTCGGTTGCGGCGCCGTAGCGTGTCACGTGCACATAGTCCAGGTCGAGCGGCATGCGCAGCTGCGGCAGCAGCTGCCCGGCGAACACCACTGCACCGCCCATCACCACCAGTACATAAGGGTAGCGTTCGCCCAGGGAGTCCCGGATCTCCCCGGCCATGCGGCCGATCGCCGCGCGCACGTCCTCGGCGGCGACGATCAGGTCGGAGTTCTCGAGGAACGCCCAGGAGGCCTTCAGGTCGGGCATTTCAGCGCGAACGTTGCCTGAGATAGGCGCCAAAGGACTTGCCGATGTCCGGATGCCGCAGACCGAGCTCGACCGTTGCCTGCAGATAACCGAGCTTGCTGCCGCAGTCGTAGCGCCGGCCGCCGATGTTCATCGCGAGCACGCGCTCTTCCTTGAGCAGCGCCGCAATGGCGTCGGTGAGCTGGATCTCGCCGCCGCGGCCGGGCTTGGCGCGCTCGAGCAGCCGGAAGATGGCCGGCGTGAGCACGTAGCGTCCGACCACCGCCAGCGTGGACGGCGCGTCCTTGGAAGCGGGCTTCTCCACGATCGCGCGGATCGGCGTGACCTCGGCGCGCGGGTCCTCCGGGCTCACGATGCCGTAGCTGCGCGTCTGCGCGCGCGGCACCTGCTCGACGCCGAGCAGCGAGCAGCCGTCCTTGCGGAAGCGCTTGGCCATGCGCGCGAGCGTCGGTGGCCGTGCGTCGATCAGGTCGTCGGCGAGCAGCACTGCAAAGGGTTCCTCGCCCACCGCCGGCTCGGCGCACAGCACCGCGTGCCCCAGGCCGAGCGGCTCGGCCTGGCGGATGTAGATGCAGCGGCAGCCCGCCGGCAGCACGCCGCGCGCGATCGCGAGCAGCTCCGCCTTGTGCTCGAGCGCGCGCTCGAGCTCGGGGTTCATGTCGAAGTGGTCCTCGATGGCGCGCTTGTTGCGGCCGGTCACGAAGATCAGGTCCGTGATCCCCGCCGCCGCCGCCTCCTCCACGGCGTACTGGATCAGCGGCTTGTCCACCACCGGCAGCATCTCCTTGGGGCTCGCCTTGGTCGCGGGCAGGAAGCGGCTGCCCAGGCCCGCTACGGGAAACACCGCCTTGGTGATCTTCTTGTGCATCGGTCAGCTTTTCCCCAAGAGTTCGATCAGGCCGTCCTCGTCGAGCACCGTGACGCCGAGCGCGCGCGCCTGCTCCAGCTTGCTGCCCGGCTCGGCGCCCGCCACCACGTAGTCCGTCTTCTTCGATACCGACCCGGCGACCTTGTGCCCCCGGGCTTCGATCCGTGCGCGCGCTTCGTCCCGGCTCATACCCGGAAGCGTACCAGTGAGCACGAAGGTCTTGCTGCCGCCGGGCGCCGTGTGCGCGGCCGCCACATGGCTCAGGTGCACGCCGCGCTCGGGGTCCACGAGCCGCTGGATGACCTTCCGGTTATGGGGCTCGTGCAGGAACTTCTCGATGCTCTCCATGATCTCTGGCCCGATGCCTTCCAGAGGCACCTCCTGCAGCGCCTCGCCCTTACGCTTGCGCCGGGCGTTGTCCTTGCGAACCGCTTCCTTCTCGGCGGCGAGCGCCGCCCAATCGGCTGCCAGCAGTGCCGGCAGCGAGCCGAAGTGCCGCGCGAGGATCTTGGCCACTTCCTCGCCCACGCCGGGCATGCCGAGCGCGAAGATGAAGCGCGCGAGGTCCATCTTGCGCGAGCGCTCGACGCTGTCGATCACGTTCTGCGCGGACTTGTCGGCCATGCGCTCCAGCGCGGCTAGCCTGGCCTTGTCCAGCTTGTGGTACAGGTCGGCGGGGCTTTCCACGATCCCCAGGTCCACGAGCTGCTCGATCAGCTTTTCGCCGACGCCCTCGATGTCCATCGCGCGCCGGCCCACGAAGTGCTGCAGCGCCTGCTTGCGCTGCGCGCTGCAATACAGGCCGCCGGTGCAGCGGGCCGCGGCCTCGCCCGCCAGGCGCGTGACCGGCGACTCGCACACCGGACAACGTTTCGGCATCTCGAATGCCTTCGCCGATCCAGGGCGTTTGTCGGGCAAGACCGAAACCACTTCTGGAATCACGTCGCCGGCGCGACGCACGACCACGGTATCGCCGACCCGAACGTCCTTGCGGCGCAGATCGTCCTCGTTGTGCAGCGTGGCGTTGGTCACCGTGACGCCGCCCACTTCGACCGGCCTCAGGCGCGCAACCGGCGTGAGCACGCCCGTGCGGCCGACCTGGACCTCGATCTTCAGCACCTCGGTGGTCTGTTCCTCGGCAGGAAACTTGTGCGCGATCGCGAAGCGCGGCGCGCGCGAGACGTAGCCCAGCCGCTCCTGCCAGTCGAGCCGGTTTGCCTTGTAGACCACGCCATCGATGGCGTAGGGCAACTGTTCTCGCTTCGTCTGGATTTTCTTGTAGAAATCCAGCAAACCCTCCACCCCTCGCGCAACACCACGTTCCTTGCTGACCGGGAATCCCAAGGCTTCCAGGCGATCAAGCAATTCGGAATGGGTCTGCCAGCGCGCTTTCGCGGCGACGCCCACCCCGTAAGCGAAGAATCTGAGCGGCCGTTGCGCCGTGATGCGCGAATCGAGCAGCCGCAGGCTGCCGGCAGCGGCGTTGCGCGGGTTCGCGAAGACCTTTTCGCCCATCGCCGCCTGGCGCCGGTTGAGCTGCTCGAAGTCGCGCCGGTAGTAGAGCACTTCGCCGCGTACCTCCAGGTCGGCGGTGTCGCGTCCCCTTGGAAGATGCAGCGGAATCGCCCGCACGGTGCGCAGGTTCGGCGTTACGTCCTCGCCGGTCGCGCCGTCGCCGCGAGTCGCGCCGCGCACGAACTGGCCGTCGCGGTACTCCAGGCTCACCGCGAGGCCGTCGAACTTGAGCTCGGCCGCGTACTCGACTTCCTCCACCCCCAGGCCTTCGCGCACCCGGCGGTCGAAGGCGCGCACTTCCTCGTCTTCGAAGGCGTTGCCGAGCGAGAGCATCGGCGTGCGGTGGCGCACTTCGGCGAATTCGGGCAGCGGCGCGCTGCCCACGCGCTGCGTGGGGGAATCGGCGCTCGCGAGTTCCGGATGCGCGCTCTCCAGCGCGACCAGCTCGCGAAACAGCCTGTCGTACTCCGCGTCCGTGATCGCCGGCGCGTCCTTCGCGTAGTAGAGGAAGTTGTGGTTCTCGATCTCCTTGCGCAGCGCTTCGACGCGGGCGGCGGGCCGGCTCTTCGCCACGGTGCGAGGCTCAGGAGTACAGGCGCAGGGCGGTCGGGCTGCCGGGCGCAAAGCCCTTGGCCTCGAGCTGGGCGCGCACCGCGTCCAGCTGCTGCGCGATCGCCGCCACGGCGCGCTCGTCGAGCGCCTGCCCGTTGTCGTCGACGATGCTGCCGCCCAGCACCGAGGCGAGCTGGTGCGCGAGACGGGCCATGGACTCGAAAGACCGGCGCGTGTCGGGCGCGCGCGCGACCTCGAGCGCAAGCGACAGGCCGGCGGGCGCCGCGTCCTTGATGGTCGCCGCAGCGAACGCCGCGCCGTCGCGCGCGGCGAGAGTGTAGAGCAGTTGCTGGGCGTCGTTGCGCAGCGCGAACTTGCCGCCGGGCTCCAGCGTGAGGCCGCCCGCCTCGGCAGCGGCGCGGATCTTGGTGCCGGGAAACGGCCCGCCCTCGACGTGCACCACCAGCTGGATGTCGGTTTCGGCGCAAAAATCGTCCAGCACGCGCGCGGCCTCCACGGCCGCGCGCATCTCCGGCGCCGACGCCGTGCCGCCGACCAGCGCCGCCAGCGTCTCGATGGCCGAGCGGAACTCGATCAGGTCGGCTTCGCCGATCGCGCCGTCGCGCGAGACCAGTTGCAGCCCCGCGCGCCAGGACTTGCCGTCCGGGCTGGCTGCGATGAGCGCGCGCCGCGCATGGCGCCGCTCGATGGCGGGCCACTCCTCCTGCACGGTCGCCTGCGCGCCCGCCTGCGTCGCGGTGAATTCGACGATGTAGTCCACCGCCGGGTCGGGTTGCGCGGCCGGCGCGGGGATCTCGAGATGCCGGTGCGAGGCAGCTCGTGCCGGATCGGGCGCCTCACGCGCGCCCGCCGGCGCGTCGAGCAGTGCGTCGGCGTGCTGCGAGCGAAAGGCGCCCTCGGCCTCGCGCCGAGCGCCGCGCTCCTGGAGCCGGTTGTAGACGAGCACGCCTGCGACCACCGCCACCCCGATCGCCAGCAGCCCGATCTGCAGCTCGCTCATCGCGGGGTCATGGAGGGCACTGCCGCCTGGGGGACCCGGCTCGCGGGCCTCAGGCGGCGAGTTCCTCCCGGATCTTGAGGGCTTCCTCGATGTCCACCTCAACCACGCGCGACACCCCCGACTCGGGCATGGTCACGCCGATCAGCTGGCCCGCCATCTCCATGGTGATCTTGTTGTGGCTGATGAACAGGAACTGCGTCTGCGCCGACATCTTGCGCACCAGGTCGCAGAAGCGCGTGGTGTTGCTGTCGTCGAGCGGCGCGTCGACCTCGTCGAGCAGGCAGAACGGCGCCGGGTTGAGCTGGAACAGGGCGAACACCAGCGAGATCGCGGTGAGCGCCTTCTCGCCGCCCGACAGCAGGTGGATGCTCGTATTGCGCTTGCCGGGCGGGTGTGCCATCACCTGCACGCCGGCGTCGAGGATCTCCTCGCCCGTCATGATCAGCTTCGCGTCGCCGCCGCCGAACAGCACCGGGAACAGCGAGCCGAAGTGCCGGTTCACGCTCTCGAAGGTTTCGCGCAGCAGCTCGCGCGTCTCGCGGTCGATCTTGCGGATGGCGTCCTCCATGGTCGCCACCGCCTCCTCGAGGTCCGCCGACTGCGCGTCGAGGAAGTCCTTGCGCTCGCGCCCGCTCGCCAGTTCGTCCAGCGCCGCGAGATTGACGGCGCCCAGCTCGTTCATCGCCTGCGTGAGGCGCGTGATCTCGCCCTGCAGCGACGCGGGGCGCGGCGCAGCCTCGGCCGAGGCCGCGAGGCGCTCCTCGTCGCCGCCCGCCTCGCGCAGCTGCGTGTCGTATTGGTCGTAGTTGATCTGCGCCGCCTGTTCCTTCAGGCGCAGCTCGTTGATGCGCTCGCGCAGCGGCGCAAGCGCGTTCTCGATCCTGAGCTTGTCCTCTTCCAGCGCGCGCAGCGCGCCGGCGGCGGCCTCGACCGCGTCGCGCGCGGCCGCGAGCGTCTGCTCGCAGTCCATGCGCGCCCCGGCGGCGGCGGCAAGCGCGCTGCGCACGGCGGGCACCGGATCCACCGCCAGCTCGGCGGTCAGCCTGGCGACCTCCTCGTCTGCGCGCGTGATCTGCTGGTCGATCATGCGCACCGAGTTGTCGATCTCGGCGATCTTGGCGCTGACCTCGCGCTCGCCGAACAGGGCGTCCTGCGCCTCGCGCTCGGCCTGCTGCGCGCGCACCCGCTGCTCGGCCAGCGCCGTCTCAGCGGCCACGTACGCGGCGCGCACCGTCTCCAGCCGCTGCTTCGATTCGCGGATCTCCTCGGCGATGCGTGCAAGCGCCGCGCGTGTCTCAGCGGCCTTGGCGCCGTCGCGCGCGACCTCCGCGCCGATCACGCCCGCCTCATCGCGGATCTGCGCGCTGCGATCGCGGTAGCGCTCCAGCGCCTGGCCGAGCTTGAGCGCCTCGATCTGTGCGGCGTGCTTGTCCTGCCGGCCCGCCGCGAGCAGCGCGCGCGCCTTCTCGAGCGCCGCGGTGCGTTCCGCGAGCCGCGTTTCGGCCGCCGCGGCGTCCGTCGCGGTGCCAGCCGCCCGCGTTGCGAGCAGTTTGCAGCGTTCCTCGAGGTCCTCGATCTCCGCCTGGCGCGCGAGGATGCCGGCATCCGCCGGGTCCGGCGCGTGAAAGCTCACGGTATGGCGCGTGAACCGATCGCCCTCGCGGTTGACGAGCACCGCGCCGGCGGGCAGCGCGCTGCGTTGCGCGGCGCTGGGTACGCCTTCGACTGCGTACACGCTCGCGAACCAGTCTGCGAGCGCGCCGCCGAGGCGGGCATCCGCGGCATGGACCATGGCCCGCAGTGGCGCCAGGTCCGACAACTGCGCGGACACCTGCGGTTGCGGACCTGCGTCGCCGGGGCCAAACAGGCTCGCCTTCACCGGCGGCCGGTCACCGCGCAGCGCGCCGCTGTCGCCCAGCTCCAGTGCATGCAGGCGCTCGCGCAGCACCGACTCGACCGCGGTCTCCCAGCCGTGGTCGATGCGGATCTTCTGCCAGAAGCGCGGCAGCGAGGCGAGCTGGTGCCGCGCCAGCCATTCATGCAGCGGCGCCTCTTCTTCCGCGGCCGCCTGTACCTGCTTGAGCGTCGCGAGCTGGGCGTCGGCCGCGGTCTGTTCGCGGCTCGCCTCGGCCTGCGCCTCTGCAGCCGCCGCACTTGCGCTGCTCGAGGTCTCGCATTCGGACTGCAGCGCATCCAGGGCTGCCTGGGACTCGGCGATCTGCCGGTCGAGCTGCAGCACGCGCTCGTTGGCTGCTTGCATGCCCGCCGCGTCCGGCTCGGCCAGCGACTGCAGCTCGGCGTCCAGTCGCTCGCGCCGCTGCGCGAGCGACTTCAGGCTGCCTTCGAGGTGTGCCGCGCTCTGCTGCTCGAGCAGCAGCCGGCTCTCGGCCTGCTGCACGCGGCTGCGCGACTCGCTTAGCTGCTCCTGGGCGGTGCGGTAGGCGCGATCGGCTTCGGGCAGGCGCGCATTCTCGGCCGCGAGGACGGCCTGCGCATCGGCGACGCGCTGCCTGGCGCCCCCGGAGCGCGCCGCCCACATGTGCAGGGCCTGCGTGAGCTGCGAGCGCTGCTCGCGCCAGGAACCGAGCTGCGCGCGCCGCTCGGTATGCTGGCTCTCCAGGCGGCTGCGGCTCTCCTCGATGTGGCGCAACTCCGACTCATGGTGCGCGACTTCGGCGTTGGCCGCGTACACGGCCGCCTGCGCCGAATTGAGCGCGTCGCCCGCGCCGTAGTGCGCCACGCGCGCGCTCTCGACGCGGCTCTCGACCTCGCGCAGCTGCGCGGTGCCCGCCTCGACCTCGTTGGTGACGCCGGCGATGTCGCGCGCGTGCTTGTCGCGGTCGGTTGCAGCGTCCCGGCGGCGCAGGTACCACAACAGGTGCTGCTTGAGCTGCAGGCCCTGCTGCAGCTCCTGGTAGCGCGTGGCCACCTTGGCCTGGCCCTCGAGCTTCTCAATCTGGCTGCCCAGCTCGGTGCGGATGTCGTTGACGCGCGCGAGGTTCTCGCGCGTGTCGGCCAGGCGGTGCTCGGTCTCCTTGCGGCGCTCCTTGTAGCGCGAGACCCCGGCGGCCTCCTCGAGGAAGACCCGGAGCTCATCCGGCTTCGCCTCGATCACGCGCGAGATCATGCCCTGCTCGATGATCGCGTAGGCGCGCGGCCCGAGGCCGGTGCCGAGGAACACGTCGGTGATGTCGCGCCGGCGCACGTGGGTGCCGTTGATGTAGTAGCTCGACTCGCCGTCGCGCTGCAGCACCCGGCGCACCGAAAGCTCGGCGTACTGCGACCACTGGCCGGCGGCGCGGCCGAGCGAATTGTCGAACATCAGTTCGACGCTCGCGCGCGCGAGCGGCTTGCGGTTGCCCGAGCCGTTGAAGATGACGTCCTGCATCGAGTCGCCGCGCAGCGCCGAGGCGCGCGACTCGCCGAGCACCCAGCGCACCGCGTCGATGACGTTGGACTTGCCGCATCCGTTCGGGCCGACGATACCGACCAGCTGGCCCGGAACGTGAATCGAGGTGGGATCGACGAAGGACTTGAAGCCGGAGAGCTTGACCTGGGTGAGGCGCACTTACGGTCGCTTTGGTTGGCGTTCTTGAATTTCGGAGATGATACCATTCGGCGCTCGTTTTCCGTCCGGATTTCCGGCCTTTTTCGATGCCCTCGCGACCGAGCCAGCGCCTCAAGACGTTCGCCAATCCGTCGCCGCGCCGCGACTACCGGATTTGCATGGAGATTCCGGAATTCACCTGCCTGTGCCCGATCACCGGCCAGCCGGATTTCGCGGTGCTGCAGCTCGAGTACGTGCCCGACCGGCTGTGCGTGGAGCTGAAATCGCTCAAGCTGTATGTCTGGTCCTTCCGCGACCAGGGCGCGTTCCACGAGGCCGTCACCAACCGCATCCTCGACGACCTGGTCAAGGCGACGCGGCCGCGCTCCATGCGGCTTACGGCGAAGTTCAACGTGCGTGGCGGCATCGCGACCTCGGTCGTCGCCGAGCACCGCAAGGCGGGCTGGAAAGAGAGCGCTTGAATCCCCGCCTCGGCCGGCTCCACACCTATCCCTTCGACAAGCTGCGGGAACTGCTCGCCGGCGCGACGCCGAACCCGGCGCTGCGCCCGATCGACCTGTCGATCGGCGAGCCCAAGCACCCGACGCCGGCGCTGGTCAAGGACGCGCTCGCCGGCGCGCTCGACGGCCTCGCGGTCTACCCGAAGACGGCCGGCCTGCCGGAGCTGCGCGAGGCGATCGCCGCCTGGGCGCGGCGCCGCTACTCGCTGCCCGCGCTCGACCCGGCGACCCAGGTGCTCCCGGTCAGCGGCTCGCGAGAGGCCTTGTTTGCTTTTGCCCAGGTCGTGATTGATTCGGACGAAAAGGCCAAAGTGGTTTCCCCCAATCCCTTCTATCAAATCTACGAGGGCGCGGCGCTGCTGGCGGGCGCGACCCCCGTGTACCTGAACGACGGCATGCCCTATGCCGCGATCGACTGGAAGGGCGTGCAGCTCGTGTATGCCTGCTCGCCCGCGAATCCGACCGGCCGCGTGATGGACCTCGCGCAATGGCGCGCGCTGTTCGAGCTCTCCGACCGGCACGGCTTCGTGATCGCCTCGGACGAGTGCTACTCGGAGATCTACTTCGACGAGGCGCAGCCGCCGCTGGGCGCGCTGGATGCGGCGCGCCGGCTCGGCCGCAACGGCTTCGAGCGCCTGATCATGTTCTCCAGCCTGTCCAAGCGCTCGAACGCGCCCGGCATGCGCTCGGGCTTCGTGGCGGGCGACGCCGCGCTGCTCAAGCCGTTCCTGCTCTACCGCACCTACCACGGCTCGGCGATGAGCCTGTCGGTGCAGCGCGCCTCGATCGCCGCCTGGAACGACGAGGCGCACGTGCGCGAGAACCGGCGCCTGTATGCCGAGAAGTATTCCCGGGTTTTGCCTTTACTTGAAAAAACCAGTTTAAAAACAGAAAGACCCGAAGGCGGTTTCTATCTTTGGGTGCGCACGCCGATCGACGACGGCGCGTTCGCGCGCCGGCTGTACGAACAATATAATGTGCTGGTCCTGCCGGGGAGCTTTCTCGCGCGCGAGGCGCACGGAACCAATCCCGGGAAAAACCATGTCCGCATCGCGCTGGTGGCGCCCCTCGGGGAATGCGTCGAAGCGCTCGGGCGCATCCTGCAGTTCGCGAAGGCGCTATGAACGAGATCATCGACGAAGCCTGGGACAACCGGGCGTCCCTCAGCCCGGCGAACGCGCCGAAGGAACTGCGCGCGGCGGTCGCGGAGGTCATCGCCGGCCTGGACGCAGGCAGGCTGCGCGTCGCAGAGAAGAGCGGCGGTCAGTGGATCACGCACCAGTGGATCAAGAAGGCGGTGCTGCTCTCGTTCCGGCTCGAGGACAATCGGCTTCTGGAAGGCGGCGCCACACGGTATTTCGACAAGGTTCCTTCGAAGTTTTCGTCCTTTACCGAAGAAGACTTCAGAGCCAGCGGAGTCCGGGTCGTCCCTCCCGCCATGGCGCGCCGCGGTGCCTACATCGCGAAGAACGCGGTGCTGATGCCCTCCTACGTGAACATCGGTGCCTACGTCGACGAGGGCACGATGGTCGACACCTGGGCCACGGTGGGCTCCTGCGCGCAGATCGGCAAGAACGTGCACCTGTCGGGCGGCGTGGGCATCGGCGGGGTGCTGGAGCCGCTGCAGGCCAACCCCACCATCATCGAGGACAACTGCTTCATCGGCGCGCGCTCGGAGGTCGTCGAGGGCGTGATCGTCGAGGAGAACAGCGTGATCTCGATGGGCGTGTTCATCGGCCAGAGCACCAAGATCTTCGACCGCGAGACCGGCGAAGTGCTGTACGGCCGGGTGCCGGCGGGCTCGGTGGTGGTGTCGGGCACCATGCCCTCGGGGGACCGCAGCTGCGCGCTGTACTGCGCGGTCATCGTCAAGAAGGTAGACGCCCGCACCCGGGCCAAAACCAGCCTGAACGAATTGCTGCGCGGGGATTAAACTAGCGGTCGGGGAATCCGGGAGAACGCCATGTCAGCAATGAAGCGCCTGTTCCAGGTGATGGCCGAGAAGAAGGCCTCCGACATCTTCCTGTCGGTGGGATCGCCGATCAACATCAAGATCAACGGCGTGGCGATGCCGGTCAACCAGACCGTCCTGAACGCCGAGGCCGTCAAGACGCTGCTCTACGAGGTCCTCAACGAGCACCAGATCAGGGAATACGAGGCGGAGATGGAGCTGAACACCGCCGTTGCGCTGGAAGGCATCGGCGCCTTCCGCATCAGCGCGTTCCGCCAGAAGGGCTCGCCCGCGGTGGTGGTGCGCTTCATCCCGGGCGACGTTCCGAAGTTCGACACGCTCGGCCTGCCCGACGTGCTGAAGGACCTGATCCTGCAGAAGCGCGGGCTGATCCTGATGGTGGGTGCGACGGGCTCCGGCAAGTCGACCTCGCTCTCCGCGATGCTCGACCTGCGCAACGAGCAGAAGTCGGGCCACATCCTGACCCTGGAAGACCCGGTCGAGTTCATCTTCAAGAACAAGAAATCGATCGTCAACCAGCGCGAGGTCGGCACCGACACCAAGAGCTTCGAGATCGCGCTGAAAAACGCGCTGCGGCAGGCGCCGGACTGCATCCTGATCGGCGAGATCCGCGACAAGCAGACCATGGGCATGGCGCTCGCCTACGCGCAGTCCGGCCACCTCGCGCTCGCCACGCTGCACGCCAACAACAGCTACCACGCGATGAACCGCATCATCAGCTTCTACCCGCTGGAGAACCGGCCGACGCTGCTGCTCGATCTCTCGGCGGCGCTGCAGGCGATCGTCTCGCAGCGCCTGGTGCGCACCAAGACCGGCGCGCGCCGCGCCGCGGTGGAGGTAATGCTCAATACGCGCCACATCTCCGAGCTGATCGAGAAGGGCGACATCAACGAGATCAAGGACGCCATGGAGAAGAGCATGGCGCCGGGCTCGCAGACCTTCGAGCAGTCGCTGTTCAAGATGTTCATGGAAGGCGCGATCACGCAGGAAGAGTGCATGGCGAACGCCGACTCGGCCACCAACATGCTGTGGCTCATCAACCAGGCGACCGCAGGCGAGCTCTCCACCGGATCGGTGTCGGTGGTGCCGGGCGGCGGCAAGAAGGACGACAAGAAGGACAGCGCGCTTTCGACCACGACGGGCGGCGCCTCCTTCAGCGACTTCAAGATTGACGCCAGCGCTTGAACTCGCGCAGGAGCTGATCCGCCGGCGCTCGGTCACGCCCGAGGACGGGGGCTGCCAGGCGTTCATCGCCGAGCGGCTCGCGCAGGCCGGCTTCGCCTGCGAGCCGATGAACTTCGGCGAAGTGAGCAACCTCTGGGCGAAGCGCGGCAGCGGCCGGCCCCTGCTCTGCTTCGCCGGCCACACCGACGTGGTGCCCACCGGGCCACTCTCCGAATGGCATTCGGATCCCTTCGTGCCGACGCTGCGCCACGGCAAGCTCTACGGCCGCGGCGCGGCCGACATGAAGTCCTCCATTGCCGCCTTTGTCGCTGCTACTGAGGATTTTATAAAGGAAAGACCCGCCCACTCGGGTTCGATCGCGCTTCTGCTCACTTCGGATGAGGAAGGCCCGGCAGTCGATGGCACCGTCAAGGTGGTGGAAGTGCTCAAGCGCCGCGGCGAGGCGATGGACTACTGCATCGTCGGCGAGCCGACCTCGGTGGACGCGCTCGTCGACACCCTCAAGAACGGCCGCCGTGGCTCGCTCTCCGGGCGCCTGACGGTGCGCGGCGTGCAGGGCCACGTCGCCTATCCGCATCTCGCGCGCAACCCGGTGCACGAGCTCGCACCCGCGCTCGCGGAGCTCGCGAAGACGCAGTGGGACCGCGGCAACGAAAGCTTTCCACCCACCACCTGGCAGGTCTCGAACGTGCAGGCGGGCACCGGCGCGGGCAATGTGATCCCGGGTAGCGTCGTCGTGGATTTCAATTTCCGTTTTTCGACCGAGAGCACCGATGCCTCGCTGATGCAGCGTTTCGAGGCGATTCTCAAGAAGCACGGGCTGGATTACTCGCTCGCCTGGGTGCTCGGCGCGAAGCCGTTCCTGAGCGCGCAGGGCAGGCTCGCGCAGACGGTGACCGAGATCTGCAAGCGCCATACGGGACGAATCGCGGAGCTTTCCACGACCGGCGGAACGTCGGATGCGCGCTTCATCGTCGAGATCTCGCCCGAGGTGCTCGAGATCGGGCCGGTCAACGCGAGCATCCACAAGCTGAACGAGCACATCGAGGTGGCCGCGCTCGAGCAGCTGTCGAAGATCTACCTCGACGTCCTGCGCGCCCTGCTTCCTTGAGGGTTTCCGAGCTCCTGCGCCGCACCGCGCAGCGCTTCGCGCGCGCGAAGCTCCACTACGGCCACGGCACGCACAGCGCGAAGGAGGAAGCAGCGTGGCTCATTTCGTCAGTTCTCGGTTTTCTTCTCGAACAGGACTTGAGCTCCAAACAAATAAAGGAAATAGACACACTTGCCCGCCGTCGAGTCCGGACGCGCGAGCCCCTCGCCTACCTGCTCAGGGAAGCCTGGCTCGGCGAGCACGCGTTCTACGTGGACCGGCGCGTCATCGTGCCGCGCTCCTTCATTGCCGAGCTGCTGCGCGAGCATTTGAGCCCGTGGCTGCAGCGCGAGCCGAAGCGCATGCTCGATCTTTGCACGGGCTCCGGGTGCCTCGCCGTTCTGCTGGCGCTCGAGTTCCCGCACGCGAGGATTGACGCGACGGACCTGTCGGCGTCCGCGCTTCAGGTGACGAACATCAACATCAGGAAGTACGAGCTGCAAAGACGCGTCCGCGCCATTCGTTCGGACCTGTTCTCGTCCCTGAAGGGCAAGTACGACCTGATCGTGAGCAATCCGCCTTACGTCACCGCGCGCTCGATGAAAAAGCTGCCGAAGGAGTACCGGCACGAGCCGGCGCGGGCGCTGGCGGCTGGCAAGGACGGACTCGATCTCGTGAATCGGATCCTCGTTGAGGCACGCTCGCACCTGAATCCGGGCGGCCTGCTGGTCTGCGAGATCGGCGGCAACCGCAAGGCGCTCGAACGCGCCTACCCGCGGCTGGAGTTCCTCTGGCCCGAGGTCAGCGACCCGGGCACCGTGTTCATCCTGCGGCGGGAACAGCTTCCGGCGCGCGCCAATAGGGGCTGACCGCCGCGAAGCCGGCCCAGGCGCGACGCAGCTTCGCAAACAGGCCGCGCTCGCGGCGCGCGAGCAGCCCCGTGGCGCGCGTTGCCGCCCGCGCCGGCGCGCCGGACTCGACCATCTGCTGCAGCATGCGGCGCTGCACGGCGACGTCGTTCAGCTCGCCGAGGACATTCTGCAGGTTGCGCAGCTTCGCGTAGAACGGCTTCTGCGCCTGCTCGGGCCAGGCGGCCGCGAAGCAGTCGCAGGCATAGCGCAGGCGCTTCAGGCGGATGCGAACGCGATGCCGGCGCGGCGCATCCTTCCAGTCGATGTCCTGCGCGGCGTCTGCGAGTCGCGCGCAGGCGCGCTCCAGCGCGCGGCGCGAGAACGTGTCGATCGGCTCGCCGGCGCGCGATGTGGCGCGCCAGGGCCTGCTGCGCGCCCAGGCGAGGACTTCCTCGGGAAGAAAGCGCATCGGCGCCGAACGTGCCGCCGCGCGCGCCTGCTTGCGCGCGGGCTCCGAGCGAGCATGCGCGAAGCGTCGCAGCGCCGGTGCGCCGATGTCGCGCTCGAAGACGTCCCAGTCACGCGCTGCGCCGAGGGCGCGCAACGCATCTCGCAGCCGGCGATCGAGGCGGCGGGTTTCCTCGCGCCGCAGGAGCCCGCGGCAGGCTTGCAGCGTCGAGCGCAGGCGACGCATGCCCACGCGCAGCTGGTGCAGGTACTCCGGATCCCGCCCAGCCGCGGCGCCGGCCCGGTTGGCGTGGATCTGCGCGACCGCGGCCGTGACGTTGGCGATGAACGCGTCGCCCGCGCGCGCGCGCGCGCCCAGGACCGGGCGGGTGAATTTCTGCGGGGAAGCGGCTTGCGGCATGGAAGGTGGGGTGGCCGATGGGACTCGAACCCACAACAACTGGAATCACAATCCAGGACTCTACCGTTGAGCTACGGCCACCATTGCTGCGCTGCGCTCTGCTGCCAGTTCTCTGGCCTGCCCGGCGGGACTCGAACCCACAACCCCCAGCTTAGAAGGCTGGTGCTCTATCCGGTTGAGCTACGGGCAGATCCGTTGTCGCTTCTGCCTGCTGCCTCGCCTGCCGGGTCAGACCTTGGTCGGGGTGGAGAGATTTGAACTCCCGACATCCTGCTCCCAAAGCAGGCGCGCTACCAGGCTGCGCTACACCCCGAAAATCGGGCGCCAATGATACTCTTTTTTCGGCTTGCGGCAGGGGGCAATTCCTGCTACAAAGCCACCTTCGTTTTTCTGGGCAGCAAACGGAATGCCGGTCGAACTGAGCAAGAAGAGCTTCGCGCCCTACGTCCCGAAGAAGGGCGAGGAGTACATGAACGCGAAGCAGCGCACGCATTTCCGCAAGATCCTCGAGAGCCTGAAGGCCGAGCTCTCCGAGGAGATCGACCGCACCGTGCACACGATGCAGGACGAGGCCACCGTGTTCGCCGACCCGAACGACCGCGCCAGCCAGGAGTCGGACATGGCGCTCGAGCTGCGCAACCGCGACCGCGAGCGCAAGCTGATCAAGAAGATCGACGAGACCATCGCGCGCATCGACGCCAACGAGTACGGCTACTGCGAGAGCTGCGGCGTCGAGATCGGCCTGAAGCGCCTGGAAGCGCGCCCGACCGCCACGCTGTGCATCGACTGCAAGACGCTCGACGAGATGCGCGAGCGCCAGGTCGCCAAGTAAGCCCTAGGATTTGACCGTTTCCTGCTGGCCGACGGCTTTCATGGAAAGCCGCACGCGGCCCTTGTCGTCGGCCTCGAGCACTTTGACCTTCACCACCTGGCCTTCCTTGAGGTGGTCGGACACGGCGTTGACGCGCTCGTTACTGATCTGCGAGATGTGCAGCAGGCCGTCGCGGCCTGGCAGCAGCTGGACGATGGCGCCGAAATCGAGCAGGCGCAGCACCGGACCCTCGTAGATCTTGCCGACCTCGACGTCGGCGGTGATGTCCTGGATGCGCTTGCGCGCCGCCTCGCCGCCCTCGGCCTGCACGCAGGCGATGGAGATCGTGCCGTCGTCCTCGATCTCGATGGTGGTGCCGGTCTCCTCCTGGATGCCGCGGATCACCACCCCGCCCTTGCCGATCACGTCGCGGATCTTGTCCGGATTGATCTTGATCTTGATGATGCGCGGCGCGAAGCTCGAGAGCTCGCTGCGCGAGCCGCCCATCGCCTGCTTCATCTGCTGCAGGATGTGGATGCGCGCCTCGCGCGCCTGGTCGAGCGCGACCTGCATGATGCCCTTGTTGATGGACTCGATTTTCAGGTCCATCTGCAGCGCGGTCAGCCCTTTCTCGGTGCCGGCGACCTTGAAGTCCATATCGCCGAGGTGGTCCTCGTCGCCGAGGATGTCGGTCAGCACGGCGAAACGCTTGCCTTCCTTGATCAGACCCATGGCGATGCCCGCGACGTGGTCCTTGATCGGCACGCCGGCGTCCATCAGCGCGAGGCTGCCGCCGCAGACCGAGGCCATCGACGAGGAGCCGTTCGACTCGGTGATTTCCGAGACGATGCGCAGCGAGTAGCCGAAGTCGGTCGCCGGCGGCAGCATGCCCACCAGCGAGCGCTTGGCAAGGCGGCCATGGCCGATCTCGCGGCGCTTGGTAAATCCATATCGGCCGGTCTCGCCCGTGGCGTACGGCGGCATGTTGTAGTGGAACATGAAGCGCTCGCGGTATTCGCCCGCGAGCGCGTCGATGATCTGCTCGTCGCGGCCGGTGCCCAGCGTCACCGTGGCCAGCGCCTGCGTCTCGCCGCGCGTGAACAGCGCCGAGCCGTGGGTGCGCGGCAGTACGCCGGTGCGGATGGTGATCGGGCGCACGGTGCGCGTGTCGCGCCCGTCGATGCGCGGCTCGCCGTCCAGGATCTGGTTGCGCACGATCTTCGACTCCAGCGCGAAGCACAGCTCCTTCACTGCATTGGCGTCCGGACCGCCCTCGCTGCCCACGCCGAGCGCCTCGAATACGCGCTTCCAGATCGCGTCGATCGCTGCCGAGCGCGCGCTCTTCTGGCGCATCGCGAACGCCGCGCGCAGGTCGGCCTCGGCCATCTCGGCGATCCTTGCCTCCATTGCCGCGTCCTTCTCGGGCGCCTTCCAGTCCCAGGCCGGCTTGCCGGCGACTTCCGCCAGTTCCTCGATCGCGTTGATCGCCGCCTGCATCTGCTCGTGGCCATAGACCACGGCGCCCAGCATCACGTCCTCGGGCAGCTCGAGCGCTTCCGACTCCACCATCAGCACGCCCTGCGCGGTGCCGGCGACCACCAGGTTGAGCTGCGATTCCTTGATCTGCGAGGCCGTCGGATTCAGCACGTACTGGCCGTTCAGGTAGCCGACGCGCGCGGCGCCGATCGGGCCGTTGAAGGGCACGCCCGAGAGCGTGAGCGCCGCCGACACCGCGATCATCGCGGGAATATCCGCATCCACCTCGGGATTGAGCGACAGCACCTGCGCCACCACCTGCACCTCGTTGTAGAAGCCGTCCGGGAACAGCGGCCGGATCGGGCGGTCGATGAGGCGGCTGGTGAGCGTCTCTTTCTCGGTCGGCCGGCCCTCGCGCTTGAAAAAGCCGCCGGGGATCTTGCCCGCGGCGTAGGTCTTCTCGGCGTAATCCACCGTCAGCGGGAAGAAGCTCTGGCCGGCCTTCGGCGATTTCGAGGCGGTGACCGCGGCGAGCACCACGGTGTCATCGACCGTGCAGACTACGGCGCCGTGCGCCTGGCGGGCGATTTCCCCGGTCTCCAGCGTGACCTGCTGCGTGCCGAGGGTGAAGGTTTTCTTGATGGGGTTCAAAGGTAATCCTCAGGTATGGGACGCGAACAAAAAACGCTCATCGACCCGATGAGCGTTCGTTGCTACGGCATTCAGGAAAGGGGAATGGCGCTTACTTGCGCAGTCCGAGGCGTTCGATCACCGAGCGGTACTTGTCGGCGTCGCTGCGCTTCAGGTAATCGAGCAGCTTGCGCCGCTGGCTCACCATCTTGAGCAGGCCGCGGCGCGAATGGAAGTCCTTGACGTGCGACTTGAAGTGCTCGGTCAGGCCGTTGATGCGCTCGGTGAGCAGCGCGATCTGCACTTCCGGGGAGCCGGTATCGTTGCCGGCCCGCTGGTACTGCTTGACGACTTGCGCTTTCTGCGCAACCTGCAAACTCATGTGCTCTTCTCTCTTTTAAGGCTCGACTGTGAGGCCGGGATTCTAGCGATAGTGCCGCCCGATTACAAGTTTTTCTCGGTATTTCAGGCCCTTGCAATCAGTCGGGCGGGCTGCAATTCGCCCCCGGCCTTGCCCTCGCCCACCCCCAGCAGCGCCCCGCCGACATAGACGCGGCAGGGGCCTGGGGCGGCGGCGGCGGCGCGGACTGCCTGCCCCTGGCGGAAGCGCGCCGCGAGCGGCTCGTCCAGCTCCACGCGCGGCAGGTGCTCGAGCAGGCGGTCGGCAGGCAGCAGCCATGCGCGGCGCCCTTGGTCGCCCAGCGCCTGCAGGTCGTCCAGCGACACCGCCTGATCCAGCCGCAGCCCGCCCACCGCCGTCCGGCGCAGGGTCTCGACGTGCGCGACCGTGCCCAGCGCGAGGCCCAGGTCCACGGCCAGCTGGCGCACGTAAGTTCCCTTGCTGCACCGGATCCGCAGGCGGAGAAGATCGGCGCTGCGGGAAACGAGCTCGAGCTCGTACACGTTGACCGCGCGCGGCGAACGCTCGACGGACTGGCCCGCGCGCGCGAGCTCGTAAAGCGGCTGCCCTGCGTGCTTGAGCGCCGAATACATGGGCGGCACCTGCTCGATGGGGCCGCGAAAGCGCGCCAGTGCGCGCGCCAAACTGTCGTCGTCGACGTTCGCGGGCAGCCGCTGGGTGACCTTGCCTTCCGCGTCGCCCGTCTCGGTGGCCACGCCGAGCCGGAGGTCCGCGACGTATTCCTTGGCCGCATCCAGGCCGAACTGCGCGAATTTCGTCGCCTCGCCGAACAGCAGCGGCAGCAGGCCGGAGGCCATCGGATCGAGCGTGCCCGCGTGGCCGGCCTTCTCGGCGTCGAGCAGGCGCTTCACGGCCTGCAGTACCGCGCTGGAGCTCGGGCCGACGGGCTTGTCGAGCAGCAGCACGCCGTCCAGCTTGCGCCGCATCAGTCCTTCTTCGGCGGGACGACGCTGTCGATGAGTTGCGAGAGCCGGTCGCCGCGCTCGACGGACTCGTCGTAGACGAAGCGCAGTTCCGGGGTGGTGTACATGTTCATGCGGTGGGAAAGCTGGGAGCGCAGGAAGCCGGCGGCACGTTGCAGCCCCCGGGTTGTTTCGCTCAAAAGCTTGCTATCCAAAAGAGTGAAAAACACCTTGGCGTGCGACAAGTCGGGCGACACATCGACCGAGGTGATGGTCACCATGCCGACACGCGGGTCGCGCAACTCTAGCCGGATCAGCTCGGAGAGCTCGCGCTGGATCAGGTCGGCCACCTTCTGCGGCCGCCCGCGGCTCATCCCTGGATTCGCCCCCGGCTCATAGCGTGCGCGCCACCTCGAGGACTTCGAAGACCTCGAACTGGTCGCCTTCCTTGAGGTCCTGGAAGTTCTTCAGGGACATGCCGCACTCGAAGCCGGCCTTGACCTCGCGCACGTCGTCCTTGAAGCGCTTGAGCGTGTCAATATCGCCGGCATGGATGACGACGTTGTCGCGCAGCACGCGCACCTGTGCGCCGCGCTTGACCAGGCCGTCCTGCACGTAGCAGCCGGCGACCGTGCCAACCTTGGAGATGCGGAACACCTGGCGCACTTCCACCATGCCGATGACGCTCTCCTTGCGCTCGGGCGCGAGCATGCCCGAGAGCGCGGCCTTCACTTCCTCGACAGCGTCGTAGATGACGTTGTAGTAGCGCACGTCCACGCCTGCCGATTCGATCAGCTTGCGTGCGGTCGCGTCGGCGCGCGTGTTGAAGCCGATGATCACGGCGCGCGAAGCCAGCGCCAGGTTGACATCGGACTCGGTGATGCCCCCGACGCCGGCGTGCACCACGGCCACCTTGACCTCATCCGTCGACAGGCGCGTGAGCGCATGCGCGAGCGCTTCCTGGGAGCCCTGCACATCGGACTTGATCAGCAGCGCCAGCGTCTTCGAGACGCCGCCGCCCTCGCCCATCTGCGCGAACATGTTCTCCAGCTTCGTCGCCTGCTGCTTGGAGAGCTTGACGTCACGATACTTGCCCTGGCGGAACAAGGCGACTTCGCGCGCCTTCTTCTCGTCGGTGAGCACCACCACCTCCTCGCCGGCGCGCGGCACGTCCGACAGGCCCTGAATCTCGACCGGGATCGAAGGCCCCGCGCTCTGCACGGTCTTGCCGTTCTCGTCCAGCATGGCGCGCACCCGCCCATAGACCGCGCCTGCCACCACCACATCGCCGCGCTTGAGCGTGCCGGACTGCACCAGCAGCGTCGCCACCGGGCCGCGTCCCTTGTCGAGGCGCGCTTCGATCACCACGCCCTTGGCGGGAGCATCCACGGGCGCCTTCAGTTCCAGCACTTCGGCCTGCAGCAGGATCTGCTCCAGCAGCGCGTCGATTCCGGCGCCGGTCTTTGCCGACACCGGCACCACCGGCGATTCGCCGCCCAGGTCCTCGGGCACGACGCCGTGCTGCAGCAGGTCCTGCTTCACGCGTTCGGGATTGGCTTCGTGCTTGTCGATCTTGTTGATCGCCACCACCAGCGGCACTTCCGCTGCCTTGGCATGCGCGATGGCTTCGATGGTCTGCGGCATCGCACCGTCGTCGGCCGCGACCACCAGCACCACGATGTCGGTGACCTTGGCGCCGCGCGCGCGCATGGCGGTAAACGCCTCGTGGCCCGGCGTGTCCAGGAAGGTGATGACGCCGCGCGGCGTCTCGACGTGATACGCCCCGATGTGCTGCGTGATGCCGCCCGCCTCGCCCGCGGCGACCTTGGTGGTGCGGATGTAGTCGAGCAGCGAAGTCTTGCCGTGATCGACGTGGCCCATCACCGTGACCACCGGCGGTCGCGGCACGGCATTGACACCCTCGCCTTCCGATCCTGCGACCAGGTAAGCCTCCGGATCCTCGAGCTTCGCCGCCTTGGCGGTATGGCCCATCTCCTGGACCACGATCATCGCGGTTTCCTGGTCGAGCACCTGGTTGATGGTGGCCATGCTGCCCAGCTTCATGAGCACCTTGATGACCTCGACCGCCTTGACCGACATGCGGTGGGCGAGATCGCCCACCGTGATGGTTTCCGGCACCGCGATGTCGCGCACCACCGGCTCGGTGGGCGCGGCAAACGTGGTTTCGCCCTGCGCGGGTGCGCTTGCGCCGCGATGGCGTCCGCCGCGGCCATGCCAGCCCGCAACGCCGCCGCCCATGTCGCCACGCGTCTTGATCTGCCTGCGGCGCACCGAGTCGTCGCGCAGGATCGTGGTCTGCTTGATCTTTTTCGCCTTCTTGTCGGTCTTCGGCTCGCCGGCCTTGGGCGCGTGCAAGGTACCGTCCTTGGCCGGCGCTGCCGGCGCTGCCGGAGTCGCCGGCGCGGGAGCGGCGCGTTCCGCCTGCTTGTGCTCGGCCTCACGCTTCTCGCGTTCCTGCTTCTCGCGCAGCTCGGCGGCCTGGATCTCGGACAGCTGCTGCTGGCGGCGCTGTTCCTCGGCGCGCAGCTCCAGTTCTTTCGCATCCGGGCCGGCCGGCACCGGCGCTGCCGGGGCCGGCGGCGGCGCGGTCGCGGGTGCGGGCATCTCCGCCGCGGTCGCTGCCGCGGCCAGCTCGGACGGGTCGCGCTTCACGAACACGCGCTTCTTGCGCACCTCGACCTGGATGGTGCGCGCCTTGCCGGTGGAATCGGACTTCTTGATCTCGCTGGTCTGCTTGCGCGTCAGCGTGATCTTGTTCTTGGGCTCAATCGAGCCGTGCGACTTGCGCAGGTACTCCAGCAGACGCGCCTTGTCCTGCTCGCTGAGCGAGTCCTCGGCGACGCGCTTCTCCACGCCGGCCGCGCGCAGCTGCTCGAGCAGCACCGAAGGCGGGACTTTGAGCTCGCTGGCGAACTGGGCGACGCTGGTTTGAGCCACGTTACGCGGTTCCCTTCTGCGAAGCAGGGGCTGCAGCGGCGGTGCCTGCCTCGTCCGCGAACCAGTGCGCGCGCGCGGCCATGATCAGGGTCTTCGCCTTCTCGGGATCAATGCCGGTCATCTCCGAAAGCTCGTCCACCGCCAGGTCGGCGAGGTCGTCGCGCGTCTTCACGCCCTGCGCGGCGAGCTTGGCGGCCAGCTGCGTGTCCATGCCTTCGAGCTGCAGCAGCTTCTGGTCGATGCCGTCGATCGACTCCTCGCTCGCGATCGCCTGCACCAGCAGCGCGTTGCGCGCGCGGCTGCGCAGCTCGTTCACGGTGTTCTCGTCGAACGCCTCGATCTCGAGCATCTCGTTGATCGGCACGTAGGCGACTTCCTCGAGCGTCGAGAAACCTTCCTGGATCAGGATGTCGGCGACTTCCTCGTCCACGTCGAGGCGCTCCATGAACAGCTGCTTGGTGCGCGTGCTCTCCTCCTCCTGCTTCTTGGTGGACTCTTCCTGCGTCATCAGGTTGATGGTCCAGCCGGTGAGCTCGGAGGCGAGCCGCACGTTCTGCCCGCTGCGGCCGATGGCGATCGCGAGGTTCTCCTCGTCCACCACCACGTCCATCGCGTGCTTTTCCTCGTCCACCAGGATCGAGCTCACCTCGGCCGGCGCGAGCGCGCCGATCACGAAGGTCGCCGGGTCGGCCGACCAGAGCACGATGTCCACGCGCTCGCCGGCGAGCTCCTGCGTGACCGCCTGCACGCGCGAGCCGCGCATGCCGACGCAGGTGCCGATCGGGTCGATGCGCCGGTCGTTGGTGTGCACGGCGATCTTGGCGCGCACGCCCGGGTCGCGGGCGGCCGACTTGATCTCGAGCAGGCCTTCCTCGATCTCCGGCACCTCGAGCTCGAACAGCTTCATGATGAACTGCGGCGCGGTGCGCGACAGGATCAGCTGCGGGCCGCGCGCGCCGCGGTCGATCTTCGCCACCCAGGCGCGCACGCGGTCGCCCACGCGCAGGTTCTCCTTGGGGATCATGTTCTCGCGCGGCAGCACCGCCTCCAGGCGCCCGGACTCGACGATCGCGCTGCCACGCTCCATGCGCTTCACGGTGCCGGTCACGAGCTCGTCGCCGCGCGACAGGAAGTCGTTCAGGATCTGCTCGCGCTCGGCATCCCGGATGCGCTGCAGGATCACCTGCTTGGCGGTCTGCGCGCCGATGCGGCCGAAGGGCACGTTCTCGATCGGCTGCTCGAGATACTCGTCCATCACCGCGTCGGGCTTGCGGTCCTGCGCCTCTTCCAGCGACAGCATCTGCGCGGTGTTCCATTCCGGCGTGTCGTCGGGCACCACGTGCCAGCGCCGGAAGGCCTCGTAGTTGCCGGTGTTGCGGTCGATGGCGACGCGCACGTCCACGTCCTCGGCAAAGCGCTTCTTGGTCGCCGAGGCGAGCGCAAGCTCCAGGGCACCGAACACGGTGTCCCGGTTCACGTTCTTCTCGCGCGCCAGCGCGTCCACCAGCAGCAGTATTTCCCGGCTCATCTTCGTTCCTTCTTGTCCTGCAGGTCCGGCACCAGCCGGGCCTTGTCGATTTCGTTCACCGCGAGCGCCACTTCGCGCCCGTCCACTTCCAGCATCGCCACGCCGTCCCGCGCGCCGCGCAGCAGGCCGCTGTAGCGCCGGCGGCCGCTCGCGTCCGCGCCGCGCATCTTCACGTCCACGCGGCGGCCCGCGAAGCGCTCGAAATCGGCCGCCTTGCGCAGCGGCCGGTCGAGCCCCGGCGACGACACTTCCAGCCGGTCGTAGTCGATGCCCTCGACCTCGAACACCCGCGAAAGCTGCCGGCTGACATCGGCGCAGTCTTCCACCGTGATGCCCGCATTGATACCCGCGGGCCGGTCGATGAAGATGGTCAGGAAACGCCCTCCGCCCGACGCCCGGGCGTCCACCAGCTCGAACCCCATGCCCGCCAGGGTCCTTTCCGCCACTTCAGCCATCGCCGCCATGCCCGCTGCCACGCCCCAAAACGACCGCACAAACAAAAAATGGGCGCGAGGCCCATTTGTTTCTGAAACGACTTGAAGTTTAACAGCTTTTCGCGGTCCGGACAATCTCCTCGACCGCCCGGGCGCCCAGTTCCAGCGAGCGTCCGGCTGCCAGGTCGAGCGGCAGCGCCACCGGGCCGAAGCGCACGCGCACTAGGCGGCTGACGCGCCCGCCGGCGGCCTCGACCATGCGCCGCACCTCGCGGTTGCGGCCCTCGGCGAGGACCGCGCGGTACCAGCGGTTGGTGCCGCTGTCCTTCCTCCCCTGCAAGGGCTCCAGGCGCTTGAACTTCGCCGGTCCATCCTCGAGCTCGACGCCTTCGAGCAATCGCCGGACCGCTTCCGCGCCCAGGCCGCCCTGGACGCGCACTTCGTACTCGCGCTCGATCTCGCCGCGCGGATGCATGAGCTGGTTGGCGAGCTCGCCCGAATCGGTGAACAGCAGCAGCCCCGAGGTGTTGAAGTCGAGGCGCCCGACCGAGACCCAGCGCCCGGGACTGAGCTTGGGCAGCTTGTCGAACACCGTAGGTCGGCCCTGCGGATCCTTGCGCGTGACCAGCTCTCCTACGGGCTTGTGATAGGCGACGACGCGCGGCAGAGCCTTGCTCTCGCCGAACTTGATCTCCTTGCCGTCGAGCAGCACCACGTCGCCTGGCCTTGCCCGGTCGCCGAGCTTCGCGACCTGACCCCGGACCGTCACCCGGCCGGCGACGATCCAGGTCTCGATCTCGCGTCGCGAGCCGAAGCCGGCCGCGGCGAGCAGCTTCTGGATCCTCTCCCCGGAAGGGCTACTGGAGGGATCCGGCAGCGGGTGCGGCGGTCTCTTGGACGGGTTCATTCGCCGCCGGCTGCGCGCTGGCGGGCTCGAGCTGCAGCGTGCGGGCGATCTCCTCCAGCGGCGGCAGCTCCTGCAGCGAGCGCAGGCCGAGATCGTCCAGGAAGGTCTTGGTGGTAGCGTACAGCGCGGGGCGGCCCGGCGTGTCGCGGTGCCCGACCACGTCGATCCAGCCGCGGCTCTCCAGCGCCTGGATGATCGGCGTAGAGACGACCACGCCGCGGATGTCCTCCACGTCGCCGCGCGTCACCGGCTGGCGGTAGGCGATGATGGCCAGCGTCTCCATGACCGCGCGCGAGTAGCGCGGCGGCTTCTCGGGCAGCAGGCGCTCGATGAAGGGTCGGAACGCGGGCGCGGTCTGGAAGCGCCAGCCGCTGGCGAGGCTCACCAGGTTCACCGCGCGCTCGGCCCAGTCGCCGCGCAGCTCCTCGAGCAGCTTGCGCAGCGTGTCGTTGGCGATTTCCTCGTCGAACAGGCGGCTCAGGTCCGCGAGCGACAGCGGCTCCTGCGCGGCGAGCAGCGCCGCTTCGATGATGCGCTTAACTTCCGCTGGATTCGGCATGGGCGATTCTCACGTAGATCGGCGCGTAACCCTCCGACTGGGTGACGTCGACAAGCGTCTCGCGCGCAAGCTCGAGCAGCGCGAGGAAGGTGACCACGAGGACCGCGACGCCGCGCGCCGGGTCGAACAGCTCGGTGAATTCCAGCACGCGGCTTTCCTTCAGCCGGCGCAGGATCTGGCTCATGTGCTCGCGCACGGAGAGCTCTGCGCGCGAGACGCGGTGGTGCTGCAGCATGCGCGCGCGCATCAGCAGCGTGCGCCAGGCTTCCGCCAGGTCGCGCGCATGCACGTCGGGCAGCCGCTCGAGCGCAGTGCGCTCGACCAGCACCGAGACCGCGAGCACGTCCCGGCCCATCTGCGGCAGCGCGTCGAGCTGCTGCGCGGCTTTCTTCATCTGCTCGTACTCGAGCAGGCGGCGCACCAGCTCGGCGCGCGGGTCCTCTTCCTCGGCCACCGCCGCGGGCCGCGGCAGCAGCATGCGCGACTTGATCTCGATCAGCATCGCCGCCATCACCAGGTACTCGGCGGCGAGTTCCAGGTTCTTGCCGCGCATCATCTCGACGTATTCCAGGTACTGGCGCGTGAGCGGCGCCATGGGGATGTCGAGAACGTCCAGGTTCTGCCTGCGGATCAGGTACAGCAGCAGGTCGAGCGGCCCCTGGAAGGCCTCCAGCAGGATCTCGAGCGCGTCCGGCGGGATGTAGAGGTCCGCCGGAATCTCCGCCAGTGGCTCGCCATAGATCCGGGCCAGCGGCGTCGCCAGCGGCAGCTGCGCGCTTTCGCTCACGCGTTCACGCTCACAGCCCGCATCCTACACATAGGAGAGGCCCATTGCTTCGCGCACCTCGCGCATGGTCTCGGTGGCGAGCTTGCGCGCCTTGTCGCAGCCGTCGGCGAGGATGTTCTTCACCAGCGTGGGGTCGTCCAGGTAGGGCTGCGCCCGCTCGCGGATCGGCGCGAGCTCCGCCAGCACGGCTTCGATCACCGGCTGCTTGCATTCCAGGCAGCCGATGCCGGCCGTGGTGCAGCCCTTGCGGACCCAATCCTTGCGCGCCTCGTCCGAGTACACCAGGTGCATGTTCCAGACCGGGCACTTGTCGGGATTGCCCTTGTCGCTGCGCTTCACGCGCGCGGGGTCCGTGGGCATGGTCTTGATCTTCTTCGCGACCGATTCGGGCTCCTCGCGCAGCGCGATCGCGTTGCCGTAGGACTTGGACATCTTCTGGCCGTCCAGGCCCGTCAACTTGGACGCTTCCGTCAGCAACGCCTCCGCTTCGGCCAAGATCTTCTTGCCGCCGCCCTCCAGCCAGCCGTACAGGCGCTCGCGCTCGCCGCGCGGGATGTTCTGCTGCTCCTCCAGCAGCGCCTGCGCGCGCTTGAGCGACTCGGCGTCGCCGCTCTCGAGGAACTTGGTGCGCAGCTCGTTGAACAGGCGCGACTTCTTGCTGCCCAGCTTCTTGACCGCGGCCTTGGCCTTCTCCTCGTAGCCGGGTTCGCGGCCGTAGAGGTGGTTGAAGCGTCGCGCGAGCTCGCGCGTGAACTCGATGTGCGGCACTTGGTCCTCGCCGACCGGAACGTACTTCGCGCGGTAAATGAGGATGTCGGCCGCCTGCAGCAGCGGGTAGCCGAGGAAGCCGTAGGTTGAAAGGTCCTTGTCGGCGAGCTTCTCCTGCTGGTCCTTGTAGGTCGGCACGCGCTCCAGCCAGCCGATCGGCGCAATCATCGACAGCAGCAGGTGCAGTTCGGCGTGCTCGGGGATCAGCGACTGCACGAATAGAGTCGCCTGATTCGGGTCCACGCCCGAGGCCAGCCAGTCGATCACCATGTCTGCGCCGACGTCCTGCAGCGCGCCAGGCTTCTCGTAGTCGGTGGTGAGCGCGTGCCAGTCGGCGACGAAGAACAGGCAAGGGTACTCGGCCTGCAGCCTGACCCAGTTCTTCAGCACCCCGTGGTAGTGGCCCAGGTGCAGCGCGCCCGTGGGGCGCATTCCGGAGAGGACGCGGGCTTCGAACACGATGCTAGTGAATCAGCCCGCGGATCAGGCCGTCGGACACGTTGATGAGCGGCCCCAGCACGTCGTCGAGCACGTTCGTCAGCAGGAGCACGAGCAGCAGCGGCAGGCCCCAGGGTTCGAGCTTCGCGTACTGCCAGGCCATGCGGTTGGGCAGCAGGCTGGCGAGGATGCGGCCGCCGTCGAGGGGCAGGATCGGCAGCAGGTTGAGGAAGGTGAAGATCAGGTTGACCTGGATGCCCGCCTTGCCCATCTCCCCCATCGGCACCGTGAACGTGTTCGCGGGCAGTATCAGCGCGAGCTTGAGCAGCAGCGCCCAGCCGATCGCCATCGCCACGTTGGACGCCGGCCCCGCGGCGGCGACCCAGAGCATGTGCCGCTTCGGCGAGCGCAGCGCCGAATAGTTGACCGGCACCGGCTTGGCCCAGCCGAACAGGAACTTGCCCGACGACATGAGCAGGATCGCGAGTGGCACCACGAGGGTGCCGAGAAAATCGACGTGGCGCGCGGGATTGAGGCTGATGCGGCCCTGCGCGTAAGCGGTCGGGTCGCCGAAGTGGCGTGCTACGTAGCCATGCGCTGCCTCATGCAGCGTGATCGCAAAAAGGACCGGGAGCGCATAGATGGCGACAGTGCGTACGAGAGGCTCGATGTCCATCCAGGTGGCGCATTTTATCAGAGCAGGAACGCCTCGATCAGGCGCGCGACTTCCTCGGGCTGATCGTGATGCAGCATGTGTCCCGCATTCGCCACCGTGTGATAGCTGAGGTTCTTGAATGCCGCGCGGCGCTCGGCGAGATCCTGGGGCGTGAGCTTCATGCGCTTCATCGTCTCCGACTCCGCGGCATCCACCCAGAGCACCGGCGCGGTGACGCGCTCCCAGCAGGCGCGCGCCTCGTCCAGGCGATAGAGCGTGGCGTTGACGAGCTTGTGCGCGGGGTCGCTGCGCAGCACGACGCCGCCCTGCTCCGCGTCCTTGCCCCAATGCCGCGCCAGGAACTCCGCGCGATCGCGGTGCAGGCGCGGATTGTTCTTCTGCAGCCGGTCGGCGAGCTCGGCGTAATCCGCGTACGGACGCCAGCCCGGCGCCTCCTTGAGTTCGTCCATCCAGCGCGCGTAGCGCCGCGGCGCCTGCTCCGGGCGCGTGACCGGCATGCCGAAGCCTTCGAGGTTGACGAACTTCGCGACGCGCTCGGGGCGTATGCCGGCATACAGGCCGCCGACGTTGCCGCCGAGGCTGTGTCCCACGAGATTGACCGGCGCTTCGGGCTGCAGGCGATCGAGCAGCGCATCCAGATCGCCGATGTAATCCGGAAACCAGTAGTTGTCCGACCCGGACCAGGCGGTGAGACCGTAGCCGCGCCAGTCCGGCGCGTACACGTCCCAGTCGTTCTTCAGCGCGTCGACGAGAAACTGGAACGACGCCGAAACGTCCATCCAGCCGTGCAGCAGGAACATGCGTTTCGATGCTTCTCCCTTCCAATGGCGCACGTGATAGCGCAGGCCGCGGATGTCTAGGAAAAGCGATTCGCTGTGTTTCATGACGGGCGCTATGATACCGGCCCATCATGCCGGTCTTTTCGCTCAAGGATCGCCGCGTAGAGTTTCGCGGCACCGACCACTACATCGCCTGGGATGCCACGCTCGCGGGCTCGATCATCCTCGAGAACGCGGTGAACGTCTGGTTCAACGTGGTGATCCGCGCCGACAACGACCAGGTGCACATCGGCGAGGCGACCAACATCCAGGACGGCTCGGTACTGCATTGCGACCCGGGCTTCCCCCTTACCGTCGGCAAGCGCGTCACGGTCGGGCACAAGGTCATGCTGCACGGCTGCAGCGTCGGCGACGGCGCGCTGATCGGCATCAACAGCGTCGTGCTCAACGGCGCGAAGATCGGCGCCGGCGCGCTGATCGGCGCAAATTCGCTCGTGCCCGAGGGCAAGGAGATCCCGCCCGGCGTGCTCGCGGTGGGATCGCCGGCGAAGGTCGTGCGCGCGCTCACGCCCGAGCAGGTCGCCGGGATCCTGAAGATTTCAGAAAGCTACGTCGCGCGCGCCAAGCTGTTCCGCGAGTACCTGAAGGAACAGAAATAGCTACTTCGGCGCCATCCTGATCGCGCCATCCAGACGGATCGTCTCGCCGTTCAGCATCTCGTTCTCGACGATCGACCTCGCCAGCTGCGCGTATTCCTCGGGCTTGCCCAGGCGCGACGGGAACGGCACCTGCTTGCCGAGCGAGTCCTGCGCCTCCTTGGGGAGGCCGAGCAGCATCGGTGTGAGGAACAGGCCCGGCGCGATCGTCACCACGCGGATGCCGTTGCGCGAGAGGTCGCGCGCGATGGGCAGCGTCATGCCGACGATCCCGCCTTTCGAGGCCGAATAGGCCGCCTGCCCGATCTGGCCGTCGAAGGCCGCGACCGACGCGGTGTTGACAATCACGCCGCGCTCGCCGGCGGCGTTCGGGCCGGCCTTCGCCATCGCGTCCGCCGCAAGGCGGATCATGTTGAAGGTGCCGATCAGGTTGATGTTGATGACGCGCGTGAAGCGCGCCAGGTCGTGCGGCGCTTCCTTGCCGATGGTGCGCTCGGCGACGCCGATGCCGGCGCAGTTGACGAGCACGTTGAGGCCGCCGAAGCCCTTGACCGCCGCCTCGACCGCAGCCTTGCCGTCGGCCTCCGAGGTGACGTCGCACTTGCAATATTTCCCGCCGAGTTCCTTCGCGAGCTTTTCGCCCGCCTCGACCTGCAGATCCGCAATGACGACCTTGGCACCGTTCGCCGCAGCCATTTGCGCGGTTGCCGCGCCCAGGCCGGACGCGCCGCCCGTGACGAGGAATATGCTGTTTCGGATTTGCATCTCAAAGCCTCCCGGATATTTGAACGATAATTCTACCCGCATGAAACTCGCCTTCGGCCTGCAGTTCGCGGATCTCTATGCGCGCGATGGCCTGTTGCGCGTTGACGCCGCATTTCTGGATTTCTTGAAGGAATTGAAATCAGAAGTTCACGGCAGACTGACCGCGGCAAGAGCAAGTCCGCCAAACGGCAGGGTGGAATCCGATCTGCTCGTCGAACTCGCGCCGCATCTGGAGGACTTCGTCGCCAGGCTCTTCGGCATCGAGGCCGAAGCGCAGGCGCTCGCCGCGCGCCACCACGAGCTCGCGCCGCTCTACTCCGTCAAGCGCCTGTTCGTGCAGCGGCGCGCATTGCACAAGGTGAAGCCCGGGGATGCTTCTGCGTCGGGCTTCGATTTCACCTCTGAGCTTGATTTTGCCCGCCGTGTGGCGAACTGGCTCACCGATGAGAAGAAGTTCGAGAAGGAACTCGAAGGCGCCGCCCGCTATGCGGCCTGGGCGACGACCACGCCCGAGGGCAAGGCGAAGCACCGAGCCGGCGTCCTTTTCAAGGCGCCCGCGAAGCTGGACATGATGCGACTGGTGCCGATCCACACCGACACCAGCCAGGGCTATGCGCAGCACAGCCTCGGGCACCTGCGGCAGCGCGAGGGTTTCGCGCTCACCGATCGCGGCACCGATCTGGCCGGCGCGCTCGACCAGGCCAACTACTGCATCTGGTGCCACGAGCAGGGCAAGGACTCGTGCTCCAAGGGCCTCAGGGAGAAGGCGCCCTCCACCGCTTTCAGGAAGTCGTCCTTCGGAGTGCCGCTCGCGGGATGCCCGCTCGAGGAGAAGATCTCGGAATTCCAGATGGTCAAGACGCGCGGCCAGCCGATCGGCGCGCTCGCGGTGATCTGCGTGGACAACCCGATGGTCGCTGCCACCGGGCACCGCATCTGCAACGACTGCATGAAGGCCTGCATCTACCAGAAGCAGACGCCGGTGGACATCCCGCAGGCCGAGACGCGCACGCTGAAGGACGTGCTCGAGCTGCCCTGGGGTTTCGAGATTTATTCGCTACTCACGCGCTGGAACCCGCTCGACCTGCGCCGGCCGATGCCGCTGCCCGAGAGCGGACGCAAGGTGCTCGTGGTGGGCCTCGGGCCGGCGGGCTTCACGCTGGCGCATCACCTTCTGAACGACGGTCATGCGGTGGTCGGCATCGACGGCCTGAAGATCGAGCCGCTCGACGTGCCGTTCGAGCCGGTGCGTGACGTGCGCACGCTTTATGAGCCGCTGGAATCGCGCGTCATGGCCGGCTTCGGCGGCGTCGCCGAATACGGCATCACGGTGCGCTGGGACAAGAACTTCCTCAAGCTCGTCCGCCTGCTGCTCGAGCGCCGCGCCGCGTTCTCGATGCACGGCGGCGTGCGCTTCGGCGGCACGCTGGGCCTGGAGGACGCCCTGTCCATGGGCTTCGACCACGTCGCGCTCTGCGTCGGCGCCGGCAAGCCGACCGTGCTGGACATCCCGAACGGGCTTGCACGCGGCGTGCGCGCGGCGTCCGACTTCCTGATGGCGCTGCAGCTCACGGGCGCGGCAAAGCACGATTCGATCGCCAACATGCAGCTGCGCCTGCCGGTGGTGGTGATCGGCGGCGGCCTTACCGCGATCGACACGGCGACCGAGTCCCTCGCCTACTACGGCGTGCAGGTGGGCAAATTCCTCGAGCGCTACGAAACGCTCGCCCACGAGGTGGGCGAGGATGCGGTGCGCGCGACCTGGGACGACCAGGAGCGAGAGATCGCCGAGGAGTACCTCGCCCACGCCCGCGCGCTGCGCGCCGCCCCCAAGGACAAGCACATCGAACTGCTGCGGCACTGGGGCGGCGTGACGATCGCCTACCGCCGGCGGCTGGTGGACAGCCCTTCCTACACGCTCAACCACGAGGAAGTGGAAAAGGCGCTCGAGGAAGGCGTCTGGTTCGCCGAGGGGCTCACGCCCGTGGCAGTGGACGTGGACAACTACGGCGCGGCGAAAGGCATCCGGCTGAAGAGTGGAAGCGGCGAGCACTGGTTGCCGGCGCACACGGTCTTCGTGGCAGCCGGCACGCAGCCGAACACCGTGCTTGCACGCGAAGACGCCGCGCATTTCAGCCTGGACGGCAAGTATTTCGCCGCCTGCGACGCGGACGGCAAGCCGGTCGAGCCGGAGCACGCCACCTCCAAGCCCACGGTGCCGAACGTCCTCATGTCGCGCCAGACCGATGGCCGGTTCGTGAGCTATTTCGGCGACGTCCACCCCTCCTACTTCGGCAATGTGGTCAAGGCCATGGGCGGCGCGAAGCAGGGCTACCCGATCGTTTCCAGGGTCTTGAATTCGACAACCCCCGTTCTTCAGATTTCTACGGAAAAATTCTTCGAGCAACTCTCCGGACAACTGCGTGCGACCGTCCACAGGGTCGAGCGGCTGACGCCGACCATCGTGGAAGTGGTGATCCGCGCGCCGCTCGCTGCACGGAAGTTCCGGCCGGGTCAGTTCTATCGCCTGCAGAACTTCGAGACCCTTTCACCCATGGTCGAGGGCACGCGCATGCAGATGGAGGGCCTGGCGATGACCGGCGCCTGGGTGGACCGCGAGCGCGGCCTGGTGTCGATCATCGCGCTCGAGATGGGCGGCTCGAGCGACCTCTGCGCCATGCTGCAGCCAGGCGAGCCCGTGATCCTGATGGGGCCGACCGGAACCCCCACCGAGATCGCGAGCGGCGAGACCGTAGTGCTCTGCGGCGGCGGCCTCGGCAATGCGGTGCTGTTCTCGATCGGCGCGGCCTTTCGCGCGGCGGGCTCGAAAGTGCTCTACTTCGCCGGCTACAAGAAGGCGATCGACCGCTACAAGGTCGCGGATATCGAGGCAGCCGCCGACACGGTGGTCTGGTGCTGCGACGAAGAGCCCGGCTTCAAGCCCGATCGCCCGCAGGATCGCAGCTTCATCGGCAACATCGTCCAGGCGATGGATGCCTACGCCGAAGGGCGGCTCGGCGCGCCGTCGATCCTCCTGGAGGACGCCGATCGCCTGGTCGCGATCGGTTCGGACCGCATGATGGCCGCCATCGCTCGCGCGCGCCACGACGTGCTGCGGCCGCATCTCAAGCCCAGGCACCTCGCCATCGGCTCGATCAACTCGCCGATGCAGTGCATGCTCAAGGAAATCTGCGCGCAGTGCCTGCAGCCGCAGCAGGACCCCGAAACAGGCGCGACCAGCTACGTCTTCTCCTGCTTCAACCAGGACCAGCCGCTCGACCGCGTGGACTTCAAGGGTCTCAACGAGCGCCTGAAGCAGAACTCGCTTGCCGAGAAGCTGAGCGCCGGCTGGCTGCGCCGCTGCAAACCAGCCCTGCAGAAGCAGCGCCGCTTCGTCTAGGCGCGGCGCACGCGCCTCATTCCACGACCGTGCGCGACTGCTCGCGCAGGTAGAGCGGCAGGTAGTAGTAGGAGGCGATCGCCTTGCCGGTCGATCCAGAGCCCTTCCAGCCGCCGAAAGGCTGGTAGCCGGGCCAGGCGCCGGTGGTGGCACCCTGCGGGCGGTTCGCATAGGTCACGCCCGCTTCGATGTACTCGTGGAACCAGGGTACCTCGTCGGCGCCGCCGTAGAAGCCGGCGGTAAGTCCCATCTCGGTGCCGTTGGCGAGGCGCATTGCCTCGTCGCGATCCTTCACCCGCTGCAGCATCAGCAGCGGCACGAACATTTCATGCCGCCAGAGCCGGTGCGACGCCGGCGCCTCGGCCAGCGTGGGCTCGACGAAGAAGCCGCGCGCGAGCGCGCCATCCCTCAGCGTCCGGCCGCCGGCGTGGATCCTGGCGCCCGCCGCCTTCAGTTCCTCCATGTAGCGCGAAAAATTCCCGTAGGACTCCGCGTGGATCACCGGGCCGAGCCAGAACTCCCGCTTCGTAGGATCGCCCACCTTGATGCCCGCGATCTGCTTCTTCAGACGCTCGATGAACGCGTCGGCGACGCTTGCCTCGACATAGAGGCGCGAGAGCGCGGAGCATTTCTGGCCGCCCATGCCGTAGGCCGAGCGCGCAATGCCGGCGGCCGCCGCGTCCAGGTCCGCGCGCGCGGTGACGATGCAGGGGTTCTTGCCGCCCATTTCCGCGATCACCGGACGCGGCCACGCACCGCCCGTCATCGTCGCGATGAGCCGCTTGCCGACCGCGACCGAGCCTGTGAAGGTCAGCCCAGCCGTGAGCGGGTGGGCGGCCAGCTGGGCGCCAACATCGCCACCGGCGCACGAGAGATAGTTGAATACGCCATTCGGCAGGCCGGCGTCGCGGATGCAGTCGGCGAGCAGCCGCCCCGACCAGGGCGTGTTCTCCGAGCCCTTGAGCACCACGGTGTTGCCGGCGACGAGCGCCGCGGCGACCGGCCCGCCCGCGAGCGCGAGCGGGTAATTGAACGGCACGATGACGACCCACGTCCCGTACGGCCGCATCACGCTGCGGTTCGTGGACACCACCCCGGCCAGCGGATCGTTCGGCAGCTTGTGGTCGAAGCCGCCATGGCGCTCCATGTCGTCGGCATAGTGGCGGAAGAAGTCCACCGTCTCGGCCGTCTCGCCCAGCGCTTCCATGCGGTTCTTGCCCACTTCGAGCGCCAGCGCCGCCGAGATCTCGTACACGCGCCGCTCGAGGAGGTCCGCGACCTTGCGCAGCAGCCGCGCGCGCTCCCGGTACGGCGTATTGCGCCACGCGGCGTAGGCCCCCTGCGCCGCGCGCATCGCCTCGTCCGCCTCCGTCCGGCCGGCGACGGCGAATTCGCCCAGCACGCGGTTCTGGTCGATCGGCCCACGCAGCTCGGCGTATCCCGCCGGCGCGGCTTCCTGGCCGTCGATGAGGAGCGGGTGCCGTGCGCCGAGATGGGCCTCTACCTGCGCGAGCGCCTTCTCGAAGCCCTCGTGCAGCGCCTCCGGCGGATTGAACATCGTCGCGTAAGTCAATTTGAAGCTCATGCGGATCTCCGGCCTTGCGATGCGGGGAAGAAGCGCGCCAGCAGACGGTCGAGCAGCGCGAGTGCGTCCCAAAGCTCTCGCTCGCCGATGACGAGCGGCGGCGCCAGCAGGATCAGGTTGCCGCGCGTGGCGAAGGACACGCCCTCCTCCATCGCCGCGTCCACCAGTGCGCGCAGCGCCGGCGGCGTCTCGGGCCAGGGTGCGAGCGGCGCGCGCGTCCGGCGGTCGGCGACGAGCTCCAGCACCGCAAACAGGCCGTGGCCGCCGCGCACGTCGCCGATCGCGGGATGGCGCGCCTGGAGTGCCTGGCAATCCGCGAACAGGCGCGCGCCCAGCGAGCGTGAGCGCTCGATCAGCTTCTCGTCGCGATAGGCATCCAGCGCCGCGACGCCGGCCGCGCACGAGAGCGGGTGACCGCAATAGGTGAGACCAGCGTAAAGCATCTGGTGCTCGAGGCGCGCCGCCACAGCGCGCGAGAGCACGACCGCTCCGAGCGGCGCCGCTGCGCCGGTGAGACCCTTGGCCAGCGTCATCAGGTCCGGCCGTCCTGCCTCGCCGTGCCGCTGCCAGGCGAACCATTCGCCGCAGCGCCCGAAGCCGCTCATCACCTCGTCGGCGATCAGCAGGACGCCGCGATCGGCCGTGATGCGTCGCAGTGCAGGCCAGTAGTTGTCGGGCGCGACGATGCCGTTGGTGCCGGCATCGGGCTCCACGATCACGGCAGCGACGCTGTCCTTGCCGAAGCTGTCGATGCGCTCGGCCACTGCCGCCGAGGCGCGCTCGCCGCACTCTTGCGCGCTCGTGCTGCCGAATGGGCAGCGGTACGCATACGGCGGCTCCACATGGCTGACGCCGAACGCGTCTGGATCGGCCTGCGCACGCGTGCGCGTATCGCCCGACAGCGCCATCGCGAGGTAGGTCGCGCCGTGGTAGGAGCGCTCGCGCGCGACGACCAAGCCGCGCGGGCGCGCTGTCGCATGGCGCGCGATGCGCACCGCATTCTCGTTCGCGTCGGCGCCGCCCAGCGTGAAAAACACGCGCCCGCCGTCGAAGCCCGAAACCTCCAGCAGGCGCGCGGCGAGCTCGGCGCGGGGCTCGGCCCCCCAGGAACTGGTGACGAAGCACAGACGCTCGGCCTGCGCGCGGATCGCGCCGACCAGGCGCGGGTGCTGATGCCCGAGATTGCTGCACTCGGACAAACTGCTCATGTCGAGTATCGAGCGCCCGTCCTCGAGCACCAGCCGGGCGCCGGACCCGCCCACTACGCTGGGCGCGCGCCACTGCGCCTGGACGCACCAGCTGTGCAGGACGGTATCGCGTTCCAGGCTCATGGCGCTCCCCGACGAAGGGGTGCCATGCTACGAAGCACGACTTGCCCGTGTCAAAGCGCGCCCGGCGAGCGCCTTGACAACGTATACAAGTATTATATAAGATTTGTATATGACCAAGGGCAAGAGCAAGATCAGCACCTTCTCCGCGGCGCCGCGCGACCTGGAGATGCTCGAGGTCGTCGCCCGCTATCACGGCCTCAACAAGAGCGCGACGATCGTCAGCCTGGTGCGCAAGGAGTTCTGGCGCGCCTTCCCGGGCGGCACCGACAAAATCCGCCCCGACCGCGGCGCCAAGGTGGAGGGCGGCAAATGAGATATCTAATTCTTCTTGCCTTGTTTGTTTCGTCGAGCGTCTTTTCTCAGGGCGTGAAGATCGGCGAGCTCAACAGCTACAAGGTCTTTCCCGCCTTCCTCGAGCCCTACAAGAAGGGCATGGAGCTCGCCGTGGAGGAGATCAACGCCTCGGGCGGCGTGCTCGGCAAGCCGCTGGAGCTCGTGACGCGCGACGACGGCGGCAACCCGGGCGACGCAGTGCGCGTCGCCGAGGAGCTGATCTCTCGCGAGAAGGTCACGGTGCTCATGGGCACCTTCGCTTCGCACGTGGGCCTCGCGGTGTCGAGCCTCGCCGCGCAGCGCAAGATCCTGTTCGTCGCCTCCGAGCCGCTCACCGACAAGATCGTCTGGGAGAACGGCAACCGCTACACCTTCCGCCTGCGGCCCTCGACCTACATGCAAACCGCGATGCTGATCCCCGAGGCGGCCAAGCTGAAGAAGAAGCGCTGGGCGATCGTCTATCCCAACTACGAGTACGGCCAGTCGGCGACCGCCTCGTTCAAAAAACTGCTCAGGGCCGCCCAGCCAGACGTGGAGTTCGTCGCCGAACAGGCGCCGCCGCTCGGCAAGATCGACGCCGGCGCGGTGGTGCAGGCGCTGGCCGACGCCAGGCCGGACGCCATCTTCAGCTCGCTGTTCGCCGCCGACCTGCAGAAGTTCGTGCGCGAAGGCAACACCCGTGGCCTTTTCAAAACGGTCACCGTGTTTAACCTTCTTGCGGGCGAGCCCGAATACCTCGACACGCTGAAGGACGAGACGCCGGACGGCTGGTGGGTGACCGGCTATCCCTGGGGCCAGATCCAGACCCCCGAGCACCGCAAGTTCCGCGAGGCCTACCAGAAGCGCTGGAACGACTACCCGCGCCAGGGCTCCGTGGTCGGCTATACGGCGATTTATGCTGTTTTTCACGCGATACAAAAGGCAAAAGGCGCGGAGACGGAAAGACTGGTGGAAGCCATGAAAGGCCTGCAGATGCCCACGCCCTTCGGCCCGATCCTCTGGCGGGCGCTGGACCATCAATCGACCATGGGTGCCTATGTCGGGCAACTCGCCCGCAAGGGCAGCCAGGGCGCGATGGTGAACTGGCGCTTTGCCGACGGCGCCCGCTTCCTGCCGCCGGACGAGGAAGTCAAAGCGCAACGTAAAGAATAGTCTTGTCAATGGGTTGGGAGTCTGTCCTCATCCAGTTCCTCAATGGACTGGCCGGCGCCTCCTCCCTCTTCCTGGTGGCCGCGGGCCTGTCCCTGATTTTCGGGGTCAGCCGCATCGTCAATTTCGCGCACGGGTCGCTCTACATGCTGGGCATGTACGCGGCCGTCTGGCTCGCCGGCCGGGTCGGCTTCTGGGCCGCCATTCCGCTGGCCGCGATTGCCGTAGGCCTGCTCGGTGCGTTCGCCGAAATCCTCGTCCTGCGCAGGATCTACCGCGCGCCCGAGCTGCTACAGCTGCTGGCCACGTTCGCGCTCGTCCTGTTGATCAAGGACGCCGCGCTCTGGCTCTGGGGCCCGGAAGACCTGCTCGGTCCGCGCGCGCCGGGCCTTGCCGGCGCGGTCGAGATCGCCGGCCGCGCGTTCCCGCAATACGACCTGCTGCTGATCCTGCTCGGGCCGCTCGTCCTGGCGGCGCTGCATTTCGTCCTGGAGAAGACGCGCTGGGGCGTTCTGGTGCGCGCGGCCACCGAGGACCGTGAGATGGCTGGAGCGCTCGGCATCAACCAGCGCTGGCTGTTCACCAGCGTGTTCGCGCTGGGCGCATTGCTCGCTGGGCTGGGCGGCGCGCTGCAGATCCCGCGCGAGCCCGCAACGCTGAACGTGGACCTGCAGGTAGTGGCGGACGCCTTCGTGGTCGTCGTGGTCGGGGGCCTCGGATCGATTCCGGGCGCTTTCCTCGCCGCGCTCCTCATTGCCGAGGTCAAGGCGTTCTGCACCGGCCTGGGCTGGTCGGAGGCGACGCTGGTCGCCGAGTTCGTCGTCATGGCCGTGGTGCTCGTCGTGCGGCCCTGGGGACTGCTCGGCCGCCCGCAGGCCGCCGCCGTTCAGAGCGGAGCGCCGCAGCAGCCGCTCGACCCGCCCGGAAAGAGGCTGCTGGCCGCCGCCGCCGCGCTGCTCGTCGTGCTCGCGCTCGTGCCGCTCGCCTTTCCCGGCTACGCGGTGATCCTGCTCACCGACGTCGCGGTCTTCGCGCTGTTCGCCGCGAGCCTGCATTTCCTCATGGGGCCCGGTGGCATGCATTCGTTCGGCCACGCCGCGTACTTCGGCATCGGCGCGTATGCCGCGGGCATCCTGTTCCTGCACAAGATCGCGGCGATGGAAGTCGCGCTCGCGCTTGCCCCGCTCGCGGCTGGCGCCGCCGCCGTCGCGTTCGGCTGGTTCTGCGTCCGCCTCTCCGGCGTCTATGCGGCGATGCTGACGCTTGCCTTCGCGCAGATCGCCTGGTCGGCGGCCTACCAGTGGAATGCGCTCACGGGTGGCTCGAACGGCCTGGTCGGCCTGTGGCCCACGCCCTGGCTGTCGTCGAAGACGGCCTACTATCACCTCGCACTCCTGCTCTGTGGTTTCGGCGTCCTGGTTTTCATGAAGATGACCCATTCGGCATTCGGCTACAGGTTGCGCGCCAGCCGCGACTCGCCGCAGCGCGCCGAGGCGAGCGGCATCGACGTGCGCGCCACGCAATGGGCGGCGTTTGCCATCGCCGGCCTCGCCGCCGGCGTCGCGGGCGCCCTCTACGCCTTCTCCAAGGGTTCGATCTCGCCGGAGTCCCTGGGCATCGCGCGCTCGGTCGACGGCCTGGTGATGGTCATGCTGGGCGGCATCCACACCCTCACGGGGCCGGTCTGGGGCGCGGCGCTGTTCACCTGGCTGCAGGACGCCGCCGCACGCAGTTTCGACTACTGGCGCGCGGCCACCGGTGTCGTGCTTCTCGCGCTGATTCTGGCGCTGCCGAACGGCATCGGAACTCTCTTTCGATCAAGAGCATGAGCCTGCTCGTCGTCAAGCAACTATCGAAATCCTTCGGCGGTGTGCGCGCGCTGGCCGGCGTGAGCTTCGCGATCGCGCGCGGCGAGCTGCTGGCGATGATCGGGCCGAACGGCGCCGGCAAGACGACCTGCTTCAACGCCGTCAACGGCCAGCTCCGGCCCGACGCCGGAGAGATCTACTTCGATGGCCGGCGCATCGACGGTCTGCCGCCGCGCACGCTCTGCCGCATGGGCATCGGCCGCACCTTCCAGGTGGCCGCGACGTTTGGCTCGATGTGCGTGCGCGAGAACGTGCAGGTCGTCGAGCCGGACGCGCGGAAGCTCGAGTCGCTCCTGCATGCCGCCGGCATCGCCGCGCTCGCGGACCGGCAGTGCGCCGAACTCGCTTACGGCGACCTCAAGCGCGTGGAGCTCGCGATCGCGCTCGCGTCGCGCCCGCGCCTGTTGCTGATGGACGAGCCGACCGCGGGCATGGCCGCCGCCGAGCGCCGCGCGCTCATGGACCGGGTGCGCGGGATCGCCCGGGCGCAGGACATCGCGGTGCTGTTCACCGAGCACGACATGGACGTGGTGTTCGGCTACGCGGACCGCGTGCTCGTGCTCTCCGAGGGCGAGCTCATCGCACAGGGAACGCCCGCCGAAGTGCGCGCCGACCCGCGCGTTCGCAGCGTGTACCTCGGCGAGGAGGAGGCCCATGCTTGAGCTCAGGCACGTGGGCTCGGGCTACGGGCGCGCGCAGGTGCTCTTCGATCTCGATCTCAAGCTCGAGTCCGGCGAAGTGGTCGCCCTGCTCGGCCGCAACGGCGCCGGCAAGTCCACGGTATTGAAGACGGCGATGGGCTTGCTTCCGGGCTTTGCCGGAGAAATCCTTTTCGAAGGGAAAAGCGTTCGCAACAAGGAAGCCTATCAGGTTGCCCGTCTTGGACTGGGCTACGTGCCGGAAGACCGGCGCATCTTCGCCGGGCTCAGCGTCATGGAGAACCTCGAGGCGGGCCGGCGGCCGCCGCGCGCCGGCGCGCCGCGCTGGACGCCGGAGAGGCTGCTCGAGCTGTTCCCGAACCTCGGCCGCATGCGCTCGCGCCGCGCCGGCGGCATGTCCGGCGGCGAGCAGCAGATGCTCGCGATCGCGCGCACGCTCATGGGAAACCCCAAAGTGGTCCTGCTCGACGAGCCGTTCGAAGGACTCGCGCCGCTGATCGTCGAAGGGGTCGCCGCGTCGATCCGGGCGCTCAAGCGCGAGGGGTTGAGCGTGCTGCTGTGCGAGCAGAACCTGCGCATCGCGCGCCGGGTCGCGGACCGCGCCTGCATCATCGAGCAGGGCCGCATCCGCTACGACGGCGGCCTCGACGCGCTCGACGCCGACCCGGCGCTACGCGAGCGCTATCTCGCCCTCTGACACCAGGCGTACGGGCCGGTATTCGGTGCGCGACGGGACGTCCGGCGCGACATGCATCACGCTTCGCCCGAGCTCCACGATCACCGAGGCGACGGTTTCGAGCTGCGCTTCCGGCGGCAGCGAGCGGTCGGGCATGCGGCAGATCGACAGCAGCCCGTCGGACTCGTCGCGCAGCAGCGCCTTGAGATCGTCCACGCCGTGCTTCGGCCGCGCCGTCGCATGGCCGTGCGCGCGCGCCAGGCGCGGCAGCGAGGAGAGGTTGGGCGCCTGCTGCGCCTGCCAGTCGGCCGTGTCCGGATGCAGGAAGTGGTTGGTGTGGCACAGCGTGCCGCCCTCGGCGCGCAGCGCGCACACCCCGCGCGGGGAAAATTCCAGGCTGGCCGTGTCGCCGCCGCGGTCGGCGCAGAGAATGTTCGACGAGCCGCCGAAGGAGAGCTTCGAGCAGAACTCGATCGCGTCGCGCACGCTCGCGCGCCGGAGCAGCGCGCGCAGCAGCACGTGCACCGGCACGCCCGGCTCGCCGCGGTCGAACACCGAACGCAGGATGTTCAGGCAGACGCCGAAGCCCTGCGCGTTGAAGCCGATCTTCGCCAGCATCCCCGCCTCGGTGAGCGTGACGCAGGCCGGATGGCCGTCCTCCGCGATCCGCAGTATGACCATCGACTCGCGCTGCGAGCCGACCCAGTCCCAGTTCTGCGCGAGCAGCGTCCCGCCGGTCGCGCTGGCGGCCGGCGCGACCGCGATCGCCGTGCATTCGCCGAGGTCCGCGCCGGTGAGAAAGGAGGCCGGCAGGATTTCCGTGCGCGCGTTGAGCGCTAGCAGCTCGCCGAACGGCCGCCCCGCCCCGCGCGCGATGCCCTCGATTTCATCGAGCAGCGCCGCGTCGAAGTTTCCGATCACTTCGCCGAAGGGCGCAGCGCGGCGCTGCGCCTCGTCCCAGGCCATGCCCACGAACGCGAACAGCCGCGCGTAGTTCCCGAGTGAGCGCTCGACGCGGGCGCGCGCCCGCTCGCCGTGCTGCCGGCCGCGCTCGAAAGCACTGCCGTTCAGGTCGATTGCCGGAAACATGCTCATGCGCAAAGTATGCGCCCGATTGCCGACAGCTGCTTGATTGCCGCGTCGCTGCGCAGCGTCAGGATGGTGGCGATGCACAGCGCGACCAGCGGAGCGACGAAGACCGCGAGGCTCAGGCCGAGCAGCAGCCGCGGCGGCGGCACCGCAAGATAGCGCCGCACGGCCGATAGCGTCAGCAGGATCATGAGCGTCCAGCAGAACAGCTCGAGCGCAGGCCGGCTCCAGGCCTTGCCGACCAGCACGCCTACGCCGCCCGCCAGGCCCAGCAGCCAGATGCTGAACAGCATCAGGTCCTCGAGCAGCCGCGCGGCGAGCGCGCGGCGTCCTGCTTCGCCGCTCTTTTGCAGACCGAGGGTGAGCCAGGTGCCCGCCAGCAGCGCGATGCCGCAGCCGACCGTGAACAGCCAGCCGATGAGCTCGAGCGGCAGTGCGTCCATCAGACGCGCAGCGTGCCGTCCACGCAGGTGACCGCGTTGCCGCCGAGCAGGATCCGGTCGCCGTGGAAGCGGATCGACACCTGCCCGTCGCGCCCGAGCTGCATGCCCTGCCGCGCGATGTATCCATCGCCGAGGCGGCCTGCCTTGCGAAGATAGGCCGCCACGCCGATATTGCCGCTGCCGCAGACCGGATCCTCCGCAATGCCGTGCGCGGGCGCGAAGGGCCGCACGTGGATGGCGGCAACGCCGTCATCGGCCGCGCCGTAAACCGTGACTCCGCCGATCGCGAGGCGATTGCTGAGATCGACCATGGCCTGCATGTCCGGCGCGAGTGCCGCCACCGCGCCGGCATCGACGAGCTCCGCGACCAGCCAGCGCGGGCCCACATTGACGATGAGCGGAAAGTGCTTGATGTCCTTGCCGAGCAATCGCTTCAGCACCAGCAAATCCGCATCATCAACCCTGGTATCCGTGGCGGCCGGTGAATCGAGCCACAACGTGTCTGCCTCCACCTGCAATTCGAGGATGCCGACGCCGCACTCCTGCCGCAGCCTGCCATGCTTGGCCTCGGCGATGCCCGCCTCCAGCACCGCGTGCGCGCTGCCGATGGTGGGATGGCCCGCGAAAGGCAGCTCCGCGCGTGGCGTGAAGATACGCAACCTGTAGTCGGCTGCCGCGGAAGACGCCGGCAGCACGAACGTCGTTTCGGAGAGGTTGGTCCAGCCCGCGATGCGCTGCATCTCGTCGGTGGCAAGACCCTCGCCCTGAAGCACGACCGCGACGGGATTGCCGCGAAACGGCACCCGGGTGAAGACATCCACCTGTTTGAACCGTACGGTCCTCACCTAGAGCGCCCTGGCTCTTTCCCGCAGTACGAATTTCTGGATCTTCCCGGTCGCAGTGGTGGGAAGAACGCCAAAGATGATTTTCTTGGGTACTTTGAATTTCGCCAGATTTTCCCTGCACCACTTGATGAATTCCTCTTCCGTGGCATCGGCGCCTGGCTTCAGCTGCACGAAGGCGCAGGGTGTCTCGCCCCACTTCTCGTCGGGCCGCGCCACCACCGCGGCAAGCAGCGTCGCCGGATGCTTGTAGAGCGCGATCTCGACCTCGACCGAGGAAATGTTCTCGCCGCCCGAGATGATGATGTCCTTCTTGCGGTCCTTGATCTCGATGTAGTTGTTCGCATGCCAGACGGCGAGGTCGCCGGTGTGCATCCAGCCGCCGTGGAAGACCTCCGTGGTCGCCTTCGGGTCCTTGAGGTAGCCGAGCATCACCGTGTTGCCCTGGACGAGGATTTCGCCCATCGTCTGGCCGTCCTGCTTCACCGGCTTGCAGCTCCTCGAATCCGCGACGATGTGGCCTTCGACGACCTGGTAGCGCACGCCCTGGCGCGCCATCTCGCTGTATTTCTGTTCCTCCGAGAGATTTTTCCAGCCGTCCTGTACGGCGCAGAGTGTCGAGGGGCCCTGCAGCTCGGTCATGCCGTAGATGTGCAGCACCTGGAAACCGAGTTCTTCCATCGCCCGGATCACCTTGGCCGGCGGCGGCGAGCCGCCGGTCATGATGTGCACCGGGTGCGGGAACCTGCGCCGCTGCTCCTGCGGCGCAGCGATCAGCATGCCGAGCACCGTCGGCGCGCCGCACATGTGCGTCACCTTGTGCTCTGCGATCACCGGGAAGATCAAGGCCGGGTCCACGGCGCGCAGGCACACGTGCGTGCCGCACATCGCCACCACCGACCACGGGTAGCACCAGCCGTTGCAGTGAAACAGCGGCAGCGTCCAGAGGTACACGGGCGCCGCCGGCATCGCCCAGGCGGTGATATTGCCCATCGACTCGAGGAAGGTGCCGCGGTGATGGTAGACGACGCCCTTGGGCCGGCCGGTCGTGCCCGAGGTGTAGTTGAGCGCGATCGGCGCATATTCGTCCGCAGGCAGCGACCACCGGAACCCGGGGTCGCCACTCGCCAGAAACGCCTCGTACTCGATGCCGCCGAGGCGCTCGCCCGGCCCGGCATAGAGCGGGTCGTCGACGTCCACGACGAGGATCTTTCGCTTCAGCGCCTTCAGCGCAGGCCCGACGACGCCCGCGAAGACCCGGTCGGTCAGCAGCACCTTCGCTTCACCATGCTCGAGGATGTAGGCGACCGTGTCAGAGTCCAGCCGCGTGTTGATGGCGTTCAGCACGGCGCCCAGCATCGGCACGCCGTAATGCGCGTCCAGCATCGCCGGCACGTTGGGCAGCATCGCGGAGACGACGTCGCCCCGCTTTACGCCGGCCTTCGCGAGCGCCGAGGCGAGCCGGCGGGCGCGCTCGTAGAACGCCGCGTAGCTGATTCTCGTGAGGCCGTGGATCACGGCGACGCGGTCGGGATGAATCTCCGCCGCCCTCGCGAGGAACGAAATCGGCGATAGCGGCACGCGATTTGCGGCGCCGGGCTTCAAGTCGGTCCATAGATTCTTCTTTTTGCGCGTTGCAGCAACCGATTTCCGTTTCTTTGCCATCGCCCGCCCTCCGGATTTACACTGTTTGAATCTACCTTAAGGAGGAGATCCCGTGAAGAAAGTCGCCCTCGCCGTCGCCCTCGCATTCGCTGCATCCGGCGCGCTCGCGCAGGAAAAATCCATCCGCATCTCGGGCTTCGGCGCCAAGACCGGCCCGGTGCGCTCGTTCGGCGTCAACAGCGAGGCAGCCATGCTCGCCGCGGCCGACCAGATCAACAAGGCGGGCGGCGTCAAGCTCGCCGACGGGTCGAAGGCGAAGATCGTCGTCGACTTCTACGACGACCGCTGCACCGCCGAGGAAGGCATCTCGGTGATCCGCCGCATCGCCGGGACCGATGCGCTGGTCGCCGTCGGCCCGACCTGCTCGAACGTCGCCGAGCCGCTGTTCGGCATCCTGCAGAAGAAGGTCGACGACAAGAGCGACTCGGGGCTGCAGTTCCCGGTGTTCACCGACGTCGCGATCAAGGTGGGACTGGCGAAGATCTCGGAATGGGCGTTCCGCAACGTGCCGAACGAGAACACGATGTACTCCTCGGTGTTCTACTGGCTGCGCACGACGCATCCCAACCTGAGGACGGTCTACGGCGGCGTCGAGGAGGACTTCGCCCACTCGCGCGCCACCTGGCACATCGTCATGAAGGACCGCGCGAAGGCGAACAACTTCGAGGTGCTGGGCGAGTCGAAGTGGCTGCTGGCCGACACCAATTTCGCCACCCAGGTGCGCGAGATGAAGAAGGCCAACGCCGACATCATCGCGATATCCGCGCATCCGTTCAGCATGTGCGGCGCGCTCAAGGAGATGCAGCGCCAGGGCGTGAAGCCGAAGCTGCTGGTGGGCCTCACCAGCTCCTCGTCGATCGAGACGCTGCAGGGCTGCGCCAGGCAGGCCCAGGGCATCATCATCCCGACCTCCTTCGCGCCGGTGACCGCGGAGGGCAAGGCGGCGTCGGCGGCGACCGCGAAGTTCAAGGGCGCGGCCGACCTGCACAGCATGGCCGCCTGGGAAAATATGTTCATCCTCAAGCAGGTCATGGAGTCGGAGAAGATCTCGGGCAACGCCAACGACCGCCAGGCGGACCGCCGCAAGATCCGCGACGGGCTGGCGAAGCTCAAGGTCACCAAAGGCCTGATGGGCGACACCAAGCGCACCGACGACCGCGAGGCCGACAAGCCCTACCTGTTCGTGCAAGCCAAGGGCAACGAGTGGGTCGTCCTGCATAACCCGCTCTGATACCCTGACCCGCTACCGCGGGGGCATTTGAGGGGGGGCCGAGGCGTCTTGCCGGAGCCCCCCTTTCATTCATGCTCGATTTCCTCCAGGCCCTGTCCGACGGCGTGCTGTTCGGCACGACCTACGCGCTGATCGGCATCGGCTTCACGCTGGTCTTCGGCGTAATGCACAAGCTCAACCTGAGCTACGCCGCGGCCTCGGTCGGCGGCGCCTACTGCGGGCTGCTGGTGCTGCAGGTGGCGGCCGGCGCCCCGCCGGTGGCCGTGTTCTTCTGCGCCTTCCTCGCGGGCGGCGTGCTCGGCTACCTCGTCTACCTGTGCTGCTTCCATTTCATCCCGATCTCGAACCCGCTCGCGACGTTGATGGCCACGGTGGGCATGCTGCTGCTGGTTGATGAGATCATCGTCCACCTGACCGCGGGTATGCCGCTCAACTACCCGGCGATGTTCGACGACGTGATGCTGCGCATGGGGGAGTTCACGCTGCGCGGCGACCTGCTGATGGTTTTCGCGGTGAGCGTGGTCTGCATGGCCGGCCTGCTCGCGCTGCTCTACCGGACGCGCCTGGGCCTCGCCACGCGAGCGGTATCGCAGCAGGCCGTGGCTGCGCAGCTGTGCGGCATCCGCGTCGGCCGCGTCAACGCCACCACCTTCGTGGTGACGGGCCTGCTGGGCGGCATCGCGGGCGCCATGATCGGCGCCTCGGTCGGCACGCTCTCGCCGCTGCTGACCACGCCGCTGACGGTCAAGGGCCTGATCGTGACGGTAATCGGTGGCCTGGGCAGCGTTCCGGGCGCGATCGTCGCCGGCCTGCTGGTCGGCGGCTTCGAAAGCGTGCTGCAGCAGTACCGCGGCGTGACCGAGCGTGATCTCTACGTGATGCTGCTGCTGTTCGTATTTCTCGTTTTTCGACCCGGGGGTATTTTTCCGGGGCAGTCCGGAAGGGATTAAGAGGGAACAAAGGCTCAATTTCTCGTGGACTTCTATTTCGGCCTCGCGCAGATCATCGGCGTGCATACGCTGATCGGCCTGTCGGCGTACATCGTGCTGCTGACCGGCCAGGTGAGCCTCGCGCAGGCGGGCTTCTTCGCAGTCGGCGCTTACGCGGCCGGCATGCTCACGGTGCTCGCCGGCTGGGCGATCCTGCCCGCGCTTGGCGCCAGCACGCTGCTGGGCGCGCTGGTCGCCTGCGCGGTGGGCTTCCCGGCCCTGCGCGTGAAGGGGTTGATGCTGGTCATCGCCACGCTCGCCTTCGGCGAAGGCGTGCGCCTGTTCTTCTTCAATTTCGACTACCAGATATCCAAGGGCGGGGTGACGCTGGGGCCGCTGGGCGGCGAAGGCTTTCGCCAAATCCGCTACTTCCCCGAGAACGGCTGGAGCACGATGGACGTGATGCTGTTCATCTGGATGTTCGTGGTGCTGGTGATGGCCCTGCTGTGGTGGCTCGACCGCTCGCGCTACGGCGCGGTGCTGCGCGCGGTCGGCGAGGACGAGCTCGCGGCGCAGTCCGTGGGCCTCGACCTCACCGCGCTGAAAGTCAGCGCCATGACCATCGGGGGCGCGATCGCCGGCCTCGGCGGCGGCATCTACGCGCACTACACGACGCACATCGAGCATGCGAGCTTCGGCATCCTGCTCGCCACATTCGCCCTCGCCTATCCGATCCTGGGCGGGCTGGGCAGCGTATTCGGCACGGTGGTCGCGGTGATCTTCGTGCAAGGGCTGCTGGTCGAGGGACTGCGCTTCCTGGGCGACTGGCGCAACCTGCTGTTCGGCGCGCTGATCGTGCTGGCCATGAACGTGCGGCCGAAGGGATTTCTCGACATGCCCACGCTGCGCTGGCTGAAGCAGCGGCTCACGCCCGCCGGAGGTAGCCGTGGCGCTGCTTGAGCTGCGCAACGTGTCGCGCTATTTCGGCGGGGTGCGCGCCGTGGATGCGCTCGATCTGTCGGTGGAGAGCGGCCAGATCTTCGGCCTGATCGGCCCGAACGGCTCGGGCAAGAGCACGACGGTGAATCTGGTTTCCGGGCTGTTTTCTTTGACCTCCGGTTCGATTTTCTTTCAGAATCAAGACTTGGAAGAAATTCCCACCCATCGTCGCCTGCAAGCCGGGATCGCCCGTACCTTCCAGAACATCCGCCTGTTCGGCCAGCTCAGCGTGTGGCAGAACCTCTGGGTCGCGCAGAATTCGCCCGCTGACCGGGCGCAGCGCGGCTTCTTCGCGCGCTGGCTGGGCGGCCAGGGCGGCGTGCGCGAGGAGATCTCGCAGCTGCTGGAGTTCAGCAGCCTCGCGCACAAGCGCGACGAACTCGCCGCCAACCTAGCCTTCGGCGAGCAGCGGCGGCTCGAACTCGCTCGCGCGCTGGCCACCCGGCCGAAGCTGATCCTGCTGGACGAGCCGGCCGCGGGGATGAACAGCGAGGAAATCGGCCAGTTGCGCGAGCGCATCCTGAAGATCCGCGCGCAGGGAACCACGGTGCTGCTGGTCGAGCACGTGATGGAGCTGGTGATGGGCGTCACCGACAGGATCGCGGTGCTCAATTTCGGCCAGAAGATCGCCGAGGGCACGCCGGCCGAGATCCAGGCGGACGCCGCGGTGCGCAAGGCCTACCTGGGCGGCGGCGAATGAGCGCGCTGCTCGAGATCCGCGATCTGGTGACCGCCTACGGCAAGATCGAGGCGCTCAAGGGCGTCTCGCTCGACGTGCACAACGGATCGATCACCTGCCTGCTCGGCCCGAACGGCGCGGGCAAGACCACGCTCATGATGTCCGTCGCCGGCATCCTGCGTCCCAGGGGCGGCTCGATCCGCTTCGCCGGTGAGGAAATCGCCGGCCGCCCGCCGCACGCGATCGTCTCCGGCGGCATCGCGCTGGTTCCGGAGAACCGCCTCGTGTTTCCGAGCATGACCGTGCTGGACAACCTGCGCGCCGGCGCCTACCAGCGGCGCGACGGCGAAATCGAGCCGGATATCGACAGACTGTTCGAGAGATTTCCGCGGCTCAAGGAGCGCTCGGCCCAGAACGCCGGCACGCTCTCCGGCGGCGAGCAGCAGATGCTCGCGGTGGCGCGCGCGCTCATGAGCCGGCCGAAGCTGCTGCTGATGGACGAACCTTCGCTCGGTCTCGCGCCGCTGGTGGTGGAGGAGATCTTCCGCATCATCGCGCAGCTGCACCAGGACGGCGTGAGCATCTTCCTCGTCGAGCAGAACGCGCACCTCGCGCTCAGGGTGGCGCATCACTTCTACCTGATGGAACAGGGCAAGGTCAGCTTCAGCGGCACGCCGGGCGCGCTGGCGGAAGACGAAGTCATTCGGCGGGCCTATCTCGGCTCCGCCAGGGCATGATCGTTGACCTGATCCAGAACAGCCTCGACGGCCTCGCCATGGGCGCTTCCTACGCCCTGCTCGCCGTGGGCTTCACGCTGGTGTTCGGCGTGCTGCGCCGGGTCAACCTGTCCTACGGGCCGGCCATCATGGTCGGCTGCTACGCCGCCACCTGGGTGTCGTTTTCCTTCCATTCGAATATGTTCTCGCTGCTCGGCATCGCGGTCCTGGGTTCGGTGCTTACGGGGCTCTATGTCGAAAGACTGTGCTTCGCTCCGCACCGCCAGGGCTCCGCGATCGCGGCCATGGTGGCGAGCTTCGCCCTGTGGATGCAGTTCGAGGAGGCCGCGACGCTTTGGATGCCCAAGCACGTGTACGATTTTCCGCCGATGTTCGAGAGCGGGCCGCTCACGCTCGGCCCGCTGGCGCTGCGACCCGAGGCGCTGGTCATGCTCGCCTGCGCGATCGCCATCTGCGCCGCCCTGCAGTGGCTGCTCACGCGCTCGCGCTTCGGGCTCGCGGTGCGCGCGGTGATCGACGCGCCGATCGCCGCGCAGCTCGCCGGCATTCACGTGCCGCGCGTGCTGCTGCTGGTGTTTCTGCTCGCCTCGGCGATCGGCGGCCTCTCCGGCTGGCTGATCGTTTCCGCGCACACCCAGGTGACGCCGATGCTCGGCATGTGGTCCACGCTCAAGGGCCTGCTGGCGATGATGATCGGCGGCCTGGGCTCCCTGCGCGGCGCCGTGATCGGCGGCGTCGCGCTCGGCCTGGTGGAAGCCCATAGCCAGTGGTTTTTCGGCCCGCAGGCGCGGGACCTGCTCGCCTACCTGCTGCTGTTCGTACTGCTCGCCTGGCGGCCGCGATGGATGACTACACAGTCGGCGTCCTGACCAACATCGGCCTGATTTCGTTCGTCGCGCTGTCGGCCTACCTGCTGATCGTCGCGGGCGAGATGTCGTTCGGCCAGCAGGGCTTCTTCGGGGTCGGTGCCTATACCGCCGGCGTCGCCACCGCCATGTACGGCGTTCCGCTCCCCCTGGCCGCAGCAATGGCGATGGGCACGGGCGCCGCGGCCGCGTTCCTGGTGGGCCTGCCCACGCTGCGCCTGCGCGGGCTGTACTTCGCGATGGCGACGCTGGCCGCAGCCGAGATGCTGCGCATTCTTTTCGAACTGCTGCATTTCCAGCGGGAGATCGGCGGCGAGCCGATCGGTCCCGACGGCACGCAGGGTTTCCGCGGCATCCGCTGGGTGTTCGAGAACGGCGTGGAGCCGGAAGGCTTCCTCGCCCTGGTCTGGGGGGTGCTGCTCGCCGTGGTCGCCGCGCTGCTGGTCATCGAAAGGTCGAAGCTGGGCGCGACCCTGCGCATGCTCGGCGAGGACCCGGAGCTCGCGCGCACGCTCGGCGTCCACGTCGAACGCTTCAAGCTCGGCATCGCCGCTGCGGCCGGTGCCCTGGCGGCGCTGGGCGGGGCACTCTATGCGCACCACAATACCTACATCGAGCCGCGCAATTTCGACATCATGCTCGGCGTCCACAGCCTCGCCTACGCGCTGATCGGCGGTCTGGGCACGGCTTTCGGGCCGCTGCTCGGCGTGCTTGTCGATATCGGCGTGCTCGAAGGCAGCCGCGCGTTCCACGGCTATCGCATGATCGTGTTCGGCGGACTGGTGGCCGTGCTGCTGATCTTCAGGCCCCGCGGCCTGCTCGATGAAAGGGCCGTCCAATGGCTAAAGCGCCGATTGGCTTGATGCTGGCGTTCGTGGCGTTTCCGGTTCTCGCCCAGCCGGTCCAGGGCGAACTCGCGTGCAAGCCCCTGCCGACCGATTTCGTCTACGACTGCACGATCCGGCTGGCACGCCGCGACCAGCCGCTCGCGGGCGCGTCCGTCACGGTCGGCGCGGACATGCCCTCGATGCCGATGGCGCACAACGTGAAGCCGGTGAAGGCCGCTCCCGGCAAGGCCCCCGGCGAATACCAGGCGAAGCTGGAGCTGCAGATGCTGGGCGAATGGGCGGTGAGGCTGCGCCTGCGCGGGCCCGTGAACGACCAGCTGGTCCTGCACTACGAATTCGACGAAAAGGGCGCGCGGCCCGTCAAGCGAACCGACAAGCCTCCTCGAAAGTGAGCCGCGGGCTGCGGTTGAAGACCTTCGCCGGATCGCCCTTGCCCAGATTGCAGAGGAAGTTCGACTTCCAGCGGCCTTCCGGAAAGAACGCGGCGTCCACCTTGGCGTTGTCGAAGCCGGACATGGGTCCGGTGTCGATGCCGAGCGCGCGCGCGGCGACGATCAAATAGGCGCCCTGCAGCGAGCCGTTGCGGAACGCGACTTTCTCGTTGTCCGCCTTCTTGTCCTCGCCCTGGAAAAGCTTGATCGCGTCCGGCCGGTGCGGGAAGGTCCTCGGCAGGTTCTCGTAGAACAGCAGGTCGTGAGCGACGATCACCGTGACCGGCGCCGCCATGGTCTTGTCGAGGTTGCCGGGGCTGAGCGCCGGGCGCAGCTTCTCCTTGCCCTCCGGGGTGCGCACGAACACGAAGCGCGCCGGCTGCGTGTTCATCGTCGTCGGCCCCCATTTCAGCAGCTCGTAGAGCTCGCGCAGCTGCGGGTCGCTCACCGGGCCCGCGAACGCATTGTGCGTGCGCGCCTGGCGAAGGATCGTGTCGAGGGATTTCGCGTCGAGCATCATGTTCTCCGGGGAACGTAAGGGCGCAAATGTTAGCATCGCCCGCGTGACGCCCGACCCGTCGCCCGATCTTGCGCGCTTGATCCGTCCCGGCGACGGCATCGTCATCGGCCAGGCCTGCGGCGAGCCGCAGACGCTGACCGAAGCGCTGGTTGCGCAGCGCGCCGCGTTCCCGGGCGCGCAGCTTTTTCTCGGCGTGAACTACGCGGGCATCGTTCGGCCCGAGCACGCCGACCACTTCGTGCTTTCGTCCTATTGCGGCGCCGGTCGCAATCGCGCGCTCGCCGACGCGGGCGTGCTCGACATCCACCCGCACCCCTACTCCCGGCTCGCCGCGCTGCTGCGCGCGCGGCGGATCCCCTGCGACGTGGTGCTGCTGCAGGTCAGCCCGCCGAACGCGCGCGGCGAGTACAGCATGGGGCTCGGGGTGGACTATCTGCTGCCGGCGATCGAAACCGCGCGCACGGTGATCGCCGAGGTAAACGAGCGAGTGCCCTGGACCTATACCGAGAGGCTCTTGCGCAAGGAGGACTTCGCGCTGCTGGTGCGCTCCTCGCGCGAGCCCGCCGTGCCGCCGCCTTCGAAGCGCGGCGCAGCGGATGCTGCGATCGCAGCGCACGCCGCGAAGTTCATCGCCGATGGATCCACCCTGGAATTCGGCCTCGGCGTGCTGCCCGACGCGGTCTGCGCGGCGCTGTCGGCGCACAAGGACCTCAGGATCCACTCGGGGACGATCGGCGATGGCGTCGTCGACCTGATGCGCGACGGCGTCATTGGCGAGGCCGTCTGCGGCCAGCTCATCGGCACGCGCCGGCTGTTCGATTTCGCGCGCGAGAACCCGGCGATCCGCCTGCGCACGATCGAATACACCCACGACCCGCGCGTGCTCGGCGCCATCCGGCAATTCGTAGCGATCAACTCCGCGGTGGAGGTCGACCTCACCGGCCAGGTCAATGCCGAGCTCGGCGGCGGCAGCTACCTCGGCGCCGTGGGCGGCGCGCTGGACTTCATTCGTGCCGCCGGCAATTCGCCCGGCGGCGTGTCGCTGCTGCTGCTGCCCGCGGCGCGCATCGTCGAGACGCTCTCCGGGCCGGTCTCGACCCCGCGCAGCGAGGCCGGCGTGATCGTCACCGAGAAAGGCGCCGCCGACCTTCGCGGCTGCACGCTCAGGGAGCGCGCGCGCCGCATGCGCGCCATCTCCGTTCTCTAGGGGCGCGCCGGGGGGCGCGGCTCAGCGATAGTCCCGGAGCGCCGGCACGGCGAGAAATGGCACGGCGGCGACGCCGAGCGAGCACAGCGCGAACCCATAGGCCGCCGCGTACCCTCCGGTGAGGTCGTGCAACACGCCGCCGATCAGCGAGCCGGCCGCGGCGCCGAGCGCGTTCGTTGAGTAGATGGTCCCGTAGATGGTGGCCACCCGGGGGCCGGCGAAATGCCGGGTGCAGACGGACGACACGATCGGACCGCGCACGCCCATGCACAGCCCGAACACGGGAACGAACAGGCACAGCAGCAGCCACGAAGGCCAGGCCGATACGAGCAGCAGCAGCACGATGCCGGTCATCGAGCCGGCGAAGCTCGCGGTGACGGTCTGCCGGTAGCCGAAGCGCTCGGCGACGAAGCCGCTCGACATCACGCTCGCGGCCGACAACATGCCGACGATGCCGAAAACCGTGGCCGCCGCGATCGGGCTGAAGCCGGCGTCGATGAGGAACACGACGAGTTGCACGATGACGGCGAACATGCCCATCGCCGTGCAGAAGAACACCGTCGCGAGCGCGCGGTAGATCGGCGTGCGCATCGCCGCGCGCAGCGTCCAGCCGGCGGCCGCCTCACCCGGCCTCTGCGCCGCCGGTGCGAGCGCCGGGTGGCCGGCCGCAAAGCGTCGCCAGGGCAGCACGAGCGGCACCACAACCGCCGCGGCAAGCAGCATGCCGCCCAGGACGTGGTACGCCGTGCGCCAGTCCCAGCCGCTCACGAGGAACTGCGCGAAGGGCACCAGGATCACGGTGCCGACGCCGACGCCGGAGAAGGCGACGCCGATGGCGATCGACAGCCGCGCTCGGTACCAGCGCGCCAGCAGCGCCGAGGCCGGGACCATGCCCGTCATGCTCACGCCGACGCCCACCAGCGCACCGACCAGCAGGTAGAAGTGCCACAGGTTGGTGAGCGAGCCTGCGAGCACGAAAGCCGTGCCGAGCGTGCCGAGGCCGGCCGCGTATACCCAGCGCGGCCCGGCGCGGTCGAAGAAGAAGCCGACCAGCGGCGCGATGAAGCCGTTCACCAGCAGATATGCCGAGTACACGCTCGTGAGCTGCGAGCGCGACCAGCCGAACTCGGCTTCGATCGGCCTGAGGAACACCGTATAGGTGTCGCCGACTCCGCGCCCGAGCAGGTTGAGCGCGAAGCACGTTGCGAGCACGGCGATCGCGACCGGGTGCAGCGGGGGGCGCGCCGACGCGCTAATCGCTCTTCGCCTCTTCCAGGCCGAACACCTGCCGCAGGTACGCCAGGTAGCCGGGGTCCTTGCTGACCGTCTTGCCGGCGACGTCCGAGACCTTGGCCACCGGCTGGCCGTTGCACTCGGTCATCTTGATGACGATGTTGATCGGCTCGTAGCCGAGGTCGTTGGTCAGGTTGGTGCCGATGCCGAACGAGGTGAGCGCGCGCCCCTGGAAGCGGCGCGCGATGTCGATCGCCACCGGCACCGTGAGCTGGTCGGAGAAGATCAGCGTCTTGGTGCGCGGATCGACGCGGTTCCGGCGGTAGTGCTCGATCAGCCGCTCGCCCCAGGCGACGGGATCGCCGGAGTCGTGCCGCGCGCCGTCGAACAGCTTGCAGAAATACATGTCGAAATCGCGCAGAAACGCGTCGGTCCCGTAGGTGTCGGAGATGGCGATGCCGAGGTCGCCGCGGTACTCCTTGGCCCAGACGTCGAAGGCGAAAATCTGCGAGTCGCGCAGCCGCGGGCCGAGCGCCTGGCAGGCCTGCATGTACTCGTGGGCCATGGTACCGAGCGGGGTCACGCCGTGCTTCATCGCCAGCCAGACGTTGGAAGTGCCGGCGAAGCGATCCGGGATCTCGCGCTTGAAGGTGGCGATCACCTCGTCGTGCCAGGCGCGCGAAAAGCGCCGCCGCGTGCCGTAGTCCGAGATGCGGAACACGAAGCCGGGCTCGAGCGCGCGCACCTGCTCGAGCTTCGCCTTCAGGCGCGCGCGCCCCTGCGCGAGATCCGGCTTGGGCTGGGTGCGCCGGAAATAGACCTCCGAGACGACCGCCAGCACCGGGATCTCGTACAGGATCGTGTGCAGCCACGGCCCGTGGATGGTGATCTGGAGACCGGGTTCCCCGGCGATGCGCTCGACGCGGATGTACTTCTCGTTGAAGTGGAACAGGCCGAGGAAGTCCACGAAATCCGACTTCATGAAGCGCAGCCCGCGCAGGTAGGCGAGCTCCTCGTCGCGGAATTGCAGGCGGCACAGATCGCCGATACCGGCGCGGATCTCGTCGGCGTGCGGCGCGAGGTCCACGCCTGGAGTGCGGCACTTGAACACGTACTCGACCTGCGCGCCCGGAAAATGGTGCAGCACCACCTGCATCATCGTGAACTTGTACAGGTCGGTGTCGAGCAGCGACTCGATGATCATCCCCGGATTTTAACCGCAGGCCTTGCCGCCACCGGTTCGCGGCCTTGATTCCATTTGCTTTTTTCCCTCCGCTACTGTATATGCTTTCACTGAGTGTAATGACAGTGCCGGGGGCACGCATGTCCGAACCGCTGACCGAACGCCAGACCGAGATCCTGCGTCTCATCAAGGAGCTCACCGAGGTGTCGGGCTTTCCGCCGACGCGCGCCGAGATCGCCGAGCGCATGGGGTTTCGCTCGGTCAACGCCGCCGAGCAGCACCTGCGCGCGCTCGAGCGCAAGGGCGCGCTGGAGATCTCCGCGGGCTCCTCGCGCGGCATCAAGGTGCGCGAGCGCGGCGGGCCGAAGCTCGGCCGGCTGCTCGAGCTGCCGGTCATCGGCCGCGTGGCGGCCGGCAGCCCGATCCTCGCCGAGGAGCACGTGCAGGCGCGCTACCAGATCGACCCGAATCTGTTCACGCCGCGGGCCGACTACCTGCTGCGCGTGCGCGGCCTGTCGATGCGCGACGCCGGCATTCTCGAGGGCGACCTGCTCGCCGTGCACCGCACGCAGGATGCCCAGAGCGGCCAGGTGGTGGTCGCGCGCATCGGCGAGGAAGTCACGGTCAAGCGCCTCAAGCGCCGCGGCCACGCGGTGCAGCTGCTGCCGGAGAACCCGGACTTCGAGCCGATCGAGCTCGACCTGCGGCGCGACGAGATGACCATCGAGGGCATCGCCGTCGGCGTCATCCGCAGCGGCAAGAATCTGTAAGAACGAAGCCACTTCGCAGCCGCCGCGCGGCGGGCGAAACCGCGTCCGGCGACCGTCGCCTATAATGCGCGGTGCCCCCCTCCGCGCGATGAATTCGCCCAGCACCGCAGCCGAGCGTACGCCGGCATCCTCGAGAATCAGCCTGCGGGAGTCGGCCGATCCGCGCCACGTGCTCGCCGACCGGGTCGAGCAGCTCTACAGCCAGCTGCCGACCGCGAATATCGCCACGCTGCTGATCAGCGCCGTCGCGGCCTACGAGTTGCGCGCGGGCCGGTATGCCGAGGTGGTCGTTTTCTGGAGCGTGCTGGTGCTGGTCCTCACGGCCATACGCGCAGTGCTGTACTGGGGATACCGCCGCGTGCGCGACAAGATCGCCGAAGCCGAGCAATGGATGCGCTGGCTCGGCATCAGCGCGCTCGCCGCGGGCGCGACCTGGGGCTTCGCCGGCGCGGTCTTCTTCCCCTCGCACGCCGACGAGCAGCAGGTGTTTCTCGCCTTTCTGCTCACGCTCGTTGTGACCGGCGGCATCCCGATTTACGCCGTCTCCTGGGTGGTGTACGCGCTCTATGCCGCGGGCATCCTGTTGCCGTTCACCTATGTGCTGGCGACCTTCGGCAACAAGCTGTTCGCCGAGATCGCGTTCATCGTGCCCGCCTTCTATATCCTCAACGTGGGCATTGCCTACCGGCTCAACCGGGTGTTCAGCTCCGGCTACCGCTTGCGGCACGCCTACGGCAAGCTGACCGAGGACTACACCGCGCTCAACCAGCGGCTCGAGCAGCAGCTCGTCGAGCTCGAGGAAGCGCGCCGGCAGGTCGAGGCCTCGGGCCGCAAGCTCGCGCTGTTCGCCGAACGCTCGCCGATCGCCGTGCTGGAGCTGGACACCGAGTCGCGCATCCAGCAGGTCAACCCCGCGGCCGAGAACCTGTTCGGCTATCCGCCCTCCGACCTGATCGGGCAGCCGGCCAGCCACCTGATTCTGCCCGAATACCACGAGGAGTTCGCCAAGCAGTGGCGCGAGCTCATGCAGAGCCGCGTGCCGGTGTCAGGGGTCAAAGCGCGCAACCCGCGGCGCGACGGCATCGCCATCGTCTGCGAATGGGCCGTGACGCCGCTGGTCAATTCCGCGGGCGACATCGTCGCGGTGATCGCGCAGGGCCGCGACATCACGCAGCAGCTCGAGGCCGAGCGCATGAAGAAGGAGTTCACCTCGACGCTCTCGCACGAGCTGCGCACGCCGCTCACCTCGATCATCGGCTCGCTGCAGCTCATCAATTCGGGCGTGCTCGGCGACATCGACAAGGACGTGCTCGAGCTCACCACCATCGCCGAGCGCAACGGCCAGCGCCTGCTCGACCTGATCAACGACATCCTCGACGTCGAGAAGATCGAGTCGGGCAAGCTCGCGCTGTTCGTCGAGACGCTGGACCTCGCCGAGCTGGTGGCCGAGTCGATCACGCTGAACCGCGCCTTTGCCGACCGCTTCAAGGTCGGCCTCGCCACGGTGGGCGGCCGCGAGCCGGTGCGCGTCAATGCCGACCGCAAGCGCCTGCTGCAGGTAATGACCAACCTGATCTCCAACGCGGCCAAGTTCTCCGCCGAAGGCAGCACGGTCGAGGTCAGCATGGAGGACGCCGACGGCGTGATCCGCATCGGCGTGCACGACCGCGGCCCCGGCATTCCCGAGAGCTTCCGCGGCCGCATCTTCGGCCGCTTCGCCCAGGCCGACATGTCGCACACACGCCAGAAGGGCGGCACCGGCCTGGGTCTCGCAATCTGCAAGCGCCTGCTGGAGAAGATGGGCGGTAAGATCGGCTTTTCCGACCGCGACGGCGGCGGCACCACGTTCTGGTTCGAGCTGCCCAAGCAGGCCTGACAGGAGCCCATGCCCGCGCAACCGCTCAGCCGCATCTGCTACGTCGAGGACGACGAGGACATCCAGCGCATCGTGCGCATGTCGCTCGAGAAGGTCGGCAAGATGACCGTCGAAGTCGTCGGCGATCCGATGGTGGCGATCGAGCGCATGATCGCCTTCAAGCCGGACCTGGTGATGCTCGACTGGATGATGCCCGGGATGGACGGTCCCACGCTCTACCGCAAGATGCTGGAGACGCCGGAGGTGAAAGCGCTGCCGGTGGTCTTCATCACCGCCAAGGCCTCGACCCGGGAGCTCGACGAGCTGCGCAAGCTCGGCGCCGCCGGCACGATCTCGAAACCCTTCTCCCCGAGGGACCTGCCCGACCAACTGCGCGCGATCTGGAGCGCGCTGCCCTAGCTCGACGGCTCCTGGCGCAGGTGCTGCCGCACCGCGGCGACGAGCGTCTCGCGGAAGATCGGCTTCACGATGTGCACGCTTGCGCCTAGCCGGACTTCGCGGATTCGCGGCGATTTCGGCTGATCCTTGAGAGTCGGGCCGTCGTAGGTCATTGATGCGCATACGTGCGAGCGCGTTGCGAGGGCTGAAAGCCGCTGTAGTGAAGACCTTGGTGCTGGTCAGCGTGTGATTGCTGCGGATAATTCGCGGCGCGATGTTTCTACGCGCCACGATCCGCAAGAAAGACGGCAAGGAGCACCGCTACTGGAGTGTGGTGGAGAACCGGCGCGTGGCCGGTGGCCGCATTGTGCAGCGGCACGTGCTCTATCTGGGTGAGATCAACTCCTCGCAGGAATTGGCTTGGCGCCGCTCGATCGAGGTGTTGGATGAGAATGCGCGCGGTCCGCGCACGTTGGCGTTGTTTCCCGAGGATCGTTGCGAAGGGCTTGCGCCGGACGCTTCGATTGTGCGGCTGCGACTGTCGCAGCTGTCGGTGCGCCGGCCGCGGCAGTGGGGAGCGTGCTGGCTCGCGTTGCAGCTCTGGCAAGAATTGGGGCTGGAGGAATTCTGGGCCGAGCGCCTGAGCCCGAGTCGTAAGGGCACGCGCTGGGACCAAGTGCTGTTCGTGCTGACGGTGTATCGGCTGCTTGCCCCTGGTAGCGAGTGGCGGCTGCATCGGGAGTGGTTCGGGCGCACGGCGCTCGCCGATCTTCTCGGTGGCGATGAGCGGCTCGCCGATCCCCACACGCTGTACGCCTGCCATGACCTGGTGCTGGCGCACAAGGAGGCGTTGTTCACGCATCTGGTGGAACGCTGGCGCGACCTGTTCAACGCGAGCTTCGATGTGCTGCTCTATGACCTGACGAGCACGTACTTTGAATCCGATCCGCCGCTCGATGAGAACGACAAGCGCCGCCACGGCTACAGCCGTGACCATCGCGGCGACTGCGTGCAGGTGGTGATCGCGCTGGTCGTGACGCCCGAGGGCTTGCCGCTGGCCTACGAAGTACTCCCCGGCAACACGACCGACAGCACGACGCTGCGCGCGTTTCTCGCGAGAATCGAGCGCCAGTACGGAAGAGCGCGGCGCGTCTGGTGCATGGACCGGGGCGTGCCGACCGAGGCGGTGCTGGCCGAGATGCGCGCAGCCGATCCCCCGGTGCAATACCTGGTGGGAACGCCCAAGGGGCGGCTCAACCGCCTGGAGCGCGCGCTGCTCGCCAAGCCCTGGCGTGAGGCGCGTCCCGGAAGTACGGGTGAAGCTGCTGGCCGAGGACGGCGAGCTCTACGTGTTCGCGCAGAGCGCCGATCGCATCGCCAAGGAACGCGCCATGCGCCGGCGCCAGCTCAAGTGGCTGTGGGCGCGCCTTCGCCAGTTGAGCACGATGAGCATGAGCCGCGATGCGTTGCTCATGCGCTTGGGTAGCGCGCAAACGAAAGCGCCGGCCGCTTGGCGACTGCTCGATATCCGCGTCACCGAGCACGATGGCACGCTCAGCTACCGACTCAATCGCGACAAACTGCGCAAGGCCCGGCGCCGCGAAGGGCGCTACCTCCTACGCACCAACCTCACCGAGAGCGATCCGGTCAAGCTCTGGAGCTACTACCTGCAGCTGGTTGCGGTCGAAGAGGCATTCCGGACCCTGAAGGGCGATCTGGCGATCCGGCCGATCTTCCATCAGGATCAGGCGCGCATCGAAGCGCACATCTTCATCGCCTTCCTCGCCTACTGCCTGCACGTGAGCCTTGGGCAACGACTCCGAGCACTGGCGCCAGGCTTGACCACACGCCGTGGCTTGGAGAAGTTCGCCGCCGTGCAGATGGTCGATGTGCACATTCCAACCACCGACGGGCGCGAGATCTGGCTCACCCGCTACACGCAGCCGGAGCCTGAACTGAAGCTTCTGCTCGAGCGCCTTCGGCTGACTCTCCCAGCACAGCCGCCGCCGCGAATCACTGCCGCACAAACCACCGCCGACAACCCGCTGTAGTGCAGACCTTCGGGTGCGCCCTCCTGACGCATCAACTACTTAGGCGTCGCGCTCCCTCGAATCCGCGAAGTCCGGCTAGCTTGCGGCAACGCTCGATCGTTTCCTCGTCGTGCAGCGCCGATACTACGAGCACGGGCGTGTCCTGGTTTGGTGTCGAGTTGCTGCGCAACCGCTCGAGGACGGCGAAGCCGCTCGTTTCGGGCATCAGCAGATCGAGCAGCACGACGTCGAAGCGCATCTGACTTAGTTCGCGTTCCGCGTCAGCAGCGCCCTCCGCGAGCGTGGTCGCGACCGGCAGCTCCTACGTGAGGATGCGGGCGATCAGCAGCCGGGTGGACTCGCTGTCGTCCACAATCAGGACTTTGAATGGCACGCTCATACAGGTCCACCATACGCGTGCGCCGACTTCGCCAATTTAGAGCTTGACAGTACGCTCTGCGCCAAACGCGCCGGTACCCTGGTAGTACTTGCGCGACAGGAAGCCAATCACCTCGTCGGCGTTGCGAAAGCGCGCGTCGCGGTCCTTCTCGATGAGCTTGTCCATCAGGCGCTGGTAGGGCGCGAGCTCGGTCGGCAGGTCGGGCGGCTGGGTGTTCAGGTGGTGCAGCGCGACCTCGACCGCGGTCTCGCCGTCGAACAGGTGCGTGCCGGTCAGCATCTGGAACAGCAGCACGCCCGCGCTGTAGATGTCGGTGCGCAGGTCGAGCGCCGCGCCGCGCACCTGCTCCGGGCTCATGTAGCGCGGCGTGCCGAGCACTTCGCCGTGGCCGGTGCGGTCGATAGCGTCCACGTGCTTGGCGATGCCGAAGTCGAGGATCGCGAGGCTGCCGTCGGCGCGGAACATCAGGTTCTGCGGCTTCAGGTCGCGGTGCAGGACGCCCTGCTCGTGAATGTCGCCAAGCGCGAACATCAGCTCGCGGAAGATCTGCAGCGATTCCTCGGGCGGCAGCGCCTTGTTGTTGAGGCGCTTGTTGAGGTCGCCGCCGTCGAAGAACTCCATCACCAGGTAGGCGTGCTCGCCCGAGACGCCGTGTCCGTAGATCCGCGCCACGTGCCGGCTGCGGATGCGCTCGACCAGGTTGTACTCCTCGATGAAGCGCTCGAGCGCCTTCTTGTCCCCGGTCACCTCGCTGCGCAGGATCTTCACCACCAGCGGCACGTCCTCGCCCTCGCGCGAGGCGAGGTAGACGCGCGACATGCCTCCCTCGCCGATCAGGCGCAGCACCTTGACGCCAGGAATCTGGATGCGCGCGCCGAGATCGTGGCCCTCCAGGCGCGCCAGCACCTCGGGCGGCATGGTCTTCTCGATCTTGCCGCGCGAGAGCTCGCGGATCGAGGTCACCAGCTTCTCGCGCGTGAGCTCCTGCTTGCGCTGGTAGTCGTCGGCGCCAAGCTTCATCGCGCGCACCGCGATCACCTCGTTGCCCGCGCCGGTGAGGAACATCACCGGCGGGCAATCGGCGCGCTTCTTGAATTGCTCCAGCCATTCCAGGCCGTCGCCGCGGCCGAGCATGTAGTCGAGGATGACGACGTCGTAGCTGCCGAGCGGGAATGCCGCGTCCGGCATGTCGCGCTCGAGCGGATCGAACTGCTCGACCTGGAGCTCCGGCCATTCCTTCTTGAGGTGCAACGCGAGGATGTTGCGCAGGTCCTCGTCGTCGTCGATGATCAGGACTTTCACCCGCCCCCCAAGTGCGCGCGCGCCGGCGCCCCTTACGCCGGTGCGACCTTGAACGATACCACTTCGACCGGTTCGGCCTTGCCCTTCAGCTCGAGCTTGCGCCGTTCGAGTCCCGCGGTCTTGTCAAGCAGCCCCCTCAGCGCGCGCGCCGCGCCGGGGCCGATCACCAGCTCGTTCGGGGCGGCGCGCTGCATGAGCCGCGCGGCCACGTTCACGGGGTCGCCGACGATGGTGTAGCTCATGAAGCTCGGCGCGCCGACGTTGCCCGCGACCGCTTCGCCCGCCTCGATGCCGATGCCCACGCCCGTGGCGAGGCCGTACTCCTTGCGCCAGCGCTCCGCGATCGGCGCGAAGCGCCGCACCATGCCGCGCGCGGTCCGCAGCGCGCGCTCGGCCGCGTCGGCCTGCTCCACGGGCACGTTGAACCCCACCAGCATCGAGTCCCCGGCCATGCTGAACACCGTGCCTTCGTTCTCGTGCACGGCGCCGGTCAGCGCGGTGAAGAACTCGTTGAGCATCGGCACGATGCTCGACACGGGCACGGTTTCCGACAGGCGCGTGAAGCCGCGCAGGTCGGCGAACAGCGCCACCACCGCGGTGCGGTGCGACAGGTCGCGGAACACTTCCCCGCCGCGCGGGCCCTGCGCGAGCACGCGCTCGGCGAGGCGCGGCGACAGGTAGCGCGAGAACGTCTTGCGGATGGCTTCCTTTTCCTGCACCTCGGCGGCCAGGCGCCGCCCCTCGAGCTCCTTGCGCGTATCGTGCAGCCGGCGCAGCGTCTTCACGCGCGCGACCAGCTCTTCCCGTCGCACGGGCTTCGACAGGAAGTCGTCGGCTCCGGCCTCGATGCCGCGAACTCGGCTGTCCTGGTCTTCGAGCGCGGTCACCAGCACCACCGGCAGCAGCGCGGTTGCCTCGCTGGTCTTCAGCCGGCGGCAGATTTCGAATCCGTCGGGTCCCGGCATCTGCACGTCGAGCAGCACCAGGTCGGGCGGCGACGCGGCGATCGTCTCGAGCGCGGCGTAGCCGTCGGAGGCGATGTCCGCCTTGAGGCCCTGCTGCTTGAGCAGGCGCGCGAGGAACATCGCCATGTCGGGGTCGTCTTCCACCACCAGGACGCGGAACGCGGCCTGCGCCGCGTTTGCCGAGCACCCGGCGGCGGCGCTACTCATAGACGATTTGCACGCGCGCGAGGTAGTCCGCGTAGTCCGCGAGCTGGGCATCCAGCCCGCCGCGGTCGCCGGCCTTCGCGCCATCCTCGATCTGCTTGCCCAGCAGCGACACCTTCTCGAAGCCGTAGGAATTGCCGACGCCCTTCATGCGGTGTCCGAGCTGCCGCATCTGCTCGAAGTCGCCGGCGGCGAGCGCGGCGCGCAGCGTCTCGAGCTCCTTGGTGCGGTTCTTCATGAAAGTGGGCACCAGGTCCTCGAGGTCCTTGGCGACGGTGACGATGATCGGCTGGGTCATCGAACGATTATAAGGTGCTGAAGCAAAAGCCGCTTTCGGCTCATTGTGAAAGTCAATGAAAGTCGTGCGAGCGCACCGCCAGCGAGCCGAGCAGGCGTCCCAGCCATGCGCTGTGGTCCGTGCAGCGCTGCGCGATCAGGTGCACCACGCCCTCGCTGCTCTCGATCCTGCCCCCCACGCCCAGCAGGCGCGCGCCCAGCAGCTCCCTGCGGTAACGCTCGAACAGCCTGCTCCAGACGATCACGTTGACGCAGCCGGTCTCGTCCTCGAGCGTGACGAACACCACCCCGGTGGCGGTGCCGGGGCGCTGGCGGCAGGTCACCAGCCCCGCCGTGCGCACCTGGCTGCCGTGGGGAAGCAAAGAAATCTCTTCTGCCTTCACTATTTTCAGCCTTTTCAGATGGGTTCTTAAAAGCGCCAACGGATGCCGGCCCAGCGTGAGGCCCAGGCTCGCGTAGTCGGCCGCGATCTCCTCCGCCTCTCCTGGCGCGGCAAACGCCGGCGCGCGTTCCGCGGCCTGCAACACGTTCATCGGCGGACGGCTTTCGACGCCCGCGGCGGCCCAGTGGGCGTCCCTGCGGTGCCCCGCGAGGCTTTGCAGCGCGCCCGCGGCGGCGAGGTTGTTCAGGTCCTTGCGGTTCAGGCCGGCGCGCTGCGCGAGTTCCGCGACCGAACTCCACGGCCGGCTGGCGACGATGCGCCTGCCTGCGGCGGCGCCCAGCCCGCCCACCATGCGCAGGCCGAGGCGCACAACGCTTTCCTCCAGCGTGCAATCCCAGTCGCTCAACGACACGTCCGCCGGGCGCACCTGCACGCCGTGCCGCTGCGCGTCCTGAACGAGCTGGGCGGGCGCGTAAAAGCCCATCGGCTGGCTGTTGAGCAGCGCGGCGAGGAACGCCGCCGGGCGATGGCATTTCAGCCAGGCCGAGTAGTACGCGAGCTGGGCGAAGCTCGCCGAATGCGATTCCGGGAAACCGTAGTCGCTGAAGCCGTGGATCTGCTGGTAGATCCGCTCGGCGAAATCCGGCGCGTAGCCGCGCTCGCGCATGCCGTCCTTGAGCTTCGCCTCGAACTGCCGCAGGCCGCCCTTCTTCTGCCAGGTGGCCATCGCGCGGCGCAGCTGGTCGGCCTCGCCCGGCGTGAAGCCGGCCGCGACGATGGCGAGCTGCATCACCTGCTCCTGGAATATCGGCACGCCGAGCGTGCGCTCCAGAGCGCCCTTCACGGCCTCGGTCGGGTACTCGACCTTCTCGAGGCCCTGCCGGCGCCGCAGGTAGGGATGCACCATGTCGCCCTGGATCGGCCCGGGGCGCACGATCGCCACCTCGATCACCAGATCGTAGAAGTTCTTCGGCTTCAGGCGCGGCAGCATCGACATCTGCGCGCGCGACTCGATCTGGAACACCCCGACCGTGTCGGCCTTCTGGATCATCGCGTACACCGCCGGATCGTCCTCGGGGATGTCCTGCAGCTTCGCGATGCCGGCGAACTCGAGCGCGCGCCGCAGCGCGGTCAGCATGCCGAGGGCGAGCACGTCCACCTTGAGCAGGCCCATCGCCTCCAGATCGTTCTTGTCCCACTGGATCACGGTGCGCTCGGGCATGGCCGCGTTCTCCACCGGCACCAGCTCCGACAGCGGCCCGCGCGAGATCACGAAGCCGCCCACGTGCTGCGACAGGTGGCGCGGAAAGCCGATGAGCTGGCGCGCGAGCGCGAGCAGCTGCCGGATCCGGGGACTCTCCGGATCGAGGTCCGCCTCCCGGAGGCGTTCGGGCAGGGCCGATTGGCCGTCCCACCAGGAAAGCAATTTTGAAAAATTGCATTCGACCTTCAAAACCTTGCTCAGGTCCCTTAGCGCGCTCTTCGGGCGGTAGCTGATCACGGTCGCAGCGAGCGCGGCGCGCTCGCGGCCGTACTTGCCGTAGATGTACTGGATCACCTCCTCGCGCCGCTCGTGCTCGAAGTCGACGTCGATGTCGGGCGGCTCGCCGCGCTCCTTCGAGACGAAGCGCTCGAACAGGACGTTGCCGTTCTCCGGGTTCACCGCCGTGATGCCGAGGCAGTAGCAGACCGCGGAATTCGCCGCCGAGCCCCGGCCCTGGCAGAGGATGCCCTGCGAGCGCGCGAAGCGCACCACGTCGTGCACCGTGAGGAAGAACGCCTCGTAGCCGAGCTCGCCGATCAGCACGAGCTCGCGCTCGACCATCTGCCGGATCGCAGCGGGCGGGCCGGCGGGATAGCGCTGCTGCATGCCCGCGAACGCAAGCTCGCGCAGGTACGCGGCCGGCGTCCGCCCCGGCGGCACGATCTCCTCGGGATACTCGTAGCGCAGCTCGTCCAGGAACGGCCGGCAGCGGCCGGCGATGCGCAGCGTCTCCTCGAGCAGCGCCGGCGGATACAGCTGCGCGAGCCGCGCGCGCAGGCGCAGGTGGCGCTCGCCGTTCGGATGCAGCGCATGCCCGCACTCGGCCACCGGCCGGCCCAGGCGGATCGCGGTGAGCGCATCCTGCAGGCGCCGGCGCGAGCGCAAGTGCATGTGCACGTCGCCCGCCGCGACCAGCGGCAGGCCGGTGCGCTTTGACATGCCTTCCAGCTGCTTCAGCTTTTTCGAGTCGTTCGAGCCGCAGTGCAGCTCCACCGCGAGCCAGCCGCGATCCGGGAAGCGCTCCCTCACCCAGAGGGCGTCGGCTTCCGAGCCCTGCAGGCACAGCGCCATCAGTCCTTTCAGGTCGGTGTCCAGGTCCCTGCGCGAGAGCGCATACGCACCCTTCTTCATGCGCCGGCGCCCGGCGGTGATCAGCGCGGCGAGCGCGCCGTAGGCGCGGCGGTCGGGCGCCAGCAGCACGAGCTTCAGCTCGCCCTCGAGCCGCAGCTCGCTGCCGACGATCAGCGCGAGCCGCGCCTCCTTCGCCGCGACATGCGCGCGCACGATGCCCGCGAGCGAGCACTCGTCGGTGATCGCGAGCGCCGCGTAGCCGAGCTGCGCCGCGCGCTCCACGAGTTCCTCGGGCTGCGAGGCGCCGCGCAGGAAGCTGAAGCTCGACAGGCAGTGCAGCTCGGCGTAGCCGGGCAGCCCGTCAGGCGAAGTACCCATGCAGGAACCAGTTGCCTTCGCGCTCGCGGTAGACCCACGCGAGCGACGCCTCGCCGGTGCGTGCGATGAAGTAGTCGCGCAGCGCCTCGGCCCCGTCCCACCAGCCCGTCTCGATGCGTTCAGGGCCCGCAAGCAGCGCGAACTCCCCTTCCGCGAGCGGGCGCGGCGGATCGAGCAGCCACAAGGGGCGTGGAAGATTTTGACTTTGATTTTTATCTTTATTTTTTCCCACCAAAGAAAATTCCTTTTCTGGTAAAACCGCAACCCACGCCCGCTCCGGGCGATGATCCTCATGCGTGTCTAAGCCGTGCACCGCGGCGGCGCCCAGCCGCGCCTGCAGCCGCTCGACCAGGCGCAGCCAGCCCTCCTCGCCGCCGGGCCGGTCGTCGAAAAGGCACCTGCTTCGCTCCGGCAGATTCTCGATGCCGCCGGCCTCCAACCGGATCGCCTCGATCGGCGCGCGCAGCGCCAGCGCGCCGAGGCGCTCGCGCAGCAGGCGCGCGAAATGCCCGGCATCGCGCCCGGGCCCGGCCAGGCCGATGTCCACCCGGGTCGCGGGCACGTCCTCGTGCATCAGCTCGAGCGCGAAGGCCCGCACCCCGGCCTGGCGCGCGGCGAGGAAGCCCTCCATCTGCGCGAGCAGCCGGCGCGCGGCGAACAGCGCCTGCTCGGCCTGATGCACCGGCACGGGCATCTCCAGCCGCGCCTCGAAGCGCGCCGGCGGCACGAAGAATTCGCGCGCCTCGGGTGCCGCGCCACGCGCCTGGTCGAGCTGCGCGAGCAGGCCCGCCTCGAAGC
>JBASCW010000045.1:0-10357 GCA_049651845.1 Burkholderiales bacterium | reverse complement strand
GCAGCGGCGCGGGCGCCGGCCCCGGCGTCGGCGCGGCGGCGGCCACCTGCCTGATCGCCGCCGGCGTGAGCACGACCGTGGTATCCGGTGCGCGTTCCTGCGCCGGCAGGTGCGCCTTCTCGTAGCGCCGGAAGAACAGCGCAATGGCATGCTCGGCCGGCTCGCGGCCGTGCAGGCAGGGCTCGAGGAAGATGCCGATGCTCGACAGTCCCTCGGCGATCCAGTCCATGTCGTCGGGCATGCCCTCGTAGCTCGGCTCCGAGCACAGCGCGATCATCTCCTCGCACACCGACAGCGCGCGCGCCGCCTGGTCGAAGCGCAGTACCGTGAGCGCGCCGTGGATCTGCCGCAGGTAGGGCTGCAGGCCTGCCAGCGTGTCGCGCTTGGCGTGGTCGCGCGCGAACGCGTCCAACACCTGCTCGACCTGCTGCAGGTTGGTGAGGATCTCCTTCGCCACCCGCGCGCACAGCTGCAGCGCACCGATCTGCTCGGAGAGGTCCGCGCGCAGGCCCGCCGGCGGCGAGCCGCTCGACTTGCCCTGCGCGGCGTCGAGCAGCCAGCCGCCCATGATGCCGATCTGCTGGTCGAGGTTGGGCGGCGGGCTCGTGAAATGGTCGATCACGCTCTCGACCAGCAGGAACGCCGAGGCCATCTCGATCACCATGAACGGGCTCTGGCGCGGCGCCTGCGCCGGCAGATGCTTGGTCACCAGCGCGATCGCATCGAGCAGCTTGATCAGGTGCTGGTTGCCGAGCGGCGTCGCCTTGGCCTTGAACGCGGCCACCAGCTCGCGGAAGCGCGCGGCGGCCTTCGGTTCGCCGGCGACGTACTGCACCCAGCTCGCCTTGAGCGCGTCCAGGCGCGAGTGCATGTCGTAAAGCGCCGGCTCCAGCCAGTCGAGGTCGAACTCGAGCGTGCTGGAGGGCTTGGGCGGTTCCGGGAACAGGCTGTCGAGCTGGTAGAGCTCGCGGATCTGCTTCACGCGCTGCGAGGGGCCCTGCGCCTTGGCCACAGCGTAGAGCAATTCGCGCAGCAGCGCTTCGCTCACCGCCGGCGAGCCCTCGCGCATCTGCTTCTCGATGCGATTGCCGAGCGCCTTGGCCTGTGCCAGCCATTCGGGGCTCTGCGGGTGCTCGAGCGCCTCGAGCATGCCGCCCGCGACCCACCACACGGCGCGCGGCTCGGGCAGCTGCGCCGCCACCTTGTGCAGCTGGTTGAGGGCGCGGCGCATTTCGTCGAGGCCGGCCTTGGTCGAGCTGCGCAGCCAGGCGAGCAGCCCGCGCTGGAACAGCACGCGCTGCTTCTGCACGTGCGCGGCGATCTTGTCCGCCGCCAGCGTCTTCGGCTTGCCGTGCGGCGGCGCCTCGGGCGAGAGATCCGGGAAGAACAGGTCGCGCTCGGAGCTGTTCGGCGCCAGCTCGCGGTACACCGGGTACAGTCGCAGCGGCGCGTTCGGCTGGCCGCGCTCCAGGCCGTCGACGAACTCCTTGAGCGCCTGGATCGCGCGGTCGAGCACGCCGAGCGACGCGGCGCCCGGCGGCGCGCCGCCGGGCGCCGCGAAGCCGAGCTCGATCACCTCGCAGAAGCGCGTCGCGCCGGCGAGGCCCACCATGCGCAGCGCGCCCGCGACCTGGTGCAGGTGTCTCGGGCAGTTCTCGAGCGCCGCCGCGTCGCCGCCGCCGGTGAACTTCGCGATCTGGTCGCGCACCAGCGAGAGCGCCTGGTTCACCTCGGCGGTGATCCAGGACAGCAGCGTGGCGGAGCTCGCGTTCATGGTCCCCGCTTCAGGCCAGCTTGAAGCCCGCCACCGACGCCTTGAGATCGACCGCGAGCGCGGTAAGCCGGTCAGCCGAACCCGCGGTGCGGCGCGTGCCGTCGGTGGTCATCTGCGTGATCGCCAGGATCTCGTTCATGGCCACGGCGACGCGCGTCGCCGCGGCGGCCTGCTCCTGCGTGGCGTTGGAGATCGCGCCGATCAGCTCGGCGAGCTGGTTCGACACCCGCTCGATCTCGCGCAGCGCCTTGTCGGCCTCGTCGGCGGTCCGGGTACCCTCGACCACGCCGCGCGTGCTGCGCTCCATGGCCTCGATCGCGTCCTGCGTGTCGCCCTGGATCGACTTGACGATCGCGGCGATATGCTTCGTCGCCTCGCCCGAGCGCTCCGCGAGCCGCTGCACCTCCTCGGCCACCACCGTGAAGCCGCGCCCCGCCTCGCCGGCCGAGGCGGCCTGGATCGCCGCGTTCATCGCCAGCACGTTGGTCTGTTCCGTGATGTCCGAGATCAGCTGCACGATCTCGCCGATCTCCTGCGAGCTCTCGCCCAGGCGCTTGATGCGCTTGGAGGTCTCCTGGATCTGGCCGCGGATGTCGTTCATGCCGCGGATCGCGTTCTGCACCGCCTGCGCGCCCTTCTCGGCGACGTTCAGCGAGGTCTGCGCGACCTTGGCCGAGTCGCCGGCGCTCTTCGACACGCTGGTCATCTGCTGCGCCATCTGCACCGCCGACTGGCCGGTGCCCTGGATCTTGGCCGCCTGCGTCTGCGCCGCGCCGAGCAGCTGCGTGGACACGGTCTGCGCCTCGGCGGTCGCGGCGGTCACCTGCTGCGCGGCGGCGTTGACGCCCTCGACCAGGCGGCGCAGCTGGTCGATGGTGTAGTTGATCGAGTCGGCGATCGCGCCGGTGATCTCCTCGGTCACGCGCGCGCGCGCGGTCAGGTCGCCGTCGGCGAGGTTGCCGATCTCGTCGAGCAGCCGCAGGATCGCCTCCTGGTTCGTCTTGTTCTGCCGTTCGCTCTCCGCGGCGCGGCGCCGGCTGTCCTCGACGTAAACCCGGCCGATCAGGAACAGCAGCCCGAGCGCCGCGGCCGAGATCACCAGCAGCACGATCAGGTTGATGCGCCGCTTGCCGAGATCCTCCTCGTAGGCCGTGTTGAGCTTCTCGGCCACCTGCAGCAGCGCCTCGCTGTCGTTGAACATCTCGAAGGACGCGCGCTTGGCGCCGACCAGGCGCGCCTGGTTGCCGAGGATGCTGTTCACCGCCTTCTGGTACTCGGCGAAGCCGGCCTGCAGCTCGGCGAGCTTGGCGCGCATCTCGGCATCCTCGACGCGCGCGATGCGCAGCGCCGCGTTGCCCTGCAGCAGGCCCTGCAGCGTGTCGCGGAAGGTGTTGGTGTCCTTGCCGAGCAGGAAGGCGACCTCGGGGTCGACGATGTTCTCCGCGAGCATGGTGTTGGCGTTCTTCGCCATGCGCTGCGTGAGCATCATCAGCTGCGCGGTGATCGCGTTCTGGCGCGCCGAGCCGCCGCTCTGCACGCTCATCGCCGCGATCTCGTCGGTGATCTCCTGCAGCGTCTGGTTGGTGTTGTTGATCGAGCGCACCGCGCTGCCGAGCGCCACCAGGTTCTTCTCCTCGTCGAGCACCAGGCTGGAGTTGCGGTCGGTCTTGCCCCATTCCGCGTTCAGCGCTTCGAGCGCCGGGCGCACCGCGCGGGGCGTGGCCGGCAGGCTCACGCCGCCGCTCTCGCCGCCCGCGTCGAGCAGCTTGATCAAGCTGACGAACTCGTCGCGGCTCGCGCGCAGCTCCTTGAACGCCTCGGCGCTGCCGCGCGAGGCGAGCTGCGCCGCCTTGGCGAGCCGTTGCGACAGCATGCGGATCTTGCCGACGCTGGCGACGTAGGCCGTACCGAAAGTGCCCTGGCGCGCGTCGATCGCCACCACCACCGCGGCGGTCGCCAGCAGGATCACCAGCGCGCCGGTCAGGATCTGCAGCTGCCGGGTCGAGGGCAGATGGCCGATCAGCGGCAGCCCGCCGGACGCAGCGCCGGCGGACTTGGCCGCCGCGGGCGCTGCGGCTGGCCCGGCCGGCGCGCCGCCGTCTTTGCCGAGCGGGCGCTTCATTTTCAATGCCATGGTCTTCCCCCTATCTCAGGAACTTGCCGTCGCGGCCGATGATCGTCAGGTCGACGAACTTGGAGCCCGTATGGTTCTTCGGCGAATAGCTGACGAAGAATCCGCCCAGATCCACGTCCTGCATCCTTTCCATCGTGTCGATGAAGCCTTCGCGCGTCAGATTCTTGCCGTGTCGCCGCAGGCCTTCGACCATGACTTTCGCGGTGAGGAAGCCCTCCAGCGCGCTGAAGTTGTAGTCCTCGAAGCCGGCCTTCTTGGCGAGCCGCTGGTACTCCTTCACCACCGGCACGCCGGCGCCCCAGGGGAACGGCACCACCTGGGAGATCGCCACCCCGACGCCGTCCTTGCCGAGCGCGTCGGCGAGCGCCTTGCTGCCGACGAAGGACACGTTGTAGAACGTCGCTCCGCTGCCGGCCTTCTGCATCGCCCGCACGAACGCCGCGATCGACGTGTAGGCGCTGACCATCACCACCGCGTCGGGTTGCGAGGCATGGATGGTCTTCACCGCCTCGTCCACCTTGACGGTGTTGCGCTCCACGGTCGCCTGCGAGTGGATCTTCATCGTGCGGCGCTCGAGGGCGAGCTCGGTGCCCTTGCGGCCGGCTTCTCCGTAGGCGTCGTTCTGATAGAACACCGCGATCTTGCGGCCGCCGATCGAGATCACCTGCTCGACGATCTTCTCGGTCTCGTCGTAGTAGCTGGCGCGAACGTGAAACACGTAGCGGCTGAACGGCACGCGCAGCACCTCGGCGCCGGTGAACATCCCGACCAGCGGCACCTTCGCCTGGTTGATGACCGGCAGGTGCGCGACCCCGGTGGGGGTGCCGACATAGCCGAGCAGCGCGAACACCTTGTGATCCTCGATCAGCTTCTTGCTCGCCGCGGGCGCGACCGCTTGTTCGTAGCGGTCGTCTTCGGTGACGAGCTCGAGCTTGCGGCCGTGCACGCCGCCCCTCTCGTTCACGTGGTCGAAATAGGCCTTGATGCCGTTGCGCATCTGGATGCCGAGTTGCGCCGCCGGCCCGCTGAACACGGCCGCCTGGCCGAGCAGGATCTTGTCGGCGCCGACGCCGGTCTCCGCGAGCGCCCCTTGCCCGAACAACATGGCCAGCGCCGCCAAACCGCCCAGCAGAGCATTTCGCTTCATGCCGCCCTCCGTTGTCGTTGCAGTGCTCATGCCGCCACCTCGAGAAACGCCACGTCCTGCACCAGGCGCGCGACGTCGAGCTCCTTCCAGCGCATGCCGTCCCTGTCGACGTACTCGGCCTTCAGCCAGGGCGGGCCGGCGCTCGCCGGCTGCGGCTCCAAGACCTCGGCGCCGCGCAGGCCGAGCAAGCGGTCGACGAGCAGCGCGCTGCCCGTGCGGAACTTCTCGCCGAGCAGCAGCAGCCGCACCTGCTCGCCCGGCGCCACCGGCGCGCCGCCGAGAAACGCCGGCAGGTCCACCACGGCGTAGAGCTTGCCGCGGATGTTCGCGACGCCGCGGAACCAGGGCTTGGTGAGCGGCACCGGCGTAATCGCGGGCGCCGGGATCACCTCGCCCGCGTCGGCCAGGTTCACCAGCCAGGCTTGCGCGCCCGCCTGCACCCCGAGCCGCGAGGCCGCTCCGCCGGCCGCGGCGCTTTTCAGCCGCTCGGCCAGTTCGCGCTGGTAGTCGCGCAGGGAGGTGCGGGCCATCAGCCGAGCGCCGAGATCTTCGCCAGCAGCTCGGCCTTGTCCACCGGCTTGACGATGTAGTCGCGCGCCCCCTGGCGCATGCCCCAGATCCGGTCGGTCTCCTGGCCCTTGGTGGTGCAGATGATCACCGGGATGTTCTTGGTGCTTTCGTCCTTGCTGAGCGTGCGCGTAGCCTGGAAGCCGTTCTGGCCGGGCATGACCACGTCCATGAGCACCAGGTCCGGGCGCTTCTGCTTGACCTTGGCGAGCGCCTCCTCGGCGCTCTCGGCCAGCGTGACCGCGTAGCCGCTCTTCGCGAGCAAGTCGCTGAGGTGCTGGCGGTCGGTGGGCGAATCGTCGACGACGAGGATGTTCTTGATCGGCATGGCAAGGGACCTTTCGTAGGCTCGTTATGCGGGGGTGCCCGGTTCGGGCGCGGCCTTCACGCAGGCATTGACCGCCTCGATGAGCGTCTCCTTCGTGAAGGGCTTGGTGAGGTAGCGGTCGGAACCGGCGAGCCGGCCGCGCGCGCGGTCGAACACGCCGTCCTTGCTGGAAAGCATGATCACCGGCGTCGATTTGAGGCTCGGATTCTGCTTGACGAGCGCGCAGGTCTGGTAGCCGTCCAGGCGCGGCATCATGATGTCGACGAAGATCACCTTCGGGTGGTGATCGCTGATCTTCGCCAGCGCGTCGAAGCCGTCCTCGGCGAGGATCACCTCGAACCCGGCCTGGCGCAGGAAGATCTCCGCGCTCCTGCGAATGGTGTTGCTGTCATCGATGACGAGGACCTTGACAGGCCCGGGCCCCGTGTCGGCCACGTACGCTCCCCCCTTCTCGCGCTCGTACTCTAGCGATCTACGCTCATATCCTTACCGCATGCTGTTAAAGTGTAGTCGCATCTTTTCGAATAATTCCTTACACAAAGGAAGAATTTGGCATTGCGCCGCAAAGTCCCCCTTGAATTTGCGGCTACTGGCCCAAGCTAGCTTCTCTCTATGTCCGATGCCGCTCCGAATTCCACCGCATCCGCGACCCCCGGCGAGCCGGCGCCCGCAGCCGAAAAGACGCTCGACCAGCTGCTCGCCGAAGCGCAAGCGCGCCTCGAAGAGCAGAACGACGCGCGGCTGCGCGCCATCGCCGAAGCCGACAACGCGCGCAAGCGCGCCCAGGCCGAGGTCCAGGCCGCGCGCAAGTTCGCGCTCGAGCGCATGGCGGAGTCCCTGCTGCCGGTCATGGACAGCCTGGAAGCCGCCCTGCAGGCGGCCGAGGGCGCGCCCCAGACGCTGCGCGACGGCCTCGAGATCACCCTGAAGCAGCTCAGGGCGGCCTTCCAGCAGGCGGGCCTCGCCGAGATCGCCCCGGCGCCGGGCGAGCGCTTCGACCCGCACCTGCACCAGGCCATGGCCGCGGTGTCGAAGGACGATGCGGAGCCCAATTCGATCGTGGCGGTAGTCCTCAAAGGCTACCGGCTGCACGACCGGGTCGTCCGGCCCGCCCTGCTCACCGTCGCCAAAGCCCTTGAAAACAAGGAAATAGCCCCCACCTCGGACGCTAACCCGGCTTCGAATTGAGGACCACGGACATGAGCAAGATCATCGGCATCGACCTCGGCACCACCAACTCCTGCGTCGCGATCATGGAGGGCGGCAAGCCCAAGGTGATCGAGAACTCCGAAGGCGCGCGCACCACGCCCTCGATCGTCGCCTACACCGACGACAGCGACATCCTGGTGGGCGCGCCCGCCAAGCGCCAGGCCGTCACCAACGCCAAGAACACCCTGTTCGCGGTGAAGCGGCTGATCGGCCGCAAGTTCGAGGAAAAGGAAGTGCAGAAGGACATCGGCCTGATGCCCTACAAGATCGTCAAGGCCGACAACGGCGACGCCTGGGTCGAAGTGCGCGGCAAGAAGCTCGCCGCGCAGCAGATCTCGGCCGAGGTCCTGCGCAAGATGAAGAAGACCGCCGAGGACTACCTCGGCGAGGAAGTCACCGAGGCCGTGATCACCGTGCCGGCCTACTTCAACGACTCGCAGCGCCAGGCGACCAAGGACGCCGGCCGCATCGCCGGCCTGGACGTGAAGCGCATCATCAACGAGCCCACCGCGGCGGCGCTCGCCTTCGGCATGGACAAGAAGGAAGGCAAGGACCGCAAGATCGCGGTCTACGACCTGGGCGGCGGCACCTTCGACATCTCCATCATCGACATCGCCGCGGTCGAGGGCGAGCACCAGTTCGAGGTGCTGTCCACCAACGGCGACACCTTCCTCGGCGGCGAGGACTTCGACCAGCGCCTGATCGACCACATCGTCGAGGAGTTCAAGTCGAAGAGCGGCATCGACCTCGCCAAGGACGCGATCGCGCTGCAGCGGGTCAAGTCCGCGGCCGAGCGCGCCAAGATCGAGCTCTCGTCGAGCCAGCAGACCGAGATCAACGAGCCCTACATCGCCATGGCCAACGGCGCGCCGCAGCACCTGACCATGAAGATCACGCGCGCGAAGTTCGAATCGCTCGTGGACGAGCTGATCCAGAAGACCATCGAGCCCTGCCGCATCGCCATCAAGGACGCGGGCGTGAAGATCGACGACATCCAGGACGTGATCCTGGTGGGCGGCATGACGCGCATGCCCAAGGTCGTGGACAAGGTGCGCGAATTCTTCGGCAAGGAGCCACGCAAGGACGTCAACCCCGACGAGGCGGTGGCGGTGGGCGCGGCCATCCAGGCCGGCGTGCTCAAGGGCGACGTGAAGGACGTGCTGCTGCTGGACGTCACGCCGCTGTCGCTCGGCATCGAGACGCTGGGCGGCGTGATGACCAAGCTGATCCAGAAGAACACCACCATCCCGACCAAGGCGCAGCAGGTGTTCTCGACCGCGGAGGACAACCAGACCGCGGTGACGATCCACGTGCTGCAGGGCGAGCGCGACGTGGCGGGCGGCAACAAGTCGCTCGGCCAGTTCAACCTTTCGGACATCCCGCCCTCGCCGCGCGGCATGCCGCAGATCGAGGTCACCTTCGACATCGACGCGAACGGCATCCTGCACGTCACCGCCAAGGACAAGGCCACCGCCAAGGAAGCGAAGATCAAGATCCAGGCCGGCTCGGGCCTGACCGAGGAGGAGATCAAGCGCATGGTGGCCGACGCCGAGACGCACGCCGAGGAAGACCGCAAGGCGCTCGAGCTCGTCAACGCGCGCAACACGCTGGAAGCGCTCGTGCATTCGATCAAGAAGTCCCTCGGCGAGTACGGCGACAAGCTGGAGGCCGGCGAGAAGGAGAAGATCGAAGCCGCGCTCAAGGACGCCGAATCGGTCCTGAAATCGGAAAACAAGACCGAAATCGAGGCCAAAGCGAAGGCGCTCGCCGAAGCGTCGCAGAAACTCGGCGAGAAGGTCTACGCCGAAGCGCAGGCGAAAGAGAAAGCGGCCGCGGGCGGCGACGCCGACAAGGCCGCGGCCGAGCCCAAGAAGGACGATGGCAACGTGGTCGACGCCGAGTACACCGAGGTCAAAGACAAAAAAACCGGCTAAGCCGGAGAGAGGTTCGGCTTGGCAAAGCGGGACTGCTATGAAGTGCTAGGGGTCAACCGGGACGCCTCCGACGAAGAGATCAAGAAGGCGTACCGGAAGCTGGCCATGAAGTGGCATCCGGACCGCAATCCGGACAACCCCAAGGCCGAAGAGCACTTCAAGGAAGCGAAAGAAGCCTACGAGGTCCTGACCGACGCGCAGAAGCGGCCGGCCTACGACCAGTTCGGCCACGCCGGGGTGGACCCGGCGGCCGCGGCGGGCGCGGGCTTCGGCCAGGGCCAGGCCGGCTTCGGCGACATCTTCAGCGACATCTTCGGCGAGATCTTCGGCGGCGCGCGCGGCGGCCGCTCGAACGTGTTCCGCGGCGCCGACCTGCGCTACAACATGGAAATCGCGCTCGAGCAGGCGGCGCACGGCTTCGAGACCAAAATCCGCATCCCGACGCTCGCCGAGTGCGAGACCTGCCACGGCTCGGGCGCCAAGCCCGGCACCCACCCGCAGACCTGCGCCACCTGCCGCGGCGCGGGCCAGGTGCGCGTCTCGCAGGGGCCGTTCTCGATGGCGCAGACCTGCCCGCGCTGCCACGGCAGCGGCAAGACCATCGCCCATCCCTGCGCCACCTGCGCCGGCGCCGGGCGCGTCAAGCACCAGAAGACGCTGTCAGTGAAGATTCCGGCCGGCGTCGACGAGGGCGACCGCGTGCGGCTCAGCGGCGAGGGCGAGGCCGGCGTCAACGGCGGTCCGCCCGGGGACCTCTACGTCCAGGTGCACCTCAAGCCGCACCCGGTGTTCCAGCGCGACCACGACGACCTGCATTGCGAGATGCCGGTGTCGTTCACCACGGCGGCGCTCGGCGGCGACATCCAGATCCCGACCCTCGATGGCAGCGCGCGCATCAAGGTGCCGAGCGAAACCCAGAGCGGCAAGACCTTTCGCCTGCGCGGCAAGGGCATCAAGGGCGTGCGCAGCCACGCCCCCGGCGACCTGTTCTGCCACGTGGTGGTGGAAACGCCGGTCAACCTCACCGCGCGCCAGCGCGAGCTACTTCACGAGTTCGAGGCGATCAGCCAGAAGGACGCCGCGCGCCACAACCCGCGCGCCAAGGGCTGGTTCGACAAGGTGAAGGAGTTCTTCGAGGGCTAGGAGTCTGCGCGGCAGGAGGTTGAGTTGATGGTCATCGAGATGGTGTGGTGAAGCGTTAAACGATGATGACGACAAGCTACCTTCCATACCATCCGGGGCAGCAGAATTTGCTGCCATCGTC
>JBASCW010000044.1:0-65118 GCA_049651845.1 Burkholderiales bacterium | reverse complement strand
CCAAATGAACGAAAACGGCCCCGATCGAGGGGCAGGGAGAGCGGTTTCCAGTGTCCGATCACGCCATTTCGGCAATTCGGCATCGCTCAACTCACGAAAAACATTCGAACTTCAACAAACTGCTAGGTCGCTGCGATCCCTACATCCCGGTCAACACTATGCCGGTGGAGACGGCGAAGTCGATCGATGAAGCGATTGCCGAGTTGGAGAAGGAACTGCAGCGCCGTGAGCAAGTCGCCCTAGCTAAGGAAGAGAAAGAACAGCCCGAGGTTAGCGCGCCTGTCGAAGAAGCCTTACAGCCTGATCGTTCTTAGGCCGAAAATGCACCTCTAGAAAATAATTAAAAACGTGAGGAGCGTCGCCTTCACCTTAGCTGCTGCAACCAGAGATCATATCAGGAGAAATCGATCCCGCTACGACGAAAGCGCGTGGGGGGCTCGATACCTGAACCCACCACGCCTACTCAAGTACCATCTGATCGCAACGCTATCCGGCCGACGAAAGCAGATCCTTGACGCTCGATTTCAGATCGGGAAGCTTGCCTTCGACGACGCCCCACACCAGGCGATGATCTACGACCGCATAGCCGTGGATAAGGACGTTTCGGAAGGCGATGACGCGGCGAAATTCGGGAATTCGTGCCGCGAGGTCAGGGGCAATCTCGGCTAGGCGCCTCAGGGCTTCACCTGCAATCTCGAACTGGCGCTCCACGGCCGAACGAAGCAGGGGATCGGCCGCGTACGCGGCGTAGTCCTTGCCCGCGGTGAATGACGCGATGAGCTCAGCCGCGGCACTGATGTCTAGAAGATACTTCTTCGCCTCAAGCTGCATAAAGCAGCTGCCGCGCCCGGTCGATCCCTTCCCGGAAGTAGCGGTTCAGCACGCTCGGCGCCGTGACGAGGTCTACCGGCCGGCCGAACAACGCCTCCAGGGATTCCCGCAGGCCAAAATAGGCGTCGGCATACGCCGGTGGAGGCGGCTCGCCGAGGTCAACGAGAAAATCGAGATCAGCCAGCGCGGCACGAGAGTCCTCGAGCGCACCCGAGCCGAACAACTCGAGGCGACGCACCCCAAAGCGGCGGCAAAGGTCCGCGATTTCTCTGCGTCTGGAGTCGATCTCGGCGCGCATGGCTGCATTCTAATGGATCGTGGCATTGGCTGACGCCGGCGGTACCATGGTGCCCTGCCGCCTTCACTCACGGCCTGAACCCCGATTTGCACTGGCAATGAATCACACGAAACATCTGAACACACCACGGCTCGCTTAGAGCAGGCGTAGCGTGTTCAGATGTTCCGGGTGATTCTCGCCATGCTCTGACCCAGTTTTCCATCCAAATTTCGCCAAAACCTGGGTCCCCGCTTTCGCGGGGACGACAAGCTAGGCTTTAGGAGAAATTGCCCTGAACGTTCCGATTGCTTTTGCGACGAGCTCGCCCTTCTCGTCGCGCGCCTCGCCCTCGCAGAAGATCGTGCTCTGGCCGGCCTTCATCACGCGGCCCTCGGCGCGCAGAGCACCGGTCGCGGTACTGATGAACTGCGTCGAGAGGTCGATGGTCATGATCGAGCGCGGTGGGTCAAATAACGTTCGCGCAGTCATCGACAGCGTGATGTCGAGGAGCGCGAGGATCGAGCCGCCGTGCGCGGTGCCCCAGCTCGTCATGAACTCGGGCTTCACCTGCATCGAGAGACGCGCCACGCCTTTTTGCAGGTCGTCGACCTCGATGCCGAGGTGCTCGGAGAACGGGATGTTCTTCGTGAATTCGTAGGTTTCCTTCGGGACGCGGGACCCGCCGCTCATATCAGCATCGCGCCGCCGTCGACCGCGATCGCCTGGCCGGTGATGTGGCGCGAGGCCTCCGAGGCGAGCAGCACCGCCAGTCCCTTCAGGTCCTCCGGGCCGCCCAGGCGCCGCGTCGGCGTCGCCTTGCGCACCATCTCGCCGGCGGCGTCCAGCGTCGCGCGCGTCAGCTTGGACGGAAAGAAGCCGGGGCAGATGGCGTTCACGGTGATGCCGTGCTCGCCCCATTCGGCGGCGAGCTGCTTGGTCATGCCGATCACGCCGTGCTTGGTGGCGTTGTAGGAGACGGTGCGCACCACGGCCGGGTCGCTCGCGTACAGGCCGGCCACCGACGCGACGTTGATGATGCGGCCCCACTTGGCGGGGATCATCGCCTTCTTCGCCGCCTGCTGCGCCATCACGAAGCTGCCGATGAGGTTCAGGCCGACCAGCTTGTCCCAGGCCTCCAGCGGATGATCCTCGGCCGGCGCGCCCCAGACCGCGCCCGCGTTGTTGACCAGGATGTCGAGCCGGCCGAAGTCCTTCAGGATCTGATCGAACACGCCGGGAATCGAGTCGCGCTTGCCCATGTCGCAGACGCAGGCCTGCGCAGCGACGCCCTGCTTCGCCAGATGCTCGACCGCGTGGTCGAGCTCGTCCTTCTTGCGCGCGGTGAGCGCGACTTTGGCGCCCATCTCGCCGAGCGCCTCGGCGATCTGCAGGCCGAGGCCGCGCGAGCCGCCGGTGATGATGGCGGTGCGGCCGGAAAGGTCGAAAAGCTTCTTGACACTCATGCGCGCTCCCCTAGTATGCAGCCTCCATGTTAGCAGCCGGCCCCGAGGCGAATCGCCGCATCTACACGCGCGCGGAGCTCGATCGCCTGATCGCGCCGCGCTCGATCGCCGTGGTCGGCGCTTCGCCGCGCGCGGGCTCGTTCGGCCTGCGCACGCTGGAGAACCTCGCACATTTCCGCGGCCCGGTGTGGCCGGTGAACGCGAAATACGAGCAGGTCGGCGCCTACGTCTGCTATCCGTCGCTCGCGGCGCTGCCGGGCAAGCCGGATCTGGTGGCGCTGGTGGTGCCGCGCGAAGGCGTGCAGGCCGCGCTCGCGGAGGCCGCGGCGGCGGGCGCCGGCGGCGTCGTGGTCTACGCCTCGGGCTACGGCGAGATGGCGCGCGAGGAGGGCGCGGCCGAGCAGCAGAGGCTGGGCGAGATCGCGCGCGCGGCGCGCATGCCGATCCTGGGGCCCAACTGCATGGGCCTGGTCAACCACGAGCTCGGCGCCGGCGTGAGCTTCATCCCCGAGTACTCGAAGATGCCGCGCAAGGTCGGGCCGATCGCGTTCGTGAGCCAGTCGGGCGCGCTCGGCTACTGCCTCGCGCAGGCCGCAGAGCGCGGTGTCGGCTACCGCTACTTCTTCTCGGCCGGCAATTCGAGCGACGTGGACGTCGCCGACCTGATCGGCGCGATGGCCGAGGATCCCGGCGTGCGCGCCATCGCCTGCCTGTTCGAGGGCGTGCCGAGCGCGCGGCGCCTGCTCGATGCGGGCGCGCGCGCGCGCGGGGCCGGCAAGCCGGTGATCGTCTACAAGCTGGGCGTGTCGGAGGACGGCGCGACGGCGGCGCGCTCGCACACCGGCTCGCTCGCTGGCTCGGCCGAGGCCTTCGGCGCGCTGTTCGACCGCGCCGGCTTCGTCACCGTGGACAACTACGAGGCGCTCGTCGAATACGCCAAGTTCTTCGCCGCCGCGGGCAAGCCCGCCTCTACGCCACCGGCGCGCGGCGTCGCGGTGGTCTCGGGCTCGGGCGGCGCCGGCATCATCTCGGCCGACATGGCGGCGCGCCACGGCGTGCCGATGCCGCAGCCGATGCCGCGCACCACCGAGGCGCTCAAGAGCGTGGTGCCCGAGTTCGGCGCCGCGCGCAATCCCTGCGACCCGACCGGCCAGGTGCTCAGCGTGCCCGAGTCGTACAACAAGTGCTGCCAGGCGCTGCTCGACGATCCGCAGTACGGCGTGCTGCTTTGCGCGATGAGCGTGTCCTCGCGCGAGACCGGCGCGAAGCGCGCGACCGACATCGCGGCGCTCGCGCGCTCGCAGCCCAAGCCGATCGCGGTGGCCTGGGTGTCGGAATGGCTGCAAGGCCCGGGCTCGGAGGCCTACGAGGCGGACGACCGCGTCGGCTTCTTCCGCTCCATGGACCGCTGCTACGCGGCGATCGCCGCCTGGCAGCGATGGTATGAGAACGAGCCCCATGATGAGGTTCGTCTTTCGACCAGAACGCCTTTGTCTCTTTCGGAGGGGAAGAAAATTCTGGGCGAAAGGGAAGCGAAGGCGGTGCTGGGCAAATATGGCCTTCGATCCGCCCCTGAGCGGCAGGCGAAAGACGCGGACGCGGCAGTCAAGGCGGCTGCGGAACTGGGCTACCCGGTGGTGCTCAAGGCCGACGGCGAGATCGAACACAAGACCGAGGCGGGCGCCGTGAAGCTCGACCTGCGCGACGAAGCGGCGCTGCGCGCCGCCTGCGCGGCGATGACCGCGGCGAAGCAGGGCTTCCTCGTGCAAGCCATGGTGAAGGGCGGCGTCGAGCTCGTGGTCGGCGTGAAGCGCGATCCGCAGTGCGGCCCAGTGGTGCTGGTCGGCCTGGGCGGGGTCCTCGTGGAAGTGCTGCGCGACACCGCGCTCGCGCTCGCGCCGGTGGGTAAGACCGAGGCGCGGCGCATGCTCGAGCGCCTCAGGGGCTTCAAACTGCTGCAAGGCTACCGCGGCGCGGCGGCCGCGGACCTCGACGCCGTCTGCGAGGCGATCGCACGCATCTCCGAGTTCGCCGCCGACCATGCCGACGCGGTCGAGGAGATCGACGTGAATCCGCTGCTCGCGCGCGCCGACGGCGCGATCGCGCTGGATGCGCTGATCGTGCTGCGCGGTCAGGACAAGGCGTGCTGATCAGCGAGAAATACCGCGAGCAGCAGCGCGCGCTGCACGAGCGCGCGGACTACGGCGTCGCCTCGCTGCGCTACGCGCCGCTGGTGGCGCAGGCGCTGGAGCGCGCGGGCGTGGACGAGCTGCTCGACTACGGCGCGGGCAAGGGGCGGCTCGCGCCTGCGCTGGAGGGTATCCTCAAGCGCCCGCTCAAGGTGCACCAGTACGATCCCGCGATCCCCGAGCTCTCCGCCGCGCCGCAACCGAGCAATTTCGTCGCCTGCATCGACGTGCTGGAGCACATCGAGCCGGAGCTGCTCGACAACGTGCTCGACGACCTGAAGCGCGTGACCGCCGGTCTCGGCGTGTTCACGGTGCACTGCGGCCCCGCCGTCAAGGTCCTGAACGACGGCCGCAACGCGCACCTCACGCAGCAGCCGGTCGAATGGTGGCGCGAGCGCCTGCAGCGGCGCTTCGGGATCCTTTCGGAGAGCGCGCTGCCCGAAGGTGCCTGCTTCGTCGTCACGCGCAAGCTGCCCTGGTGGGCGCGCCTGCTGCGCCGGATGGCCGGGCTGAAGGCCTAGCCCTTCAGCTGCAGCGACTTGTACTCGAGGAACTCCTCCAGCCCGTAGACGCCGGCTTCGCGGCCGTGGCCCGACTGCTTGAAACCGCCGAAGGGCGCGTTCATGTTGAACGCGCCGCCGTTCAGGTCGATCTGCCCGGCGCGGATGCGGCGCGCGACCTTCTGCGCGTGCGCCTCGTCGCCCGACCAGACCGCGCCGGCGAGGCCGTAAGGCGAGTCGTTGGCGATGCGCACGGCTTCCTCCTCGTCCTTGTAGGGGATGATCGAGAGCACCGGGCCGAAGATCTCCTCCTGCGCGATGGTCATCGAGTTCTTCACCTTGCCGAACACGGTCGGCTTGACGAAGTAGCCTCCAGGGACGCCTTCGGGCTTGTCCGCGCCGCCGGTGAGCAGCTCCGCGCCCTCGGCAACGCCCTTCTTGATGTAGTCGCGCACGCGCTCGAGCTGCATCTGCGACGACAGCGGCCCCAGGCGCGTCGATTCCTGCATCGGGTCGCCGAGCGTGAAGCCCTTGGCGGCCTCGACGGCCAATTCGGAGGCCTTTTGATATAGAGACTCCGGAACCAGCATCCTCGTCAACGCCGTGCACGTCTGGCCCGAGTTGAGATAGCAGCCGCTCACCGTGCCCTTCACCGCGGCGGCGAGGTCGGCGTCCTCGAGGATCACCGAGGCGGACTTGCCGCCCAGTTCCAGCGCCACGCGCTTCACCGTCTGCGCGGCCACTTCCGAAATGCGCTTGCCGGCGCGCGTCGAGCCCGTGAACGAGATCATGTCCACGTCCGGGTGCTTGACGAGCGCCTCGCCCGCGGCGGGGCCGAAGCCGGTCACCAGGTTGAACACGCCCTTCGGCAGGCCGGCGGCCTCGACCGCTTCGGCGAGGATGAAGGCGTTGAACGGCGCGATCTCGGAAGGCTTGAGCACCACCGTGCAGCCCGCGGCGAGCGCCGGCGCCACCTTGAGCGCGATCTGGTGCAGCGGGTAGTTCCAGGGCGTGATCGCTCCCACCACGCCCACGGGTTCTCTCATTACGACTGAATTCCCATTCTTGGATTCAAAGGAAAAGGAACCCAGAATCCTTGCATAGTTTGCGAAGTTCGCGACCGGCAGCCCGGCCTGGATGCGGCCCGAGAGCTTGATCGGCATGCCGACTTCCTGCGCGATGGTGGCGGCGAGCTCGGCCGCGCGCGCCTTGAGGCCGTCGGAAATCTTCTGCAGGTACTCGGCGCGCCTGGCGGCCGGCGTCGCGCTCCAGCCTTCGAACGCCGCGCGCGCCGCGGCAACTGCCGCGTTGACGTCCCTTTCGGTGCCCGCGGGCACCTTGCCCATCACCTCGCCGGTGCCGGCGTTGTGCACGTTGATCGTCTCCTTGGAGGAGGGCGCGGCCCATTGGCCGTTGATGAAGAACTTGTCGCGCACAATCATGGGATTGATCCTGGGGAAACGGAGCGGAGCGCTACTATACCGCCCAGCCATGGCCGAGAGAAGCCAGTTCCGACTGCTCGCAGAGCGGCGTTTCCTGCCGTTCTTCCTCACACAGTTCTTTGGCGCCGGCAACGACAACGTCTTCAAGTTCGCCTTTACCGTGCTCGCCACCTACAGCGCCGCCGAGTGGGGCGGCATGGAGCCGAAGTCCGCAGGCGCGGTGATCGGCGGCGTGTTCATCCTGCCGTACGTGCTCTTTTCGGCGACCGCAGGGCAGCTCGCCGACAAGTACGACAAGGCGGCGCTGATGCGCCTGGTGAAGAACCTCGAGATCGCGATCATGCTGGGGATCGGCGCGGGCTTCGTCTGGAAGGTCGTGTCGCTGCTCTTTGCGGGCGTGTTCCTGATGGGGTTGCATTCGACGCTGTTCGGTCCGGTGAAATACGCCTACCTGCCGCAGCACCTCGACGATTCCGAGCTCACGGGCGGCAACGGCCTCGTCGAGATGGGCACCTTCGTCGCCATCCTGCTCGGCACATTGCTGGGCGGCGTGCTGGTCGGCGTGCCCGGCATCGGCCCGGACCTGGTGGCCGCGGCGTCGATCGCGCTGGCGATCGTGGGCCGCATCGCCGCGGGCTACGTGCCGGCTTCGCCCGCGCCGGAACCGGGTCTGGCGATCAACTGGAATCCGTTCACTGAAACCTGGAAGAACCTCGGCCATGCGCGCGGGCAGCGCGCGGTGTTCCTGTCGCTGCTCGGCATTTCCTGGCTGTGGTTCTTCGGCTCGATCTTCCTCACCACCTTCACCGGCTTCGCCAAGGAGACGCTGGGCGGCGACCAGAGCGTGGTGACGCTTCTGCTGGCCATCTTCTCGATCGGTATCGGCGTGGGCTCGCTGCTGTGCGAGCGGCTTTCCGGGCACAAGGTCGAGATCGGCCTGGTGCCCTTCGGCTCGATCGGCATGACGGTGTTCGCCGTGGACCTGTGGTTCGCCTGCCGCGGCATGACGCCGCACGGCCTGATAGGGCTCAGCGACTTCCTTGCCGACCGCGCGCATTGGCGCGCGATGGCGGACCTGTTTCTGCTGGCGATGTTCGCCGGCTTCTACAGCGTGCCGCTGTACGCGCTGATTCAGAGCCGCTGCCAGCCCTCGCACCGCGCGCGCATCATCGCCGCGAACAACATTCTCAACGCGATCTTCATGGTGGTTGCCTCGCTGATGGCGGCGGGGCTGCTGCACGCGGGCCTGTCGCTGCCGCAGCTCTATCTCGTGGTCGGGCTGATGAACGCGGCGGTCGCGGTGTTCATCTACACCCTGGTGCCCGAGTTCCTCATGCGCTTCATCGTCTGGATGCTGATCCACTCGGTCTACCGGCTGCAGAAGTCCGGCCTCGAGCGCATCCCCGAGGAGGGCGCCGCGGTGATCGTCTGCAACCACGTGAGCTTCGTCGACGCGCTGGTGATCGCCGCCGCCTGCCCGCGGCCGATCCGCTTCGTGATGGACCACCGCATCTTCCGGCTGCCGGTGCTGTCGTTCGTGTTCCGCACCGGGCGCGCGATCCCGATCGCGCCCGCGAAGGAGGACGCGGCGATGATGGAGCGCGCCTTCGCCGAGGTCGCGCAGGCGCTGCGCGAGGGCGACCTGGTCGCGATCTTCCCCGAAGGTCGCATCACCGACACCGGCGAGCTCTACCCGTTCCGGCCCGGCATCACGCGCATCCTCGAGACGACGCCGGTGCCGGTGGTGCCGTTCGCGCTGCGCGGCCTGTGGGGCTCGTTCTTCTCGCGCAAGGACGGCGCCGCGATGAGCAAGCCCTGGCGTTTCGTGCCGTTCCGCAGGATCGGCCTCGCCGTGGGCGCGGCCGTGCCCGCGGTCGCGGCCACGCCCGAGGCGCTGCAATCGAACGTACTCGCCCTGCGCGGCGACTGGAGGTAAGTCATGGCAATCATCCTTGGCGTCGTCGGACTCATCTTCGGTGGCCTGCTCGGCGGAATTCCCGGCGCTGCCATCTTCTGCGTTGCCGGCGCCCTGCTCGGTCGCTGGATCGGCAGCAACGACGAACAGCGCAAGCGCGAGGCTCCGGCGAAGCGGGCTGCGACGGGCGCGCCTTCGCCCGTGGCCGCCGAACGTCCGGCGCTCGACGATTTCGAGTCGCTGCGCGAGGAAGTCCTGTCGTTGCGCGGGCGGGTGGAGCAGCTCGAAGCCGGCCGCGCGCCCGCGCGCCCGGTCGAGGCTGCGCCAGTTGCCGAGCCCGCGATGCCTGCGGCCGCGCCGCAGGCGGAGTGGGGCATGCCGCCGAAGGTCGAGACCTGGACTGAAGCGAAGATGGAGCCGGCGCCGGCGCCGTTCTCCACCGCGCCGGAATCGGCGCCTGCTGCGGTCGAGCCCGCGGCGTCGGCGCCGGCGCCCGCCGAGCCTGCGCCGCCCTCGCGGCTCTGGAACCTGCTGTTCGGCGGCAACGCCATGGTGCGCGTCGGCATCGTGGTGCTTTTTTTCGGCGTGGCGTTCCTCATGAAGTACGCCGCCGAGCACGTGCACGTGCCGATCGAGCTGCGGCTCGCGGGCGTTGCGTTCGGCGCGATCGTCATGCTCGTCGTCGGCTGGCGCCTGCGCGAGCGCGCCGGCGGCTACGGCTTGGTGCTGCAGGGCGGCGGCGTCGGCGTCCTGTATCTCGTGGTCTTCGGCGGCTTCCGCTTGTGGCACCTGCTGCCGCCCGAGCTCGCATTCGGGCTGCTGGTGGCGATCGCGTTCGGCTCGGCGGTGCTCGCCGTCGCGCAGGATTCGCGCGCGCTCGCGATCGCCGGCGTGAGCGGCGGTTTTCTCGCGCCGTTGCTCGCTTCTACCGGACACGGCAGCCATGTGATGTTGTTCGGCTTCTACCTGGTGCTCAACCTCGGCGTGGTCGCCGTCGCCTGGTACAAGGCCTGGCGGCCGCTCAACCTGGTGGCCTTCGCGTTCGCGTTCGTGATCGGCGCCTACTGGGGCAGCGCCTATTACCGCCCGGAGCACTATGCGACCACGCAACCCTTCCTGATCGTGTTCTTCCTGCTCTATGTCGCGATCGCGGTGCTGTTCGCGTTACGCCGTGCCGAAGGCAGGCTGGATTACGTCGATTCGGCGCTCGTGTTCGGCGTGCCGCTGGTCGCAGCCGGGCTGCAGTTCGGCCTGATCAGGGAGATCGAATATGGCGCCGCCTGGAGCGCGCTCGCGCTGGGCGCTTTCTACGTCCTGCTCGCGCGCGCGCTGTGGACGCAGCATCGCGAGGCCTTGCAGCTGCTCGCCGAGGGCTTCGTCGCGCTCGGCGTGGGCTTCGCGACGCTCGCGATCCCGCTCGCGTTCGACGGCCGCTGGACTGCGGCGAGCTGGGCGCTCGAAGGCGCCGCGGCGTTGTGGGTCGGTACGCGGCAGAAGCGTCTGCTGCCGCAGGTCTTCGGCCTGCTGCTGCAGCCGGCAGCGGGCATCGCGTTTCTCGCCGGCGCCCCAGGCGTTCGGGCATCGCTCGCGGTGCTGAACAGCCATTTCGTGGGTGGCATCACGATCGCATGGTCCGGGCTCTTCTGCGCTTGGGTCTTGTGGCGCTGGCGCGACGCGGCGCGCGGCTGGGAACCCACGGCCGCGGCACTGATGCTCGCCTGGGGCGTGCTCTGGTGGCTGGCCAGCGGCTGGCAGGAAATCTCGCGCTTCGCGCCCGCGAAGGACATGGTGAAGGCGCTGCAACTCTCCTATGCAACGGCGAGCGCATTGCTCTTTCTCGCCGCGCAACGCCAGTTCGCGTGGCCGGCAATGTCCTTCGCCGCGAACGCGCTGCTCGCGGTGATGGCGGGGTTCGCGGTGCTTTGGGCGCCGCATGCGCACCCGTTCGCGGCCTACGGCTACGCCGCGTGGCCCGCCAGCTTCGTGGTGCTCTACTGGGTGGTCCTGCGCGTCGAGCCCGACGTGCCGGCGGGCCTCGTGCAAGCGAACCACTGCGTTGCTCTCTGGCTGCTTGCCGCGCTCGCCGGCTGGGAATGCGCCTGGCAGCTCGACGATGTCGTGGGCGAGGGCCGAATCTGGGCGCAGATCGGCCGTCCCGTCGTGCCCGCCGTGCTCGCGGCGTGGATCGTTACGCGCGGCGAGAATGCGGTCTGGCCGCCCGGCTTGCATCGCCGGCTGTATCTTGCCTACGCGCTCGCGCCGGTGATGGTCGCGCTCTGGCTCTGGGTTCTCTACATCAACTACGCGAGCAACGGCAATCCCGCGCCGCTGCCCTACCTGCCGCTGCTCAATCCGCTCGACCTTTCGGTGGCGCTCATCGCGGTCGTGTACCTGATGTGGCGCCGTGCGCTCGAGCGCGTCGGCATGCCGGAGCCGCTATGGAGCCTGTTGCGCGCCGCGCCCGCCTGGCTCGGTGCCACGGCGTTCATCTGGGCCAACGGCGTGCTGTTGCGCAGCCTGCACCACTGGGCCGACGTTCCGTTCCGGCTCAACGCCATGCTGCGCTCGACGCTGGTGCAGGCATCATTCTCGGTTTTCTGGACCGTGCTCGCGATGGGCGCCATGGTGTTCGCCAACCGCCGTCGCAGCCGGCCGCTCTGGGTCTGCGGCGCCGCGCTGCTTGGCGTGGTGGTCGTCAAGCTGTTCCTGTTCGACCTCGAGCGTCTCGGCGGCGTCGAGCGCATCGTGTCGTTCATCGCAGTGGGCATCCTGCTGCTCGTGATCGGCTACATCGCGCCGGTGCCGCCGCGTAGCGAGGCAAGCCCAGTGGAGAAAGCGCCATGAGAATTGCTGCGTTCGCGCTTGGATTGCTGTGCCCTCTCGCGTTCGCGGCCGATGCGCTGCCGCCCTTCGCGAATACCGCGCCGCTGGTGCTGGAGGGCAAGGGCGCTGTCTATGCGCTGACGCTGCCGGCAGCGGCCTACCGCGGCATCGCGCGGCGCGACCTGGGTGACCTGCGCGTGCTCAACGGCGCGCGCGAGGTGGTGCCCTACGCGCTGGAGCGCGTCGCGGCCACCGAGAAGACGGCGGGGTCGGTCCTCGAGCTGGGGTTCTTTCCGCTCACGGCGGCGCCTGGCAGGGCGGTCGACGAGCTGAGCCTGCGCGTGGAGCGGCGCCCTGACGGCACGGTGAGCGCCGTCGTGACGCCGGGCGAGCGGCGCGCGCCCGAGCGCCGCGTCATCGGCTACCTGATCGACGCCGGCGCCGCGACCGCGCCGCTGCGCGAGCTGCGCTTCGACTGGCCGGCCGGCCCCGAGGGCACGGCGCTCGATGCGCGCATCGAGGCGAGCGACGACCTGCGCGCCTGGCGTACCGCCGCTACGGGCCCGCTGCTGGTGCTGCGCCGCGGCGAGACCACGCTCGAGCGCCGCGCCATCGAGCTGCCGGCCACGCGGGCGAAATATCTGCGGCTGTCCTGGCGCCCCGGGCAGGCGGATCCGAAACTCGGCGCCGTGCGCGCACGGCTCGTCGATGCGGCCGCCGAGACGGCGCGCGCCTGGCTGCGCTTCGAGGGCAGCGCGGGCGCGAAGCCCGGCGAGTATGTGTTCGAGCTGCCGCCTGCCCTGCCGGTGGACCGGCTGCGCGTGGAGCTGCCGCAGGAAAACACCGTCGTGTCGGCCGCCGTCACCACGCACGAACGCGCCGGGGCGGCCGAGCGACCGCTTGCCTCGGCGGTGCTGTACCGCATGGAGCACGACGGGCAGAAGCTCGTGAATCCGGACCTGCAGGTCATCGCCACGGCCGAGAAGCGCTGGATCCTGCGTGTCGACCCGCGCGGCGGCGGGCTCGGCGCCGGCATGCCGGTGCTGCACGCGGGCTGGCTGCCGCATCGCCTGCTGTTCGTCGCGCGCGGCGAGCCGCCGTTCGAGCTCGCTTTCGGCAATCCGAAGGCGCCGTCGGCCGCGATGCCGGCGCACGCGCTGCTGCCCGGCACCGCCGCGAACAAGCCGATCGTGACGCTGCCCGCGAAGCTGGGCGAGGTCACCACGCGCGGGCTGCCGGCCGAGACCGCCGCGGGCACGGCGCGCGGCTATCTCGAGCAGATGGACCGCAAGAAACTCTGGCTCTGGGGATCGCTGCTGCTCGCGGTGCTGGTGATTGTCGGCATGGCCTGGCGCCTGACGCGCGACATGCCGGCGCCCGGCGAGCCGCCACGCCCACGGCCGCCCGGGGAAACGCGCTGAGGTTGCAGCGCGAGCCGCTATACTCGACAGCATTCCCGATCCAGGAGCAATGCCATGGCGCGTAGTGGCAAAGCGGCGGTCTGCCGCGAACTCAACAGGCCGATCGTCGTCGAGACGATCTCCGTCGACAGCCCCAAGCGCGGCGAGGTGATGGTGAAGCTCGCCGCCTGCGGCGTCTGCCACTCCGACCTGTCGGCGACCAACGGCACCATCGCGCTGCCGCCGCCGCTCGTGCTCGGCCACGAAGGCGCGGGCGAAGTGGTGGAAGTGGGTGAGGGCGTAGCAGGAGGACCCGGGGGATTGGCCGTGGGCGACCATGTCGTCGCCTCGTTCATCTACATGTGCGGCAAGTGCCGCTTCTGCGCGGGCGGGCGGCCGGTGCTGTGCGTGGAGCAGGGCAAGGCGCTCGTCACGCCGCCCGAGGGCACGCCGCGCGTCAAGGACGCCGCCGGCAAGCCGCTCAACATCTTCTCCGGCTGCGGCGTGATGGCCGAGTACGCCACGCTCTCGGTGGACAACGTGGTGAAGATCGACCCGAAGATCCCGCTCGACCGCGCGGCGCTGGTCGGCTGCGCGGTGACCACGGGCGTGGGCGCGGTGTTCAACACCGCGCGCGTGGAGCCGGGCGCGACGGTCGCGGTGTTCGGCTGCGGCGGCGTGGGCCTCAACGCGATCCAGGGCGCGGCAATCGCGGGTGCCGAGCGCATCCTCGCCATCGACACCATGCAGTCCAAGCTCGACATGGCGAAGAAATTCGGCGCCACGGACACGCTCGTGGTGGCTCCCGGTCAGGATCCGACCAAGGACATCAAGAAGCTCACCGGCGGCGGCCCGGACTACGCCTTCGAGTGCGTGGGCTCGGGCGCGCTCGCCGAGCTCGCCTACAAGGCGATCCGGCGCGGCGGCAAGGCGGTGATCGTGGGTGTCGCGCGTCCGACCGACGCCGCCTCCATCAAGCCGATGGGCATGGTGTTCGAGGAGAAGTCCATCCAGGGCAGCTACTTCGGCTCCTGCGTGCCGCGCGTGGACTTTCCGCGCATGCTGCACCTCTACATGGCGGGCAAGCTGAAGCTGGATGAGCTGATCACCCGGCGCTACAAGATCGACGAAGCGCCGCAGGCCTTCGCCGACCTGGAGTCGGGAAAGAACGCGCGCGGCGTGATCGTCTTCTAGAAAAGGGGGTCTGACCCCCTTTATTGAGCTAGACCACCTCGAACAGGCCGGCGGCGCCCATGCCGCCGCCGATGCACATCGTCACCACGACGTGCTTCACGCCGCGGCGCTTGCCCTCGATGAGCGCGTGGCCGACCAGGCGCGAGCCGCTGACGCCGTAGGGATGGCCGACCGCGATCGCGCCGCCGTTCACGTTGAGGCGGTCGGCAGGGATGCCCAGCCTGTCGCGGCAGTAGAGCACCTGCACCGCGAAGGCTTCGTTCAGCTCCCACAGGCCGATGTCGGCGACTTTCATGCCGGTGCGCTCGAGCAGCTTGGGCACCGCGTACACCGGGCCGATGCCCATCTCGTTGGGCTCGCAGCCGGCCACGGCGAAGCCGCGGAACACGCCCAGGGGCTTGAGGCCCTTCTTCGCCGCGGTCTTGTCGCTCATGATCACCTGCGCCGAGGCACCGTCGGAGAACTGGCTCGCGTTGCCGGCGGCGATCACGCCGCCCTCGATCGCCGGCTTGATCTGCGACACGCCCTCGTAGGTGGTGTCGGGGCGGATGCCCTCGTCGTGCTCGGCGGTGACTTCCTTCAAGGTCTCGGTGCCGGTGTTCTTGTCCACGACTTTCATCTTGGTCGTGATCGGCACGATCTCGTCCTTGAACTTGCCCTCGGCGCGCCCCTTGGCGGCGCGCAGCTGGCTCTCCACGCCGTAGCGGTCCTGCGCCTCGCGCGCGATGTTGTACTTCTTGGAGACGTATTCGGCGGTCTGCAGCATCGGCCAGTAGATCTCCGGCTTGTGGCGCACCAGCCACTCGTCCTTGCCGTGGTGCTTGTTGGCCTCGTTCTGCACGAGCGAAATGGATTCCACGCCGCCCGCGATGAAGATGTCGCCCTCGCCCGCGAGCACGCGCTGGCAGGCGAGCGCCACGGTCTGCAGGCCGGAGGAGCAGAAGCGGTTCACGGTCATGCCCGACACCGTCACCGGGAGCCCCCCGCGCATCGCGATCTGGCGCGCGATGTTGCCGCCGGTCGCGCCCTCGGGCGTGGCGCAGCCCATGATCACATCCTCGACTTCCTGCGGCTCGAGCTTGGCGCGCTCGAGCGCGGCGTGCACCACGTGGCCGCCCATCTTGGCGCCGTGCGTCTGGTTGAGGGCGCCGCGCCAGCTCTTGCAGAGCGGCGTGCGAACTGTAGAAACGATCACTGCATCTGTCATTTGGATCTCCTTGATTTCCTGTGTCCGTAGTTCTTTCGAATGGTACTCGCTGCCGGTTCGAATTTCTTCATCGAAATGCTTGCGCCGGCGAGGGACGCGTCAAGTGCGCCGCCCGAGAGCATCTCTTCTAGAGCCAGCCGGACATGCTTTATCGCGAACGCCGTCTTGCCATTCTCCGCAAGCATGTATTGGGCAGACCGGCGCATGAGCTCCTTGATGAACGCGCCGCTGACGCCTTCCGTGCGATTGACGATCTCTGAAAGCACATCACCGGCGAGCGCGATTCCTGAAGCGTAGAGCTGTGCGAGCCTAGTACGACCTTCGCGATCTGGCAGCGGGAATTCGATACCCTGGTCCACACGACCGGGGCGGTCGGCTAGCGCTGGCTCGAGAGCGCTCGGCCGGTTGGTTGTAAGAATGAAGAAGATGTCGGCGTCCGGGCGCAAGCCATCCATCTCGTTGAGCAGCTTGTTGAGCAGGACTTCCTCGATCGGCAGTCCCATCTGAGTGCGTTCTCTTGCAATGAGATCGGCATCCTCGATCACGAGAATCGAGGGTTGCAACAGCCTGGCGAGCACCATGTACTCAGATATGAGTCCGACCTGCTCAGCAGTGACCAGCAAGGTGGTATGCCCGGGCAAATGAGAGGCCAAGAATTGCACCGTATGGGTCTTCCCCGTTCCGGGGGGGCCGTAGAAGAGAAATCCCTTCTTGGTCGGCAGCCCGAGTCGCTTGAGTTGCTCACGTTGCGCTGCGAATTCGATCACGCCTCGCTCCAGCGTTGCGATCGTACGTTCGGGGAGGACCAAATCCTCCCGTCCGACCCTGCGAAGCTGGTGCACCAGAATCGCGTTAGATTTTCCGGAGAATTGATCTTGCCGCTCGAGAGACAGCACTTTTCCGCGGTAGGACGATGCCCGCTGAATCGCTGCTTCCAGATGGCCAAATGCTTCCTCGGCCAGCTTCGCCGTCGCTTCACCAGAGGCACCAGCGATCTCGATCTGCATCCCGGCGACCCGTCCATACTCGAGTTCACGGGACAACAGCACCATCCAGCGTGCACCGTTGCTCTCCATCGCCCAAAGCGCGTTGCGAAGGCACTTGATGGGCCGATCCTCGCCGATCTCAACTTCCTCATACTCCAATGGTCCGACGAGCTTTGAATAGTTACCTGTCTCAAGCAGTTGTGAGAAAGAGAGCGTCTCGTGCGAATAGCCACCGTGGACGCCGACCATCTTTTTCGCCCTTTGGGAGAAGCTCTCTTCCAGAGCCAATTGCAGGTCTGCGCGCATTCTCGCGGGAAAGATCCGCTTGGACGTGACGATTGCCTCGGCCGGGAGCCCCACCAGATGCCACGCGATCAGTTGATGCGTGCGCTCGAAGCGCGTCTCCGCGGCGACCGGAGCCGCCTCCAACTGGCCGAGGCACCACTTGACACAACCCGCGCAGATAAAGACGTTGTGGCCGACGACGAGCTTGCCTGCCTCCTGCTGCGGGCGCCGGCAGAAGGAGCAGCTCAGCGCTCCGACGAGTTGGTGCGGAGTGATTTCTTCTGTCACGTTGACGAAGCTGACGATGAATCGAGCAGAACGTCCAACATCCGTTTCGGATGCGCAAGAAAATCGTGCATCACCTGATAGTGTTCTGTCTCGTAGTAGTCCACCTTCCTGATGCCCTGATTCGAAAGGCTGTAGATGGTGGCATTCGGGTATGCCATCAAAATCGGCGAGTGTGTCGCAATCACAAATTGAGAGTTCCCAATCACCAAGTCGTGGATGCGCGAGAGCACCGTGAGCTGCCGTTGCGGCGACAAAGCCGCTTCTGGTTCATCAAGAAGATAGAAGCCTTCGCCTCCAAACCGATTCATCAGCAGCGCCATGAACGATTCGCCGTGAGACTGCTCGTGCAAGGATTTGCCGCCATAGGAGTCGATGACGCGTCCGCCCAGTCCGCCATCTGCGTCGAGTCGCTCGATTTCGGTTGCGACATTGAAGAAGCTCTCGGCACGCAGGAAAAAACCGTCACGTGGTTTCCGTACGCCCTTCGAGAGTCGGATGAAACGCTCGAGGGTTGAATGAGACATGCGCGTGCCAAAACGAAAGTTCTTCGTGCCACCTTCCGCATTGAAACCCCAGCAAACTGCAATGGCCTCGAGCAGAGTGGATTTGCCCGACCCATTCTCCCCGATGAAAAAGTTACTTGCGGGTGAAGTTCGAGCACATCCAAATGACGGACGGCGGAAAGGGCGAACGGATACTGATTGAACGAAGGCACTTCATCGCGCTTCAGACGCACCTGCGAGACGTATTGACGCGTGATCACTTCGTCTAGGGTGCGTTGAACTTCTTTCCTTCTTTCGCGAGCTTCACGAGCAGGGGTGCGGGCTTCCACACCTCGCCCATGTAGCCCTTCTGGAATTTCTCGATCGAGGCGAGCACGCGGGGCAATCCCACGGTGTCGGCGTAGAACATCGGGCCGCCGCGGTAGGCCGGGAAGCCGTAGCCGGTGAGGTAGACCATGTCGATGTCCGAGGCCCTGAGCGCGATGCCCTCCTCGAGGATGTAGGCCGCCTCGTTGACGAGCGCGTAGATCAGCCGCTCGACGATCTCCTCGTCGGAGATCGCGCGGGTCTTGATCTTGTTTTCCGCTCTGTATTTTTGAATTATTTCCTCAACTTCAGGATCCGGAATCGGCTTGCGGTCGGGAAGGTTGTACTTGTACCAGCCCTTGCCGGTCTTCTGGCCGAAGCGCCCGAGCTCGGCGATCTTGTCGCCCACCTTCGAGTAGACGAAATTCGGCCGCTCGACGTAGCGGCGCTTGCGGATCTCCCAGCCGATGTCCAGGCCCGCCATGTCGCCCATCGCGAGCGGCCCCATCGCCATGCCCCACTTGTGGGCGGCGGCGTCCACCTGCTGGGGGCTGCAGCCCTCGTCGAGCAGGAACAGCGACTGCTGGCCGTACTTCTCGATCATGCGGTTGCCGATGAAGCCGTCGCACACGCCCGAGACCACCGGCACCTTCTTGATGGTCTTGCCGAGCTTCATGGTCGTGGCGAGCACGTCTTTCGCGGTCTTCGCGCCGCGCACCACTTCCAGCAGCCGCATCACGTTGGCCGGCGAGAAGAAATGCGTGCCGATCACGTCCTGCGGGCGCTTGGTGGCCGCGGCGATGGCGTCGACGTCGAGCGTCGAGGTGTTGGTGGCGAGGATCGCGCCGGGCTTCATCAGCGCATCGAGCTTGCGGAACATGTCCTGCTTCACGTCCATGCGCTCGAACACCGCCTCGATCACGATGTCGGCGTCCTTGCCGTCCTCGAGCTTGGTGGTCGGCTTGATCAGCGCCATCCTCTTGTCCATCTCCTCCTGCTTGAGGCGGCCTTTGGAGACGGTGGAGGCATAGTTGGCGCGGATCTTCTCCACGCCTTTCCTTACCGCCTCCTCGGTCATGTCCATGATCGTCACCGGGATGCCGGCGTTGGCGAAATTCATCGCGATGCCGCCGCCCATGGTGCCGGCGCCGATCACCGACGCGCTCCTGATCTCGCGCGTCGGCGTGTTCTCGGGCACGTCCGGGATCTTGGTGACCTGGCGTTCGGCGAAGAACATGTGCCGCAGCGCCTTCGATTCGTTGCCCTCGACGAGCTTCTGGAAGCGCTCGCGCTCCTCCTTGCGGCCCTCGTCGAACGGCTTGCTGGCGGCCGCCTCGACGCAGGCGACGATCTCCAGCGGCGCCGGGAAGCCGCGCGAGGCCTTGGCGACGTCGGCGCGCGCTTTCTGGAAAAACGCCTTGGGATCGCCTTCGACTTTCACTGCGAGGTCGCGAATGCGCTTGGGTTTGGTTTGTTTTTTTGCAAAGGTAATTGCGCCCTCGAGCAAGTCGCCCTGAACGATTTCATCCACCAGCCCAAGGCCCAGCGCTTTCTCGGCCGGGATCGGGTTGCCGCTGGTCATCATCTGGATCGCCTGCGCGGCGCCCACCACGCGCGGCAGGCGCTGCGTGCCGCCCGAGCCGGGCAACAGGCCCAGCTTCACCTCCGGCAGGCCGATCTGCGACTTCGGCAGCGCGACGCGGTAATGGCAGCCGAGCGCGAGCTCGCAGCCGCCGCCCAGCGCGAAGCCGCCGATCGCGGCGACCATCGGCTTGGCGCAGGCGTCCTGCGCGTCGTTGATCTCCGGCAGCGAGGGCGGCACGAGCATTTTCGGCGTGTTGAATTCGCGGATGTCGGCGCCGCCCGAAAAGGCCTTCGCCGAGCCGATGATCACCACCGCCTTCACCGCCGGATCGGCGCCGGCCTTCCTGATGCCTTCCATGATGCCCGGCCGCAGCACGCTGCCCAGGCCGTTCACGGGCGGGTTGTTCATGGCGATGACGGCGATGCCGTCGCGGACGGAATAGGAAACCGCGTCGCTCATTGCGAGTGAACTCCTGCTGGAGAGAGGGGAAATTCTAGCCTAGACCGCGGCGGGGGTGCCGTCCTGTTCTGCGATCCAGTCTGCGGGCGGCGGGCAGGCGCAGAAGAAGTGCCGGTCGCCGAACACCTGGTCCACGCGTTTCACCGGCGGCCAGTACTTGTGCGCGCGCACCGAAGGCAGCGGGTAGGCGGCCTGCTCGCGCGTGTAGGGATGGCGCCACTCGCCGGCGAGCTCCTCGGCGGTGTGCGGCGCGTTGCGCAGCGGATTGTCCTCGCGCGGCCAGGCGCCCGAGGCGATTCTCTCCAGCTCGCCGTGGATCGCGATCATCGCCTCGCAGAAGCGGTCCAGTTCGGCCTTGGGCTCGCTCTCGGTCGGCTCGAACATCAGCGTCTCGTGCACCGGGAAGGCGAGCGTCGGCGCGTGGAAGCCGTAGTCCATGAGCCGCTTGGCGACGTCCTCGGCGGTGACGCCGTAGCGTTCCTTGAGCGCGCGCAGGTCGAAGATGCATTCGTGGGCGTTGTGGCCGCGCGCGCCGGTGTAGAGCACCGGCCAGTGGCCCTTCAGGCGCGCGGCGACGTAGTTCGCGCTCAGGATCGCGGTCGCGGTCGCGCGCCGCAGGCCCTCGGCGCCCATCATGCGCAGGTACATCCACGAGATCGCGACGATGAGCGCGCTGCCCCAGGGCGCCGCGCTCACCGTGCCGTTCGCCTCCGGCAGGCCCGCGTCGTGCACCACCGGGTGCGAGGGCAGGAACGGCGCGAGGTGCGCGGCGACCGCGATCGGCCCCATGCCCGGTCCGCCGCCGCCGTGCGGGATGCAGAAGGTCTTGTGCAGGTTGATGTGGCAGACGTCGGCGCCGAAATCGGCGACGCGCGCGTAGCCGGCGAGCGCGTTCAGGTTCGCGCCGTCGAGGTAGACCTGGCCGCCCGCGGCGTGCACCCGCTCGCAGATTTCCTTCACCGCCTCCTCGAACACCCCGTGCGTGGAGGGATAGGTGAGCATCAGCGCCGCGATCCGGTTGCCGTGCTGCGCGATCTTCGCCTTCAGGTCCGCGACGTCCACGTTGCCGCGCGCGTCGCAGGCCACCACCGCCACTTCCAGCCCCGCCATGTGCGCCGAGGCCGGGTTGGTGCCGTGCGCCGAGAACGGGATCAGGCACAGGTCGCGGCCGCCCTGGCCGCGCGCCGCGTGGTAGTTGCGGATCGCGACCAGGCCGGCATACTCGCCGTTGGCGCCCGAGTTGGGCTGCAGCGTCATCGCAGGCAGCCCGGTGATCGCCTCCAGCGCCTCGGCGACGCCGGCCAGCATCGCGTGCGTGCCGGCGGCCTGCTCGCGCGGCGCGAACGGATGCAGGTCGGCGAATTGCGCCCACGAGATCGGCGCCATCTCGGCGGCGGCGTTCAGCTTCATGGTGCACGAGCCCAGCGGGATCATGCCGTGCACCAGCGAGTAGTCGCGGTTTTCCAGGTGCTTGAGGTAGCGCATCATCGCGGTCTCGCTGCGGCAGCGGTGGAACACCGGATGCGCGAGGATGGCGTCGGCGCGCCGCAGCGCGGCGGGGATCGCCTCCGGCTGCGCTGACAGCGCGCGCACCTCGGCCGCCGCGTCGAACGGCCTGCCGGTCAGCGCCCAGGCGAGATCGGCGATGTCCGCCAGCGTGGTGGTCTCGTCGAGCGTCGCGCCGACGCGCTCGGCGCCGAGGTAGCGCAGGTTGATGCGTTTCGATTCCGCGCGTTCGCGTACCGCATCGGCATTCGCGTGCCAGGTCAGCGTGTCGAAGTACGTTGCCGACTCGGGCGCGAGCGCGCGCGCGAGCAGGCGCGCCATGAGCTGCGCGCGCAGCGCGATCCGGCGCAGGCCCTCCGGGCCGTGCCAGATCGCGTAGCAGGCGGCGACGTTGGCGAGCAGCACCTGCGAGGTGCAGATGTTGCTCGTCGCCTTTTCGCGGCGGATGTGCTGCTCGCGCGTCTGCAGCGCCATGCGGTACGCGGGCCGTCCGGCGGCATCGTGCGTGAGGCCGACGATGCGCCCGGGCATCTGCCGCAGCAGGCTTTCGCGCGCCGCGAGGAAGCCCGGGTGCGGTCCGCCGTAGCCCAGCGGCACGCCGAAACGCTGCGCCGAGCCCACCGCGATGTCCGCGCCCAGCGCCCCGGGCGAGCGCAGCAGCACGAGCGCGAGCGGGTCCACGCCGAGCGAAACCAGGCCGCCCGCCGCATGCACCCGGCCGATCAGCGCCGACCAGTCGGCGATGCGCCCGTGCGTGTCCGGATACTGCAGGTGGGCGCCGAATACGCGCGCCGGGTCCAGCGCGCTCGCGGCATCCCCGACCTCGAGCGCGATGCCCAGCCAGCGCGCGCGCGTGCGCATGACGGCAATGACCTGCGGATGGCAGCCGGCATCCACGAAGAAGGCCTTGCCTGCGCTTTTGGTCACGCGCTGCGCCAGACCCATCGCCTCGGCCGCCGCGGTGGCTTCGTCCAGCAGCGAGGCGTTGGCCACCGGCAGCCCGGTAAGGTCGATCAGCGTCTGCTGGAACGCGAGCAGGACCTCCAGGCGCCCTTGCGAGATCTCCGCCTGGTAGGGCGTATAGGGCGTGTACCAGCCGGGATTCTCCAGCACGTTGCGCTGGATCACCGGCGGCGTGTGCGTGGCGCAGTAGCCCATGCCGATGTAGGTGCGCCAGACCTGGTTGCGTGCGGCCAGGGCCCGCAGTTCGGCGAGCGCCTGCGCCTCGCTGCGCGGCGCGGGCAGCTCGAGCGGCGTGGCTTGCCGGATCGCGGCCGGCAGCGCCTCGTCGATGAGCGCCTGCAGGGAGGCGAGCCCGAGTGCGTCGAGCATCGCGCGCTCGTCCGCAGCGCCGGGGCCGATATGGCGCGCAGCGAACGCCTGCGCATCGAGCAGGTCGTCGGGCGTCATGGCGCGATCCCCTCAGGCCTGGCCAAAGCTCTTGCGGTAGGTCTCCGCATCCATCAAATTATCCAGCCGGGCGCCGGCGGCCGGTTTGATCCTGAACAACCACGCCGCATAGCAATCCCTGTTGACTTCGTTGGGCGCATCCGCCAGCGCGTCGTTGCGGGCGACCACCTCGCCCGCAAGGGGCGCGTAGACGTCGTACGCCGCCTTGACCGACTCCACCACCGCGCAGGCCTCGCCCGCGGCCAGCGGGCGGCCGGGCTCGGGCAGCTCCAGGAAGACCAGCTCGCCGAGCGAATCCTGCGCGTGGTCGGCGATGCCGATGGTGAGCGTGCCGTCGGGTTCCGGCCGCACCCATTCGTGGCTGGCGGTGTAGCGCAGATGGTCGGGAATCTTCATGGCATGGCTCCGTTCAGACCAGGATCTTTCCGTGCCGCACGAACGGCGGCTGCACCGTGCGCGCGGCAAGCGCCTTGTCCCGCACGCGGACCTGCACGCGCTCGCCGGGCTGGCTGGCCGCAGGCAGCCGGGCCAGCGCGATCGACGTGTTCAGGGTGGGGGCAAAGCTGCCGCTCGTGATCATGCCCTCGCCGCGTTCGCCGCGCACGGCCTGATGCGCGCGCAGCACGCCGCCGCGCTCCTCGAGCACCAGGCCCAGCATCCGCACCGAGGGCTTGCGCCGCTCGAGCGCCTGCCTGCCGACGAACTCGCGCGGCTCCTCGAGCGACACGGTCCAGGCAAGGCCGCATTCCAGCGGCGTCACCGAAGCATCCATGTCCTGCCCGTAGAGGTTCATGCCGGCTTCCAGCCGCAGCGTGTCGCGCGCGCCCAGCCCGCAGGGCCGCACGCCCGCGCCGCGCAGGCGCTGCCAGGCGTCGCCCGCGCGCGCGGCCGGCAGCAGCAGCTCGAAGCCGTCTTCGCCGGTATAGCCAGTGCGCGCGACGAAGCTTTCATTCATTTCTATGGACGAAAAGCGTTCGATTGCCCCGCTCGCCACACGCAGTTCGGGCAGTGCGACCCAGAACTTCTCGCGTGCGCGAGGTCCCTGCACGGCGAGCATGGCGAGGTCGCGGCGCGGCTGCAGGCTGACGCCCTTCGGGAGCAGGCCTTCGAACCAGGCGATGTCGCCCTCGGCGGTGGCCGCGTTCAGCACGATGCGGTAGCGCTCCCCGGCCAGCCGGTAGACGATCAGGTCGTCGAGGATGCCGCCGTCCTCGGCGAGCAGGCACGAGTAGAGCGCCCTGCCGGGTGCGCGCAGCCGCGCCACGTCGTTGGCGAGCGCACGTCGCAGGAACTCGCGCGCCGCGGCGCCCGCGACGTCGAGCGCCAGCATGTGCGACGTGTCGAACATGCCCGCGTCGCCGCGCACCGCGTGGTGCTCCTCGATCTGGGAGCCGTAGTGCAGCGGCATTTCCCAGCCGGCGAACTCGACCAGCTTCGCGTTCGCGGCGCAGTGCGCGTCGTGCAGCGGCGTGCGGCGCATGCAGCGATAATAGTCCCAAACGAAAACCCCGAAGCGAACCGATTGGAGCTGACCCTCGGCGTCACGCTCGCCGTGCTGGGCGCGGCGCTGCTGCACGCGTCCTGGAACGCCCTCATCAAGGCGGGCCGCGATCCGCTGCTCGACACCGCCCTGGTGGCGCTCGCCGGAACCGTCGTCGCGCTGCCGCTCACGCTGGTGGTGGAGGCGCCGGCGCGCGAGTCCTGGCCCTTTATCTTCGCCACCGTCGTCGTGCACATCGGCTACTACGTGGCGCTGGCCGCCGCCTACCGCCTGGGCGACCTGTCGCACGCCTACCCGATCATGCGCGGCGTCGCGCCGCTCCTGGTCGCGCTCGTGGGCGGCTTCTGGTTCGCCGAGCGGCTGCAGGCGAGCGCCTGGGCGGGCGTGCTGCTGATCTGCGGCGGCGTGCTGTCGCTCGGCTTCGTCGGGCGCAGCAAGGGCAGGAGCGGCGGCGGTGCCGCGCGCAAGGACGCCGCGGCGACGACGCTCTGGGCGCTTGCTGGCGCGGCGATCGTCGCCGCCTACACCTTGATCGACGCGAAGGGCGTGCGCCTGTCGGGTGGCGCCGAGCGCTACGTGGTCTGGCTGTTCGTGTTCATCGGCTTGCCGTTCGGGCTGACCGTGCTCGCGACCCGGCGCGGCGCCTTCCTGCGCCACGCCGCGCGGCACTGGTGGCGCGGCCTCGCCGGTGCCGTGATGTCGGGCCTTTCCTACGGCATCGCGCTCTGGGCGATGACGCGCGCGCCGGTGGCGATCGTCGCCGCGCTACGCGAGACCTCGGTACTGTTCGCCGCGCTGATCGGCGCCTGGCTGCTCAAGGAAGGGCACTTCAAAGAGCGGCTTCTCGGCGCCGCGGCGGTGCTCGCCGGCCTGATCGCCCTTAAACTCTGACCGATGAGCTGGGAAAAGGAAGTCGAGGAGCTGCGCCGCCGCGAGGCGCTCGCCAGGCGCATGGGCGGGCCCGAGAAAGTGAAGCGCCAGCACGACGGCGGCAAGCTCACGGTGCGCGAGCGCGTGGAGCGGCTGCTAGACAAGGATTCCTTTCACGAGATCGGCGCGCTCGCGGGCTGGGCGCAATACGGCGAGGACGGCGAGCTCGCCGAGTTCACGCCCGCCAACCTGATCTTCGGCCGCGGCCGCATCGGCGGGCGGCCGGTGGCGGTCGCGGGCGACGACTTCACGGTGCGCGGCGGCGCCAACGACGGCGGCATCAAGCAGAAGCTGCTGGCGGTCGAGCGCATGGCCTGCGACCTGCGCCTGCCGCTGGTGCGCCTGGTGGACGGCACGGGCGGCGGCGGCTCGGTGAAGAACCTGGAGCTGCAGGGCCATTCGCCGATGCCGAAGGCCTTCCTCTGGGACTGGTGGACCGACAACCTCGCGGAGGTGCCCGTCGTGGCGCTCGCGCTGGGCTCGGTGGCGGGCCTGGGCGCGGCGCGCGTCGCCGCGAGCCACTACTCGGTGATGGTGAAGGACAGCTCGCAGATGTTCGTCGCCGGGCCGCCGGTGGTGGAGTGGACGCACGGCAGGTTCGAGAAGAACGAACTGGGCGGCAGCCACATCCACACGCGCAACGGCGCGGTGGACGACGAGGCGGCGAGCGAGGACGAGGCCTTCGAGCGCACGCGCAAGTTCCTTTCCTATCTTCCATCGTCCGTCCATGAATTGGCCGCGCGAGTGCCGAATGAGGATGATCCCGATAGAGAAGATCCGTGGCTGATCGAGGCGGTACCGCGAGATCCGCGCAAGGTCTACAACATGCGCAAGATCATCGCCGCGCTCGTCGACCGCGGCTCGTTCTTCGAGACCGGCCGGCTCTGGGGCCGCTCGATCGTCACGGGCTTCGCGCGCCTCTCGGGCTGGCCGGTGGCGCTGATGGCGGGCGACCCGATGCACTACGGCGGCGCCTGGACCGCGCGCGCCTCGGAGAAGATCACGCGCTTCGTGGACCTCGCGCAGGTGTTCCACCTGCCGATGGTGCACCTCGTGGACTGCCCCGGCTTCCTGATCGGGCCGGAGGCGGAAAAGGAGGGCACGATCCGCTGCGGCATGCGCGCCGCGACCGCGATCCTGCAGTCGCGCATGCCCTGGTGCTCGGTGATCGTGCGCAAGGTGTTCGGCGTGGCGGGTGCGCTGCACCAGAACTCGTCGCGCTACGGCATGCGCCTGGCCTGGCCCTCGGCCGAGTGGGGCTCGCTGCCGATCGCCGGCGGCCTGGAAGCGGCCTACCGCGCCGAGATCGAGGCCGCGCCCGACCCGGCCGCCAAGCGCGCCGAGATCGAGAGCCGCATCCGCAAGTTCGCCTCGCCCCTGCGCGGCGCCGAGCGCTACGACATCGAGGAAATCATCGACCCGCGCGAAACGCGACGCTTTCTGTGCGAATTTGCCGAGCTGGCGGCTCCGCTACGCACGCCCGGACGCAGCGCCTTCGGCGTTCGTCCCTGAATCGGCGCCGCTCGTCGGCGCTTCGGGTCAGGGTTGGTGAAAGTCGGGATTTCCCGGCAGCAGCCGCGCGCGGTCTTGCGTATAGTGGACGCGAAGACAAACGCAATCCATGTCCACGCCGAGCTACGAGAACGAAACCCTGCGCTGGCCGACCAACCTGGATCGGGCGGGCATCGTCGAGCGGCTGACCCAGGTCCGCGCGATGGCCGAAGCGGCCGGGCTGGCGGATCTCGCGGCGCGCTTGGCCGACGTCGACAAGCTCAGCTCGCCCGAGCTCGGCACCCATGTGATCGCAGCGTTGACCTGGATCCAGGATAAGCCCGAATACCCCGCGATCGCCGCGCAGCTGGCGATGATCGCCATGAACCTGAAGAACCTGAAATAGAATTGCGCCATGGCGACCCGACCTGACGAACGCATGATCGAGCCGGACATGAATCCGAAGGATCTTTGGCTCGAGGAGATCTTCACCGACCGGCGCGTCGGTACCATCCGGCGCATGACACCGGTGGACGGCAACGGCGCACGCGATGCGGGCCGCGAGGTGCTCTACATCGGCGAGACGCAGGTGATGAGCCAGCTGGGCGCGCTGCCGATCAACTTCGTGCTGGAAGCGAAATCGCTCGAAGAGGCGGCCAAGCTGTTCGGCGCGGCCGCCAAGACGGCGATCGAGCGCACCGTGAAGGAGCTGCAGGAGCTGCGTCGCCAGCAGGCCTCCTCGATCGTCGTGCCGCAGGGCGGCATCCCGCCGATGGGCGGCGGGCCGGGCGGCAAGATCCAGATGCCCTGAGAAAAGGGGGTCAGAGCAGCATTTCAGGAAGCTGAAATGCTGCTCTGACCCCCTTTTTTTCTCGTTCTTCTTCAGCTGGCAGACGATCTGGAAGATCTTCTCCAGCGCTTGCGAAGTCTCGCTCTGGCCGCGCAGGTAGTCTTCCGAGACGGCGGCGTTCATGGCGTTGGTTTCCGACAGCTCCGAGCTGCGGCGAAAGCCGTCGCGAAGCTTCTCCGGATCGGGATGGAACTGGATCGACGCCACGGCGAAGGCGAGCAGGGCGTTCACCTGCCCGTAGAGGTACTCCAGCTTGTCGAGCTGCGGCAGGCGGCCTCCTTCAGACTTCGAGCCACTCCTTGCGCATGGCGGCGTTCTCGCGCACGTCGCGCGGGGTGCCTTCGAAGACGATGGCGCCGTGGCCCATCACGTACAGGCGCTCGGAAATGTCCAGGGCGATGGCCAGCTTCTGCTCGACCAGCAGGATCGAGACGCCGCGCTTCTTGATCTCCTCGAACAGCTGCGCCACCTGCTCGACGATCTTCGGCGCCAGGCCCTCGGTCGGCTCGTCGATCATCACCAGCGAAGGGTCGCCCATCAGCGTGCGGCACAGCGTCAGCATCTGCTGCTCGCCGCCCGACAGCACCCCGGCCTCGTTGTCGGCGCGCTCCTTGAGACGCGGGAACATCTCGAACATGTCGTCCATCTTCCAGCGCGCCGAGGGCTTGGTCGATTTCTGCCCGAGCAGCAGGTTCTGGCGCACCGTGAGCGTAGGGAAGATGTCGCGGTTCTCCGGCACGTAGCCCAGGCCCTGGTGCGCGATCTGGTAAGCCTTGCGGCCGATCATCTCCGCGCCGTTGAATTTCACCGAGCCGCGGCAGTCCACCAGGCCCATGATCGAGCGGATGGTGGTCGAGCGGCCGACGCCGTTGCGGCCCAATATGGAGACGATCTCGCCCTCGCGCACGTCCAGGTGCACGCCGTGCAGGATGTGGCTCTTGCCGTAGAAGGCGTGCAGGTCGCGCACGTTAAGCATGAGACCCCTCCGCGTGCGAACCGTCCTTGTGGAGGACGCCGAGGTACGCTTCCTGCACCGCAGGGTTGCCGCGGATCTCCTCCGGCGTCCCGCTGGCGAGCACCTCGCCGTACACCAGCACGCTGATGCGGTCGGCGAGGTTGAACACCACGCCCATGTCGTGCTCGACCATCACCAGGGTCTTGCCCGAGGTGACGCGGCGCACCAGGTCGACGACATGGGCCGCTTCCGAGCGGCTCATGCCGGCGGTGGGCTCATCCAGCAGGATCACGTCGGCGCCGCCCGCGATGGTGATGCCGATCTCCAGCGCGCGCTGCTCGGCGTAGGCGAGCATCCCGGCGGGCCGCTCGCGCCGGGCGGCGAGGCCAATGGCCTCCAGCACCTCCTCGGCGCGGTGGCGGGCGTCGCTGAGGGCATTCAACCGGTGCCAGAACGAATACCGGTAGCCCAGCGACCAGAGCACCGCGCAGCGCAGGTTCTCGTACACCGACAGGTTGTGGAAGATGTTGGTGACCTGGAAGCTGCGCGACAGCCCCTTGCGGTTGATCTCGTAGGGCTTGAGGCCCGTGATATCGGTCCCGTTCAGCCGGATCGCGCCGGCCGAGACCTCGTAGCGCCCGCTGACCAGGTTGAAGAGCGTCGACTTGCCCGCGCCGTTCGGGCCGATGATGGCGTGCCGCTCGCCCTGCGGAACCGCGAGATCCACGCCGCGGATGATCTCGGTCTTGCCGAAGGACTTGCGCACCGCGGCCAGTTCCAGCGCCGCGCTCATGCCGTCCTCGGCTGCAGGTCCTGCTGGATCGCGTCCCAGCGCTCGCCGACAAAGCGGGCCGCGCGCCCCAGTGTCGCGAGGCCCGCGGCAAGCACGATGCCGAAGGCGATCCAGGGGGGAGCCGTGGTCGCATCGAACGAGAGGCCGCCGAGCGACAGCACCGTGCTCGCGCCCTGCTCCGAGAGCCGGTACACCATCTCGACGATGCCCACCAGGCCCGCGAGCGCGAGCAGCAGGGCCGCCAGCGCCAGCAGGTACGGCCAGGCGAGCTCGCGCCAGCGCCCGGCGCGCAGCACCGGGATCTGCATCAGCACCAGCGACGCGATCCCGCCCGGCGCGTACAGCACGATGCCGACAAAGAACAGGCCCAGGTACAGCAGCCAGGCCTTGGTGAAGCCCGACAGCGCCACGACGAAGAAAATGAACACCATCGCGCCGATGACCGGCCCGAAGAAGAACGGCACGCCGCCGATGAAGGTGGCGATCAGCACGCCGCCGGAGCGGATCGCGCTCACGTTTTCGGCCGACACGATCTCGAAATTGATGCACGACAAGCCACCCGATACGCCGGCGAAGAACGAGGCGAGGACCATCTGCAGGAACCGGACGTGCTGCGTGTTGTAGCCGACGAATTCGGCGCGCTCCGGGTTGTCGCGCACCGCGTTCGCCATGCGCCCGAGCGGCGTCTGCGTGAGGGCGAACATCGCCGCCATGCAGGCAAAGCACCAGATGGCGACCAGGTAGTACACCTGGATGGCCGGGCCGAAGCCGAAGCCGAGAAAGGACCCCGCGGCGGTGCGGTTGGTCGAGACGCCGGCCTCGCCGCCGAAGAAGCCGGGGAACATCAGCACGCAGGCATACACCATCTCGCCGACGCCGAGCGAGATCATCGCGAACGTGGTGCCCGCGCGCTTGGTGGTCACGTAGCCGAACAGCACGCCGAAGACGAGCCCCGCCAGGCCGCCGACTAGCGGCAGCAACGGTACCGGGATGTAGAACGCGCCCTTGCCCACGAGATTGAGCGCGTGCACCGTGATATAGGCGCCCAGCCCCGAATAGACCGCGTGGCCGAAGGAGAGCATCCCGCCCTGACCGAGCAGCATGTTGTAGGAGAGCGCGAAGATGATCATGGTGCCCATCTGGATCATCAGGGTGAGCGCGAAGCCCGCGGTGAACAGGAGCGGCGCGACCGCGAATGCGAGCGCGGTTGCGCTCCAGAGCACCCAGCGGCCAAGGTTGAGCGGCTGGTACCTCATCCTTCGCGCGTTCCCATCAGGCCGCGCGGGCGAACGATCAGCATCAGCACCATGAGGAGATAGGGCAGCACGGGCGCGGCCTGCGCGATGGTGATGCCGCCGAGCGACCAGTCGAGCGAGACAGCGAAGGTCTGCAGGCAGCCGATCAGGAGCGAGGCGACGAACGCGCCGGCGAGCGATCCCATGCCGCCGAACACGACGATGACGAAGATGATCGGCCCGACCGCGGCCGCCATGCCGGGATCGGTGACGAAGGCGTTGCCGCCGATCACGCCCGCGAGCCCGGCGAGCGCGCAGCCGCCGCCGAACACGAGCATGAACACGCGCGGCACGTTGTGGCCGAGTGCCTCCACGGTCTGCGGATGGCTGAGCGCGGCCTGGATCACGAGGCCGATGCGCGTGCGCGTGAGCGCCAGCCAGATCGACGCCAACATGGTGACCGACACCAGCATCATGAAGCCGCGGTAGATCGGATACTGCGAGCCGATGATCTGGAACAGCGGCCCGTCGAGCTCCGCGGGCACGCGGTAGGGCACGGCCTGTCGTCCCCAGACGAGGTGCACCGCCTCCTCGATGAGGTAGGCCAGGCCGAAGGTGAACAGCAGCTCGGCGACGTGGCCGTGCTTGTGCACCTGGCGCAGGCCCCAGCGCTCGACCAGCATGCCGATGGCGCCCGCCAGCAGCGGCGCGATCGCCAGCGCCGGCCAGAAGCCGATCTTCACGCTCACCTGGTAGGCAAAGTAGGCCCCCAGCATGTAGAAGCTGGCGTGCGCGAAGTTGAGAACGCCCATGAGCGAAAACACGAGCGTAAGCCCGGAGGAAAGCATGAACAGCAGCAGCCCGTAGCTGATGCCGTTCAGGGTCTGGACGAGGAAGAACTCCATGTCAGGAAAAAAAACGGGGAACCCTCGGGCTCCCCGTGTTGCTCGCGCGTCGGCTTATGGCCGCTTCATCTGGCAGGAGGTCGGCGTCGCCGAGGTGTAGCCCTCGAGCCGCGCGTTGGTGATGGGCGCGAGGCCGCTGTTCTCCATGTCGATCTTGGCTTCCTTCGGCCCGCCTTTGGCTGCCGACTTGACCAGCGTCAGCACATACAGCGGCTGGATCAGCTGGTGGTCGGACTTGCGCATCTCGACCTCGCCCAACTCGGCGTCGTGCTTCATGCCCTCGAGCGCGAGCGCCACGGCCTTGGGCTCCACCGACTTGGCCTGCTGGATCGCCTTGGCGAACATGTCCCACATGATCTTGCCGCGCAGGAAGTAGAAGTCCGGGTTGCCCTTGGGCGCCTGCTTGCGGTAGTCCGCGTCCCACTTCGCCGCCTTGTTGTTCTCGACGTTGGAGTGGTATTCGGCAATGATCCGCACCTTTCCGGCGGCCGCCTCGCCCATCGCGGTCGGCGTGCCCAGGCCGCCCGCGTAGTAGGTCAGCCACTGGACGTCGAGGCCCGCGTCCTTGCCGGCCTTGACCAGCAGCGACATGTCGACGCCCCAGTTGCCGGTGATCACGCTGTCGGCGCCCGAGGCCTTGATCTTCGCCACGTAGGGCGCGAAGTCGCTGACCTTGCCGAGCGGGTGCAGGTCGTCGCCGACGATCTGGATGTCGGGACGCTTGCGCGCCAGCATCTCGCGCGCCGCCTTCTTTACCGCATGGCCGAAGGAATAATCCTGGTTGAGCAGGTACACCTTCTTGATGTTCTTCTGGCCCGTCATCCAGGTCGTGAGCGATTCCATCTTCATGTCGCTGTTGGCGTCGAAGCGGAAGTGCCAGAAGGAGCACTTCTCGTTGGTGTAGGCGGGGTCCACCGCGGCGTAGTTCAGGTACAGGATCTCCTTGCCGGGGTTCCTTTCGTTGTGGCGGTTGACCGCCTCGAGCAGCGCGCCGGCCACCGCCGAGCTGTTGCCCTGCGTGATGTAGCGGATGTCCTGGTCGATCACGCGCTTCAACTGGTTGAGCGATTCCTGCGGGCTCACCTTGTTGTCGAACGGCACGACCTCCAGCTTCACCTTGCCGAGCTTGCCGCTCTTGTTGATCTGGTCCGCGGCGAAGCGGAACTCCGCGAGGCCCTGCTCGCCGGTCTGGGCGAACGGCCCGGACAGCGGGTCGATGTAGGCGATCTTGACGGTCTGCGCCTGCGCGCCGGCGGCGACCAGCGCCGCGGCGAAAGCGGCGGTCCTGAAGAATTGCTTGAGCATGATTCTCTCCTCCGGAAGGGAACGCGCGATGGTAAGGGGAGCGGCTGGCGAGGGTCAAGCGCGCTTGACCCGGAGTTTGCCAAGGGCTAATTTCAGCCGACTACCGGAGGATCCTCCATGCACGGCCTGATGATGGACCAGCCCCTGCTGATCAGCGACCTGATCAGGCACGCCGACCGCCACCACGGCGACACCGAGATCGTCTCGAAGACGGTCGAGGACGGCTCGATGCACCGCTACACCTATCGCGAGGCGCATGCGCGCGCGCGCCGGCTCGCGGCCGCGCTCGCCGCCCTCGGCGTGCAGCGGCACGACCGCGTCGCGACGCTCGCGTGGAACAGCTTCCGCCACTTCGAGATCTACTATGCGACCGCGGGCTCGGGCGGCGTGATCCACACCATCAACCCGCGCCTGTTTCCCGAGCAGATCGTCTACATCGCCAACCACGCCGAGGACAAGGCGCTGTTCTTCGACGTCAACCTCGCGCCGCTGGTCGAAAAGCTCGCGCCGATGCTGAAGGGCGTGAGGGCCTTCGTGGCGATGACCGGCCGCGCGACCATGCCGAAGGTGAACATCCCGGGCCTGCAATGCTACGAGGAGCTGATCGAGGCGCAGGCTGGCAAGTACGAATGGCCCTCGTTCGACGAGCATACGGCCGCCTGCCTGTGCTACACCTCCGGCACCACCGGCAACCCGAAAGGCGCGCTCTACAGCCACCGCTCGACGATGCTGCACGCCTACGCCGCGTGCCTGCCGGACGCGCTCAACCTCTCGGCGCGCGACGTGATCCTGCCGGTGGTGCCGATGTTCCACGTCAACGCCTGGGGCCTGCCGTATTCGTGCGCGCTCACCGGCGCCAAGCTGGTTTTCCCCTCGCACCACCTGGACGGCAAGAGCCTGCACACGCTGTTCGAGCAGGAGGGCGTGACCATGTCGGCGGGTGTGCCGACGGTCTGGCTCGGGCTGCTCAATTACATGAAGGAGCAGAAGCTGAAGTTCTCGACGCTCAGGGGCGTGGTGATCGGCGGCTCGGCGGCGCCGCCGGCGATGATCCGCAGCTTCCAGGAGGAGTACGGCGTGCAGGTGCTGCACGCCTGGGGCATGACCGAGATGAGCCCCCTGGGCACGGTCTGCACCTTCAAAGCCAAGCACGCCAAGGCGAGCAAGGAAGAGCGCTACGCGCTGCAGAACAAGGTGGGCCGCGTGATCTTCGGCGTCGACACGCGCATCGTCGACGAGAACGGCAAGGAGCTGCCGCGCGACGGCAAGGCCTTCGGCGACCTGCAGGTGCGCGGCCCCTGGATCGTCAACGGCTACTTCAAGGGCGAGGGCGGCGACCCGCTGAAGAAGGACGAGGCCGGCGCGAGCTGGTTCCCGACCGGCGACGTGGTGACCATCGACCCCGACGGCTACATCCAGATCACCGACCGCTCCAAGGACGTGATCAAGTCCGGCGGCGAGTGGATCAGCTCGATCGACCTGGAGAACATCGCGGTCGCGCACCCTGCGGTGCAGGAGGCCGCGGTGATCGGCGTGCGGCACCCGAAGTGGGACGAGCGGCCGATCGTGGTGGTGGTGAAGAAGGCAGGGCAGGACGTCAGCAGGGAAGACCTGCTCAAGTTCTACGAGGGCAAGATCGCCAAGTGGTGGATGCCCGAGGACGTGGTGTTCGTCAACGAGCTGCCGCATACGGCGACCGGCAAGCTCTCCAAGCTCACGCTGCGCTCGCAGATGAAAGACTACAAGCTGCCGGGCTGAGCGCGCGCTGATGATGGAGGCGGAGGAAAGGCTCGACGGCGCGCTGCGCGCCGCCAGCGCCGACGGGCGCGCGCGGCGCCAGCGCCAGCGCTGGATCGGCGCCATCGCCGCGAGCTACGCGACCGACGCGCTGTTCCTCGGGCTGTTCGCCGTCATTGGCACCATTCCGGCACTGATCCCGGCCGTCTACGGCGCGGCTGCGGCGATGGTCTGCCTGATCGCCTGGCTTGTCTACGCGCGCGGCTGGAACCTGCACCTGCGCGACCCGAACATGACCGAGCCGCTGATCCTGTTCGCGATCGTGATGCAGCTCGGCGTCGCGGTGGCCGCGCCGCGGGTGGCGTTCCCGTTCCTGGCGAATCTGTTCACGGTGTTCGCCTTCGGCATGGTCTGGCTCACGCTGGCCAAGGCGGTCGCGGCATGGACCGTCGGGGTGTTCGGCGCCGGCATCGCGTTCTACCTCGCGGGCAGCCGCTTCGCGGTGCCCACGGGCAGCCTGGTCGAGGTGTTCCTCGCCTGGCTGTACTTCTCGCTGATCCTCGGCCGCTGCCTGCTGGTCAGCGTGGCGGCCAACGAGATGCGCACACGCCTCGCCGAGAGCCGGCGCCAGCTCGCCGACACGCTCGACCAGGTGCAGCGCCTGGCGAGCCACGACGAGCTCACGCGCGCCCTCAACCGGCGCGCTCTGGTGTCGAGCCTGGAGCGCGAGCGCATGCGCGCCGAGCGCAGCGGCCTGCCCTTCGCCATCGGCATGATGGACCTCGATCATTTCAAGCGCGTCAACGACTCGCACGGCCATGCCGTCGGCGACGCGGTGCTGCGCGAATTCTCCGCCATCGTGCATGACACGATGCGCGCGACCGACGTGTTCGGCCGCTACGGCGGCGAGGAGTTCCTGATCATCCTGGTGGGCACCGAGCTGCCGGCGGCGCTGGAGGCGATCGAGCGCATCCGCGCGGCGGTACAGTCGCACGACTGGAGCGCGCTCGCCCCCGGCCTCACGCAGACCGTGTCCGCCGGCGTCGCCAGCTTCAGCAAGGGGCAAAGCATCGAGCAGCTGCTGTACGGCGCCGACCAGGCGCTCTACCAGGCCAAGCACGGCGGCCGCAACCGCGTCATCGCGAGGAATCCATGAGCCACGTCAACGTTGAAACCAGGGACCGGGTGCTGCGCATCGAGCTCGCGCGCACCGACAAGAAGAACGCGCTCACGCAGGACATGTACCGCGCGATGCTGCAGGCGCTTGCCGCCGCCGACGCCGACGCGCAGGTGCGCGCGATCCTGATCCACGGCACGCGCGACTGCTTCACCGCGGGCAACGACCTCAAGGACTTTCTCGAGCGCTCGCCCGACGGCGGGCCGACCGCCTCGTTCCAGTTCATCCAGGCGCTCCCCAAAGTCGCCAAGCCGATGATCGCGGCGGTGGGCGGGGTGGCGGTCGGCGTTGGCACCACGATGCTGCTGCACTGCGACCTGGTATACGCCGCGCCAGGCGCGCGCTTTCAGATGCCGTTCGTGCCGCTCGGCCTGGTTCCCGAAGCCTCCTCGAGCCTGCTGCTGCCGATGATCGCCGGCTACCAGCGCGCCGCGGAGCTGCTGCTGCTCGGCCAGCCGTTCACGGCGGAAAAGGCGCTCGCCGCGGGCTTCGTCACCGAAATCGTGCCCGAGGCCGAGCTGCTGGAGTACGCGCGCAATGCCGCCATCGCGGTCGCCGCGCTGCCGCCCGTCTCGGTGCGCCTCACCAAGCAGCTCATGAAGCGGCCGCTGCAGCCGGCGATCGCCGCGCAGATGGAAGAGGAGCGCACGGTGTTCGCCGAGCGCCTGCAGTCGGGCGAGGCGAAAGAGGCGATGACCGCATTCTTCGAGAAGCGCAAGCCCGATTTCTCCAGGTTCTAGCGCAGAGGAAACACACCGATGGAAATCACGCACCGCTTTGTCGAGAGCAACGGCCTGCGCATGCACCTGGCGGAGGCGGGGCAGGGGCCGCTGGTCGTCCTGTGCCACGGCTGGCCGGAGTCCTGGTACTCGTGGCGCCATCAGCTGGTGGCGCTCGCAGAAGCGGGTTATCACGCCGTCGCGCCCGACCAGCGCGGCTACGGGCAGACGGACAAGCCCGAGCCGATCGACCAGTACACGCTGCTGCACCTGGTCGGAGACCTCGTGGGCCTGCTGGATGCGCTCGGCGAGCCCACGGCGGTGGTCGCGGGCCACGACTGGGGCGCGCCGGTGGCCTGGCACGCGGCGCTGCTGCGTCCCGACCGCTTCCGCGCGGTGATCGGGCTCAGCGTGCCCTACCGGCCGCGCGGCTCGACGCGGCCCACCACCGTCATGCCGCAGACGGCGGATGCGATGTTCTACCAGCTCTATTTCCAGCAGCCGGGCGTCGCCGAAGCCGAGTTCGAGCGCGACCCCCGGGCGACGCTGCTGCAGGTCCTCTATGGCGGATCGGGCGACGCGGCGCCGCGCGCGCGCGCGCCGGGCGAGGGCGGCGGCATGGTGCCGCGCAACGGCGGTTTTCTCCCCGGGCGCAAGCTGCCGGCGACCCTGCCGCAGTGGCTCACCGAGGCCGACCTCGATTTCTATGCCGGCGAATTCAGGCGCAGCGGATTCCGCGGCGGCCTCAACTGGTACCGGAACATCGACCGCAACTGGGAGCTGTTCGCGCCGTGGGCGGGCGGGAAGGTGACCGTGCCGGCGCTCTACATGGTGGGCGACCGCGACCTCGTGATGGCCTTCCGCGGGATGGACAAGCTGCTGCCGGCGCTCAGGCAGTTCGTGCCTCAATTGCGCGAGACGATCGTGCTGCCCGGCTGCGGGCACTGGACGCAGCAGGAGCGTCCCGCCGAGGTCAACGCGGCGATGATCGCGTTCCTGAAAGCGCTGCACTGAGCGCGCGCCACGTGCGGCGGCTTGCCGGGATCGCCGGTCTGGCGCTGGCATTCGCGGCGGCGGCGCAGGAGGTTGCGGTGGACGTCGGCCACTACGCGGCCGAGCCCGGGGTGATCTCCGCGAGCGGCGTGCCGGAATTCGAGTTCAATCTGGCGCTTGCGCTCGACGTGAAGGCGGAACTCGAGAAGCGCGGGATGCAAGCGCGCCTGATCGGCGAGCGCGGCGACTACGCGTCGCTCGGCCAGCGCACGCGCGACGCGCAGGGCGCCGATCTGTTCGTCTCGATCCATCACGACTCGGTGAAGGAGCGGCTGCTGCCGCGCGCCGACGAGTTCTCGGGATTCTCGTTGTTCGTTTCGAGAGCCAATCCGCAGCTGCGCAGGAGTCTGCACTGTGCGTCCTCGATAGGAAAAGCCCTGAAACAAAGCGGCTTTACGCCGTCGCGCTACCACGCGGACCCGGTGCTCGGCGAGTCGCGGCCGTTTGCTGACGAGGCGAACGGCGTGCACTACTATGACAACCTCGCCGTGGCGCGCAGCGCGGCGATGGCCTCGGTGCTGGTCGAGGCCGGCGTGATCGTCAACCGCGCGGAGGAGGCGAGAATGCGTGATCCGGAGGTGCGAGGCAGGATCGCGGCGGCGATCGCCGCCGGCGCGCGCGCATGCCTCGCGAAAGGGGCGTGATGCGCTTTCTGTTTCTCGTTCTGGTCGCGGGCTGGTGGTCGGCGGCGGCGGCGGACCTGTACCGCTGGGTGGACCCGGAGACCGGCTCGGTGAAGTTCTCCAGCTACCCGCCGCCCTGGTACGGCGACGAGGCGCGCGTGCAGCGCGCGCCCAAGGTCGAGCACATTCCTGCGCGCACCGAAGCGCCGGCGCGGCGCGACGACCCGGCGAAGGAGCGCAATCCCGCCGGCGCGAAGGACGGCGGCGTCACGCAGGAGCTCGCCAAGGCCATGGAGGCGCTCGACGAGCGGCGCAGGGCGCTGATCGCCGCGCTCGCCCCCCTGCGGTCAAGAGAGGATTTCAACCGCGCGGGCGCGGGCATCCGGCAGCAGGTCGAGGCCTACCAGGCGCTCAGCGCAGAGCTCGACCGGATGGACCCGAAAGGCGCGGAGCGGCGCCGCGTGGCGACGCAGCCGATCCTGCAGCGCATCGCCGAGGGATTGAGCGCCCAGCCCAGTCCCGAGCCGCCGGTGCGGGAGCGATGACCTGTAGTATCCGGAATTCCCTGGGGGAGGATGAATGGCGACAACGCAGGTCAAGCTTCGCGAGCTGGAATCGAAGGTCGGTCAGGAATGCGGCGTGTCGCCGTGGGTGGAGATTTCGCAGCAGCGCATCGACGAGTTCGCCCGCGCGACCGAGGATTTCCAGTGGATCCACTGCGATCCGAAGCGCGCCAAGGATTCGCCGTTCGGCACCACCATCGCACACGGCTTCCTCACGCTGTCGATGCTGCCCAAGCTCTCGGAGTCCACGTTCGAGTTCTCCGACCGCAGGATGGGCGTGAACTATGGCCTGAACAAGGTGCGCTTCACTGCGCCGGTGCCCGCGGGCGCGAGGATCCGCGGCCGTTTCACGCTCGCCGGCTACGACAGGATCGAGGGCAACGGCGTGCAGACCACCTGGTCCGTGAAGATCGAGCGCGAGGGCGGCGACAGGCCGGTCTGCGTGCTCGAAGCGATCAGCCGGCACTATTTCTAGCCGTTCCGTTCTCGTTCTTCGCGAACAACGAATGAAAAGCAAACGCTGGCAGCAGCGCCCGCCGGATTCCAACTGGGGCGATTTCGGCGAGGACGACCAGCGCGGGCGCATGAACTGGGTGACGCCCGAGAAGGTGCTGCAGGGCGTGCGCGAGGTGAAGGAGGGCCTCACCTTCGTGCTGTCGCTGCCGCTCGACTATCCGGGCGGCAACGCGCTCAACCCGCGGCGCCATCCGCCGCGCCTGGCCGCCACCTACCGGGAGGGCCGCCAGAACTTCGCCTACGAGGTGCGCCAGGACAACCCGATGCAGACCGACGTTGTCTGCGACGACCTGGTGCTGCTCACGCTGCAGTACTCGACGCAGTGGGACTCGTTCGCGCACGTGGGCAGCCTGTTCGACGCCGACGGCGACGGCACGCCGGAGCCGGTGTTCTACAACGGCTTTCGCGCGGGCAAGGACATCGTGCCCGCGAAAGAGAACCCGAACGCGGAATCCTGGGCGCGCTTCGAGGGCAGCCGCGCCGAGGCGCTCGGCATCCAGAACCTCGCCGAGCACGGCGTGCAGGGCCGCGGCGTGATGATCGACCTGCATGCGCATTTCGGTCGCGAGCGACGCGCAGTGGGTTTTGATGATTTGAGAAAAATAATTGAAAAAGACAACATAGAAATAGAACGTGGCGATATCGTTTGCCTGCACACGGGTTTCGCCGAGATGGTGATGGAGTTCAAGAAGAACCCGACGCCCGAGGCGCTGCACAAGACCTGCACCGGCCTGGACGGTCGCGACGACAAGCTGCTGCAGTGGGTGACGGACTCTGGCCTGTCGGTGCTCGCCGCCGACAACTACGCGGTCGAGCTCTTCGGCGTGGAGCCCTGGAAGACCACCGCGCACGCCATGCTGCCTCTGCACCAGCACTGCCTGTTCAAGAACGGCATCCACCTGGGCGAGCTCTGGTACCTCACCAGGCTGGCCAGCTGGCTGCGCGAGCACAAGCGCAACCGTTTCCTCCTCACCGCCCCGCCGCTCCGGCTGCCGGGCGCCGTAGGTTCACCCGCAACCCCGGTGGCTACCGTATGAGCAAAGTCGCAATCGTCACAGGATCCGCGTCCGGCATCGGCGCGGCGACCGCCGTCGAGCTCGCGAAGCGCGGCTGGTCGGTGCTGATCAACTACTCCAAGAGCAAGGACAAGGCCGAGCAGGTCCGGAAGAAATGCCCGGATTCGATCCTGGTGCAGGCCGACACCGGCCAGGACGACGATTGCCGCCGGCTGGTCAAGGCCGCGCTCGACAAGTGGGGGCGCGTGGACGCGCTCGTCAACAACGCGGGTATTACCAAGTTCGTCAAGCACACGGACCTCGACGGCCTCTCGGCCGACGATTTCCTGCGCATCTACCGCGTCAACGTCGTGGGCCCGTTCCAGATGGTGCGCGCCTGCGCGCCGGCGCTGAAGGCCGCCAAGGGCGCGGTGGTGAACGTCTCCTCGGTCGCTTCGCTGCTCGGCGTGGGCTCGTCGATCGCCTATGCGGCGTCGAAGTCCGCGCTCAATGCGATGACCTATTCGCTCGCGCGCGTGCTCGGGCCCGAGGTGCGCGTGAACGCCGTGTGCCCGGGCTACGTGGACACGCCCTGGCAGCACAACGCGCTCGGCATGGCGGGCGCGAGCAAGGCTGCCGAGCACTATGCCGCCATGGTGCCGCTCAAGGACTACGCGCGGCCCGAGGACGTCGCCGAGACCATCGTCTGGCTGATCGAGGGCGCGCGCCAGGTCACCGGCGAGGCGATTTTCGTAGATGGTGGCTTGCACATCCAACCGCCGAGGTGACCATGAGCAACGATCGCAGGGACCTCATCGGACAGATCAAGAACCGGGCGCTCATCTACATGGAGATCTACGACGTGCTTTGCGCGGAGGTCGGCGAGAAGCGCGCCGAGACGCTGCTCTCGGAGGCGATCTTCCAGCGCGGGCTTTCGGCCGGGAAGTCGCTCGCGCGGCATGCGCCGGACGACCTGGAGGGGCTGAAGAAGGACTTCCTCGAGCACGTGCCCGGCGGCGCCGAGCTGTTCGCGCCGCAGGTGCTGCGCTGCGACCGGGATCACCTCGAGATCCAGCTGCATTCCTGCCCGCTCAAGGACGCCTGGCGCGAGGCGGGCCTCGCCGAGGACAGGATCGCGACGCTGTGCCGCATCGCTGGGGCGGTCGACCAGGGCCTGTTCCGCGGCGCCGGCTTCAAGGTCGAGAACCGTACCTGGGCGCCCGGCGCCGAGGGTTGCTGCCACCTGTCCATCCAGCGCGGCGACTGAGCGCGCGTGGCGGAGGTTTTCGACTACATCGTCGTCGGCGCGGGCTCGGCGGGCTGCGTGCTGGCCAACCGGCTCACGGCGGACGGCCGGTCCACGGTGCTGCTGCTCGAGGCCGGACCGCGCGACACCGATTTCTGGATCCGCGTGCCGCTCGGCTACGGCAAGCTCTTCACGCGGCGCGACGTCAACTGGGCCTACGAATCGGAGCCCGAGCCCAGCCTCGGCGGCCGGCGCATGTTCAGCCCGCGCGGCAAGGTGCTGGGCGGCTCGTCCTCGATCAACGGCCTGGTCTACATCCGCGGCCAGCCCGAGGACTACGACGGCTGGGAAGTGCCCGGCTGGTCGTATTCCGAGCTGCTGCCCTACTTCAGGAAGTCGCAGAATCAGCAGCGCGGCGCGAGCGAGCTGCACGGCGCGGGCGGCCCGATCGGCGTGTCGGACATGGAGCGCCACGAGCTGGCCGACGCCTTCATCGAGTCGGCGGCCGCCGTGGGCGTGCCGCGCAACCACGATTTCAACGGCGACACGCAGGAAGGCACGGGCTACTACCAGTGCACGACCTGGAACGGCCGGCGCGCGAGCACCGCGGTCGGCTACCTGCGCGAAGCGGAAAAGCGGCCGAATCTGACTGTCTTGACGGAAGCACTGGTCTTGAAAGTCGTCTTTGATCAGAAGAAGGCTGTGGCGATTCAATACAGAAAAGATCAACAGACGATCGAAGCAAGAGCGAAGCGCGAAATCATCCTCTGCGGCGGCACGTTCAACTCGCCGCAGCTCCTGCAGCTCTCGGGCGTCGGGCCCGGCGAGCTGCTGCAGCGCCACGGCATCCCGGTGGTGATGGATGCGCCCGAGGTCGGCGAGCAGCTGCAGGATCACTTCTATGGCCGCAGCTTCTGGCGCTGCTCCAAGCCCATCACGCTGAACGACGACATGGCGAGCCTGCTGCGCCAGGCGAAGATCGGCCTGCAGTGGCTGTTGTTCAAGCGCGGGCCGCTCACCATCGCCGCCGGGTACGCCGCGGCCTTCGTGCGCACGCGCCCGGAGCTCAAGCGCCCCGACGCGCAGATCTACTTCATCAACTTCTCCACCGCCAAGCGCGGCGGCGTGCTGCACCCGTTCTCCGGCTTCACGCTGTCGGTCTCCCAGCTGCAGGTCGAGTCGCGCGGCTCGGTGCGCATCCGCTCCGCCGACCCGGCCGCGCCGCCGGCGATCCGCTACAACTATCTCGCCACCGAGAACGACCGGCGCGTGATGGTCGAGGGCCTGCGCTTCGTCCGCCGCATCGCCGCGGCGAAGCCGCTCGCCGACTACATCGTGCGCGAGGAGTTCCCCGGCGCCCAGGCGCAGACCGACGACGAACTGCTCGCCTTCTGCCGCGAGTCGGGCGACACGGTGTTCCACCCCACCTCGACCTGCCGCATGGGCACCGACGGGCGCTCGGTGGTGGACTCGCAGCTGCGCGTCAGGGGACTGCAAGGTCTGCGGGTGGTGGATGCTTCGGTGATGCCGGCGGTCGTGTCAGGCAATACCAACGCGGCGGTGATCGCTATCGCGGAGAAAGCGGCCGACCTGATAGACTCGAATCAAGGAGGAGGGACACCATGACGACGCATCGCACTATCGTCGCGGCCGCAGCACTCGCCGCACTTTCGATTTCTGCCGCGCAGGCACAGAAGGAGATCAAGGTCGGGGTGATCTACGACTACACCGGCGCCTTCGCCGCCGGCGGCTCGGAAGCCGCGGGCCTCGGCACCAAGATCGCCATCGACATGATGAACGAGAAGGGCGGCGTCGAGGGCTACAAGATCGTGCCGATCTACGCCGACGCGCAGTCGAAGACCGAGGTGGCGATCAACGAAATGACGCGGCTGCTCGACCAGGAGAAGGTCAACCTGATCATGGGCGTGTACTCCAGCGCGCACTGCGTGCCGATGGCGCAGCGCGCCGACGCGTCGAAGAAATTCATGTGGGCCAACGTCTGCGTCGCCTCGGCGGTGTTCAAGGACAAGAAGCTCTCCTACGTGTTCCGGCCGCAGGTGCACTCCGACCAGTTCGGCGAGGCCTCCTGCTCCTACATCGCCGAGAACGCGAAAGAGAAGCTCGGCATGGACCCGAAGAAGGTCAAGGTCGCCATCATCTACGAGGACGGCCCCTACGGCGCCGGCGTGGCGATGGGCAACGAGGCGAAGTGCAAGTCGCTCGGCATGGACGTGACGCTGAAGGAGGGCTATGCCGCCTCTTCGCCCGACCTCTCGAGCCTGGTGACCAAGTTGAAGCGCGCGCGCGCCGACATCCTGCTGCACACCGGCTACAACCCGGACATCACCCTCTTCCTGCGCCAGTCGCGCGAGCAGGGCCTGAAGTTCAAGGGCATCATCGGCCACGGCGCCGGCTACGGCCAGATCGGCAAGCTGACCGAGACCTTCGGCGCCGACGTGAACTACTTCTTCAACGTCGACCCGGTGGCGGCGCAACTGCTCGATCCGAAGACGCTGAAGCCCGGCCTGGGCGATCTGACCAAGGAGATGGTCAAGCGCTACCAGGCGGTGAAGGGCCCGGCCGACGTGCCGCCGCACGCCTCGATGGGCTTCAACCAGTCGTGGATCCTCTTTACCGACGTGCTGCCGCGCGCGATCAAGAAGCACGGCGGCATCGATTCGGAGGCGCTCCGCAAGGCGTCCCTGGAGACCGACATCCCGGTGGGCGGCACCATCCAGGGCTACGGCGTGAAGTTCTTCCCGCCGGGGCACGCGATGGCCGGGCAGAACGAACGTTCCTCGCCGGTGGTGATGCAGTACGTGAACGGCCGCACCTACGTCGCCTGGCCGAAGGCGATCCGCACGACGGATCCTATCTTTCCCTTCCCCAAAGGACATCCCTACGGGATGTGAAGGCGGCCATCCCAACGGGCAGCGAAGGAAGTGCTTGAAGTCAGCGGCCTGACCAAGCGGTTCGGCGGCTTCACCGCGGTCTCCGAGGTCTCGTTCTCGCTCGCCGAGGGCGAGATCCTCGGCCTGATCGGGCCGAACGGCTCGGGCAAGAGCACCACCTTCAACCTGATCGCCGGGCTGTACGCGCCGACGGCGGGCTCGGTGCGCCTGAAGGGCGAAGAAATCGACGGCCTGACGCCCGCGGTGGTCTGCCACAGGGGCATCGCGCGCACCTTCCAGATCCCGCGGCCGTTCCGCAAGCTGTCCATCCTCGATAACGTCGCGCTGGCCGCTTTCTATGGACAGAATCCAGGAATTTCAAGGGAAAAATCCTATGCCGTGGCGTCGGAGGCGCTGGACCTGGTCAAGCTGCCGGCCGGCAGCGTCGACGGCCTGGGCGCCGCGGGGCTGAAGAAGCTCGAACTGGCGCGCGCGCTCGCCACGCAGCCGAAGATCCTGCTGGCGGATGAGTCGCTCGGCGGTCTGGACGAGAGCGAGATGAACCAGGCCGCCGACATGCTGGCCGCGATTCGCAACGAGCGCGGCATCACCATCATCTGGGTCGAGCACATCATGGGCGCGCTGATGCGGGTGGTCGACCGCTGCATCGTGCTCGACCACGGCGAGGTGATCGCGCAGGGCAAGCCGGCCGAGGTGGCGCACGACCCGAAGGTGATCGAGGTCTATCTCGGCACCGACGCGGCGGATGTGCAGAAGACCGTGGCGGACAGGATCGGAACGGGGGGCGCTGGCACGCCCCCCGTACCCCCCGGCGCCGGCTGATGCTGCAGATCCGCGACCTCTCAGCCGGCTACGGCGCCTTCCAGGCGCTGTTTGGCGTCAGCCTGGAAGTGAAGGCGGGCGAGTCGGTGGCGGTGATCGGCCCGAACGGCGCCGGCAAGACCACGCTGCTGCGCGCCATCTCCAAGCTGATCGACCCGAGCGCGGGCGAAGTGTCGATGGAGGGCAGGTCGCTCGCGGCCGTGCCCGCGCACGAGGTGATCGCGCACGGCATATCGCAGGTGCCGGAAAACCGGCGCCTGTTTCCGCGCCTGACGGTCGAAGAGAACCTGAAGATGGGCGCTTTTGTCGCGCGGGAAAATTTTGCCTCCAATCTGGAACGCGTCTTTGAGCTGTTCCCGAGAATGCAGGAAAGGCGCAACCAGCTCGCCGGCACGCTCTCGGGCGGCGAGCAGCAGATGTGCGCGATCGGCCGCGCGCTGATGTCGGGACCCAAGCTGCTGCTGCTGGACGAGCCCTCGGCCGGCCTCGCGCCGGTGGTGGTGCAGTCCATCTTCGAGCTGGTGAAAAAGCTCTGCACGCAGGGCTACACGGTGCTGATCGTCGAGCAGAACATCCGCCAGGTGCTGAAGGTGGTGGACCGCGCCTACCTGCTGGAGACCGGCCGCATCAAGTCGAGCGGCAGTTCGGCCGAATTGCTCGCCAGCGACGGGATCCGCAAGGCCTATCTGGGACTGTGATGCGGGGGATCTGATGGAAGTCTTCGACGTTTTTCTGCTGGAAGCGGTGCTGAACGGCATCCTGCTGGGCGGGCTGCTGGCGCTGCTGTCGCTCGGCCTGAACCTGATCTTCGGCGTCATCGACGTGGTGTGGATCTGCTACGCCGAGATGATCATGATCGGCATGTACGCGGTCTGGCTGCTGCACGCCAAGTACGCCTGGCCGCTGCTGGCGGCAATGGCGGCCGGCATCGCCCTGGTGGCGCTGCTTGGCGCCGCGCTGCACCGCTTCGTGATCCGGCCGGTGCTCGCCGCCGAGCCGATCAACCAGCTGCTGGTCACCGGCGGCGTGCTGTTTTTCCTGCAGGCGGCAGCGACCCTCGCCTTCGGCATCGAGTTCCGCAACCTCGGCGTGAAGATGACGCCGCTCGCGCTGGGCGAGATGTCGTTCTCGATGCCGCGGCTGATCGCCTTCGCGGTCGCCGTGGCCGGCGTCGCCGGCACCTGGCTGTTCCTGTCGCGCACCTACGTCGGCACCGCGATCCGCGCCATCAGCCAGGACCGGCAGATCATGCCGCTGATGGGCGTCGACGCGAACCGCATCTTCACCGTCACCTCGGCGCTGGGCGGCGCACTGGCGGGCCTGAGCGGCTGCCTGCTGGTCCTGCAGTACGACATTCACCCGGCGATCGGCCTGTCGTTCGGCCCGATCACCTTCCTGATCTGCGTGCTGGGCGGCCTCGGCAACATGCTGGGCGGGCTGATCGCCGCCTTCATCTTCGCGCAGTTCATTTCCGTGGGCGGCTTCTTCTTCGCGATCGAGTGGGGCTACGTGATCGCGTTCCTGTTCTTCATCGCGGTGATGTTCTGGCGCCCGCAGGGCATCCTCGGAGGCAAGTGACGTGAAAGCGGCCCTCCTCATCGCCGCAGCGCTCGCCGCGCTGCCGCTCGCCGGCATCGGCAACTACCCGCTGCACCTGGTGATCATGTGCCTGCTGTGGGGCTACGTGTACACCAGCTGGTCGATCATGGGGCGCCTCGGCCTGGTGAGCTTCGGCCACGGCGCCTTCCTCGGCATAGGCGCCTACTCGGTGGTGATGCTGTGGAACCTGTTCGGCGTGTCGCCCTGGCTGGGCGCGGTGGTCGGCGTGCTCGCCTCGGTGGCGGTGGCGCTGGTGATCGGCTTTCCGTGCTTTCGCTTCAAGATCGTCGGCCACTACTTCGCGCTGGTGACGCTGGCGCTCTCGGAGGTGACCCGGCTCATCATCGTCGCGCTGCGCGACCAGACTGGCGGGTCGCTGGGCGCCACGCCCAACACCGCGCTCGCGCAGGGCAACGCCTGGTCGCTGTCCGCGCTGCAGTTCTCCGACAAGCTGGTCTGGTTCTACATCGTGCTCGCCTTCTGGCTGCTGGCGCTGTGGGTGTGGGCGCGCGTGGACCGCAGCATGACGCGCATCGCGCTGGAGGCGATCAGCCAGGAGGAGGACGCCGCCGCCTCGATCGGCATCAACGTCACGCGCTCCAAACTCTTCGTGACGGTGATCTCGGCGGTGATGACCAGCCTGGGCGGCGTGCTGTACGCGCAGTACCAGACCTACATCAACCCGGAAACGGTGTCGGGTATCGGCATCTCGCTGCAGATGGTGTTCGGCGTCATCGCCGGCGGCATGTACGTGATGCTCGGGCCGACGGTGGGCGCGGTGTTCACGCTGATGCTCGCCGAGGGCCTGCGCCTCGCGCTCGGCGACTCCTTCAAGCAGTTCCCGGCGCTCGACCTGGCGGTCTACGGCCTGATGCTGGTGCTCTTCATCATTTACATGCCGAAGGGCATCCTTGGCGCGGCGCTCGAGGCTTGGGGAAAGCGCAAGCCCGGGAGGCAAGACGGGGCCCCTCCCCCGTCTAGGCCGGCAGCACCCGCTCCACGCTGACCCCGCGCAGGTCCATCTCGAATTCAAGTCCCGCGATCGGCGGCCGGCAGTAGTGCCAGGTGAGGCTGCTGGGGCGGATGTGGTTCTGGATCCTGGCCACGAGATGCTCGATCTTCTCGGCGGTGTAGAGCTGGGTGACGGTCGCCTGCGCCCAGCTCGCGCCCAAACCCCTGATGCGCGCGTCCATCGTGGCCAGTACATGGTCGGCCTTCAGCGCCATGCCCGCCGGTGACACGTCGCCGCGCGCGACGATGTCCTCGGGAAATCGCCCGCCCTCGGGCCACTCGCCGCTGCCGGCGACGACGAACGAGCCGGTCTCTTTCGACGGCACCGTGTAGCTGAAGGCGTAGAAGCAGGGTTCGACCGGCGGGTCGATCTCCGGGGCGACGTTGGAGCGCGCCACCGGGTTGTCGCCGTCGCGGTAGAGGCCCCACTGCTCCAGCACCGCCACGTAGCCCTTGTTGAAATCGCCGAAGCCGGCGAACGTGAATGGCTTCGGCGAGCGCAGCTCGCAGGCGCAGAACGCGGTTTTCGGCCGCCCGATCGAGGACAGGTAGTCGGCGATGCGGCGGAATCCCTCGGTCACCGGCACCGGCCGCGCGAAACGCGCCCGCTCGATGGCGAAGCCGGGCAGCGCCGCCACGCCCTGCGAATAGGGAAACACGCCCTCCAGAAAACGGAAGCCGCCGTCGGGAAAAGGGATCAGTGCGCTCATGGTGCGGCAACTCTACAATGATGCGGCTGGCGTCGGAACCGATGGGAGCGGCCGATGGCGAAACTCAGCAAGCGCGGGCGCAAGGCCCAGCCGCAGGCGCGGCGCAAGCCGCGTGCGCCGCGACCCGCCCCGGGCGCGACCGCCTACCTCGCAAAGCCCTACAGTCCGTTCGACCTGCTGAACCTCATCCGCGAGCTGGCGCCGGAAAGCTGAGCGGAGGCGTGAGAAAATCGCGCCCACGATGAAGCGCAACAAGCTGGGTGCGAGCGCGCTCGAGGTGAGCGAGATCTGCCTCGGTACCATGACCTGGGGCGAGCAGAACACCGAGGCCGAGGGCCACGCCCAGATCGACTGGGCGCTCGACCGCGGCATCAACTTCATCGACACCGCCGAGATGTACCCGGTACCGCCCTCGGCGAAGACTTACGCTACGACCGAGAAGATCGTCGGCCGCTGGTTGGGCAGAAATAAGGCAAAGCGCGGCGAATTGGTGATCGCGAGCAAGATCGCCGGCCCCGGGCGGCGCGAGTGGGTGCGCAACGGCGAGAACCGCATCACCAGGAAGACCATTCCCTGGGCGATCGACGACAGCCTGAAGCGGCTGCAGACCGACTGGATCGACCTGTACCAGATCCACTGGCCCGAGCGCTACGTGCCGTCCTTCGGCACCTGGCAGTACAACCCCGCGATGGAGCGCGCGGAGACGCCGATCCTGGAGCAGATCGAGGGCATGGCGGCGGCGATCAAGGCCGGGAAAATCCGCGCCTACGGGCTGTCGAACGAGACCGCCTGGGGCCTGTGCGAGTTCTCGCGCCTCGCGAAGGAAAACGGCCTGCCGCCGCCCGCCTCGGTGCAGAACGGCTACAGCCTCGTGAACCGCATGTTCGACGGCGATCCTGCCGAGGCGAGCCGGCGCACGAACATTCCGCTGCTCGCGTACTCGCCGCTGGCCATGGGGCTGCTGACCGCGAAGCTGAAGTCGAAGCCCTGGCCCGCGCAGGCGCGCCTGGAGAAGTTCAGAGACTTCGGCGAGTGCTACAAGCGCCCGCGCGTGCTTGCCGCGGCCGCCGAGTACCAGAAGCTCGCGGACAGGCACGGCGTGCCGCTCGCCGGCATCGCGCTCGCCTTCGCGATGGGGCGCTTCTTCACCGCTTCGACGATCATCGGCGCGACGAGCATCCAGCAGCTCGAAGAGCTGAGCGAGTATTTTGATCTTGCCCTTTCAGCAGAAGTTCTCTCAGGGATAGAAGAAATCAATTCCCTGTATCCGAGCCCCTGCGCCCAGTAGATGTGGGAGGCGGCGGCACTGCTGGCGATCGGCGCGGGCCTGGCGTTCTGGATCGACAGCCTCAGGGCGCGCGAGCGCGCGCTCGCGGCGGGAAGGCGCGCCTGCCAGCGCTACGGCGTGCAGCTGCTCGACGAGACGGTGCAGTTCTCGCGGCTCGGCCTGGCGCGCGACGCCGAGGGCCGGATCCGGCTGCACCGCACCTACACCTTCGAATTCTCCGAAACCGGCGACAATCGGCGCCATGGGGCGATCGTGATGCTGGGCGGCGAGCTGCAGGACCTGCGGCTGGAGCCGTACACACTGCAATGAGCGGCTGGCTCGAGGGCAGGGTGCTCGAGAACAGGACGTGGACCGACACGCTGTTCTCGCTGCGCGTGAGGACGGACCAGCCCGGGCCGCCGCTCGCCTTCGAAGCAGGTCAGTTCGTGCGCATCGGGCTCGATGCAGAAGAGGGGAATGCGGCCTCGCGCATCGCGCGGCCATTCTCGTTCGTCAACGCGCCCGACGACCCGGTGCTCGAGTTCTACGGCGTGATCGTGCCCGAGGGGCCGCTCTCGCCGCGGCTGGCGCGCCTGCGCGCGGGCGACGCCTTGTACGTCGCGGACAACCCCGCGGGCTGGCTGATCCTCTCGGAAGTGCCGCCCGCCGAGGAGCTCTGGCTGGTGGCCACCGGCACGGGCATCGCGCCGTTCCTCTCGATGCTGCGCACCGCCGCGCCTTGGCAGCGCTACCGCCGCGTGATCCTCGTGCACGGCGTGCGCCGCGCCAGCGAGCTGGTCTATCGGGACTTGATCGATGCGGTGGCGCGCCAGCATGGCGAGCGCTTCCTGTCGCTGAAATTCACTTCCAGGGAAAAAGCACCCGGCGCGCTGGCAGGCCGGATCCCGGCGGCGCTCGCCGACGGGCGCCTGGAGGCGGCAGGCGCCCCGGTCGCTGCCGAGCGCTCGCAGTTCATGCTCTGCGGCAATCCGGACATGCTCAAGGACATGCAGGCGGCGCTCGCCGCGCGCGGCCTCAGGAAGCACCGCCGCCGCGCGCCCGGGCAGATCACCGTCGAGAGCTTCTGGTGACCGCAGGAAAAAGGGGGTCAGAGCAACATTTCAGGTTGCGAAATGTTGCTCTGACCCCCTTTTTCGCGCTCGTCTTGCTGCTGACGACCCTGCAAGGTTGCAGCGTCACGCGCACGGCCTACAACAACGCCGACCTGTTCCTGCGCTGGCAGGCGAACCACTACTTCGACCTGCAGGGCGAGCAGACCGAGGAGTTCGACCGGCGCCTCGGCGCGTTCCTCGCCTGGCACCGCGCCGGCGCGCTGCCTCAGTACGCGAAACTCGGCGCGCAAGCCGCCGCCCGGATCGAGCGCGGCCTCAAGCGGGAGGACCTCGAATGGAGTTACGATGCGGTGCGGGCCCAGATCCGCGAAGCGCTGGGCCGGGCCGCCGTCGAGGCCGGCGGGTTGCTCGATGCCCTGAGCGCCGAGCAGATCGCGCACCTGGAGCGCCGGCTGGAGGAGGAAAACCGCAAGTTCGCGAAAGAGCGGATGCAGGGAACCTTGGAAGAACGCCACCGGAAGCGCGTGAAGCGCAACGTCGAGCGGCTCGAAGACTGGTTCGGCCCCTTGAGCGAGGCGCAGGTCGGGCGCATCGAGCGCTACAGCATGCGCGCGCCGTGGTCCGCCGACCTGCAGGACCGCGACCGCCGGCGCCGCCAGGCCGAGTTCCTGGCCATGCTGCGCGCGCGCGAGGCGACGCGCAGGCTCGCGGGGTGGGCGCAGGACTGGGAGGCGGGGCGCGCGCCCGCATACGCGAAGGCCGTGCGCGCGACGCGCGACGAGTACATGGACCTGCTGCTCGACCTCGATCGCATGCTGGACGCCGAGCAGCGCGCGCACGCGGTCCGGCGGTTCGGGCGTTTCGCCGAGCTGTTCGACGCGCTCGCTCGCCAGCCATGAGCGACCGCGGCGCGCTCGAGAACGCGCCGGTGCCGGAGGAGCGCGCCGGGAGCCCCGGCATGGAGCGGGCTGAAAGCCCGCGCGCCGGCTACGCCGGACGGCCGCGCGACGCGCAACTCGAGTACAAGGCGATCCTCGCCAACGCCTCGATCGGCATCGCCTTCACGCGCGACCGCGAGTTCACGCTCTGCAACCCGAGATTCGCCGAGATGTTCGGCTGGCAGGCCGAGGAGCTGATCGGCCAGGCCGGCGAGGTCGTCTATCCCTCCCAGGAGAGCTACGAGGCGATGGGCGCGATCGCGGTGCCGGTGCTCGCCGCCGGCCGCCAGCTCGACGTCGAGTGGGAAGTGCGCCGGCGCGACGGCTCGACCTTCCTCGCGCGCATGATCGCCAAGGCGCTCAGCGCCACCGACACGCAGCAGGGCACGGTCTGGATCGTCGAGGACATCACCGAGAGCAAGCGCCACGCCGACGAGGTGGCGCGCCTGCTGCGCGAGCAGGAGGCGATCCTCGACACGGTCACGATCGGCATCACCTTCGTGCGCGACCGGCGCATCGTGCGCTGCAACCGGCGCATGGAGGAGATGTACGGCTACGGGCCGGGCGAGCTCGCCGGCAACCCGGCCGCGGTCACCTACGCCAAGGACATCGACCACGCGGAGGCCGAGAAGGCCTATGCGCAGATGGCGCGCGGCCAGGCCTATACGCACGTGATGCAGGCGCGGCGCCGCGACGGCAGCCTGTTCTGGGAGCGCTCGACCGGGCGCGCCGTGGACCCGGGCAACCCGGCGCGCGGCTCGGTCTGGCTGCTCGAGGACATCACCGAGCAGAAGCGCGCCGAGGAGGAGTTGAAGCGCGTGCTCTCGGAGCAGCAGGCGCTCGCCAACAACGTGGTCGTGGGCATCACCTTCGTGCGCGAGCGCAAGACCATGAGCTGCAACCGTCGCTACGAGGAGCTGTTCGGCTACGAGCCCGGCGAGGTGATCGGCAGCTCGACGCGCGAGTGCTACTTCACCGAGGAGGACTACGCCAGCCTGGAGCGCGCCTACGCCGAGCTCGAGGCGGGCCGCACCTGGACCGCCGAGCACTGGCTGCGGCGCAAGGACGGCTCGGGCTTCTGGTGCCGCATGTCCGGGCGCGCGGTGGAGCCCGGGCAGCCGGCCAAGGGCTATGTCTGGCTGTTCGAGGATGTCACCGAGCGGCGGCGCGCCGACAGCGAGGTGCAGCGCATGGTGCGCGAGCAGGACCTGATCCTCGACAACGCGACCGTCGGCATCGCCTTCGTGCGCAACTACGTGGTGCATCGCTGCAATCGCTTCATGGAGGGGATGTTCGGCGCCGCCGCGGGCGCGCTCATCGGCAAGTCCTCGGCGGAGCTGTTCGCCGACGCGGGCGAGTGGCAAGGCGTCGCCGGCGACGCCTATGAACGCACGGATCCGGGCGGCACGCACGACGCGGAGGCGCACTTCCGCCGCGTCGACGGCACGACCTTTCTCGGCCGCACGCGCGGCCGGCGCATCGATGCGGGCGGCGGCGAGCAGGAGTGGATCTGGAGCGTCGAAGACGTGACGCTGGAGCGCGAGGCAGGCGCGAACGTGCGCCGTGCGCTGCTAGAGCAGGAGCTGATCCTCGCGCACGCCAACGTCGGCATCGCCTTCGCGCGCAACCGCCTGCTGCAGCGCTGCAACCCGCGTTTCGAGCAGATGTTCGGCTACGGGCCCGGCGAGCTCGTCGGCAGCACGAGCGAGGCGCTGTTCGGCTCGGCCGAGGAATACGAGAGCTCGGTCGGACAGCTCTACGCCGATCTCGCGGCGCGCGGCGAGTTCGCGATCGAGCAGCAGCTGCGCCGCAAGGACGGCTCGAGCTTCTGGTGCAAGGTCGTGGCCAAGGCGATCGATCCGGCCAGACCGGAGGAGGGCGCGATCAGCATCTACGAGGACATCACCGCCGAGCACGCCTCGCGCGAATCCCTGGTCGCCTCGCGCGACGCCGCCGAGGCCTCGCGCGGGCTGCTCGAGCACGCGGTCGCCGAGCGCACCGCCGAGCTGCAACGCGCCAACGAGCGCCTGCAGGCGGAGATCGCCGACCGGCGCCAGGCCGAGACGCGCGCGCAGCACCTCGCCGACCACGACGCGCTCACCGGGCTGCCGAACCGGCGCCTGCTCGAAGACCGCCTCACGCAGGCGCTTGCGGCGAGCCAGCGCAACCGCAAGCAGACCGCGGTGATGTTCGTCGACCTGGACCGCTTCAAGAACATCAACGACTCGCTCGGCCACGCCGCGGGCGACCTGGTGCTCAAGGAGTGCGCCGAGCGCTTGGTGCGGCAACTGCGCGAGGTGGACACCATCTGCCGCATCGGCGGCGACGAGTTCGTGGTGGTGCTGCCGGAGATCAAGCGCGCCGGCGACGCGGCCAACGTCGCGGCCAAGATCCTCGAGACCGTGTCGCAGCCGTTCGTCGTCGAGGAGCGCGAGCTGCTGATCACGCCCTCGGTCGGCATCAGCGTGTTCCCGGAGGACGGGCGCGACGCCGAGAGCCTGATCCGCAACGCCGACGCGGCCATGTACCACGCCAAGGAGACCGGCCGCGCCAACTACCAGTTCTTCACCGAGCAGATGAACCAGGCGGCGGCGCGGCGCCTGTCGCTCGAGGGCGACCTGCGCAACGCGGTGCTCAAGGGCGAGATGCGCGCCTGGTACCAGCCGGTGGTGGCGGCCGCCGACGGCAAGATCGCCGGCCACGAGGCGCTGCTGCGCTGGCAGCACCCGACGCGCGGCGTGATCGAGCCCGCGGAGTTCATCCAGCTCGCCGACGACTCGGGCCTGATCCAGCGCATGGGCGAATGGCTGCTGGTCGAGGCCTGCCGCTGGACCACCTTCATCGGCGCCGAGCGCGAGCTGCCGGTCGGCGTCAACCTGTCGGCGCGCCAGTTCCACGATCCCCGGCTCGCCGAGATGGTGGCGCGCGCGCTCAAGGAAACCGGGCTGCCGCCCCGGCTGCTCGAGTTCGAGGTACCCGAGCCGGTGGTGATGCAGAACGCCGATCTCGCGCGCGCCGTGCTGCGCAAGCTGCGCGAGCTCGGCGTGCAGGTGGCGATCGACGGCTTCGGCGCCGCCTACTCGAGCCTGGTGGGGTTGCGCCAGCTGCCGGTGTCGAAGCTCAAGATCGACCGCACGCTGGTCGCCGAAGTGCACCGCGAGGGGCGGCCGATCGTCGCCGGCATCGTCGGCCTCGCGCATGCGCTCGCGCTCAAGGTCACCGCGGTCGGCGTCGAGAGCGAGGCGCAGCGCGAGGCGCTCAAGGCATGCGGCTGCGATTTCCTGCAGGGCTACCTCACCGGCAAGCCGGCGGACGCGGAAACGGCGGCGAAGGATTTCGTCTAGGCGTGACTTATTTCGCGCGCGGAATTGCCGTGCGGCGCGCATGTTAACGTAGCGACCAGCACCCGATTGCGGAGAGCCTCATGAAAATGCGTTTGCTGCATGCCCTCGCCATTGCCGCGCTGTCGGCGTCGGCGTTCGCCATGGATACGCCCAAGCCGGACCCCAAGGATCCGGACAAGAAGGAGGCCGTCGACCGGCCGCTGGCGGCGACGCGCGCCGCCATCGCGCGCGAGGACTGGGCCGCGGCGCAGGCCGCGGCGCGGCGCGCCGTGGAGCGCAGCCCGGGCAGCGCCGACGCGCACAACCTGTACGCGTATTCGATGCGCAAGGGCCCGCATCCGCAGATGGACCTCGTGTTCCGCCACTACAACGAGGCGCTGCGCCTCGAGCCGCGGCACCGTGGCGCGCACGAGTACATCGGCGAGGCCTACCTGATGACCGGCAACCTCGCCAAGGCGAAGGAGCACCTCGCGCAGCTCGAGCGCCTGTGCGCGGCCGGCTGCGCCGAGCAGGCGGCGCTCGCGCGCGGGATTTCGCTCTTCGAGCGCCAGCACGCGAAGAACTAGAAGCTCGGCTATCCTCCGGGACGATGAAGCTTGCCAGCTTCGACGTCCTGGTATCCGCGTTGCAGCGCGAAGGCGTTCGCTATCTGATTGCCGGCGGATTGGCGGTGAACGCGCACGGGTACCTGCGATTCACCAAGGATGTCGACGTCGTAGTGCACCTCGTGCCGGACAATATCGAGCGTGCATTTGCGGTGCTCGAGGCTCTGGGCTACCGCCCGCTAGTCCCCGTCACCGCTGCGCAGTTCGGCGACGCGCCCACCCGTGAGCGGTGGGTCCGGGACAAAGGCATGCAGGTGCTCCAGTTCTGGTCCGATGCCCATCGCGAGACGCCGGTAGACATGTTCGTGCACGAGCCTTTCGATTTTGAAGACGAGTACCGGCGTTCGCTTGCGAAGCCGCTGGGCCAGGTTCTCGTCCGGTTCGTGACGATTCCGACCCTGATCGGGATGAAGCAGGCCGCCGACCGCCCGCAGGATAGAATCGATATCGAGTATTTGCGCAAGAGGTTGGAGCACGATGGCGGAACCTGAAGAGCAGGACGAACTCATAGATTGGCGCCTGACCACCTGGGACGGGGCTCAGCGCGAGCAGCTTCGGCGCTGGGCGGAATTGCCTCTGGAGAACATCATCCGGGCGCTGGAGGAAATGGAGCAGCTGGCGCAGAACCTGGCGCAATTTCCGGAACGACGCGACGCGTGAGGCGCGCGCAGCGGTCCAACTTCGTCTTCATCATCGCTGACGACCTCGGCTACGCGGATCTGGGCTGCTACGGCGGCAGGTCCAAGTGCTCGCCTTCGCTCGACCGCATGGCCCGCGAGGGCCTGCGCTTCACGCAGGGCTACGCCAACTCTTCGGTCTGCTCGCCTACGCGCTTCGCGCTGATGACCGGCCGCTGGCAGCATCGGCTGCGCGGCGGTGCCGACGAGCCGATCCGCAGCGGCCCGGCGCGCGGCGACCCGCGCCTGGGGCTGCCGCCCGCGCACCCGACGCTGCCGTCGCTCTTGCGCGACGCGGGGTATGCCACCGCGCTGGTGGGCAAGTGGCACCTCGGCTTCCCGCCGCATTTCGGGCCGTTGAAGAGCGGCTACCAGGAGTTCTTCGGCATGCTCTCGGGCGCGCAGGACTACTTCTCGCACCGCGACCCGGGCGGCGTGCACGACCTGTTCGACGGCGAGCGCGAGGTGTTCCGCAAGGGCTACCTCACCGACCTCATCACGGAGCGCGCGGTCGAGTTCCTCTCGCGCGAGAGGGAGAATCCGTTCCTGCTCTCGGTGCACTACAACGCGCCGCACTGGCCCTGGGAGACGCGCGCCGACGCGGCCGAGTCCAGGCGCATCGGCAAGATCTACCACTTCGACGGCGGCTCGCTCGCCACCTACCTCACCATGGTCCGGCAAATGGACGAGGGCATCGGCCGGATTTTGTCCGTTCTCAAGAAACTCAAGATTGAAAAAAATACTCTCGTCGTCTTCACCAGCGACAACGGCGGCGAGCGCTACTCCGACACCTGGCCGCTGGTGGGCAAGAAGATGGACCTGCTGGAAGGCGGCATCCGCGTGCCCTACATCGTGCGCTGGCCGGCGGTCGTGAAGAAGGGCGGCGTCACCGCGCAGCACGCGGTCACGATGGACTGGGTTGCGACCATGCTCGATGCGGCGGGGGTTTCTCCCGACAGGAACTACCCCCTGGACGGCAGAAGCCTGCTGCCCGTCCTGAAGAACCCGAACAAGACCTTCGCGAGAGACCTGTACTGGAAGATGCTCTACCGCGAGCAGAAGGCGCTGCGCTCGGGCGACTGGAAGTACTTCTCCGTCGAGGGCAACGAGTTCCTCTACAACCTCGCCAGCGACGAGCGCGAGCGCGCCAACCACGCCAAGCGCGCGCCGAAACTTTTTTCTCTTCTCAGGGAAAAATTTTCGGCTTGGGAGGCGCAGCTGCCGACGCATCCCGACGCGGCCTACTCGGTGCCGGCGACGCCGGCCGACATGGCTACGCCTTCAAGCTGATCTGGCGGAGGACGGAACGACGACCTGCGTGTCCTCGCGGTTGCCCCACTCAGCCCAGGCGCCGAGGTAGTTGCGCACGCGAGGGTAACCGAGTGACTTGAGCGCGAGGAAGCTGTTGGCCGAGCGGTAGCCGCCGTGGCACACCGCGATGATGTCCTTGTCGGGCGTGACGCCCTTCGATTCGTAGAGCGCGCGAATCTCGGCCGCGGGACGGAACGCGCCTTTTGCATCCAGGTGCTCGCGCCAGAAGACGTGCACCGCACCGGGGATCGTGCCCGCGCGACGCGCGCGTTTCTCGCTACCGAGATACTCGGAGGCGCGCCGCACGTCCAGGATCACGCTTCCCGCGTCGCCGATGGCCTTTTGCACGTCGAAGCGCGTGGCGATGAGCGCGGGCTCGGGCGCGCCGCGCAAGGGCGACGCAGTGGGCGGCGCCTTCGCCGGATCCACGGGTGGCGGCGCGGACTCCAGGCGCACGAGCCTCTGTCCCGAGTCGGTCCAAGCCTGCGTGCCGCCGTCGAGGATGCGCGCATCCGGGTGCCCGAGTGCCGCGAGGAGCCAGACCGCGCGCGCGGCGCGCTCACCGCTCTCGTGATCGTACACAATGACGGGCCGCTCGCGCGTCACGCCGCGCGAGCCGAGCAGCGTGCGAATGAGCGCGAAGAACGCGTTCATCGGCGCTTCCGAGGTGTCGTTCAGGCTCACGCCGTACAGGTCGAGCGGGCGGGCGCCCTCGATGTGACCGACAGCGTAGTCTTCGGCCGGGCGTAGATCGAGCAGGGTCGCCTCGCCGAGCCGATCCCTCGCGTCGCGCGCGCTGACAAGGTAGCGGCAATCCGGAAGGCCCGAAGTTGTCATGCCCGTTCGCCGCGCTCGGCGGACTCGTCGATCCTGCGTTCCGCGATCGGCTCTAGGGCGAACATGCCGTTTTCAGACAAGGCTGGCAGCCAGTTCGGCGAAGTCTGCCACGACGAGATCGGGCTGGTGCGGCGTGTGCCCGAAGGGGCTCTTGCGGCGGTCGATGAACGCGGTGCGCATGCCGTAGGACTTCGCGCCGATGCAGTCGAAGGCGTGGTTGGCGACGAACAGGATGCCGGTGCGGTTCACGCCGAGGATCTCCTCGGCCTTGGCGTAGGTCTTCCAGTGCGGCTTGAAATAGCCCGCTTCCTCCACCGAGATGACGTGGTCGAACGCGAAGCCGATGTGCGGCCCCGCGGCCTCGAGCATGTCGGGGTCGCCGTTCGACAGGATGGCGAGCTGGTAACCCGCGGACCGCAGCTTGCCGAGCGCCGCCACCACGTCGGGAAAGGGCTTCAGCTTCTCGATCTTGGCGACCAGGCCGCGCACCTCGTCCTGTGTATAGGCGATGCCGCAGCGATCCATGACGTGGGAGACGGCGCGCTGGCCGATCTCGCGGTAGGGCGTGTGGCCGCGGTCGCAGAGCGCGTCGATCATCGAGTTCTCGAAGTGCGTGCGCCGCCACCAGGTGACGAAGCTGCCGGGCTTGCCGTCCCAGCCTTTCTGCTTCAGGAAGGGCGCGACCGCCTCGGTCAGGCCCTTCTGCATGTCGACGATCGTGCCGTACTGGTCGAACGCCAGCGCCTTGATCTCGCGCTTGAGGAGCTCAGGCGCTGCCATGCGCCTCTGCCGGTAGAGGCGTATCGCGCGCCAGCACGCGCATCGGCAGCCCGCCGCGCGGGCGCAGCGTGATGCGCGGCTCGGTGCGCACTTCGCGGCCCGGAATGGCTTCGAGGCGCCAGTTCTTCATCGCCGCCGCGAGCACGATGGCGTGCTCCATCATCGCGAAGGAGTTGCCGATGCACACGCGCGGGCCGCCGCCGAAGGGCAGGTAGGCGAGCTTCGGGCGGTCGGTGCGCGCGCCGGGCGCGAAGCGCTCGGGCCAGAAGGCGTCGGGCTCGGGCCAGTAGTCGGGGCGCCGGTGCAGCGCGTAGGGACTGATCACGATGTGCGCGCCGGCCGGCATGTCGTAGGGGCCGAGCCGGTCGTTGCCCGCGGCGCGGCGGCTGAAAACGTAGGCGGGCGGGTAGAGGCGCATCGACTCCTCGGCCACCATGCGCGCGTAGGGAATCTTCTCCAGGTCGTCGAAATCGGGCGCCGGCTTGTCCGCCAGCGCCGCGTCCACCTCGGCCTGCAGCGCCGCCTCGGCGCGCGGCGTCTGCGCGAGCAGGTGGAAGCTCCAGGTGAGCGCGATCGCGGTGGTCTCGTGGCCGGCGAGGAACAGCGTCACCAGCTCGTCGCGCAGCTGCTTGTCGGTCATGCCTTCACCGGTGTCCTCGTCGCGCGCTTCCAGCAGCATCTGCAGCAGGTCGTCGCGATCTGAACGATCGCTGCGCGCCTCGGCGCGCCGCGCAGCCACGATGCGGCCGACGATGCGATCGAGCGTTTCCACGGCGTGCGCGAAGCGCCGGCCGCGCGGCCGCGTGAGGAATTCGGGCAGATCGAAGAACGCGGTGAGCCGCACGCGCCCGGTCTCCTCCTGCAGCACCGCCATCGCCTCGGCGACTTCCGAGATATCGCCGCTCACGTCCGCGCCAAACAGCGTCCGGGCGACGATATCCATCGTCACCGCGTTCATCGCCGCCATCACGTCGATCACCCGGCCGTGCTGCCAGCCGGCGGCCATCGCCGCGGCGCACTCGGCCATCGCCGCGGCGAGCGCCTTCAGGCGGCGCAGGTGGAACGCGGGCTGCGCCAGGCGCCGCTGGCGCTTCCAGAAATCGCCCTCGGAGATCAGCAGCCCGTCGCCGAGAAAGGGCCGCAGGTTGTTGCGGTAGGTCACCGATTTCGGGTAGTTGGCGACGTTGTCGAGCAGGATGCGCTTGACGAACTCGGCGTCGTTGACGAAGTAAATGCGCTTGCCGAGCAGCGTGGTGTAGCAGAGCGGGCCTTTTTCCAGCGTCGCCATCACGTCGAAGCGCGGCGCGAGGCCGAGCCAGCGCGCCGGCGCCGGCGCGCCTTCCATCGGCGGAAAGTCGATTCGAGGTGCGTCCACGGGTCTCCTGCGGCGTTCTATTTCTTGCCGTAGCCGCCGCCGCCCGGCATCTCGGCGACCAGGCGGTCGCCCGCGGGCACGACGTAGGTTTCCTTGCCGGGCAGCACCTTGCCGCTCGCGAGCTCGACGCGCCCTACGCGGCCGTTCCCGCCGCCGGCACGGCCGCGCGCCGGGTGATGGCGCCGCTCGAAGGTGGCGCAGGCGATGGCGAAGGGCTGCGGCTCGGTGTTCTCGATCTCGATGCGCACGCCGCGGCCGCCGCGCTGCCGGCCCTCGCCCGCCGAGCCCTCGGCGAACTCGCGCCGGCGGAACAGCAGCGGCGACTGCGCCTCGGTGATCTCCACCGGGATCGCGCCCACGCCGCTCGGGAAGGCGGTGGTCGAGAGGCCGTCCTTCGCGGGGCGCGCGCCCATGCCGCCGATGCCGATCGAGATCACGTTGAAGCGCGTGGCATCGGACTGAGCGCCCTCGAGCTGCGGCCCGCCCGACAGGCCGAGCACCCACATGCTGCCCGCGCCCTCGGCGGGCACCCTGCCCGCGAGCGGCGTCGCGAAGCAGTCGAACACGAGCTCGGGCAGCATCTGCCCGATCACGTGGCGCGCGGTCACCGCGCGCGGGCGCAACGGGTGGACGATCGTGTCCTCGGGCGCCGAGACCGACACCACCTCGAGCGAGCCGGCGTTGTTCGGGATGCCGGGCGCGACGATGCACTTCACGCCGAACGAGGTGTAGGCGTCGGTGTAGCACTTGGGCGAGTTGATGCCGAAACGCGAGGCCGGCGAAGTGCCGGCGTAGTCGACGTGGATCCCCTTGTCGCTCACCGTGAGCGCGGCCCTGAGCTCGATCGGCGCTTCGTAGCCGTCCAGCTTCATCGAGGCCGGCCAGGTGCCGCGCGGCAGCTTGCGGATCGCCGCGAGCATGGAGGCGCGCGAGGTCGAGACGATGTACTCGCCGAGCGAATCGAGCTCCTTGAGGCCGAACTCCTCCAGCATCGCCGCCAGGCGCCGCGTCGCCACCTCGTTGCAGGAGACGAGACCCAGCAGGTCGCCGCGCACCTGCGTCGGCTCGCGCACGTTGCCCGCGAGGATCGAGAAGAAGGTCTCGTTCGGTTTGCCTGCCTGCATGAGCTTCATGTGCGGCACGTAGAGGCCTTCCTCGTACACCGAGGTGGCCTCGGCGACGAAGCCGCGGCCGCCGATGTCGATGACGTGGCAGGTCGAGGCGAAGAAGCCGATGTGCCGGCCCTTCAGGAACGCCGGCGTGACGGTGACGAAATCGAACAGGTGCCCCGTGCCCATCCAGGGGTCGTTGGTGACCAGCACGTCGCCCGGCTTGAGCGATCTGGGGGGGAAGCGCTCGAGGAAGTGCGCCACGGCGGTGGCCATGGTGTTGACGTGCCCGGGGGTGCCGGTCACGGCCTGCGCGAGCATGCGGCCCTTGGTGTCGTAGACGCCGGCCGAGAGGTCGCCCGCTTCGCGCGTGATCGGCCCGAAGGCGGTCTTGAGCAGCACGTTGGCCTGCTCCTCGACCACCGCGATCAGACGGTTCCAGAGGATCTGCCGCACCAGTTGCCGCTTCATGCCCGTTGCTCCAGGAGGAGATGGCCCGCCGCGGTCACCCGGCACGCCCAGCCGCGCGGCACCAGCGTGGTGGTCTGCGGCTCGGCGATCAGCGCAGGGCCCGCGAGCCGGGCGCCCGGCCCGAGCGCCGCGCGCTCGAGCTGCGGCACGTTCTCGCGCTTGCCTGCGACCGGGTCGAAGACAGGACGCAGGGTCCTGCCTTTCACGCCTCGTATCGAATCTGCCTTCAATTTCCTTTGCTCGCCCTTCAATCCGGTCGAAACGTTCACCGACCAGGTCAGGAACTCTACCGGAACGTCGGCGATGCGCAGGCCGTACTGCTCCTCGTAGCGCCGCTCGTAGCCGGCGCGCAGCTTCTTCGCGTGCGCGGGCTTGAGCGGTCCCGCGGGCAGCGGCACCGACATCTCGTGGCCCTGGCCCTCGTAGCGCATCTCGACCGCGCGGTGCACCTGGAGCTTCGCGCCGAGAGCGCCTGCGGAAACGATCGCCTTCGCCTCGTGCTGCATTTTCCCGAGCAGCTCGTTCAGCACCACGACGTCGAAAGCGTCTTCGCGCCGCCGCAGGCTGCGCACCACCTCGAAGGCGATCGGCGCGCGCAGGAAGCCCACCGCCGAACCCACGCTCGCGTCCACCGGCACCAGCACGCGCCGGATGCCGAGGCGCTGCGCCAGGCGCGCCGCGTGCAGCGGCGCGCCGCCGCCGAAGGCGATCATGGTGCAGCGTTCGGCCACCTTGCCGCGCTCGATGGCGTGCACGCGCGCCGCGCTCGCCATGTTCTCCTCGACGATCTCGCCGACGCCGGCCGCGGCCCAGTGTGCGGCCAGTCCCAATGGGGTGCCGAGCCGGGCCGCAATGGCCTTCCTTGCTTCGAGAAAATCCAATTGAAGCGTGCCGCCAGCGAACATGTTCGGGTCGATGCGTCCCAGCACAACGTTCGCGTCGGTGACGGTGGGCTCGGCGCCGCCGCGGCCGTAGCAGGCGGGCCCCGGCTCGGCGCCGGCGCTCGAGGGACCGACCTGGATGCGCTTGAGCTCGTCCAGGCGCGCGATCGAGCCGCCGCCCGCGCCGATCTCGACCATCTCGGTGACCGGGATGCGCACCGGCAGGCCGCTGCCCTTGAGGTTGCGCCAGACGCGCGCGACCTCGAAGCGGCGCGACTGCTCGGGCCGGCCGCCGTCGATGAAGCAGATCTTGGCGGTGGTGCCGCCCATGTCGAAGGAGAGCACCTCGTCGAGCCGGTTCTCGCGCGCGAGGCCCGCCGACAGGATCGCGCCGCCCGCGGGGCCGGATTCCACCAGCCGCACCGGGAAGCGGCGCGCGGTCTCGAGCGTGGTGAGGCCGCCGCCCGAGGTCATGAGGTACAGCGGGCAGCCGAAGCCGCGGCGCGCGAGCTCGGCGGCCAGGCGCTCCAGGTAGCTCGCCATCAGCGGCTGCACGTAGGCGTTGGCGCAGGCGGTGGACAAGCGCTCGTACTCGCGGATTTCCGGGCACACCGCGGAGGACAGCGTGATCGCGACGCGCGGCAGCGCCCTGGCGAGCAGCTCGCCGGCCCTTCTCTCATGGGCATCGTTTGCGTAGGAGTGAAGAAAGCCGACGGCCACGGCTTCGACTCGCGCTTGCTGCAGTTTTTCAACGAGAGCCTGCAAGGCGGTTTCATCCAAAGGCGTGTCGACCCTGCCTTTCGCGGTCATCCTTTCGGGCACCGCAAATCGCAGCCCGCGCGGCACCAGCGGCGCCGGCAGCTCGATCTCCAGGTCGTAGTGCTCGTAGCGCTTCTCGTAGCCCATCTCGAGCACGTCGCGAAAGCCCGCGGTGGTGACCAGCGCGGTCTTCGCGCCCTTCCTCTCGATGAGCGCGTTGGTGGCGAGCGTGGTGCCGTGCACCAGCACGCCGACGTCGCCGGGCGCGAGCGCGGCGGCGCAGAGCACTTTGCCTATCCCTGCCAGCATGCCGGCTTCCGGCGCGCGCGGCGTGGTGAGCACCTTCGCCGAGTGGCGCCGCCCGCCATGCTCGAGCACCACGTCGGTGAACGTGCCGCCGATGTCGGCGGCGAGGCGGGCGCGTTTGCTGCTTCGGGGCATGCGTCGAATATACTTCATGGCTCCCGCCCGGGAGCCCAAGGGGAGGGCGGTGAAACCGCGCAGCCCCTTTTACAAGTACGTCGTCCCGATCATCGCGATCGTGGTGGTCGCGCTCGCGGCGAGCGGCAAGGTGCTGGCGGCCCATGCGCGCATCGACCCGCTGGGCTGGACGGTGTTCGTCGAGCAGCCGATCGAGGAGGCCTATGCGCCCCTGTACGCGCCGCTGATCCGCATCGGCATCCTGCTGCTGCTGGGTCTCGTGCTGTCGGTGCTCGCGAGCCTCGCGCTCGCGCGCTACATGGTGCGGCCGATCAACGCGCTGCGCGAGGGCGCGGTGGCGATCGGCGCGGGCATCCTCGGCATCATCGCCAGCTCGGTGAAGGATACCCAGCCGGTGTTCGACGCGATAGCGAAATCGGCCGCCGGCGTCATCCAGATGCTCAAGGCGTTCGCCGACCAGGCGGTGATCGCGATCCGGAACGCCGAGCTGTTCCGCGAGATCCAGGAGAAGAGCTCGCAGCTCGAAGTGGCCAACCGGCACGAGTCGGAGTTCCTCGCCAACATGTCGCACGAGCTGCGCACGCCGCTCAACGCGATCATCGGCTTCTCCGAGGTGCTCGGCGAGCGCTACTTCGGCGAGCTCAATGGAGCTCAATGCCGATCCCGCGCTGGGAGCCTTCCGCACCGACGAGCGCAAGTTCAAGCAAATCATGCTGAACCTGCTGTCGAACGCCGTGAAGTTCACGCCCGAGGGCGGCAAGGTCGCGGTGCGCGCGACGCTGAACGGCGCCGCCGTCGAGGTCGCCGTCTCCGACTCGGGCGTGGGCATCGCCGCCGCCGACCAGGAGGCGATCTTCGAGGAGTTCAAGCAGGTCGGCAGCGACTACGCCAAGAAGGCCGAAGGCACGGGCCTAGCAGTTTGTTGAAATTCGCCGCGAATTCATGGAATTCATCGCCTCATACGTTGTCGAATGATCGTCGAGAAGAATAAAGGGAAGCCGACGATGCGTGGTGCCGATGTGACCCAGGATGG
>JBASCW010000043.1:0-12438 GCA_049651845.1 Burkholderiales bacterium | reverse complement strand
GTCGGGCGCGCCGCTCATGCTGCGCGGCGAACGTGGCATGCGGCCGGAGCTGTTCGCGCGCCTGCTCGCCGCGGCCGGCGCGCCGTTCGTCGAGGGCCCCGAGCTGCTCGCCGAGCCCTCCTCTGAGACGCTCGCGCGCGCCGGCGGCGGCGTGCTGTTCGTCGGCGACCTGGGCGGCCTCGGGCGCGCGCAGCAGAAGAACCTCGAGTTCCTGCTCGCGCGCGCCGACAAACACAAGGCGCGCGTGGTCTCGTTCACGACGCTCGACACGCGCACGCTCGCCGAGAAGCACGAGTTCGACGCCGGTACGCTGGCGCGGCTCTCGGAGCTGGTGATCCGGCTGCCGGCGCTGCGCGAATTCGCCGAGGACGTGCCCGACCTCGCCGCACTGATGCTCGCGCAGTTCGTCGAAGCGCGCGCCTGCCCGCCGCGGCGCCTGTCGGTGGCCGCGCTGAACGCGCTCAGGCACCACAGCTGGCCCGACAACCTCGCCGAACTGGAGAGCGTGGTGAAGAACCTCGCGCTCGGCTCGCTCGAAGAGGACATCGCGCTGGAAGACGTGGAGCGCGTGCTTGCCGCGCACGCCGGCGCGGCGCCGCCGCCCGAGATCGCGCTCGACCGGCCCTACCGCGAGGCGCGCGAGGCCTTCGAGCGGCTGTATTTCGAGCACCTGCTCGCGCGCGAGCACGGCAGCATGTCGAAGGTCGCGGAGCGCTCGGGCCTGGAGCGCACGCACCTGTACCGCAAGCTCAAGGCGCTCGGCCTGCCGGTCGGCAGGCGCGAGGAGAATTAGGAAGCTATTTCTTTTTCTTCTTGATGCGGTGCGGGCGCGACTTGCCGTAGCTGCCCTTGTAGATCTTGCCGCGCTTGGTGCGCTTGTCGCCTTTGCCCATTGCCGCCTTCCTAGGTTGATGTACCGGCAATAGTAGTCGAAGTGCCGACCATTGTATCGGCCGGCTCGTAGGCGAGGTACGGCGCGAGCCAGCGCTCGGCCTCGGCCAGCGTCATGCCTTTGCGGCGTGCGTAGTCCTCGACCTGGTCGCGGCCGATCTTGCCGACCGCGAAGTAGGCCGACTGCGGGTGCGAGAAGTAGAAGCCGGAGACCGCCGAGGCGGGCAGCATGGCGAACGACTCGGTGAGCGTCATGCCGGCGTTCTTCTCGGCCTGCAGCAGGTCGAACAGCGCGCGCTTCTCGGTGTGGTCGGGGCAGGCGGGATAGCCGGGCGCCGGGCGGATGCCGCGGTAGGCCTCGGCGACGAGCTCGGCGCCCGAGAGCCGCTCGTCGGCCGCATAGCCCCAGAACTCGCGGCGCACGCGCTCGTGCAGGTGCTCGGCGAAGGCTTCGGCGAGGCGGTCGGCGAGCACCTTGAGCATGATCGCGCCGTAGTCGTCGTGCTGCGCCTCGAATTTCGCGAGGCGTGCCTCGAACCCGCCTACCGCCACCGCAAACGCGCCGATCCAGTCGGGCACGCCGGCTTCCTTCGGTGCGATGAAGTCCGCGAGGCACTGGTTGGCCCGCCCGGTGGGTTTCTGGTTCTGCTGGCGCAGGTTGTGCCAGGTCATGACGACGCTCCTGCGAGCTTCGTCCTCGTAGATCTCGATGTCGTCGCCGTTCACGCGCGCCGCCGGGTATAGCCCGAACACGCCGTTCGCGCGCACCCATTTCTCGCGCACGATGCGATCGAGCGTCTCGAGCGCCTCGGCATGGAGCTTGCACGCGGCCTCGCCCACCACGGGATCCTCGAGGATTTTCGGGTATGGGCCCGAGAGCTCCCAGGCCTGGAAGAACGGCGTCCAGTCGATGTAGGGCACGAGCTTGTCGAGCGGATACTCACGCAACACCGTCAGGCCCGGCTTTTGCGGCGCCGGCGGCCGGTAGGCGCGCCAGTCGGTGGCCAGACCGAGGCGGCGCGCCTCGGCGACTGGCAGCAGCGGCCCCGGGCCCTTCTTGTCGCGGTGCTGCGCGCGGATTTTCTCGTAGTCGACGCGCACTTCCGCCAAATAGGCGTCGCGCTGCGTCTCCGAGAGCAGGTTCTGCAGCACGCCGACCGAGCGCGAGGCGTCCGGCACATAGACCACCGGGCCGGGGTAGTTGGGCGCGATCTTCACCGCGGTGTGCGCGCGCGAGGTGGTGGCGCCGCCGATCAGCAGCGGCACGCGCAAGCCCTCGCGCTCCATTTCCCTGGCGACGTGCGCCATTTCCTCCAGCGAGGGCGTGATCAGGCCCGAGAGGCCGATCGCGTCCGCGTTCTCGCGCCGCGCGGTCTCGAGGATGGTCTTCGCCGGCACCATCACGCCCAGGTTCACCACGTCGAAGTTGTTGCACTGGAGCACGACCGCGACGATGTTCTTGCCGATATCGTGCACGTCGCCCTTCACCGTGGCGATCACCAGCTTGCCCTTGGAGCGCCCCGCGATGCCGGATTTCGCCTTCTCCGCCTCGATGTAGGGAATCAGGTGCGCCACCGCCTGCTTCATCACGCGCGCGGACTTGACCACCTGCGGCAGGAACATCTTGCCGGCGCCGAACAGGTCGCCCACCACGTTCATGCCGTCCATGAGCGGGCCCTCGATGACCTCGATCGGCTTCGCGGCCTGCTGGCGCGCCTCTTCGGTGTCGGCGACGATGTGCGTGGTGATGCCGTTGACGAGCGCGTGCGTCAGGCGCGCTTCGACCGGCTCGCGCCGCCAGGCGTCGTCCTTCTCCGCGGAGCGCGCGCCGCCCTTGACCCCCGCGGCGAACTCGATCAGGCGCTCGGTCGCATCCGCGCGGCGCGCGAAGATCACGTCCTCGACGCGCTCGCGCAGCTCGGGATCGATCTTCTCGTAGACGCCCAGCTGGCCGGCGTTGACGATGCCCATCGTCATGCCGGCCTTGACCGCGTGGTAGAGGAAGGCGGTGTGCATGGCTTCGCGCACCGCGTCGTTGCCGCGGAACGAGAACGACAGGTTCGAGACGCCGCCCGAGACGCCCGCGCCCGGCAGGTTCGCGCGGATCCACTTCACCGCCTCGAGGTAGTCGATGCCGTAGCGCGCGTGCTCCTCCAGGCCGGTGGCGATCGCAAAGATGTTCGGGTCGAAGATGATGTCCGAGGGCGCGAGGCCCGCCCGCTGCGTGAGCAGGTCGTAGGCGCGCCGGCAGATGGCGATGCGCCGCTCCAGCGTGTCGGCCTGGCCTTTCTCGTCGAAGGCCATCACCACCGCCGCGGCGCCGTATCTGCGCACCAAACTGGCCTGGCGCAGGAATTCCGCCTCGCCTTCCTTCAGGCTGATCGAATTGACGATGCCCTTGCCCTGCAGGCATTTCAGGCCCGCCTCGATGACGCTCCATTTCGAGGAATCGACCATCACCGGCACGCGCGAGATGTCGGGCTCCGAGGCGGCAAGGTTCAGGAAGGTGGTCATCGCCTTCTCCGAATCGAGCATCGCCTCGTCCATATTCACGTCGATCACCTGCGCGCCGTTCTCCACTTGCTGGCGCGCGACCTGCAGCGCATCGCCGTAGTTGCCGGCGAGCACCAGGCGCGCGAAGGCCTTCGAGCCGGTGACATTGGTGCGCTCGCCGACATTGACGAACAGCGAGCCCTCGCCCACGTTGAGCGGCTCCAGGCCCGACAGGTGCAGCGCGGGCGCGCGCTGTGGCAAGCGCCGCGGTTTCACGCCGCGCACGGCCTCGGCGATGGCGTGGATGTGCTCGGGCGTGGTGCCGCAGCAGCCGCCGGCGAGGTTCAGCTGGCCGGCGCGCGCCCAGGCGCCCATCTCGCGCGCCATCGATTCGGGCGTGTCGTCGTATTCACCGAAGGCGTTCGGCAGCCCCGCGTTCGGATAGCAGGAAACCGGCAGCTCGGCGACGCTGGAGAGTTCCTCCACGTACTGGCGCAGCTCCTTCGCGCCCAGCGCGCAATTGAGGCCCACCGCGATCGGCCGGGCGTGGCGCACCGAGTTGTAGAACGCCTCGGTGGTCTGGCCCGAGAGCGTGCGGCCCGAGGCGTCGGTGATGGTGCCGGAGACGATCAGCGGCAGGCGCGCGCCGCGCCGCTCGAACTCGGACTCGATCGCGAACAGCGCCGCCTTCGCGTTGAGCGTGTCGAAGATGGTCTCCACGAGCAGCAGGTCGGCGCCGCCGTCGATCAGGCCGCGTAGCGCATCGCCGTAGGCGGCCACCAGCGCGTCGAACGAGACGTTGCGAAAGCCCGGGTCGTTGACGTCGGGCGAGATCGAGGCAGTCTTGGTGGTGGGGCCGATCGCGCCGGCGACGAAGCGCGGCCGCGAGCGGTCCTCTTTCTGCCATGCGTCGGCGGCCGCGCGCGCCAGGCGCGCCGCCTCGAGGTTGAGCTCGTAGGCGAGCTCCTCCATGCCGTAATCGGCGAGCGAGATCGCGGTCGAGTTGAAGGTGTTGGTCTCGATGATGTCGACGCCCGCGGCGAGATAGTCGCGGTGCAGGCGGCGGATCAGCGCAGGCTGCGTGAGCACGAGCAGGTCGTTGTTGCCGCGCAGGTCGTGGCCCCAGCCGCGGAAGCGCTCGCCGCGGAACTGCTCCTCCGTGAGGCGCTCGCGCTGGATCATGGTGCCCATGGCGCCGTCGAGCACGAGGATCCGGTCCTCGAGCAGCTGCTGCAGCAATGGCGTGCGATCTTCCATGGATCCCTGAAAACAAAAACGCCCGTTCAGCTTTCGCAGAAACGGGCGTTGGCGCGTCTCTTTAGCTGGATTTGTTTTTCCCCGCCCTTTGGCGGTTCGGCGCCCGCAAGCTGAACTTCAAATCGGCGCAGCGACGGTAGTTTGCCCAACTAGCTCCGACCCGTCAAACCTGGCGAGGCTGGCAATAGGGGGCGCGTGAATCCGCCGTCAATGCCTGCGCCACCTCTCGCATGACTCATCGTCGCAGCAAGCACGGCTCGCTGACCGCAAGTCACCCGCAGTCGAGCGCATGGCGCGGTGCGCCGCTCAGAAACGAGCGGGAGGTACGCCCCTTCGAGCGCTCCGTCTGCATGACGCGCAAGAAGAGCGGCTAGCGCCGAGCCCGGCTCCGGGATCGCCTCTTGGGTGGTGCGGCGTCGCACACCACGCGATTGCGTCCGCCCTGCTTGGCGCGATAGAGCGCCGCATCGGCGCATGCGATCAACGTCGCCGGCTCCCCGCTCGTGTCCGGCTTCAGGCAGGCCACGCCGATGCTTACCGTGATCGGGATCTGACCGCCGCCGCGCAGCGCCACCGGTTGTGCCTCAACTCGCGCACGCAGACGCTCGGCGGCACGCTGGCCTTGCGCCGGCTTCAGGTCACGCGCCACTATCAGGAATTCCTCGCCGCCGTAGCGCACGACGACGTCCTCCGCCCGCGCCTCCTTGATCAGAAGCGCGGCAAGCTTGCGCAGCACGATGTCGCCGGCCGGATGGCCGTGCCTGTCGTTGATTTGCTTGAAATTGTCGATGTCCAGCATCATCACGCAGAGCGCACGCCCGTGCCGCTTCGCGTAGGCGAACTCATCCGATAGCCGCGTCTCGAGATAGCGGCGGTTCCTCGCCCCGGTGAGCACGTCGGTATGGATCGCATCGTGCAGCCGCTGCTGCACCGACGCTTCAAGGGGATCGAGGAGTGAGAACTTCAGGACCGTGAGCGGTCCGAGCTGAACACGGTCCGGGTCCTGCAGGGGTGTCTCGGCTTCGACTCGCGCGCCGTTGACGTAGGTCCCGTTGGCACTGTCCAGATCGACAATCGTGAACCGCCCCTCAGTCAGGGCGATGCGCGCGTGCCGGCGCGAGATTTCCGGGTCCTGTATGCAAGCCTCGTTGCCCGCGCCTCGACCGAGAATCGACGCGTGCGGGCCGATGGTGAATATCTGGCCGACAGCGGGTCCCGAGAGCACGAGCAGCAGGGCGCGGTTTCGTGTTCCCTCCTGCAAGCCGATGACGGACAACGATTTCGCCACGACGGTCGCATCGTCCTCACTCTTGCCGATTGGAATCATTCGAAGAACGGCCCCCGCACCGGACGGCGGCCCCGGGCGCCCCCTAGTTCGCCCGGCGCTGAATTTACTTCGTCAGCACGCGCTCGGCAACAGGCGGTTGCAGACCGGCGCAGCACTGATCATCTGCCATGAGCCCGCCTGCGCGACGCGCTATCCGCCGCTCGCATGACTCGTTAAGGCGGCAAGCACGGCTCACCGACCCCAAGCAGTCCGCAATCGATCGCATGGCGCGGCGCGGACGAGAAGGAAGATCCTGTCTCTCTTTAACTTCATCGAAGAATCGCGCAAGTATCGACTTCGAAAGCGGATATTAGGTCGCACTTACGGAACCGCGGTTGGACAGCGTTAATGCAATCGCGGCTTCTTCAGGAAGTCGTTGCGGTCGGCAGAGCGGATGCGGGTCGCGGACGAGGCGCCGCGGCGCGACAGCGTGAGCAGGATCTCGCTGCCGGCGGGTCCCTGGCTCCAGATCTTGCGGAAGAACTGCGCGAGCCCGGTGATGCGCTCGCCGGCGGTTTCGAGGATCAGGTCGCCGAGTTGCACGCCGGCCTGATCGGCGGGGCCGCCAGGCGCGAGGCCGCCCACCACGACATGGCCCTCGAGCTCGGTCGCGTACAGGCCCAGCCACGGCCGCGGCGGTCGCGCGGGCGCGCCCGTGGTGAGCATCGGCTCCAGGATTGGCGCGAGCAGGTCGATCGGCACGAACATGTTGCCGTCGACCGCCTTGCCGCCGACCGCTTCCTGCACCAGCAGCGAGCCGATGCCAAGCAGCCGTCCGTCCTCGCCCAGCAGCGCGGCGCCGCCCCATTGCGGATGCGCGGGCGCGGTGAACAGCGCTTCATCGAGCACGTACTCCCAGTAGCCGGCGAACTCGCGCTTGGCGACGATCTTCGCCTGCAGCGAATGCGCGCGGCCGCCCTGCCCGATCACGATCACCGGATCGCCGGGCGCCGCGGCGCGCGCGCTGCCGCGCGCGAGCGGCGGCACGCCGAGCCGGCCGAGCGGCGCGACCAGGCCGAAGCCCGTGGCCTGATCGTAGGCGAGCGCGTGGCCCTGCACCACGCTGCCGCGGTTGGTGGCGAGCCAGATCGAGGCAGCCTCGGTGATCAGGTAGCCGATGGTGAGCACCAGGCCGTCGTCGCCGATCACCACGCCGTTGCCGGCGCGCTCGGTGCCCAGGATCGGCGCGGTGTAGGCGTCTGCCGGGATTTCGGCGCGCAACTGCACCACGGCGTCCAGCGCGGCGGCCAGATCGAAACGCAGCCGCGCCGGGTCCGGCTGCAGCGCGTCGGGAAAGGCCCAATTGCCGGCGGCGGCCATCTCAGGAATCGTCGAAGGGCAGGCCGACGTAGTTCTCTGCGAGCATGGTCGCGGCGGCGCGCGAGCGCGCCACGTAGCGCAGCTGCGAGTGCTGCAGCCGGTGGTGGAACGGCGTCTCGTCGTGGAAGTGGTGCAGCATCGATGTCATCCACCAGGAAAAGTGTTCGGCGCGCCAGACCCTGCGCAGCGCGGTCTCCGAGTAGCGCTCGAGCCGCCGGGCGCTGCCGCTAGCATAGAACTCCGCGAGCGCCTGCGCCAGCAGGCGCACGTCGGCGACCGCCAGGTTGAGGCCCTTGGCGCCGGTCGGCGGCACGATGTGGGCGGCGTCGCCGGCGAGGTAGAGGCGCCCGTACTGCATCGGCTCGACCACGAAGCTGCGCATCGCGATCACGCCCTTCTGGAAGATGCGGCCCTCGGCGAGCCGCAGGCCGTCCGCGCCCGCGAGGCGCGCGTGCAGCTCCTCCCAGATGCGCGCCTCGGGCCACTGGCCGGTGTCGTCGTTCGGGTTGCACTGCAGGTACAGGCGTTGGATCTGCGGCGAGCGGGTGCTCACCAGCGCGAAGCCGCGCTCGTGGTAGGCATAGATCAGCTCCTCGGTCGCGGGCGGCGCCTCGACCAGGATGCCGAACCAGCCGAATGGATAGACGCGCGTGAATTCGCGGCGCATGCGCGAGGGGATCGAGGGCCGCGACACGCCGTGAAAGCCGTCGCAACCGGCGATGTAGTCGCAGGCGAGCTCCTGCACCGCGCCCGCGGCATCGTGAAAGCGCAACTTGGGCTGGCGCGTGTCCAGGTCGAGCAGGCTCACATCCTTCACGCCGAACAGGATCGCGCCGCCCGCGTCCAGGCGCGCCTTGACGAGATCGCGGATCACCTCGTGCTGCGCGTACACCGTGATCGCGCGCCCGCCGGTGAGCTCGGCCAGGCGGATGCGGTGACTCTCGCCGCCGAAGCGCAGGATCACGCCCTCGTGGCGCATGCCCTCGCGGCGCATGCGCTCGCCGAGGTCGGCCTCATCGAGCAGGTCCACGGTACCCTGCTCGAGCACGCCGGCGCGGATGGTCGCCTCGATGTCCTCGCGGCTGCGCGTTTCGAGCACCACCGAATCGATGCCCTTGAGATGCAGCAGGTGCGCGAGCAGCAGGCCCGCGGGGCCGGCGCCGATGATCCCGACGGGTGTGCGCATCGTGCTGATATTATCCGGCGGCGTGAGCGGGCAGGAATTCAGATCGAAGGTGTTTTCGCTGCCGGTGCAGCTGCGCTGGGGCGAATGCGACCCAGCGGGCATCATCTTCTACCCGACGTATTTCCAGTGGTTCGACGCCGCGGCCTGGAACATGTTCTCGGCAGTCGGATACCACGCCAAGCGCATGCGCGCCGAGCACCTGGCGATGCCGCTGGTGGCCGCGGGCTGCGAGTTCAAGCATCCCGCCCAGCAGGAGGACCGCGCCGAGGTGCGCTCGCGCATCGCGCGCTGGGGCGGCAAGTCGTTCGTCGTTGAGCACGAGGTGGTGCGCGTGGACGGCACGCTGCTCGCGACGGGCTCGGAGACGCGCGTCTGGGGACGCTACCAGAACGGCCCGGGCTCGCCCTTGAAGGGCGTGCCGATCGGCGACGAGCTCAAATCGCTGTTTCGCGAGCGCTAGGCGCGGCCCGTGGGCTCGACCGTGTTCGATTCGGCGCTCTACCGCGACATGTTCGGCACCGCCGGCATGCGCGAGATCTTTTCCGACGCGGGGTTCCTCGCGCGCTGCCTCGACGTGGAAGCCGCGCTCGCGCGCGCGCAAGCCGGGCTCGGCATGATTCCAGCGGCAGCGGCGCGCGAAATCAGCGAAAAGGCAACGCCCGCCGTTCTAGAACTCGAGCGCCTGAGGCGCGAGACAGAGGTGGTGGGCTATCCGATCCTGCCCCTCGTCAAGCAGCTCGCCGCGGCCTGCGCGGGCGACGCGGGGCGCTACGTGCACTGGGGCGCGACCACGCAGGACATTATGGACAGCGCGCTCGCTCTGCAGCTGCGCGCGGCGCTCGATCTGGTGGAAGCCGACCTCGCGGCGGTCTCCGAGGCGCTTGCAGGGCTGGCGCGCCGCTATCGCGACACGCCGATGGCGGGACGCACCCACCTGCAGCAGGCGCTGCCGATCACGTTCGGCTTCAAGGCGGCGGTGTGGCGCTCGCCCATCGAGCGCCATCGCGAGCGCCTCGTGCAGTTGCGGCCCCGCGTGCTGGTGGGGCAGTTCGGCGGCGCGGCGGGCACCCTCGCATCGCTCGGCGACCAGGGGCTCGCGGTGCGCGCCGCGCTGATGCGCGAGCTGGGCCTGGGCGAACCCGCGATCAGCTGGCATGTCGCGCGCGACGGCCTGGCGGAAGCGGTGCTGTTCTGCGGCCTGGTCACCGGGTCGCTTGCCAAGATCGCCACCGACGTGATGCTGATGATGGCCACCGAGCTGGGCGAAGCCTTCGAGCCGTTCGAGCACGGGCGCGGCGGCAGCAGCACCATGCCGCAGAAGAGAAACCCGATTTCCTCCGAGCTGATCGTCGCCTGCGCGAAACTGGTGCGCCAGCATGGCGCGCTGATGCTCGATGCCATGGTGCAGGATTTCGAGCGCGCCACCGGCCCCTGGCACGCGGAGTGGATCGCGCTGCCCGAGAGCTTCATCGCCACGTCCGGAGCGCTCAGGCAGGCGAGCCTGATGCTCGCCGGGCTCACCGTGGATGCCGCGCGCATGGCCCGCAACCTCGGCATGACCTCGGGCCTGATCGTGGCGGAAGCCGTCATGATGGGTCTCGCGCCCAAGCTCGGCAGACAAGCCGCGCACGACATCGTCTATGACGCCTGCCGCGCGGCGGCGGAAGGCGGCCGCCCGTTGCTCGACGTGCTCGCCGGGAATGCGCAGGTCAGCGCGCATTTCGGCCGTGCCGAGCTCGAGCGCCTGCTCGATCCGCGCAACTACCTCGGCAGCGCGGGTGCGATGGTCGATCGCTCGCTCGGCACCAAGTAACCGATAGCGCTTCAACGGTTGTGCCCGCGGTCGCGTTGACCGGCGGATCGCCATGTCATTCGTCGAGAAGAACGTGCTCGAGCGCCTTCTCGATTGCGGCGACCCGCACCGGGGCTTCGCGCGCATCCGCTGCGGCGGCTGCGGGCACGACCTTCTTCTCGCTTTCTCCTGTAAGACGCGCTACTTCTGCCCCAGCTGCCACCAGAAGCGCGTCCTCCCCTGGGGTGACTGGGTCGAGCAGTTCGTGCTGCGGTCCGTGGCGCACCGGCAGTACGTCTTTACCGTGCCGAAGCTGGTGCGGCCGTTCTTCGCCTACCGGCGGTCACTGCTTGGCGAGCTCTGCCGCATCGTGGCGCGCTCGCTCGCGGAGGCCATGGAGAATCCTCGTGGAACGTTATTGATCCGGTCCCTCGGGACCGGCACCTCAGCTTCTAGGGCGAGGCAGCTCCGTGACGCACAACAGTCTTGCGCTACCCAACGCGCGCATATCAGCTTGATCGGCCGTCGTCATCCGGCCCCGTCGCGTTGCCCAAAGGGCGCTATGTCAAACAAAAAGCACTGCGCAAAAGGCAGAGAACCTCGTTCGCATCTTGACAGCGTTAAGCCATATCAACGTCTTGGTGTGCGGCGGGCCCGCACGGCAGTTGAACTTGGCGCGATGCTGGCGGCCCGTCCGCACCACCTAGAGTTAGATTTCCGGTGCACGACTATTCCTCTTTCCATGGCAATTCGGGCAGTCGCTTTAGATTTCCGACGTACCGCGCATTGTCATAGGGCTTTTCGCTCTTCAAGACATCGAAAAGTTCCGTCGCCAAAACACAGGCGATCAAGCGCCCTGCCTCCGCGCGGGAGTGACCGGCGCCAATAAGGCGCTCGAGCGTCTGTCGGGTCTCCGGTGGGTCATTGTTCCGAATTTGGTTCTCAATGACCTCGTAGATTGCTGCCCTCGCGCGCTCTGGATCACCGGGTGCCATGGCTCGATAGCTTTTCCGGAAATCTAACGTGCTGCTTCAGCGGCGCGCCGCTTGCGGCGCGTCCATCTCGAACGCCATGTTAGGTTCGTATCACTTCATAAAGCCCTGGATAGTTCGGAGAATGATCCGTAGCCGCTTCCGCAATTTTTTGAAGCTCCGGGTTTTTCAGCGCAGCCATAAAATGGTCGGGTGATGCCCATTCCGCGACAGTTACTAGATGAAACCGCGCATCTGGGTTAATTGCCCGATGTAACTTGGACGATACATAGCCAGGCTGCCTACGAAAATATTCAGCAAACGTATCCCACATTGTCAGCGCTTGCTCCTCCTTACCTTTCTGCACCTCGAACGGATTGACTACGATTACATTTGCCATGTTCCCTCCCTTGAGTTGTAGAACCTAACGTCGCCCATGAGCGGCCGAGCAGGCGGGCGAAGCCCGCTTGCGAAGGTCCGTCTCGATGGGCCGGTTATGCCTCAACACGAACCAACTGCCCAGGTCGGACGGTCGCGATCGCGGTTAAGCCAGCGGGAACAAGAGGCAGCAGGTCTTCGAGCGCATTGCTCGTAGCGCAGAGTACGACCACGCCAAGACGCCGGTTCGAGATGTTCTGCTGAAACTCGAGATTCTGGTCGCCGGTCACGAACACCGAGAACCCAGCGTCCTCGGCTTGAGTAAGCAATGCGCCGTTCTTGAGACCTGCTCACGATTCTTGCTGGACAGTACGAACGTCGTGGCCGACCAAGTACGGCGCTAGCTGCCGAGGAAGCTGCTCATCCAGCAGAATGCGCACGAGCGCTCAGGGCTTCGTGAGCCGCTTCCAACGACGCGACCGCTTGCTCTCGGGAGACACTCGGAAACGAATCGAGAAACTCGTCAAGACTGTGGTTTCGTTCGAGGTAGTCGATCAGGTTGCGGAACGGAACGCGCGTCCCTACAAACACGGGCGTGCCGCCCAGAATATCCGGATCGCTGTGAACAACCGGCGCAGTGTTTGGCATGTTGGTCCCTCTATTCGCCAATTCTAGCTCACCGCCCGCGTTGAGGCATAACGAACAGGATCGTATCCGGCGTGCGACAGCATGACGGATACGGTCAGTTGGACTGAACCGCTGGATTCAGCGCGCGAGCGGTGGTACTTGGGAAATGAATGCGAGGGCGTGTGGAGCGAAGTGC
>JBASCW010000042.1:0-120538 GCA_049651845.1 Burkholderiales bacterium | reverse complement strand
GACGATGGCAGCAAATTCTGCTGCCCCGGATGGTATGGAAGGTAGCTTGTCGTCATCATCGTTTAACGCTTCACCACACCATCTCGATGACCATCAACTCAACCTCCTGCCGCGCAGACTCCTAGCCGAGCAGCGCCGCCACGCGCTCGCGGTTCGGCTCGCGCGCGACGCCTTTCTCGCAGATAAGCGCTGAGATCAGCTCCGCGGGCGTCACGTCGAAGGCCGGGTTGCGCACCGCGACGCCTTCGGGCGCCCAGCGCAGGCCGCGGTAGCCCGTGACTTCGCCGGCCGGTCGCTCCTCGATGACGATCTTCGTGCCGTCGGGGATCGCGGTGTCGAAGGTAGAGGAGGGCGCGGCCACATAGAACGGCAGCCCGTGGCGCCGCGCGAGCACGGCTAGCATGTAGGTGCCGATCTTGTTGGCGGTGTCGCCGTTGGCGGCGATGCGGTCGGCGCCCACGATTACCGCGTCTACTTCGCCCCGGGCCATGAGGTGGCCGGCCATGTTGTCGGTGACCAGCGTGCATGGGATGCCCTCCTGCACGCACTCCCACGCCGTCAGGCGCGCGCCCTGCAGGTAGGGCCGGGTCTCGCAGGCGATGACGGATATGCCCTTCTTCTGTTCGAAAGCGCTTCTGACCACGCCCAGCGCGCTGCCGTAGCCGCTGGTCGCCAGCGCGCCCGCATTGCAATACGTCATGACGCGCGCGCCCTGCGCGAGCAGCTTCGCGCCGTGCTCGCCCATCGCCCGGTTGGCGGCCAGGTCCTCCTCGAATATCGCGATGGCTTCGGCCACCCGATCCGCGGCCCTTTTCATGCGTTCCAGGGACCAGAAGAGATTTACCGCGGTGGGACGGCTGGCAGCCAGAACAGAAAAGGCCTCAGGAGAAGAATCCAATGCAATTGCAAATGCAGCTGCGCAACCGATTGCGGGCGCGCCGCGCACCACCATGTCCTCAATCGCGCGCGCGACCTCGGCAGCGGTTCGGCATTCTATGTAGACGAGTTTTCCCGGCAGCTCGCGCTGGTCGAGGAGCTCGAGCCGGTCTCCCTTCCAGCGCAGGGGCTCGATCGCCGCCACTACACCACGCGCTCGTTGCCGCCGTCGACGGGCACCTGCGCCGCGGTGGTCTTCGCGAACAGCGGCCCGCACATCTCGGCGGCGAGCTCGGCCACGTCCCGCGACGACACTTCGGTGCGCAGCAGGTTGTTCTTCCGGTACTGCTCAACGGTAAGGCCGTAGGCCTTGGCGCGCGAGGCGAGGACCTCGCCGGTCCAAAGCGCGGTGTCGTAGACCGCGTTCGGGTGGATGGTGTTGATGCGGATGCCGTCCTTGCCCCATTCAAGCGCAGCCACGCGCGCGAGCTGGTTCATCGCCGCCTTCGAGGCCGAGTAGGCTGCCGCGCCCGGGCCCGGCGCCGGCACGTTCTTCGAGCCGATCACGACGATGCGGCCGCCGCGCGGCGCGAGCCTGAGCAGCGCATGGCAGGCCTGCATGACGTGCAGGTTCGCCTCGACGTTGATGGTCATCGCCTTCTGCCACAGGTCGCCGGCGATGTCCTGGATGGACTGCGTCGCGGGGAAGATGCCGGCGTTCAGGACCAGCATGTCGACCCCACCAAAGTGTTTGGTCGTTTTGTCTATCGAGGCATTGATTTGCGAAGAATCCGCAAGATCGCAGGCCAACCCCAGATAGTCCGGACGTTTCCACAGCGTCTCGATCGCCGGGGTCCGGTCGAGGCCCACCACCGCCGCGCCGCGCCGGAGCAGCGCCTCGGCGCAGGCTTTGCCGATGCCCGAGGCCGCGCCCGTGACCAGCGCGACCTCGCCGGCGAACACCGGCGGATTGCCGGCTTGCCTCAGCTTGGCCTGCTCGAGGTCCCAGTACTCGACGTCGAAGATGTGCCGGTCTTCGAGCGCCTGCCAGCCGCCCAGCGCCTCGGCGCGCAGGATCACGTCGATCGTGTGCGCATAGAGATCCTCCACGATGCCCACGTCCTTCGCGCTGCGACCGAACGCGGCCAGGCCCAGTTCCGGGTCGAGCGCCACGCGAGGTGCCGCGTCGAGCATCGCCTTCGGTTCCTTGGCCGCCTTGGCGTTCCGTTCAAAATAGGTCTTGTAGGAAGCAACAAACCGCTCTACGTCCCGTCCCAGCATCGGCACCGGTTTGGTGCGGATCACGTGGTCCGGCGTCGCCGGCCCGCGTTGCGAGAGGCGGGCGACGTCGGGATGGCGCGCGAAACCGAGGAACTGCGGCGCGTCGTTGCAGCGGCAGAGCAGCGGGACGCCCGCCGCCCTGGACACGTCGGCGCGCAGACGGGCGGCATCTTCGCGCCGGAACGCGCCGGCGGCTGCGGGCGCTGCGCCGACGCTCCAGGCCTTCCGGCCGGCGAGATAGCGCTCGGCCATGGAGACGAGCTCGATCATGAGCTCATAGGATTCCCGCGCACCTTCGGCAAAGGAGAAGATGCCGTGCGAAAGAAGCACCATGCCGACCGTGCCTTGCGTGCGCTGCTTCGGGAACTCGCGCGCGCAGCAGGCGGCGAGGTCGAATCCCGGCATCACGTAGGGTATGACCACGACTTTGTCGCCGTAGATCTCCCGGATGCGCTTTTCGCCGTCGGGGGAATTGGACACCGAGAGCACTGCGTCGGCGTGCGTGTGGTCGACGTACCGGTAGGGCAGGATCGCGTGCAGGATGGTCTCGACCGATGGCGCGGGCGCGCCGGCGCGCAGCGTGCGCGTCGCCAGCTCGCTCACCATCTGCGTGTCCGACAGCGCCGGCAGCGAGGCGAGCCTGCTCACGTAGTCGAGCTGGACCGGTGCGAAACCGGCCGGCTCGATCGTCTCCAGGTCCCAGCCGCTGCCTTTGACATAGAGAATCGTTTCCGATTCGCCGAACAGATTGCGCTCGTCGAGCTTCACCGAGGTGTTGCCGCCGCCGTGCAGGACCAGCGACCTGTCGCGCCCGAGCAGGCGCGAGGAATAGACGCGTGGGCCGAGCGGGCCGGCGAACGCCGCGGCCTCGGCATCGTTCCACAAACTTTTCATTGGCGCGGATTATACTTTCGGACCATGGCCAGGGTGGAACTGATGTCCTGGGAGCGGGCGCAGCCGAGCGCCGGCCCGCTGCGCTTCGCGATCTTCGTGGGCGAGCAGAACGTGCCCTCCGGCATCGAGCTGGACGACATGGACGCCCAGTGCCTGCACGCGGTCGCCTTCGACGTCGACAACAAGCCGATCGGCACCGGGCGCCTGCTGCCCGACGGGCAGATCGGCCGCATGGCGGTGGTCAAGGAGTGGCGCCGGCGCGGCGTCGGCGGCGAGATCCTGGCCGCGCTGGTGAGCGAGGCGCGTAAGCGCGGCCACAAGGAGGTCGTCGTCTCGGCGCAGCTGCAGGCCGCGGAGTTCTACCGGGAGCGCGGCTTCGTGGCCGAGGGGAAGGTCTACTCGGACGCCGACATCCTGCACCAGAAAATGCGCAAGAAGCTATAGGAGGGAAGACAGGGCTCCTCCCCCGTCTAGGCGCCCAGCTCGTAGCGCAGCGTGCTGCCCTCGGCGCCGGCGGCGTCGAAGACCCGCTCCGCGAACTGCGTTCTGCCCGCGGCCTCGGCCAGCACTACCGTAGAGCAGCGCGTGCCGTACGCCGGCGCCACGACCTTCGCGGTCTGCAGAAGCGAGAACAGCGGTTCCACCGCGGCGAGCGTGCGCTCGAAACGCGCCTTGACCTCCATCACCTCGGGCGAGTCCAGCAGCAGGTTGCCCAGAGCGTAGCAGCCCGGCTCGAGCCGCCGCGCACCGCTGTCGCGGTTGGACAGCCACCAGAGCTCGTTCCGATCGGCCACGAGAAGATTGAAGCCGCTATAGCCGGCCGGTTTTATTTCTGAAATGTACTTTTCGGGGGTCAGGCCATCGAGCAAAAACCGTGAAACGAGCGCCCCCCTGGACTCTGCCGCGCCTGGGTCATGACCGCCCCGGTAGTTGGTGACCGATGCGAAGCGACCGCTGCGCGAAATGCCGAGCCAGGTGCCCTTCGCCTGCAGGTCGCGGCCGGCCAGGACTTCCGGCTGGTCGGGCCACCAAGCTGCGGGCGACGCAGGGCGTGCGTGGAATTCGTCGCGGTTGGCGGCCACCACGAGCGGAAAGCGCTCATGAACCTGCCACGCCACCAGGATCAGGCACATATGAAGCGCTCCACGCGCCGCTGCAGCCCGAATCCGACGGTCTCTCGCGCGAGCAGCGCCTCGAAAGCCTGGTCGTCGTCAACGCCCTCGTAGACTTCCATGTAGGTCTTGGGATCGTCTCGACGTCTCATCCACCGACCTTGAATTCCGGTTCTCGCCTCTACCGTCCTAAAAAGTCCTTGAACGAAAGATCGAGTCGAATCGACGCTGGCGGCATCGACACGGTAATAAACGTAGTAATTCGTCACTGGGCGTAGGGCAGGGGCAGCACCTCGAGCGGGGCGGCCCCCGGCTGCGCGCGGATCGCGGCCTTCGCCTCGACCGCCGCGGTCTGCAGCACCGCGAGCGATTCGTCGCCCGCCGCGTTCACCACCATGCCGCTCGGTTGGCCGGGGGCATCGTCGCCGTACAACTCCTGGCCGGGCTTGAGCGCCGCGCCGCGCAGGCGGTACATGCGGCGCTTCACCTCGCCGCGGTACTGCGCGCGCGCGACGATCTCCTGGCCCGGATAGCAGCCCTTGTGGAAATCCACCCCGCCCGCGAGCTCGAAATTCACCATCTGCGGCACGAACTGGTCCTGGGTGGGCTGTTCGATGAGCGGCCGTCCGGCGCGCACCTCGGCGAGCGACCAATCCTCGGCGCTCAAGGTCGGCGTGTAGCGCGCTGCAGCGGCGCCATCGGCGAGCACGAGATACCTGCCGGGCTCGATGCCGACGAGGACCGCGCCCTCCTGCTCGCGCACGGCGAGCGGCGCGCCGCCCTCCGTGCCCCATGCCCCGAACTGCGTCCAGGCCGCGCTCACGTCGGCGAGCCTCACCTTCGAGCGCAGCACGTACATCTGCAGCCGCTTGGCGACCGTGGGCACGAGGTCGCGCGACAGCTGCAGCAGGAAGCCGCCCGACCAGGGGACCACGAGAAAGGTGGCGAGCAGGCGCCCTTTCGGCGAGCACCAGCCCGCGTAGCGCGCCTGCGCGGCCGGCAAGTGCTCGATGTCGTTGGTGAGCTGGGCGTGCAGGAACGCGCGCGCGTCATCGCCTGCTGCGTGCAGCAGCCCGTAACGCTCCAGCTTCGCGATGCCCGTCATGGCCACAGTAGAATGGGATGAATTTTATTCTCTTCCGTTGCTCAAAGCCCTTCTCACACTCGTGGTCGTTGCCGTGCTCGGTGCAGCGGGCTATGGCGCGTGGTACGCGACGACGCCGGTCGCGGTCGGCGCGCTGCCCGTGCAGTTCGAGATCCCGGCGGGCGCGCGCTTTCGGGTCGCGGCGCAGCGCATGGAGGAGGCGGGCGTCGCGGCGGGTCGCCTGCAGTTCGAGCTGCTCGCGCGCGCGCTCGGGCGCGCGCAGGACGTCAAGGCGGGAAGCTATGAGCTCACCGCCGCGCCCACGCCGCTGGAGCTGCTCGACAAGCTCACCCGGGGCGATGTCACGCAGGCCGACGTGCGCTTCATCGAGGGTTGGACCTTCCGCCAGCTGCGCGCGGCGCTCGATGCCAATGCCTTCCTGCGGCACGACACGCGAGGCCTGAGCGACGCGCAGCTGATGCAGAAGCTCGCCGCAACGGAAACGCACCCCGAGGGACTGTTCTTCCCGGACACCTATCTCTTCGCCAAGGGCACGAGCGACCTGCACGTGCTCCGGCGCGCCTACCAGGCGATGCAGCGCCACCTCGCCGAGGAATGGGCCGCGCGCGAACCCTCGGTGCCCTACAAGACGCCTTACGAGGCGCTCATCATGGCCTCCGTGATCGAGAAGGAAACCGGGCGAAGCGAAGAGCGCGAGACGATCGCCGGCGTCCTCGTCAATCGCCTGCGCGTCGGCATGCTCCTGCAGGTCGATCCGACGGTGATCTACGGGCTCGGCGAAGCCTTCGACGGCAACCTGAAGAAGATCCACTTGCAGACGGATGGGCCCTACAACACCTACACGCGCGCGGGCCTGCCGCCGACGCCGATCGCAGCTACGGGGCTTGCCTCGCTGCGCGCGGCGCTCAGGCCCGCGAAAACGCCGGCGCTGTACTACGTCGCGCGCGGCGACGGCACGAGTGCGTTCTCGCGCACGCTCGATGAGCACAATCGCGCCGTGCGAAAATATCAATTGAATGGCGCACGCTAGACAGCGGGGCAAGTTCATCACGCTGGAGGGCGTCGACGGCGCCGGCAAATCGACGCACGTCTCCTGGATCGCCGAGCGCCTGCGCAAGGCCGGCCGCGAGGTCGTGGTCTCGCGCGAGCCCGGCGGCACGCCGCTCGCCGAGAAGCTGCGCTCGCGCGTGCTCGCCGAGGCCATGGACCCGGTCGCCGAGACGCGGCTCATGTTCGAGGCGCGCGCCGATCACGTGGCCAAGGTCATCGAACCGGCCCTTGCGCGCGGTGCCTGGGTCGTCTGCGACCGCTTCACGGATTCCACCATCGCCTACCAGGGCGCGGGGAAGGGCGTGGACCGGACCCTGATCGACGAGCTGGCCGGAAAAGTGCATCCACGCCTGAAGCCGGACTTGACCTTGGTGTTCGATGCGACCTACCAGGTGAGCAGCAAGCGCCTGGCAGCCTCCGGGCGCCGGCTGGACCGTTTCGAATCCGAGGACCGGGCATTCTTCGACCGGGTCCGGTCCGCCTATCGGCAACTGGCCGAGTCCGAACCGCTGCGAGTACGCTTGATCGACGGCACGAGGCCCGCGGAGCAAGTTAAGGCAGATGTTGAGAAGTTCATATCATCTATATGATTTAAATGATTTCTGATCTGCAAATAGACGCTTGGAATCGGCTCACCGCCCTGCTCGACCGGTTGCCCCATGCGCTGCTTCTGCGCGGGGCCCCCGGGGTGGGCAAGCTCGCACTGGCCGAGCGCTTCGCCCAGTTCCTGGTCTGCGAGCAAAAGAAGCACGCCAACCAGCCCTGCGGCCGCTGCGAAGGCTGCCACTGGTTTGCGGCCGGCAGCCATCCCGACATCCGCTACCTCGAGCCCGAGAGCCTCGGCCGCTACACGCAGGTCGCGGAGGAGGGCGAAGAGCTGAAAGCGAAGGAGGGCAAGCCCTCCACCCAGATCCGCATCGAACAGGCGCGCGCGCTCGGGGAGTTCGTGCACGTGGTCTCGCACCGAGGCGGCCGGCGCGTGGCGATCGTGCACCCCGCGGAGGACATGAACACCGCCACCGCCAACTCGCTGCTGAAGATCCTCGAGGAGCCGCCCGCGGGCGCCGTGTTCCTGCTGGTCTCGCACCGGCCGGCGCGCCTGCTGCCGACCATCCGCAGCCGCTGCGTCCCGGTGCCCGTTCCGGTGCCCGACCAGAAGGCCGCGGCGGCCTGGCTCGCGAAGCAGGGTTTGAAGAATGCGGAGCGCTGGCTGGCGTTTGCCGGCGGCGCGCCCCTGCGCGCGCTCGAGTACGCGACCGGCGAGCGCGGCGAGGCGATCGAGCGCGTGCTCCGGAGCTTCGCGGCGGGCGACCGCAATGGGCTCGGCGACGTGAAGCAGCGCGAGGACCTCGAACACCTTGCGGAAGTACTACAAAAGCTCGCTCTTGACCGCGCGTTCGCACTGCTGACCGGGCGCGGCAAGTACGGCGGCGGCGCGGCGAACGGCGATGCTCGGGCCTGGCTCGCTTATGCGCGCGCCATGGGCCCCCAGCGCGCCCTAGCACGCCACCCGCTCAACCCGAGGCTGTTCGCCGCCGAAATGGTCGCGGGCATGCCGGAAAGCTGACCATGCGCCGTTCAATTCTTGCGCTTGCCGCTGCCTGGCTGTTTTCGATGATGGGAGCGGTCTGGGGACAGGCACTCGATCAACTGCTCAAGGCTGCCGACATAGGCGACGCCAAGGCGGTTGCGGGCTTTCTGAGCCAGGGCCTCGACCCGAACAGCACCGACAAGCAAGGCAACACGCTCCTCATGATCGCCGCGGTTCAGGGCCACGAGGCGCTGGCGAAACTGCTGATTGAACGCAAGGCCGACGTAGCCCGGCGCAGTCCTGCGGGCGACAGCGCGCTGATGCTGGCGAGCCTCAAGGGACATCTCGGGATCGTGAAGCTGCTAATTGAGCGCGGCGCCCCGATGTCGCATTCCGGCTGGGCGCCGCTGCATTACGCCGCCTTCGAAGGCCGCACGGAGGTCGTGAAATACCTCCTGGAGAAAGGCGCGGAAAAGGACGCTCTTGCCCCGAACGGCTATTCCGCCTTGCTGCTGGCGATGCGCAACGGCCACATGGAGGCCGCGCGCGAGCTGCTTTACGCGGACGCCGACGTGAACATCAAGGGCGCCCGGGGCGAAACATCCCTGTCCCTGGCCAAGGGCAGAAACGACAAGGAACTGGAAGAACTGATCCGGCGAGCCGGGGCGGTCGAATAGCGCTGCAAATCCGGGCTCACAGCCAGCGCGGCACCTTGGCCATGTACGCCCGGTACTCGTCTCCGAACTTGGCGGCCAGCGCGCGCTCTTCCGGAATGATCTGGAAGCGCTGGATGTAGAGCACAAAGGCAATCGGGCCTGCGATCGCCGACACCGCGCCCAGATAGATGAACCAGCCGGCCAGGACGATCAGCAGCCCGACGTACATCGGGTTCCTCGTAATGCCGAAGATGCCTGCCGACACGATCGCCGAGGCCTTTTCCGGCCGAAGCGGGTTCACGGTCGTCCGGGCGCGCCAGAACGTCAGGACGCTTATCACGTCTACGATCCCTCCGGCCAGCGCAATCAACCCGCCAGCGAGCCGGCGCATGGGAAAGTCGAACGAGAACAGCTCGAACCGGTCCGCAAGAACCCACATGGCACCCCCGAACACCAGCGCCACAACGGGCGGGGGAAGCAGGGTCTCGAGGAAGCGCATGGCGAGCTTGGGGAGCCCAAACTAGGTCTTTGATCTCCCTTGGAATGCTATCCTTGCCAAAAGTTTACATAATACACATTGTGCGAAATCTAATTCAGCCGATCTGAGGGAGGAATCGCGAAACGCGCCACTGGAATCCCCTCATCCACCAGGTCATCGTGCTCCCCTTTGCTCGCCTGGCCGCGAATGGCACGGCCAGGGGCTTCCTTGTAGAAGATCTTCCGGGCCTCCTCAGGAAAGCGGCTGCCGACGTCTTCAGACTTGGTCAGGATCTCGTCCAGCATGCGCGAGTACAGCATTTGGGCGATGGCGAAGGGGTCCTTCCCCTCCATGTCGGGCGTTCTCTCGGCCGGCATGGCGGCGGGCTTTTTCGGCTCCTGGGCGCCCATGTTGAGCCGGGGGGCCGACAGGGCGCGCTCGATCGCCGAGTCGCCGCAGCTGGGGCAACTCAGCAGCCCGCGCTTTTTCTGGGCGCCGAAGTCCTTGGACGAGGCGAACCAGCCTTCGAACCGGTGTCCCTCGGCGCACTGTAGGTCGAATACGATCATAGCCCCCTGATAATACGATAGAAGACCCTGAAGGCTGCGCCGATGATCGCCGACCACATCGAAGGCAAATGGATCGACCTGTTCGCGGAGGTTTTCGGCCGCTGCAAGGTGTCCGCTGGCGACGCTTGCGCGGTGCTCTCCGAAACGCAGTCGCGCGCGCTCAACGTGCATCTCGCCGAGCTCGCGCTGCAGCGCCTGGGCGCGCGCCCGTTCCATGTGGTCGTGCCGACGCCGCGGCAGACGGCGCCGGTGCCGATCCGCTCCACGGGCGCCTCGGTCGCCCTGAAGGACCAGGGGCCCGCGATCGCGGCGCTGGCCGCCTCGGTCTTCGTAGCCGACTGCACGCTCGAGGGCCTGATGCACGCTGCCGAGCTGCCGCAGGTCCTGAAGGGCGGGGCACGCGTGCTCTACATCTCCAACGAGCACCCGGAGGTGCTCGAGCGCCTCGCCCCCTCCCCCGCCGACGAGCAGCAGGTGAGGGCGGCCATGCGCCTCCTCAGGGAAGCGGAGGTGATGCGGGTCAGCTCTCCGGCCGGCACCCACCTGGAAGTAGGGATTGCGGGCGCGCGCGTGGGCGGCGTCTGGGGCTACACCGAGAAGCCGGGGACGCTGTCGCACTGGCCCGGCGGCCTGTGCCTGGGCTTCCCGAAGGCCGGCAGCGTCAACGGTAGCCTGGTGATGGCGCCCGGCGATCTCAACCTCACCTTCAAGCGCTACGTAGAAAAGGCGGTGCATCTCACGATCGACGACGACTACGTGACCAAGATCGAGGGGGATTCGCTGGACGCGGAGCTGATGCGCGAATACTTCGCCGCCTGGGGCGACCGCGAGGCCTACGCGGTTTCGCACGTCGGCTGGGGCTTGAACTCGCGCGCGCGCTGGGACGCGCTCGCGCTATACGACCGGCGCGACGTCAACGGCACCGAACAGCGCGCCTTCGCCGGCAACTTTCTCTATTCCACCGGCGCCAACGAGGTGGCCGGCCGCCATACGCTCGGGCATTTCGACCTGCCGTTGCGCCACTGCACGATCGAGCTGGACGGCAAGACGGTCGTGAAGGACGGCAAGCTCGCCGCATGACGCCGCCGAAGTCATCGCTCCTGTTTCTGCACGGCGTGGGCGGCGGCCACCATGCCTGGGAGCGGCAGGTACCCTACTTCGGCACTTTGGGTTATCCATCCCACGCTTGGGACCAGCCGGGCTACGGCAAGAGCCCGATCGTCGAGCCCTACGACCTCGAGCGCGTCTGCGCCGCGCTCGCGCTGCTGATCGAGAAGCTGTCTGACGAGCCGGTGGTGCTGGTCGGGCACAGCATGGGCGGCCTGATCGCGCAGGAGACCTACGTGCGCCACCCGAAGCTCGTGAAGGCGATGGCGTTGTGTTTCACCAGCCCGGCGTTCGCGGGTGGCAACTCCGATTTCACGAAGCAGTTCATCGCCGCGCGTATCGGGCCGCTCGACCAGGGACAGACCATGGGCGACATCGCCGCGCGCCTCATGCCAACGATGGCGGGGACGCGCTCGGATCCCACGGGGCTCGCCCTCGCGCAGAAGATCATGTCCGCGATCCCTCCGGACACCTATCGCAAGGCCGTGCAGCTGCTCACCACGTTCGACCGGCGCAAGGAGCTTGCGAACGTCAAGGTGCCTGCGCTGGTGCTGTCCGGCTCCGACGACAAGACCGCGCCGGCCTCGGTGATGGAGAAGATGGCCTCGAAGATTCCCGGCGCCGAGTACGTGTGCCTCGAAGGCTGCGGGCACCTGGGGCCCATGGACCAGCCGCAGGAATTCAACGCCGCGCTGCTCGCCTTCCTGCAGCGCCACAAGCTATGACCGATCCACGCTATTCCGTTGCAGGCTCTGGCTTTTCTCTGAGTGAAAAGCAAAGCCGGCTGATCGCTCTGGCCGAATCGCTCGGGCCGGCGTTCGCGAAGCGCGCGGCGCAGTACGATCGCGACGCCAGTTTTCCGCACGAGAACTACGCCGACCTGAAGTCGGCGGGCCTGCTCGGCCTGTGCGTGCCTGAGAAGTTCGGCGGCCAGGGCGCGGACCTCGCCACCTACGCGCTCGTGTCGGCCACCATCGGCAAGTACTGCGGCGCGACCGCCCTCACCTTCAACATGCACGCCTGCTCGATGCTCTGGCCGGGCGTGCTGGCCGACGACCTCGACATGAGCGCCGAGCAGAAGGCGGAGCACGAACGCTGCCGCGCGGTGCATTTCCGGCGCGTGCTGAAGGACGGCGCCATCTACGCGCAGCCCTTCTCCGAGGGCAGCGCCGCCGCCGCCGGCAAGGCCCCGTTCGGCACGCTCGCCACCAAGGTCGAGGGCGGCTGGAAGGTCAACGGCCGCAAGATCTTCGCCTCGCTCGCGGGCGCGGCGCACTACTACGGCGTGCTGTGCACCGAGGACAAGCCCGGCCACACGATGCGCGACACGCTCTACATCGCCGTGCCCGCCGACGCGCCCGGTTTCACGATCACGGGCGACTGGGACCCGCTCGGCATGCGCGGCACCGTCTCGCGCACGCTCGTCTTCAAGGACGTGTTCGTGCCGGACGACGCGCAGATGATGCCGCGAGGCGTCTATTTCCAGGCCGCCAGCCGCTGGCCGCACGTGTTCACGACGCTCTCCCCCACCTACATGGGCATCGCCATCGCCGCCTGCGAATTCACGGTGAAGTACCTGCGCGGCGAGCTGGAGGGCATGCCGCCCGTGAAGCGGCGCATGTACCCCACCAAGCAGATTGCGGTCGCCGAGATGTGGGTAAAGCTCGAGCAGACGCGCGCCCTCTTCCTGCGCATGCTCGCCGATGCGCGCGTGGATCCGCCCAAGGACGCGCGCCTGCGCGCCTATGCGACCCAGTACACGATCATGGAGAACGCCAATGCGCTCTGCGCGCTGGCGATCCGCACCTGCGGCGGGCAGTCGATGCTCAAGAGCCTGCCCCTGGAGCGCCTGTACCGCGATTCCCGCTGCGGCGCGCTGATGCTGCCTTGGACCGCGGAACTGTGCCTCGACCGCATCGGCCGGGAGGCGCTCTACGAGCCCGGCGAGGCGGACGATTGATCTGTCGCGCATCGTCGAGCGCTGGGCGGAGCATTTTCCCGCCAAGACCGCGCCGCATTTCGACGGCGTCGATGTTTCCTACAGGGATCTCTGGTTCAGGATCGATCAGACCGCGCCGATCGCGCTCGTGCTGCTGAAGGAGGACGCGGTCCGCAAGCTCGGCAGCACGGGCCAGGCCGCGTTGCATTGCGAGGTCAAGCTCGTGGACGGCGAGATCTGGGTGCGCGGACCCAACGTGATGCGCGGCTACTGGAATGCCCCAGAGGCCACGGCGGCAGCGCTCACGCCCGACGGCTGGTTCCGGACCGGCGACCTCGCGCGCATCGACGAGGACGGCTACTACTGGGTGATCGACCGCTCCAAGGACGTCATCGTCTCGGGCGGCGAGAACATCTATCCCGCCGAGCTTGAGAACGTCCTCGCCGGCCGTCCAGCGATCTCGGAAGCCGCGGTGATCGGCGCCTCCGACCCGAAATGGGGCGAAGTCGCACTCGCTTTCATAGTCCGAACAGAGGATTCGAACCCGGACGAGGCCGCCGTGCTCGCGCTGTTTCGAGGCCGTCTGGCGAAATTCAAGCATCCCCGCCGTATGGTCTTTGTCGACAACCTGCCCAAGAATGCCATGGGCAAGGTGCAGAAGTTCGAACTCAAACGCATGCTGAAGGAGGCGGTATGAGCGCATACGAGGACGTGCTCCGCGAGGTCCAGGACGGTGTCGCCGTCATTTCCCTGAACCGGCCCGCGGCGCTGAACGCGTACACCCCGGCGATGGCCCTTGGCCTGAAGCGCGCCGTCGCCGACTCGGTCGCCGATGGCGCGGTGCGCGCGATCGTGATCACGGGCGCCGGGCGCGGCTTCTGCGCGGGGGCCGACATGAACGTGCTGCAGAACATTCCCGCGGGCGGCCGGGTCACGCAGGTGCCCGAGGTGGACTTCAACTTCTACTCCGGCCTGGGGCCCGACGTAGGCCCGCACTACGCGGGCCGCTTCGGCTACCTGCTGCAGGCGCGCAAGCCCGTGATCGCGGCGATCAACGGGCCGGCCGCGGGCCTGGGCCTGGTGCTCGCGCTCTACGCCGACATCCGCTTCGCCGGCAGCGAGGCGAAGCTCACCACTTCCTTCTCACAGCGCGGCCTGATCGCCGAGCACGGCATCAGCTGGCTGCTGCCGCGCCTCGTGGGCCCGGCGCACGCGCTCGACCTGCTCTACTCGGCGCGCAAGCTGACCGCCGCCGAGGCCGAGCGCCTCGGCCTGGTGAACAAGGTATTCCCGCAGGACACCTTCATGCAGGAGGTGATGGCCTATGCGCGCAGCCTGGCGCAGACCGTCTCGCCGCGCTCCACCGCGGTGATGAAGGCGCAGGTCTGGAAGGCGGCGCACCAGGAGTTCAATGACGCGCTCGCCCTCGCCGACGAGGAAATGAAGAAGAGCTTCGCGAGCGCAGACTTCAAGGAGGGCGTGGCGCACTACGTCCAGAAGCGCGCGCCCGCGTTCACCGGCACCTGACCGATGCCCTACCTGCCGCATTTCCTCCGTCCGCGGCAGATCTGCCTGGTCGCCGCCGACCTCGAGCGCGAGGCGGCGCGAATCGAGCAGGCGCTTGGCGTCGCCGAGTGCTATCGCGATCCGAACGTCGCGAAGTACGGCCTGCGGAACGTCCTCTTTCCCGTAGGCTCGAGCTTCATCGAGATCGTCTCGCCCACGCGCCCCGGGACCACGGCGGGCCGTTTCCTCGAGCGCCACGGCGGGCGCCACGGCTACATGGTGATTCTCGACTGCGACGATCCGGAGCGGCGCGAGCGGCACGCCGAGTCGCTCGGCATCCGCGTCGCCAACGTCATCCGGCACGAGGGCTATACCGGCATCCAGCTTCATCCCAAGGACACCGGCGCGGCGATGATCGAGTTCAACCGCACCACGGGAGGCGAAGATCCGATGGGTCCCTACGCGCCGGCCGGCCCCGACTGGCAGCGCGCGGTGCGCAAGGAACTCGCGCTCAGCCTGCGGGCAGTCGAAATCGAATGCCCCGACCCCGATGCACTCGCATCTCACTGGGGAAAGTTGTTTGAACGCTCCGTGACATCGAGGACGATTTCACTCGATGCCGGTGAAATCCGTTTCATTTCAGGCGCTGGAAAGGAAGCCGTGTTCGCGGGCGTGGAGCTGTCTGCCGCGAAACCCTCCGCCGCAGAGCTCTGCGGCGTGCGCTTCCGCCTACTCGACGCGTAGCTCGACCGCGCCCAGCTCGCCCGCCTCCCAGCGGATCCGGTCGCCGGCCTTCGGGAACTTGGAGGTCACCAGGCTGCCGGTAATCACCACGTCGCCGCGCCACAGGCCCAGGCCGCGGCCGGCGAGGTTGTTGGCGAGCCAGGCGAGCGCATCGAGCGGATGGCCCATCACGTCGCGGCCGTGGCCCTCGCCCGCCTTTTCGCCGTTGATGAAGGCCGAGCCCTTGAGGGCCGCGAGATCGATGCTCTTCCAGTCCTTGACCGGCTTGCCGAGCACCGCGCCTTCGTTCCAGCCGTTGTCGGCCGCGAGCATCAGCGCGTGCGATCTGAGCTGCGCGTAGTCGGCGTCGCGGTCGTCGGCGAGCTCGAGCGCCGGCATCACGCTGGCAACGGACTTCGCGATGCGCTCGCGCGTGTAGGGCGCGTCGATCGCGGGCAGGTCCTCGGCCAACTCGAAGGCGATCTCGAATTCGACGACCAGGTGCCGGTAGTCGGCGGCGCGCACCTGCGCGTCGCCGCGCCGGATGGTGGTCTCCAGCATGTCGCCCGCGATCGAATCGTCCAGCCCCACCAGCGCGCGCATCGCCGGCGTGGTGAGCGCGATCTTGTAGCCGGTGACGGGCCCGAGCGTCTGCGCGCGGCGCCCCACGAACTGGCCCTGTATCGCGTAGGCTTCGCCGAGGTTGCGCGGCGCAAGCTCGGGCGGCAGCGGCGCGAAACGCTCGCGCTTGCGGTGCGCCTCAAAGAGCCATCGGCCCGCGCGCTCGATGCGCGGCTCGGCCTTCGCCTTGCGCCACTTCACGGCAGCCCCAGGAAACGGCGCGCGTTGCCCGCGAGCAACTTGGCGCGTGCGCCCTCGCTCAGGCCCTGCATGTCGCGCAGCAGCTTGCCGACGCGCTGCTCGCCGAGCGGGAATGGATAATCCGAACCGAGCATCACGCGATCTTCTCCCATGGTGTCCACGAGCAGGCGCAGCGCGCGCGCATCGAATACTGCGCTGTCGACGTAAAACCGATCCAGGTACTTGCTCGGCGGCAGCTTCGAGACGCCGCGCGCGAGATCGCGATTGTGCCAGGCGTTCTCCAGCCGGCCGAGCAGGAACGCGAAGCTGCCGCCGCCGTGCGCGAAGCAGATGCGCAGGCTCGCCGTCAGCCGGTCGAAGCCGCCGCCGAGGATCAGCGCGACGATCGAGAGCTGCGTCTCGGCCGGCATCGACACGGTCCAGCCCATCATCCAGCGCGCGGTACGCGCGCCGCCCATCATGTCCCATGGATGCACGAGCACCGCCGCATTCTCCGCCGCGCAGTGCTGCAGGAACGTGACGATGCCTTCGTCGTCAAGGTCGCGGTCGCCGACATGGTTGCCGATCTGCACGCCCAGGTGGCCCGTGCGCATCGCGCGCGAGAGCTCCCGGCACGCGGCGTCCGTGTCCTGCAGCGGCACCTGGCAGAGCGTCTTCAGCCGGCCCTTGCCGCGCGACGCGAGCTCGAGGGCCGCGTCGTTGAAGGTCTGCGCGCAGTAGAGCGCCTGCGCCGTTGGCCGCGCGTACGCGAACAGCACGGGCGTCGAGCACATCACCTGCAGGTCCACGCCGTCGCGGTCCATTTCCTCCAGCCGCTTGCCGGCGTCCCAGCAGGCGGAGTAGACGGGCCGGAATTCCTTCTCGCCCACCATCACCATCGCCTTGCCGCCATCCAGGTGCCTCATCCAGGGCCAGTCGCCGCCGCCGAAGCGCTTGCCGAGGTCCTCCCACTCGCGCGGGAAGAAATGGCTGTGCATGTCGATCGCGTTCACGTGCGCCCCGGGTGCACGTGCGCGCAGGACGGGCACTTGCGCTCGCTCGAGTAGAAGTAGTCGAACATCGGCGGCAGGTCGCTCACGATGTTCCTCACGTTGACCTCGACCCGGTGCACGAGGCCGCCGCAGGCCGGGCAATACCATTCGAAACCGTCGTCCACGCCCGGCGGCCGCACCTTCTCTACCACCAGGCCCACCGATCCCGCGGGGCGCTGCGGCGAGTGGCGCACATGGCCTGGCAGCAGCAGCACCTCGCCCTCGCGGATCGGCAGGTCGCGCGCGCGGCCGTCCTCGAGGATGCGCAGCACCATGTCGCCGCGCAGCTGGTACAAGAACTCCTCGTAGGGGTCGTCGTGGTAGTCGGTGCGCGCATTCGGCCCGCCGACCACCATCACGATCAGATCGCCGGCTTGCTCGAAGACCTGCTGATTGCCTACAGGGGGTTTCAGCAGGTGCGCATGGCGGTCGATCCACTGCGCGAAGTTGAAGGCCGCCAATGACATTCTTGCATTTTACTCATTGCGCAAACCCCGGACTTGGCACAGTATGCGCATAGCGAATGGTCAACCTCAACCCGCTCAAGTACTGCTTCCACGGGCAGCATTCCCGACCCAGGGCGACGTTCCGCACCCTTCCCGGGGTCAAGAACAAGCGCGAAGTCTGCGCCGAGTGCTTCGAGAAAATCATGGCCGACCGCAAGCAGAAGCGGAAACTGCGCTAAGGCAGATCGATGGGCAGATCGACCGGCCGCAATCTTGCCATCCGCAGGCGCAAGCAGAAGATCAAGAAGACGCTGCGGAAGCTGAGGAAGCAGCAGGAAAAATCGCGGTCGAAATAGCCACCAGAATCTGGTGCCCGGAGCCTGACTCGAACAGGCACGACCGGTTAAGGTCTAGGGATTTTAAGTCCCTTGCGTCTACCAGTTTCGCCACCCGGGCTTTGGGTTTCCGACGGCTTTGGGTTCGACTGTCTTGCTTCTTCGTTCCCGAAAGTTTGGAGGCGGGGGTCGGAATCGAACCGGCGTCCACGGCTTTGCAGGCCGCTGCATGACCACTCTGCCACCCCGCCGGGGGTGAGGAAAAAACGCCGGGAAGGCCGGACGGCCTTCCCTAGGATAACGAATTGGAGCGGGAGACGAGTCTCGAACTCGCGACCTTAACCTTGGCAAGGTTACGCTCTACCAACTGAGCTACTCCCGCGAAATGGGACGGCGATTATAACCTAACCGCGCATCAGCGGCAGCGCGCGGCGCAGGTAGTACAGCATCGAGATCACCGTGAGCAGCGCCGCCACGTAGATCAACACCGTGCCCAGCCAATGGCAGTCGATCAGGCCGAACAGCGGGTCTTCGTACAGCAGCATCGGGATCGCCACCATCTGCGCCACCGTCTTCGCCTTGCCGATGAAGGCCACCGCGACGCTCTTCGCCTGACCGAGCTGCGCCATCCACTCGCGCAGCGCCGAGATGGCGATCTCGCGGCCGATGATGATCAGCGCCACCACCATGTCGAGCCGGTTGAGGTACAGCAGGATTACCAGTGCCCCGATCACCACCAGCTTGTCGGCCACCGGGTCGAAGAACGCGCCGAACGCGGACATCTGGTTGAGCTTCCTCGCCAGGTAGCCGTCGAGCCAGTCGGTCACCGCCGCGACGATGAAGATCACCGTGGCGGCGAGATTCTTGTCGTCGGGCGGCAGCCAGCGGTCGGGCACGTAGAACACGCCGACGATCAGCGGGATCAGGACGATCCGCAGCAGCGTCACCAGGTTGGGCGCGTTGAGGACGACGCGGCGCTTGTCAGGCATGCAGGTGGCGGTAGATCTTCTCGGCGAGCGTGCGGCTCACGCCCTCGACCTTCGCAAGCTCGTCCACGGCGGCGGCTTGCACGCCCTGCAGGCCGCCGAAGTGCGCCAGCAGCTTCTGCCGGCGTCGCGCGCCGATGCCGGGGATTTCGGTCAGGCTGGACGTGGTGCGCGCCCGTCCGCGACGCGCGCGATGCCCGGCGATGGCGAAGCGATGGGCTTCGTCGCGGATGCTCTGGATCAGGTGCAGGCCCGCGTGCTGCGGCGGCAGCTGCAGCGATTGGCCCTCGGCCTCGAGCACCAGCTCCTCCAGCCCGGCCTTGCGCTCCGGCCCCTTGGCGACGCCGACCACGGTGACGTCGTTCAGGCCGAGCTCCGCGAGCGCCGCGCGCGCGGAGTTCAGCTGGCCGCGCCCGCCGTCGATGAGGATCAGGTCCGGCACCTTGCCTTCCTGCGCGGACACGCGCCCGTAGCGGCGCGTGAGCGCCTGGCGCATCGCGGCGTAGTCGTCGCCGGGCGTGAGCTCGCGCATGTTGAAGCGGCGGTATTCGGCCTTTTGCAGCGCATGCCTGTCGTATACCACGCAGGACGCCACCGCGGCTTCCCCCATGGTGTGGCTGATGTCGAAACACTCGATGCGCTGCGCGGTTTCCGGCAGCCCGAGCGCCTCGCGCAGCGCGACGATGCGGTTCTCCTGCGTCGAGCGCTCGCGCGCGCGCTGCGCCAGCGCCAGGCGCGCGTTCTTGGCCGCCATCTCGAACCAGACGCGCCGCTCGCCGCGCGCCGGCGCCTCGGCAATGACCAGCGGCGGCCGCGGCTGCTCGACGTAGTGCTGCGCGAGAAAGGCCTCGACGATCTCGGGCTCGGTCGCGCCGGCCGCGTTCTGCGGGAACAAGCTGCGGTCGCCCACGTGGCGCCCGGCGCGAATCATGGTCAGGTTGACGCAGGCGGCGCCCGCGTCCACCACGCAGGCGACCACGTCGGCGTCCACGCCGCGGTCCGATTCGACGTACTGCCGGGCCTGCACGCGCGCGAGCGCGCGGATCTGGTCGCGGTAGAGCGCCGCCTCCTCGTACCGCTGCGCGGCCGAAGCCGCGTCCATGCGCTCGGTGAGCCGGCGCGTGACGTCGTCCTCGCGCCCTTGCAGGAACAGCTCGGCGCTGTGCACGTCCTCGGCGTAGCGCTCGGCGCTGATCTCGCCAGTGCAGGGCGCGGTGCAGCGCTGGATCTGGTGCAGCAGGCAGGGACGCGAGCGGTTCTGGTATACCGAGTCCTCGCAGGTGCGCAGCCGGAACACGCGCTGCAGCAGCTGGATGCTCTCGCGCACGGCGTGCGCGTGCGGGAACGGCCCGAAATACCGGTGCTGGCGGTCCTTCGCGCCGCGGTGAAAGCCCAGGCGCGGGAACGCATGCCCCGTGATCATCAGGTAGGGATAGGACTTGTCGTCACGGAACAGGATGTTGTAGCGCGGCGCGAGGCTCTTGATGAGGTTGTTCTCGAGCAGCAGCGCTTCGGGCTCCGAGCGCGTCGCGGTGACCTCGATCGAGGCCACCTGCGAGACCATCATCTGGATGCGGGGGCTGAGCCCTTGCTTCTGGAAGTACGAGGACACGCGCTTTTTCAGGTCGCCCGCCTTGCCGACGTAGAGCACCTCGCCCGCGGCGCCGAGCATCCGGTACACGCCCGGAAGATTCGGCAATCCGGCGACGAAGGACTTGGGTTCGAACACGGCCTTTGGATTATAATTCGCCCCCTTTTCAGGGGCTTAGGTCATGGCAAAAGTATCGGCAGTCGAACTTCGCGTCGGCAATCTTCTCGAATGGGACAAGCGCGTCTGGCGCGTCCTCAAGTGCTACCACGTCCACGTCGGCGGCCGCGGCGGCGCCTTCATGCAGGTGGAAATGAAGGACATCGAGTCCGGCACCAAGACCAACCAGCGCTTCCGCACCGAGGACAAGGTCGAGCGCGCGTTCGTCGATCCGCGCGAGATGACGTTCTCCTACCAGGACGGCGACAGCTATGTGTTCATGGACAAGGAGAACTACGAGGAGCTGCGCCTGTCGGCCGACTTCCTCGAAGGCCAGGCGGGCTACCTGCTGCCCAATGCGGACGTGCAGGTCAACCTCTACAACAGCCGCCCGATCGGCATCGAGCTGCCGGCCTCGGTCGTGCTCACCGTCACCGACACCGAGCCCGGCATCAAGAACGCGACTGCCACCAATACCTTCAAGCCCGCCACCACGGAGACGGGCCTGATCGTTCAGGTCCCGCCTTTCATCAACCAGGGCGAGAAGATCAAGGTCTCGACCAACGACGGCTCCTATATGGAGCGCGCCTGACCCCCCGCTTCTTGCCTCGAATCACTCCGCGGGAATAAGGGGCTGGTCGACCGGCGGGCGCAGGCCGTTCGCGAGCCGGTTGGTCTCGTTGGCGAGCCCCACCACCGCCATCAGCTCGAGGAACATCGCGTCCGTCATCCCTTTGTTGCGCGCGGCAGCAGTGTGCGAAAAGGTGCAGTACTCGCAGCCGTTGGTGGCGCTCACCGCGACGTAGATCATCTCCTTCACGAGCGGGTCGAGCGCGCCCGGCGCCATCACCTGCTTCACCTGCGCCCACACGCGCGCCAGCTGCGCCGGGTCGTTGGCCAGCACCTTCCAGAAGTTGTTGATCCAGTCGACGCCGCGCGTCTTCATGATGTCGTCATAGACCGCCCTCACGGACGGGCTCGCTTCGGCGTACTCGATCGTCTTGACCAGTGGCACGGAAATCTCCTTCAGGGGCCGGATGTGGCCATTCGCCGGCGATCCATTCACACGCCGGCCTGTGAGACGAACTTGGTGTTCAGGTAGGCCTCGATCGCATCGGCGCCGCCTTCGGTGCCGTAGCCCGAGTCCTTGATGCCGCCGAAGGGCACCTCGGGCAGCGCCAGGCCGAGGTGGTTGATGCTCATCATGCCGGCCTCCACCTCCGTCGCGATCGCGTTCGCGGTCTTCGCCGACTTGGTGAACGCGTAGGACGCCAGGCCGAACGGCAGCCGGTTCGCCTCGCGCACCGCGTCGTCGAAGTTCTTGAACGGGTTGATGACCGCGAGCGGCCCGAAGGGCTCCTCGTTCATGGGCCTGGCTGTGTTCGGCACCTCGGTGACCACGGTGGGCTCGAAGAAATTGCCCCTGTCGCCGATGCGATGGCCACCCGTGCGAATCCTGCCGCCGGCCTTTTTCGCGTCTTCGACATGCGCGCCGATGGCCGCCGTGCGGCGCGGATTGGCGAGCGCGCCCATGGTCACGCCCTGCTCCAGGCCGTTGCCCACTTTGAGCGCCTTCGCATGCTCGGTGAACTTGTCCACGAAGCTCGTGTAGACCTTTTCCTGCACCAGGAAGCGGGTCGGCGACACGCAGACCTGCCCGGCGTTGCGGAACTTGCCGAAGGCGAGCAGCTTCGCCGCGGCGTCCACGTCGGCGTCGTCGAACACGATCACCGGCGCGTGTCCGCCCAGCTCCATCGTCACGCGCTTCATGTGCTTGCCCGCGAGCGCGGCGAGCTGCTTGCCCACCACGGTCGAGCCCGTGAAGGTGACTTTGCGGATCGCCGGGCTCGGAATCAGGTACTCCGAGATCTCGGCCGGCACGCCGAACACCAGGCCGATCACCCCCGCCGGCGCGCCGGCGTCATGGAAGGCGCGCAGCAGCTCGGCCGGCGAGGCCGGCGTCTCCTCGGGCGCCTTGACGACGATCGAGCAGCCCGTGGTCACCGCCGCCGAGAGCTTGCGCACGATCTGGTTGATCGGGAAGTTCCAGGGCGTGAACGCGGCCACCGGTCCGACCGGTTCCTTGATCGCGAGCTGGTAGATGCCGGGAGCGCGCGCAGGAATGATGCGGCCGTAGGCGCGGCGCCCTTCCTCGGCGAACCAGTCGATCACGTCGGCGCCGGCCAGCACCTCCATCTTGGCTTCGGCCAGCGGCTTGCCCTGCTCCATCGTCATCAATGGAGCTATGCTGTCCGCGCGTGCGCGCAAGAAGTCGGCGGCCTTGCGCATCATCTGGTAGCGGGCGAAAGCGCCGGTCTTACGCCAGACTTCGAAGCCTTTCTTCGCCGCGTCGAGCGCGCGGTCGAGGTCGGCCTTCTCGGCATGCGCCACCGTGCCGATGGTCTCGCCGGTGGCGGGATTCAACACCGGCAGGGTCTTGCCGGAGGCGGCGTCGCACCACTGGCCGTCGATGAGCAGTTGCACTTTGGGATAGGCCATGCGCGTCTCTCCTATTGAGGGATGTCCTGGATCGCTTCAAGCGCCTCACGATACGCGACGCTCTTCCTGAAATCACGCCCGCCGCGGCGCCGCAGTCTTTCAATTCTCTCTGGAAAAGAAACAGGAATCGATGCCAGCGCTTCCAGCAGGCGTTCCTGCTCCTCGGGCTTCTGGCACAGCAGCACCTGGTCGCAGCCCGCGGCCAGCGCGGCGTGCGCGCGCTCGACGACGCCGCCCGCGGTGCTCGCGCCCTCCATCGACAGGTCGTCGCTAAAAATCAGGCCCTCGAAGCCGAGCTTGCCGCGCAGGACCTCCTGCAGCCAGTAGCGCGAGTAACCCGCCGGCTCCGGGTCCGCATGGGGGTAGATGACGTGCGCCGGCATCACCGCGGCGAGCCCGGCCTTGATCGCCGCCTGGTAAGGCAGCACGTCCTTGCGCAGCAGGTCCTTGAGCGGGCGCTCGTCGCGCGGCACGGCGTGGTGCGAGTCGACGGCGACGAAGCCGTGCCCGGGAAAGTGCTTGCCGACCGCGGCCATGCCGCCGCCCGCCAGGCCCTCGATCAGCTGCACGGCGAGCGCGCCCACTGCGGTCGGGTCGTAGTGGAAGGCGCGGTGCCCGATCACCGCGCTCGAGCCGTAGTCCAGGTCGAGCACCGGCGTGAAGCTGAAATCCACGCCGTGCGCCCCCAGCTCGGCCGCGACGATCGTGCCCACGGCGCGCGCCGACCGCCTTGCTCTTTCCCTGTCGCGGTCCCAGAGCACGCCCAAGCGGCGCATCGGCGGGATGGTCGTGAAGCCCTGTGCGAAGCGCTGCACGCGGCCGCCCTCGTGGTCCACGCAGATCGGCAGCTCCGGGTCGCGCAGCCGCGAAATTTCGTCGGTGAGCGCGAGCAGCTGCTCCGGACTCTCGAAGTTGTGCGCGAACAGGATCACGCCGCCCGCAGCCGGGTGCCGCAGGCGCCTGCGGTCGTCGTCGCCGAGCGCGAGGCCGGCCGGGTCGAGGACGACCGGGCCGAGCGGAAGCTTCAGTCGTCGCATTCCAGGATGACGGTCGCAGAGGCGATCTCCCGCTCGTCAGTCAGCGAAAGGTGGCTGCTGCGGATTTGCTTTTGCTTCAAAAGCTTCTGAAGTTCATCGGAGAATTCGAGCTGCGGCTTGCCGGATTTCAGATTGATCACCCAAACCCCATGCCAGTTGGCGGGCGCGTGGATGCCGGTGCCGAGCGCCTTGGTGAAGGCTTCCTTGGCGGCGAAGCGCTTGGCGAGGTAGTGCACCGGCTGCTTGTGTGCGCGGAAACGCTTCAGTTCCGGCTCGCAGAGGATGCGCTGGGCGAATCGGTCGCCAAAGCGACGCAAGACCCTTTCGATTCTCTTTACTTCAATCAAATCCGTTCCAACCCCGTAGATCATCTCGCGGCCTCGGTCATCAGGCGCTTCATCTCGCGCACCGCCTCGCGCAGGCCTACGAACAACGCACGAGAGACGATGGCGTGGCCGATGTGCAGCTCGCGCACGCCGGGCAGGCGCGCCACCGGCTGCACGTTGAAATAGTTGAGCGCGTGGCCTGCGTTGAAGCGCATGCCGAGCGCGCGGATCTTCTCGCCGGCTTTTCTTATTTTGTTCAATTGAAGAAGGACTGCCGGGCTTTCGGCGTCGCGGCCTTTGGCGTGGAAGGCGTGCGCATACGGTCCGGTGTGCACCTCGCACACCGACGCGCCGATGCGCTTCGCCGCCTCGACCTGCCGCAGGTCCGCGTCGATGAAGACGGAGACGACGATGCCGGCATCGTGAAGGCTGGCGACTTTGCTTTTCAGGGATTTTTCCTGCGCAAGCACGTTCAATCCGCCCTCGGTGGTCACTTCCCGCCTGCCTTCCGGGACCAGCATCGCCATTTCCGGCTTGATGCGGCGCGCGATCGCCACCATCTCGGCGGTCGCCGCCATCTCGAGGTTCAGCTTGATGTGCGTGAGCTCGCGCAGGCGCGCGACGTCCTGGTCCTGGATGTGGCGCCGGTCCTCGCGCAGGTGCACGGTGATGCCGTCGGCCCCGCCCAGGTGCGCCTCGACCGCCGCCCAGACCGGGTCGGGCTCGTAGGTGCGCCGCGCCTGTCGCACGGTCGCGACGTGGTCGACGTTGACGCCGAGCTCGATCACAGGTCCTGCAGCTCCGAGAGCACGGCGCGCGTGTGCAGCGCCTTGCCGCCGAGGCGGTCGGCGATCAGCGCGCGCATCAGACGCCGCGCCTCCTCGCGCGTGCGTGCGTCGCCGTAGTCGTCCGCCGCCATGTCGAGTAGCGTCCTGCCGCTCACCACCGATTCTCCGTTGGACCGCCGGGTCTCGACCGGACCGCGTTCCGCCTCGTAGGCGTAGCGCTTGTCCGGCTCGATCGCGGCTCCGCTCGCCGCGTCGCGGTCGAGCACGGGAGCATACCCGAGTTCGACGAGCAGCCTTCGCTCGAAACTGCGAAGCACAGGGGCTTCGACCTTTCCAAGAGAAAGACTTTCAAGTGCCGCAGCGTAGGCGTCAAACAGATTTTCGTGCGCGTCCTCGCGCGGCAGCAGCCTCAGCAGCAGCTCGTTCAGGTAGAAGCCGCACATCAGGCCCGCGCCGGCGAGCGACTTCTGCCCGCCGCTCCACTCCGCGGCGATCAGCGTGCCCAGCTCGGCCGAAGCGCTCCAGGTCAGCCGCAGCGGGTGGAACGCGAGCAGCACGCCGCGCATCGCCGAGCGCGGCCGGCGCGCGCCGCGCGCGAGCAGGCTCACGCGGCCGAAGCGCCGCGTGAACGCCTCGACGATGAGGCTGGTCTCCTTGTACGGGTAGGAATGCAGGACATACCCCGGCTCGAGCTGCGCGCGGCGCTTCATGGCCGGATCAGCCGTAGCCCAGCTGCTTGAGCAGGCGCGCGTCGCCCGACCAGTCGCGCCGCACCTTGACCCAGACGCCCAGGTAGACCTTGCCGTCGTACAGGCGCTCCATGTCCCGGCGCGCGGCGCTCGAGATGCGCTTGAGCTGCTCGCCGCGGGCGCCGATCACGATGGCCTTCTGGCTCTCCTTCTCCACCCAGATCGTCGCCTCGATGCGGCGCAGCCGGCCTTCTTCCTTGAAGCTTTCCACCGCCACCTCGCAGCGGTAGGGCAGCTCCTCGCCGAGCAGCTGGAACAGCTTCTCGCGCAGGATCTCCGCGGCGAAGAAGCGCTCGTCCTTGTCGGTGAGCTGGTCGGCCGGGTAAGCCGCGGGGCCTTCCGGCAGCAGGCCTTCGAGCACGCGCAGCAGCTCCGGCAGGTTGCGCCCGGTGCGCGCCGAGACCGGAACGATGGCCTCGAAGGCGCGCTCCGCTTGCAGCCGGTCGACAAAGGGCAGCAGCTCGGCCGGGCGCTTCAGGCGGTCGATCTTGTTCACCACCGCGACCACGAGCTGCTGCGGAGGGATGCGCGCCAGCACCGCGCGGTCGTCTTGCGTAAAGCGCCCCGCTTCGACCACGAAAGCCACCACGTCGCAGTCCTGCGCCCCGTCCGTCGCCTGGCGATTGAGCGCGCGGTTGAGCACGTTGACGTGCCGCGTCTGGTAGCCGGGCAGGTCCACGAACACGTACTGGCGGCCCGGCGTGGTGAGGATGCCGGCCAGCGTGCGGCGCGTGGTCTGCGCCTTCGGCGAGACGATCGCGATCTTCTGGCCCACCAGCTTGTTGAGCAGGCTCGACTTGCCGGTGTTCGGCCGCCCCGCGATGGCCACGGTGCCGCAACGGAACGCGCTCATGCGCTCACGGCGCGATCTGCTTCAGCAGGTTTTCCGCGGCCTGCTGCTCGGCCAGGCGACGGGTGCTGCCGCTGCCCGTGGCGCGCAGGCCGAGGCCCGCGGCGACGCATTCCACCTCGAAGACCTGCCGGTGCGCGGCGCCGGCGGTCGCGATGACCCGGTACTCGGGCAGCTTGAGCCGCCGGCCCTGCAGCAGTTCCTGCAGGCTGGTCTTGGCGTCCTTGGCAGGCTGGCGCGGGTCGAGCTTCTCCAGCGCCTCCCCGAAGGTGCGCCGCACCACGGCGCGCGCCGCCTCGTAGCCGCCGTCCAGGAACACCGCGCCATAGGTCGCCTCGAGCGCGTCGGCGAGGATCGAGGAGCGATCCGCGCCCCCGCTCGCCACCTCGCCCTCGCCCAGGCGCATGAAGTCGGACAGCCCGATCGAGCGCGCCACTGCCGCGAGGGCTTCCTCGCGCACCAGGCTCGCGCGCAGCCGCGACAGCTCGCCCTCGGCGAGCGCCGGAAAGCGCGCGTAGAGCTCCTCGGCGATCACGCAGTCGACCACGCCGTCGCCGAGGAATTCCAGCCGCTCGTTGTGCGGCGCGCCGAAGCTGCGGTGGGTGAGCGCCTGCGCGAGCAGCGCAGGCTCCTTGAAGCGGTGGCCGATGCGCCGCTCGAATGCCGGGTGGCGGGGCACCTGCGCGGCCGGGCGGCTATTCCCTCGAGCTCGCCCTGAAGTCGATGTACACGCCGATGTTGCCGGCAAGCGGGATCTCCTTGCGGTAGGAGACGCCGACGACGATCGCGCCGCCCTCCTTGGTGACATCGAGGTCGGAGCCCCTGACCGATTCGATGGCGTCGATGGCAGCGCGCTGGTCGAAGCCCTTGCGGACCTCGGCGACCGAGGCGCCGCCGCGCGATTCCTGCGCGAGCGCGTTGACCGCCTTCTTGACGGCGAAGAACTCGAGGTACGACGGCGCGAGCTTCATGCCGATCATCGCCAGCGCGACCAGCACCACCGCGCCGGCCATCAGTCCGCCGAGGCTGACGCCGAGCTGTTTTCTGCGCATGTCCAAGTCTCCCTGTTTGCCTGTTCGCGGGCCCTTCAACGGAACGAGCCGAAGCGCCCCAGCTCGCTCAGGTTGAGCCAGATGAAGAACGCCTTGCCGACGATGTTCTCGTCCGGGACGAAGCCCCAGACGCGGCTGTCGCTCGAATTGTCCCTGTTGTCGCCCATCACGAAATAATTGCCCGGCGGCACCGTGCACGCCAAGCTTCCGCTATTGTAGTCGCAGTTGCCGGAATGCTTGAACTCCATGATCCGGTTGACGAACCCGGGCACGTCCTTCTCGAGGATGATTTCGTGCTCGGCGCCTTCGAAGCTCTCCAGGTAGCGCGGGTAGAACTGCAGGCGCTCGCGCGCCTCGTAGTCCGCCAGCGCGCGGCGCGGCACCGGCTTGCCGTTCAGGGACAGGACCTTGTCGCGGTACTCGATGCGGTCGCCAGGCACGCCCACCACGCGCTTGATGTAGTCCAGCGACGGGTCTGCCGGGTAGCGGAACACCATGACCTCGCCGCGCTTCGGGCTGCCGAGCTCGACCACCTTCACGTTCACCACCGGCAGCCGGATGCCGTAGGTGTACTTGTTGACCAGGATGAAGTCGCCGATCTGCAGCGTCGGGATCATCGAGCCCGAGGGGATCTTGAACGGCTCGACGAGGAACGAGCGCAGCAGGAACACGATCAAAATCACCGGGAAGAAGCTGATCGAATACTCGACCCACCACGGTTGTTTCGCCTCTTTGGCTCTCCTGGCTCTCAGGAAATACTTGTCCAGAAGCCAGACCACACCGGTGACAGCCAGCAACAGGAACAGAAAGAGCGCGAAACTCATGGGTTTTCCTTACTTGTCGCTCGTCTGCAGAACCGCGAGGAAGGCTTCTTGCGGGATCTCCACCGCGCCCACCTGCTTCATGCGCTTCTTGCCTTCCTTCTGCTTCTCGAGCAGCTTGCGCTTGCGCGTGATGTCGCCGCCATAGCACTTGGCGATCACGTTCTTGCGCAGCGCCTTGACGTTCTCGCGCGCGATGATGTTGGCGCCGATCGCCGCCTGGATCGCGACGTCGAACATCTGGCGCGGGATCAGCCCGCGCAGGCGATGCACCAGGTCGCGGCCGCGGTGCTGCGCGACCTCGCGGTGCACCATCGCCGAGAGCGCGTCGACCCGCTCGCCGTTCACGAGCACGTCCAGGCGCACCGCGTCGGCGGCGCGGTACTCCTTGAACTCGTAGTCGAGCGAGCCGTAGCCGCGCGTGATCGACTTGAGCTTGTCGAAGAAGTCCATCACCACCTCCGACAGCGGCAGGTCGTAGCTCAGCACCACGTGCCGCGCCGAGTAGTGCATGTTGGTCTGCACGCCGCGCTTCTGCAGGCACAGCGTCATCACCGGGCCGACGTACTCCTGCGGCAGGAAGATGGTCACCGAGATCACCGGCTCGCGGATCTCCTCGATCTTGGAGGGATCCGGCAGCTTGGCCGGATTGGAGACCTGCTCGACGCTGCCGTCGCGCATGCGCACCTCGTAGACCACCGAGGGCGCGGTGGTGATGAGCGCGAGGTCGTGCTCGCGCTCCAGGCGCTCCTGCACGATGTCCATGTGCAGCAGCCCGAGGAAGCCGCAGCGGAAGCCGAAGCCGAGCGCCTGCGAGACCTCGGGCTCGTAATGCAGCGAGGCGTCGTTCAAGTGCAGTTTCTCAAGCGCCTCGCGCATCGCCTCGTACTGGTTCGACTCGACCGGGTACAGCCCGGCGAACACCTGCGGCTTGATCTCCTTGAGACCCGGCAGCGGCGCCGGCGCGCGCCGGTCGGCGCGCGTGATCGTGTCGCCGACCTTGGCGGCGCGCAGCTCCTTGATGCCGGCGACGACGAAGCCCACCTCGCCCGCTGCGAGCGCCTCCTTCTGCCGGGATTTCGGCGTGAACACGCCGACCTGCTCGCACAGGTAGCCCGCGCCGGTGCTCATGAGCTCGATGCGGTCCTTCGGGCGCAGCGCGCCGTCCACCACGCGCACCAGCATCACCACGCCGACGTAGTTGTCGAACCACGAATCGATGATCAGCGCCTTGAGCGGCGCCGCGGCGTCGCCGCGCGGCGGCGGCACGCGCTCGATGACGCGCTCGAGGATGTCCTGCACGCCCTCGCCCGTCTTGGCGCTCACGCGCAACGCGTCCTGCGCCGGGATGCCGATCACGTCCTCGATCTCCTGGATCGCGTTGGCCGGGTCGGCCGAGGGCAGGTCGATCTTGTTGAGCACCGGGATCACCTCGACCTTGAGCTCGGTCGCGGTATAGCAGTTGGCGACCGTCTGCGCCTCGACGCCCTGCGAGGCGTCCACCACCAGGATCGCGCCCTCGCAGGCCGACAGCGAGCGGCTCACCTCGTAGGAGAAGTCGACGTGCCCGGGCGTGTCGATCAGGTTCAGCAGGTAGGTGTCGCCGCTGCGCGCGCGGTACTCGAGCGCCGCGGTCTGCGCCTTGATGGTGATGCCGCGCTCGCGCTCCAGGTCCATCGAGTCGAGCACCTGGTCGGCCATCTCGCGGTCCGACAGCCCGCCGCAGAGCTGGATGAAGCGGTCGGCAAGCGTCGACTTGCCGTGGTCGATGTGCGCGATGATGGAGAAATTGCGGATGCGGTTCTGATCCATAAGCAAAGAGGGTGCCGAAGCACCCTCCAAGTCCCGCTATTTTACCGCAACGCAGCGCAGCGCTCCGCGCTTACCCCTTGTCCGAGAGCCCGTTCACCGTCACGAAGGCCATCGACTCGCCGCGGCGTACCTGCAGCGTGATCACCGCGCTCTTGTCGAGTCCGGCGAGCAGCTTGTTGAGCTGCTCGACCGAGCGGATCTCGGTGTGCTGCCCCTTGTGCACGACGCTGAGCAGGATGTCGCCGCGCCGCACGTCGGCGCGCGCATCGGCGCGCACCTCGGTGACCAGCACGCCGGCAGAGAGCTTGAGCTCCTCCTTCTGCTTGGCGTTCAGGTCGCTCACCATGACGCCGAGCCGGTTGGCCGCGGCGGCCGCCTGGCGCTGCGGCCGTGCCGGCTCGCGGCTCGCGAGGCGGTCTTCCTCCCATTCGCCGACCGTGATGCTGAGCGAGCGCGCCGCGCCCTTGCGCCACACCTCGAGTTCGGCTTTGGCGCCCGGGCGCATGGCCGCGACGAAGCGCGGCAGGTCGCTCTGCGCGTCGACCTGCTTGCCGTCGAAGCGCGTGATGATGTCGCTCGACTCGACGCCAGCGCGCTCGGCCGGGCTGCCCTTCTCCACCGACACCACCAGCGCGCCGCGCGGCCGGTCCAGGCCGAACGAGGTCGCCAGGTCCTTGGACACCTCCTGGATCGCCACGCCGATCTTGCCGCGCGAGACGCGGCCCTTGGCCTGCAGCTGCGTCTGCACGTCGAGCGCGACGTCGATCGGGATCGCGAAGGCGATGCCGAGATAGGTGCCGGTGGGGCTGAACAGCCGCGAGTTGATGCCGACCACCTCGCCGCGCATGTTGAACAGCGGTCCCCCCGAGTTGCCGACGTTGATCGCCACGTCGGTCTGGATGAACGGCACCAGGTTCGCGTCCTGCATGATGCGCCCCTTGCCAGAGACGATGCCGGCGGTGACCGTGCTCTCGAAGCCGAACGGCGAGCCGATCGCGATCACCCATTCGCCGACCTTCAGCTTCGACGGATCGCCGAACTTGACCGCCGGCAGCGCGCCGGTCGGCTCGATCTTGATGAGCGCGATGTCGGTGCGCTTGTCGGTGCCGATCACCTTGGCCTTGAACTCGCGCTTGTCGGTGAGCTTGACGGTGATCTCGTCGGCGCCTTCGACGACGTGCTCGTTGGTCAAGATGTAGCCGTCCTTGCTGATGATGAAGCCCGAGCCCAGCGAGCGGCTCTCCTGGCGCGGCCCCGGCTGCGGGCGCTGCGGCACGAAGCGGCGGAAGAACTCCTGGCCTTCCTCGCTCTCGATGCCCGGGATCTGCGCCAGGCCCTGCGTGCGGCGCGCCTGCGTGGTGCTGATGTTGACCACCGCCGCGCCGTGCTCGTCGACGAGGCGCGTGAAGTCCGGCAGCTCGCGTAGTTGCGCGGTCGCGGGCGCCAGCCAGGACAGCGTCAGAAAGACGATCGAAAAACGGGACCAGCTCATGCTTGCTCTCCTGTTGTTGCCGGCCTATTGCGGCCGGCGGTACTCCACCTGATTGGCCAGGCGCTGCACGCTCGCCGCCGGCGCCTCGCCCACCACGGTGACGACGTGGTTCGCCACCTCGCGGGTGTAGATGTGGAACGCCCCAAGGCTCGACAGTCCCGGGCGCACCGCCTCGCTGCGCCCGGTCAGCGGCTCGATGAACACCGACACGGCCACCATGCCGTCCGAATAGACCATCTGTCCGACGGGCCGCGCTTCGCCCAGCCTGCGCGTGACCTCGGTCACCTTGCGGAAACCCGGCAGCTCGGCGCCGATCGACCAGCCGGCGCGCGCCAGGTTGGCGGGCGCCACCGCGGCGTCCTCGACGCGCCAGTTCTGCGCCGCGTGCTTCGTGCGCACCCGCTCGCGCGGCACTTTGCCGATCGTCAGCTGCGCGAACGTGAACTGCTCGACGACCTCGCCCTTGCGGTTGAAGGTGCGGGCCTTGAGCAGCATGCCGCTGTTGACGTCGGCCCAGAGCTTGTAGCCGTAGCGCAGGTCGTCCTTCGGCGTCAGCACCACCGCGTCGCAGTCGTAGCCGGCGATGCGCAGGCGCTCGCCGCGCGAAATACTGTAGTTGCGGGCGAGCTCCGAGATGTGCTCCGGCAGCATGCCCGGGAAAGCGCGCGCGTCGATGCGGCGCTCGACCTTCACGGTCTGGCTCTCGGGCAGGTAGCAGCGCACCGTGTCGCGCGTGCGCACGATCTCGCGCGGCATGCCGTCCAGAATCTCCAGGCGCTCGACGTTGCCGCCGGGCCCGGCGATGCGGTCGATGCGCGAGGTCTCGGTGCGCTCGCCCTGGTGGTAGACGAAGGTGCCCGAATACGACAGGTTCTCGGTCGCCTCGTAGATCCGGCGCAGCAGCGACATCGCGTCGGCGGGCGCCTGCGCCGGCACGGGCGACTGCGCCTGCGCCTGCCATGCGCCGCAGAACGCCAGCGCGAGTCCCAGGATGCGCAGCATCACTGCCGCGATCCGCGGCGCTCGCTCGACACCGTGCGCACGTAGGGCGCAACACCCTGCAGCGAGATGCGCGGGGAATAGGCCTGGTGCGCGAGCAGGTAGTCGTTGGCCGCCGCCGGGGGCGCGACCTGCGCGGACTCGGCCTGCGGCGCGGCCGCGCCGGCCGCAAGCGGCTGCGCAGGCACCGACGGCTCCTGCGAGAAGAACGACAGCGACACGAAGCCGATCGCCGCGACGCTCGCCGCGGCCGACAGGACCTGCCAGCGCCGCTGCTCCAGGAGCGGGCGCGAATTGAAGCCCCACTTCGGTGCGAGCACCGTAGGCTCGCCGGCGAGGCGCGTGGCCACGCGCGCCGAGAACCCCGCCGAAAGCGGGTGCGTGTCGCGCATCGCGTCGCTGATCAGGTGGTAAGTGCGCCAGGACTCGCGCACCTCGCCCTCCGCCCGCAAGGCCTCGAGCGCGCCCGCGGCCTCGCGGCCGTCGAGCTCGCCGTCCATCAATGCCGAAATCTTCGCTTTCATCGTGCTACCACCTCTTGTCCTTCGCCCCGTCCAGCAGCGGCTTCAGGCGCTCGGCGATCGCTTCGCGCGCCCGGAAGATCCGGGAGCGCACGGTGCCGATCGGGCAATCCATCAGCTTCGCGATCTCCTCGTAACTCATGCCCTCGAGCTCGCGCAGCTGAATCGCGCTGCGCAGCTCTTCCGGCAGCGACTCGATCGCCGCGTTCACCGTGTCGCCGATCTCCTTCGTCAGCAGCAGGCTCTCCGGCGTGCTGATGTCGCGCAGCAACTCGCCGCCTTCCTGCCCTTCCGCCTCCTCGGCCTCCACGTCGGTCGAGGTTGGCGCCCGCCTGCCCATCGCCACCAGGTAATTCTTGGCGGTGTTGATGCCGATCCTGTACAGCCACGTGTAAAACGCACTGTCGCCACGGAAGGAGGGCAGCGCACGGTACGCCTTGATGAACGCTTCCTGCGTCACGTCCTCGACCTCGCCCGGGTCGCGGATCAGGCGCGACAGCAGCCGCGCGAGCTTGCGCTCGTACTTCTCCACCAGCAGCTCGAAGGCCCGCTTGTCGCCGCGCTGCGCGCGCTCGACCAACTGCTGGTCGATCTGGCGCTCAGACATGGCTGCCAGGCCCCCCGCCCGCCTTGCCTATGTGCCACAGACAAGGGCCTTTGAAAATAGTTCGTTGCATTCGTTGCCTTATGGCAATCCTGCAAGTTGCCGGCGCGCTACGCCGGGCAGCCGGCCCCAGAGCGCCCAGAGTCGCAGCACGCGGAAGCCGTCCTGCGACAGCATGCCCGCAACCACCAGCAGGGAGCGGCTCCAACGGGATTGCAGGCGAAGCGAGACCCAGTGGCGGTTGACCCCGGCGCCCGGGCGCGCCGCGATCGCGCAGGAACTGCCATCGGCGAAGAGGCAGCAAGCGTCGCCCGAGGGCGAGATCTCGATCGCCCGCGGCGAGCGGCTGCTGCGCAGCAGCGCGCGGTGCCAGGCGGCGGCCGCGCCGAGCGCAAGGACGAACACTGCCGCGCTTGCGGCGAGCCAACCTGTCGAAACCGTCAGGAAACAGGCCGCGGCGATCCCGTGCGCGACGATGATCAGGAGGGCGAACCCCGGGGCAGGAGAAAGCGCGAGCCGGACAGGCCGGGCGCTGTTCACGGCGCCGTCTCAGAGCCGGCGAAAGACCAGCGTGCCGTTGGTGCCGCCAAAGCCGAACGAATTGGACAGCGCTGCCCGGATCGCCATCTTGCGCGCCGCGTTCGGCACGTAGTCCAGGTCGCAGGCGGGATCCGGCGTCTGCAGGTTGATGGTCGGCGGCGAGACCTGATGGGCGAGCGCGAGGATGCTGAACACGGCCTCGACGCCGCCGGCCGCGCCGAGCAGGTGGCCGGTCATCGACTTGGTCGAGTTCACCGCAATCCTTTTCGCGTGCTCGCCGAACGCGCGCTTCACCGCCACCGTCTCGGCGATGTCCCCGAGCGGTGTCGAGGTGCCGTGCGCGTTGACGTAGTCGATGTCGCCGGCGCCGAGCCCGGCATCGCGCATGGCGTTGCTCATGCAGCGGAAGGCGCCGTCGCCGTCCTCGGCCGGCGCCGTCATGTGATAGGCGTCCGAAGACACGCCGTAGCCCACGAGCTCGCAGTAGATGCGCGCGCCGCGCTGCTTCGCGTGCTCGTACTCCTCCAGCACCACCGCGCCGGCGCCTTCGCCCAGCACGAAGCCGTCGCGGTCCTTGTCCCAGGGCCGGCTCGCACCGGCCGGGTCGTCGTTGCGCGTGGAGAGCGCGCGCGCCGAGGCGAAGCCGCCCATCGCGAGCTCGGTGACCGTGGCCTCGGCGCCGCCCGCGATCATCACCTCGGCCTCGCCATAGCGGATCGATTTCGCCGCTTCGCCGATGCAGTGCGTCGAGGTCGTGCAGGCGGTGACGATCGCGAGATTCGGTCCCTTGGTGCCGAGCATGATCGACAGGTTGCCCGCGATCATGTTGATGATGGTGCCCGGGATGAAGAACGGCGAGATGCGCCGCGGGCCGCTCTTGAGCAGCTCGTTGTGCATCTCCTCGATGAGCGGCAGTCCGCCGATGCCCGAGCCGAAATTGATGCCGAAGCGCTCTGCGCTCTCCGGTGTCACCGCGTTGCCCGAGTCCTTCCAGGCCTGCAGGCCCGCGGCCATGCCGAAGTGGATGAAGCGGTCCATGCGGCGCGCTTCCTTCGGCGAGAGGTACTTGGTGACGTCGAAGTCCCTCACCTCGCCGGCAATCTGGCTGGCGAGGCGCGAAGGGTCGAAATGCGAGATGCGGGTGATGCCGGACTTGCCGGCGAGCACCGCGTCCCAGGCTTCCGGGATGGTGTTCCCCACCGGGCTGATGATACCGAGCCCGGTGACGACGACTCTGCGACGCTGCACTGTGGCGGGGGTTCGCTCGCCCGTCAGGCCTTGGAGTGCGCCTTCACGTAGTCGATCGCCTGCTGCACGGTGGTGATCTTCTCGGCGTCCTCGTCGGGGATCTCGGTCTCGAATTCCTCCTCGAGGGCCATCACCAGCTCGACAGTGTCGAGCGAATCGGCGCCCAGGTCGTCGACGAACGACGACTCGGTCTTGATCTCGGCCTCGTTCACGCCGAGCTGCTCGGCAATGATCTTCTTGACCCGCTGTTCGATGTTGTCCATGCCTTCCCCTTCACAGTTCGCAATCGATATTTTACCGGAATCAGGCGAGATACATTCCGCCGTTGACGTGTAGCACCGCGCCCGTGACGTAGCCTGCGGCGGGGGACGCGAGATACGCGACCGCCGCGGCGATGTCCTGCGCCTGGCCGAGGCGCCCGAGCGGGATGCGCTCGAGCAGCGCGTTCCTCTGCGCTTCCGGCAGCGCGCGCGTCATGTCGGTGTCGATGAAGCCCGGCGCGACGCAGTTGACCGTGATGTTGCGGCTGCCGAGCTCCTGCGCGAGCGACTTCGACATGCCGACGATGCCCGCCTTCGCGGCCGCGTAGTTCGCCTGGCCCGGGTTGCCCGAGGCGCCGACCACCGAGGTGATGTTGATGATGCGTCCCCAGCGCGCCTTCATCATGCCGCGCATCACCGCGCGCGACAGACGGAACACCGACTTCAGATTGGTCTCGATGACCTCGTCCCAGTCGGCGTCCTTCATGCGCAGCGCGAGGTTGTCGCGCGTGATGCCCGCGTTGTTCACGAGCACCGCGATGTCGCCGGCCTCCTTCTGTATTTCGGCGAGCACGGCATCGGTATGCGCCGCATCGCGCACGTTCATGACCTTGGCGATCAGGCCCGCGTCGGCAATCGCCTTCACGCCAGCCTCGCCGGTCGCGGTGCCGACGACCTTCGCGCCCTGCTTCGCGAGTTCGAGCGCGATCGCGTGACCGATGCCGCGCGACGCGCCGGTAACCAGTGCAAGCTTGCCGTCGAACATCTCAGCCTCCCTGCACCGCGGTGAGCGACTGCTCGAGCGAGGCGCGGTCGGCCGCCGCGAAGCCCTGCAGCTTCGGCTCGATGCGCTTCACCAGCCCCGCGAGCACCTTGCCCGGCCCGCATTCGACCACGTGCGTCACGCCCTGCGCGGCCATCGCGCGGATCGTCTCCGCCCAGCGCACCGGCGATGCCGCCTGGCGCACAAGTGCGTCCTTGATCTTGCATGCATCGGATTCGATCGCGACGTCGACGTTGTTGATGACCGGAACTTTCGGATCCTGAAAAGAAAGCTTTTCAAAATAAATCCGCAGCTTCTCCCCAGCCGGTTTCATCAAACTCGAATGAAAGGGCGCGCTCACCGGCAGCGGCATCGCGCGCTTCGCGCCGCGCGCCTTGCAGGCTTCGATGGCGCGCGCCACCGCGGCCTTGTGGCCTGCCAGGACGACCTGGCCAGGCGCGTTGAAGTTGACCGCCTGCACGACCTCGCCCTGCGCGCTTTCCGCGCAGGCGGCGCGCGCGCCGTCGTCGTCGAGGCCGAGGATCGCCGCCATCGCGCCCTGGCCCTCGGGCACCGCTGCCTGCATCGACTGCGCGCGGAAGCGCACCAGCGGCAGCGCCGCCTCGAGCGTGAGCGCGCCCGCGGCGACGAGCGCCGAATACTCGCCGAGGCTGTGCCCGGCGACGAGCGATGGCGCCGGACCGCCGGCGGCGAGCCAGGCGCGGTACGCCGTGATCGCCGCGGTCACCATCGCCGGCTGCGTGTTCACGGTGAGGTTGAGCTGCTCCGCCGGCCCCTCGTCTAGCAGCTTGAGAAAATCCGCGCCCAGCGCAGCGCTTGCCGCCGCGCGTACGCCATCGACACCGGCAAGCCCAGCGTAGCCCTTCAGCATGCCGACCGATTGCGAGCCCTGCCCGGGGAAGACCATCGCGAGTTTCATGCGCCTCTTGCCTTCTTCGCATTCATATCGTGACCAGGGACGCGCCCCACGTAAAGCCGCCGCCCACGCCCTGCAGCATCACCTTCTGGCCGGCCTTGATCCTGCCCGCCCGCAGGTACTCGTCGAGCGCGAGCGGCACCGAGGCGGCCGACGTGTTCGCATGATGGCCGACCGTGACCACGAGCTTCTCGCGTGGCAGGCCGAGCCGCTTCGCAGTCGCCTCGAGGATGCGCACGTTCGCCTGGTGCGGTATCAGCCAGTCCACGTCCGCCAGCGTCATGCCGGCCGCCGCGACGACCTCGCGCGCGCATTCGTCGAGCACCTTCACCGCGACCTTGAACACCTGGTTGCCCTGCATTTGCAGGAACGGCGAGCCCATGATGCTGCCGCCGCAGACGTTGCCGGGCACCGAGAGGATGCCGGCCAGGCTGCCGTCGGCATGCAGCGCCGAGGCGTGCAGGCCGGGCTTGTCGCCGGCCGCGAGCACCACCGCGCCCGCGCCGTCGCCGAACAGCACGCAGGTGGCGCGGTCGTTCCAGTCCAGTATGCGCGAAAACACTTCGGCGCCGACAACGAGCGCTTTGCTATAAATTCCATTCTTCATCAAACTATCGGCGGTCGCGAGCGCGTATACGAATCCGCTGCAGACCGCCTGCATGTCGAAAGCCGCACAGCCTTTCACGCCCAGTTTCGCTTGCAGCAAGCAGGCAGTGCTGGGAAAGATGTAGTCCGGCGTCGACGTGGCGACGATGATGAGGTCGATCCCGGCAGCCGTGACGCCGGCCGCTTCGAGCGCGCGCCGGCTCGCTTCGAGCGCGAGGTCGCTCGAAGCCTGCGACTTGTCGGCGATGTGCCGCTGGCGGATCCCGGTGCGCTCCTGGATCCAGGCGTCGCTCGTGTCCACGCGCCTGGAGAGCTCGTCGTTGGTGAGGACCGTGGGCGGCAGGTAGCTGCCGGTGCCGACGATGCGCGAAAAAATCACGCGTGCGCCCTGGCCATGCTGTCGGTAATCCGGCGCACGACGTCGTTGCGCACCTCCTCGGCGGCGCGCCGCAGCGCCTGGCCGAACGCGTAGCGGTCGGCCGAGCCGTGGCTCTTGATGACGATGCCCTTGAGGCCGAGCAGGCTCGCGCCGTTGTAGTTGCCCGGGTCCATGCGCGCGCGCATCGCCTTGAGGACCGGCATCGCGAACAGCGCCGAGAGCTTGCGCAGCGGGTTGCGCGAGAACTCCTGGCGCAGGAAGCCGACGATCATCTTGGCGACGCCCTCGGACGCCTTCAGCACCGAATTGCCGACGAAGCCGTCGCAGACGACCACGTCCACCGTGCCCTTGTAGATGTCGTCGGCCTCGACGTTACCGTGGAAATTGAGGCCGCTCGCGCGCAGCAGCTCGCCGGCCTGCTTCACCGTCTCGTTGCCCTTGATGTCCTCGATGCCGATGTTGAGCAGCCCCACGCTCGGGCGCTCGCGCTGCTCGACCGCCGACACCAGCATCGCGCCCATGACGCCGAACTGCATCAGCTGCTCGGGCGTGCTGTCCACGTTCGCGCCGAGGTCGAGGATGTAGGTGAAGCCGCCCTTGGCGTTCGGCACGCCCGTGGCGATCGCCGGCCGGTCGATCGCCGGCAGCGTCTTGAGCACAAAGCGCGAGATCGCCATCAGCGCGCCGGTGTTGCCCGCGCTCACGCAGGCGTGCGCCTCGCCGCTCTTGACCAGGTTGACCGCGACGCGCATCGAGGAATCCTTCTTCAAGCGCAGGGCCTGCACCGGGGGCTCGTCCATCGCCACCGCCTGCCCGGCGTGCCGCACGCGCAGCCCGGTGCCGGGCGCGGTGCCCTGCTTCGCCAGCTCGGCTTCGATGGCGTCGCGCAACCCGACGAGGACGAGCTCCACGTCCGCGTTTGCGCGCCGGAAGTCGAGGGCGGCCGGCACCGTCACATGGGGGCCGTGATCGCCCCCCATGCAGTCAACGGCGACGGTGATCGTCAGTCGCCCTTGCCCTTGGTGACCTTCTTGCCGCGGTAGTAGCCGCTCGGGCTGATGTGGTGGCGCAGGTGCGCCTCGCCGCTGGTCGGCTCGACCGCCAGCGCCGGCGCGCCGAGGAAATCGTGCGAACGGTGCATGCCGCGCTTGGACGGCGACTTCTTGTTCTGCTGGACTGCCATGTGTTGCTCCTCGTTCCTAGTTTATGACTGCGTCAGCGTTTCGTCCCGCCCATCAGGCCGCGAAGACCCGCGAACGGCATTTGTCTTGCGCCCGCCGCATCGCTCGCGGCGTCCTTTGCAGTGCCGGTGCAGTCTTCGTGCCGCGGCGCGATCGGTATCGCCAGCAACACTTCGTCCTCCACCAGCGCCTGCACCCGCATTTCCTTGCCAGCGACGATGCTCTCGGGCCCGCCCGCGCCCAGCGGCTCGGCATCGACTTCTTCCTGCGTCGCCGCCAGCCGCAGCGAGGTCTCGATCCGCAGCGGGAATTCGAGCGCACCCAGGCAGCGCTGGCAGGTCAGGTGCAGCTCGCCGCGCACCTGCAGGTGCAGCGCCGGCCGTCCCTGTTCCTCGGGGATCCCCTGCATTTCGTAGTGCAGCATCCCCGGCGTCGAGCGCAGCGCATCGTGCAAACGCAGGAACTCGGCGACCGGCCATGCCCCCTGCAGCCTCGATGCGGCCTTCGCGAATTCGAGGCCGTCGATGACCGGCTGATGCGACATACGGGGGCGAATGGTATCATCCTGAAAAATCTCTGTCAAAACAAAGCTATGCCATCTTCCCGGCGGGTTGTGCTCGCCTCGACATCCAGGTACCGGCGCGGGCTGCTGGAGCGCCTCGGCATGCCCTTCGAATGCGCCAATCCCCAGATCGACGAGGTGCCGCGCGGCGACGAGGCGCCGGCGGCCACCGCCGCGCGCCTGGCCGAAGCGAAAGCCCGCGCGGTCGCGATCCGCTATCCCGATGCGCTGGTGATCGGATCGGACCAGGTGGCTTCCTGCGGCGGCGAGCGGCTCGACAAGCCGGGCAACCACGAGAACGCGGTACGGCAGCTGGCGCTGGTGAGCGGCAGGACCGCGCTGTTCGATACCGCGGTGGCGGTTCTGGACACGAAATCCGGGGCGCTACGCGCGCGCGTGGTGCCTTGCCGCGTCACGTTCCGGCCGCTGGACGTGGCGCGCATCGAACGCTACCTGCAGCTCGAGAAGCCCTACGACTGCGCCGGCAGCGCGAAGGCCGAGGGCCTCGGCATCAGCCTGATCGCGCGCATCGACACGGAAGATCCGACCTCGCTGATCGGCCTGCCGCTGATCGCGCTGGGCGAGCTGCTGCGCGAGTCCGGCTTCGACGTGCTGGGCTGATGCCCGGCGTCCTTTACGCGATCCCCACGCCGCTCGGCGGCGCCGCGGCCGACGCCTTGCCGGCCTTGGCCCTCGAGACGGTCAGGACGCTACGGCATTTCGTCGTAGAGAATGCGAAGACGGCGCGCGCGTTCCTGAAGGAAATTGAAATGCCATGCCCGATGCAGGAGCTCAGCATTTCGACCGTTGATTCGGACTTTTCTCATGAGATGGAAAGACTCAAGGCAGGCGAGTCCGTCGGCTTGCTCTCGGAAGCCGGCTGCCCGGCGATCGCCGACCCCGGCGCAAGGCTGGTAGAGGCCGCGCACGCGGCCGGCGTTCGCGTGGTGCCGCTCGTGGGGCCTTCCTCGATCGTGCTCGCGCTCATGGCCTCGGGCCTGGAAGGCCAGCGCTTCGCCTTCTGCGGCTACCTGCCGCGCGAGGCGGAACAGCGCCGCAGGCGAATTCGCGAGCTCGAGGCGCGCTCGCGGCGCGAGCGCGAGACGCAGATTTTCATCGAGACGCCCTACCGCAACGATGCCTTGCTCGGCGCGCTGCTGGAGAGCTGCAGCCCGGCAACGAAACTCTGTGTCGCGACCGATCTGACGATGAGGAGCGAAACCGTCAGGACCAGATCCATTGCAGACTGGCGCAGGCAGCGCGAGCCCATCGGCAAGCGGCCTACGGTGTTCCTGCTGCTCAGCGCATAGTCAGGCCGCTGCGCACCGAGAAGTCGAGCAGTGCCGCCATCGCGCCGGCGCCAAAGCGGCGCGCGAACTTCTCGGCCAGGTTCTCCTTCTGCGTGAAGTCGACGATGTCCTCGGCCTTGACCACCTCGCGCGCTACGTAGTCGAGGCCGCCCAGGCCGTCGGCGAGCCCGAGCTCGATGCTCTTCGCGCCGCTCCAGATCAGCCCGGAAAACATGTCCGGCGTCTCCTTGAGGCGCTTGCCACGGCCCTCGCGCACGGCGGCGATGAACTGGTTGTGGATTTCCGTGATCAGGTCCACCGCGATCTGCTTGTGCGCGGGATCTTCCGGGAGGAACGGATCGAGCAGCGCCTTGTTCTTGCCGGCGGTGATCAGGCGCCGCTCGACGCCGAGCTTCTCCATGAGCCCGACCACGCCGAAGTTGTCCATGCGCACGCCGATCGAGCCGACGATGCTGCCCTTGGCGACGTAGATCTTGTCCGCGGCGGCCGCCACGTAGTAGCCGCCCGAGGCGCACAGGTCCTCGACCACCGCGTAGAGCGGGATCTCGGGATGCTTCTGGCGCAGCCGCTTCATCTCGTCGAAGATGCCCTGCGCTTGCACCGGGCTGCCGCCCGGCGAGTTGATGCGCATGACCACGCCCTGGGTGTTCTTGTCCTTGAAGGCGGATTGCAGCGCCAGCACGACCTTCTCCGCGCTCGACTCCGTGCCCGGCGCGATCACGCCCTGCACCTCGACGAGCGCCGTGTGCTTGTCGCCCTTCAGCTCCTTGCTCGTCTTCCAGTCGAAGGCGAGCACGATGATCACCGTGATGTAGGCGAAGGTGAGCAGCTTCCAGAAAATCCCCCAGAGCCGCGCGCGCCGCTGCTCCTTGAGCGCCGCGGTGGCGAGCTTCTCGATGAGCCCGCGCTCCCATTGACCGTCGTTGTCAGCCATCGTTGATTCCTTTGAAGTAGACCTTGCCGTCCCTCTCCTCGACCTGCAGGGGTACGAGCGGCGTGCTGCCGCAGGGTCCGCCCAGGCATTTGCCGCTGTCCGCGGCATAGGTGGCGCCATGCGTCGAGCATATTAGATCACGGCCTTCGGCGTCGAAGACCTCGCCCTCGCGCCAGTCGAGCTCCATCGGCATGTGCCCGCAGCGGTTCAGGTAGCCGTGGACGCGCCCGCGGAAGCGCAGCACGAACGCGGGCGCGCGCTCGCCGAAATACTCCACCTCGAAGCGCACTGCCTTGCTGGAATCCAGCAGGGCCTGCGATGCGCAGATCAGGCGTTCGCCGTCAGCCATTGCCGCAGCTCCTCGACGCTGCGCACGCTCGCGCGCGGGTTCCAGGCGCTCAGCGACTCGAGCGGATGCGCGCCGTAGCCGACCGCGACCGCGTCCACGCCCGCGCTCTGCGCCATGCCGAGATCGTGCGAGGTGTCGCCGATCATGAGCAGTTCGCGCCGCGCCGTCGCCAGCTCTTCCATCAGCTCCAGCAGCATCGCCGGATGCGGCTTTGGCCGGGTCTCGTCCGCGCAGCGCGACGCCGCGAACAGCTCGCGCAGTCCTGTCAGCCCGAACTGGTGGTCCAGCCCGCGCCGGCTCTTGCCGGTGGCCACCGCGAGCCGGTGGCCGCGCGCGACCAGCTCCTCGAGCATCTCGCGCACGCCGGGAAACGGCGCCATCTCGTCCTGGCGTACGAGGAAATGCCTGCGGTAGGCCTCCACGAATTCCGCGTACTTCTGCTGCGGCAGGTCCGGCACCGCCATGCGCAGCGCATCCTGCAGGCCCAGCCCGATCACGTGGCTCGCGCGCTCGCGGTCCGGCACCGGCAGCCCGAGGTCGCGCGCTGCCTCCTGGATCGCGACCGTGATGCCGACCGTCGAGTCCATGAGCGTGCCGTCCCAGTCGAAGACGATGAGGCTGTAGTTCCTATTCAAGGGCGCTGAAGTTGGCTCGGCAAAACGCAAGCATATCCCCGGGCAGCGGCGCTTCCAGCCGCAGCTTCTCCCGGCTCGCCGGATGCGCGAACGCGAGGCGCCGCGCGTGCAGGAACAGGCGCTTCACGCCCTGGCGCGCGAGCGCGCGGTTGAGCTCGAAGTCACCGTATTTGTCGTCGCCCAGCACCGGGTGGCCGGCGTGCGCGAGATGTACGCGAATCTGGTGCGTGCGGCCGGTCATCAGACGCAATTCCACGAGGCTGAAGTCCTTGCTTTTCTGCAGGAGTTTTATCTTCGTAACGGCGGACATGCCTCCCTCCTTCACCGCGACGCGCCGCTCGCCTTTCGCCGTGACGTACTTGTGCAGCGGCTCGCGAATGTCGAAGACTTTCTTCGCCGGCACGCCCTTGACGACCGCCACGTAGATCTTCTCCACTTCCCCCTCGCGCAGCATGCGGTGCAGCTCGAGCAGCGCGCTGCGCTTTTTCGCCACCACGAGCAGGCCCGAGGTGTCGCGGTCGAGGCGGTGCGCGAGCTCCAGCATCTTCGCCTGCGGGCGCGCAGCACGCAGCGATTCGATCACCCCGTGGCTCACGCCGCTGCCGCCGTGGACGGCGGTACCGGAAGGCTTGTCGATCACGAGGAGCGAGGGATCTTCATGAACGATAGGGAACTTGATCGGCTTTAACGGTGGTTTTGAACTAGAAGCGGAAACCCTGACAGGCGGGACCCGAACCTTGTCCCCAATCTGCAGGCGGTATTCCGGCTTGACCCGTCCGCTGTTGACCCGGACCTCGCCGCTGCGCAGCACCCGGTACACATGGCTTTTCGGCACGCCCTTCAGCTGCCGCAGCAGGAAGTTGTCGATGCGCTGGGCGTCGCTTTCCTCGCCTACTTCAAGCCAGGTCACCTGTGGCTTGCTTAAGTCCTTCATTTTTATTATTATCCGCGGTCTGGCCTCGAGTTGCGAGGCACAGGGACCACAAGACGCACAGGCCGAGGAGCCTTGCGCCGGTCCCTGCAACCCGCCTCCTGTCCGGCCGCGCGCCGGGCCCGAACCAGGGGTTAATCTCGCTCACCGTAAGCAGCGATTGCAGCAGCAACGCGCGCAGACGCCTCTTTTCTTCGCAAGCCTTTCCTTACTTTGGGGATGCAGACCGGCTAAAGACAGCGCTCCTGCGCGCGCAGGAGAACAATAAGTGAAACGCATGTTGTTTAACGCGACCCAGCAGGAAGAACTGCGCGTCGCGATCGTGGAAGGACAGAAACTGGTCGACCTCGACATCGAGTCGGCCTCCCGGGAACAGCGCAAGAGCAACATCTACAAGGGAATCATCACCCGCATCGAGCCCAGCCTCGAGGCCGCCTTCATCGACTACGGCGAGGAGCGGCACGGGTTCCTGCCTTTCAAGGAAGTCTCCAAGAGCTACTTCCGCGAGAACGCGAGCCACGCGCGCATCCAGGATGCGCTCAAGGAAGGCCAGGACCTGATCGTCCAGGTCGAGAAGGACGAGCGCGGCAACAAGGGCGCCGCCCTCACCACCTTCATCAGCCTCGCGGGCCGCTACCTGGTGCTGATGCCGAACAACCCGCGCGGCGGCGGGGTTTCGCGCCGCGTCGAGGGCGAGGACCGCAACGAGTTGCGCGACACCATCGACCAGCTGGTGGTCCCCGAGGGCATGAGCGTGATCGCACGCACCGCCGCGATCGGCCGCACGGTGGAAGAATTGCAGTGGGACCTGAACTACCTGCTGCAGCTGTGGAGCGCCGTCGACAGCGCCGCCAAGGACACCGAAAAGAAGCCGTTCCTGATCTACCTCGAGTCGAGCCTCGTGATCCGCGCGATCCGCGACTATTTCCAGCCCGACATCGGCGAGATCCTGATCGACACCCAGGAAATCTACGACCAGGCGGTGGCGTTCATGCAGACCGTGATGCCCGCGAACGTCGCCAAGGTCAAGCTCTACCGCGACGACGTTCCGCTGTTCTCGCGCTTCCAGATCGAGCACCAGATCGAGAGCGCCTACGGCCGGCACGTCAACCTGCCCTCTGGCGGCGCGGTGGTGATCGACCATACCGAGGCGCTCACCGCGATCGACGTCAACTCGGCGCGCGCCACCAAGGGCCACGACATCGAGGAGACCGCGTTCCGCACCAATCTGGAGGCGGCCGAGGAAGTCGCGCGCCAGCTGCGCCTGCGCGACCTGGGCGGCCTGATCGTGGTCGACTTCATCGACATGGAGTCGCAGAAGAACCAGCGCGAGGTGGAGAACCGCTTCCGCGACGCGCTGCGGCACGACCGCGCGCGCGTGCAGGTCGGCAAGATCTCACGCTTCGGCCTGATGGAACTGTCGCGCCAGCGCCTGCAGCCCTCGCTCGAGGAGACCGCGCACATCAGCTGCCCGCGCTGCGGCGGCACCGGCTTCATCCGCGGCGTCGAGTCCACGGCGCTACACGTGCTGCGCATCATCCAGGAGGAGGCGATGAAGGAGAACACCGGCGCGGTGCACGCGCAGGTGCCGGTCGATGTCGCCTCGTTCCTGCTCAACGAGAAGCGCGGCGAAATCCAGAAGCTGGAGGCGCGCATCAAGGTCAATATCGTACTGGTGCCGAATTCGCACCTCGAGACGCCGCACTACAAGGTGCAGCGCTTGAAGCATGACGAATTGAACGCGATGGAGCACGTGCCCACCAGCTACGAGCTGGTCGAGCCGCCCGAGGAGCCGCAGGCGCCGGGCAAGGAAGCCGAAGCGAAGAAAGAGCGTCAGCAGGCGATGGTCCAGGGCATCGTGCCCGACCAGCCGGCGCCGGTCGTTCCGGAGCCGGCGCCCAGGGCCGAAGCGCCGCGAGCAGCGGCCCCGGTCCCCGCCGCCCCTGCGCCGCAACCGCAGGAACCGGCGCGCTCGGGTTTCCTCGGCCGCCTGTTCGGCTGGCTCAAGACCGAAAAGCCGGCCGAGCAGCCTCCGGCAGCCAACGAAGCCGCGATGCGTCCTGCCCGGCAGCAGCAGCCGCAGCGTCCGGAGCGCACGCGCGACGAGTACCGGGATCGGCACGAGCATCGCCGCGGGGAGCGCGGCGGACGCGGGGGTCGCGGCGATGGCCGACGCGACCACCAGCGTGATGGCCGCGGCGACGGCCGGCGCGATCAACAGCGCGACGGGCGCCCGCAGCAGCGTGGCGACCAGCAGCAGCGCCGCGACGGACGTCCCCAACAGCAGCAACAGCCCCGCCAGGATCGCCCGCGAGGCGAACGCCAGCAGGCCGAGATGCCGCAGCAGGGCGAGCTTTCGCAGGCGGAGCGCGCTAACGGCACCCTGCCGCAAGGCGAGCGCCGGCCGGATCAGCGCCCGCCGCGCCCGCAGCAGCAACGCGGCCCTCAGGGCGAGCAGAACGGCCAGCGCCCGCCGCTGCAGGAGGGCGAGGAACAGCAGCGCCGCGGACGCCGCGGACGTCGCGGTCGCGGCGGCGGCGGGGACCGGGGCGATCGTCCGGATCGCGGCGAACGCCCGCAAGACGAACGCGGCGAGCGCCGGCCGGAGCACGCCCAGCGTCCCGACCAGTCGGTTTACGCGCAGCAGCTCGAGGAGCATCGCCTGAAACAGCAGCGCGAAGCCGAGATGGCGCATGAAGCGGAAACCGTCGTGCAACAGCAAGCGGCGCCAGCGCCGGCGCCCCGAGTCGAAGAGCCGGTGCGCGCACAGCCAGTTCGCGAAGAAGCGCCGCGCATCGCCGAGGCGCCGCGCGCCGAAGCACCTCGTTTCGAAGCGCCGCGCGTCAATCCGAAGGAGCTGCTGTCCTCCGCCGGCCTGCAGATGGTCGAGACCGATTCGTCCAAGGCCCGCGCACCGCTGCCCGAGCCCGAGCCGGCTCAGCTTGGCCGCCCGCGCCGCGAGCGCCCGGCGCCGGCACCGGCACCGGCGCAGTCAGAAGAGCTGGTTCAGGTCGAGACGCGCAACAAATAGATAGAGATGCCCACGACTCCTTGGCAAGAACTGGATTGGGGCGCCATTCAGGGCGACTGGAACCAGTTCAAGGCGGATGCGAAGCGCCGCTGGGATCGCATCGGCGAACAGCAGCTGCACGCGATCGGCGGCCGGCGGGCGCTGCTCGCCGCGCGCATCAAGGAACTCTACGGCCTCTCCAACGAAGACACCGAGAGGCAGCTCATCGACTGGCAATCAAGCCTCAAGAGGCGGTAAGCCTGGATCGCTAGCTCGCGCGCGAGTGTCCGACCATCTGGAAAGGGCTGCCGCCGGGAATCTCGGAAAGCAACCGGTCGAATTCCTTCTTGACCACCGCGTAGCACTCGCAGACTTCCCTTTCCAGTCCCGGACGGTCGAGCACCGTGATGCGGCCGCGGCTATAGCGGATCAATCCGGCGCGCTGCAGCTTGCCGGCGGCTTCGGTGACGCCTTCGCGCCGCACGCCGAGCATGTTGGCTATCAGCTCCTGGGTCATGCTCAGCTCGTCGGTGGTCAGGCGGTCCAGGCTTAACAGCAGCCAGCGGCACAGCTGCTGCTCCACCGAGTGGTGGCGGTTACATACGGCGGTTTGCGCCATCTGCGTGATCAGCGCCTGGGTATAGCGCAGCAGCAGGTGCATCACCGGCCCGGCGCGGTTGAATTCCTGCTTCAGGACCTGCGCCTTCATCCGGTAGCCGTAGCCCGCGCTCTGCACCACGGCCCGGCTCGGCGTGGTTTCGCCGCCCATGAACAGCGAGATACCGAGGATGCCTTCGTTGCCCACCACCGCGATCTCGGCCGAGGCGCCGTCCTCCATCACGTAGAGCAGCGACACGATGGAGGTGGTCGGGAAGTAGACGTGCTGCAAGCGCCCGCCGGATTCGTAGAGGGCTTCGCCGAGCGGCATCGGCACCAGCTCGAGATGGGGCGACAGGCGCTCCAGATCGCCCGGTGGCAGAGCGGCGAGGAGGTGGTTCTGCTGCGGAGTATGGGGAGCAGGCAAAGTCTGAAACTCACCTTTCAGGCGATGTGCGGAACCGATATTCAGCCGTGACAATTCTACCCCGCCTCCCGAAGGCAACTGTGCGCTATCGCACATAGCCCGCAGCGCCGTCATCGTCTTTTGCGTTCGCCAGCGCACGGACTGCGCCCGCCGCGTTGCGTAGATTCGACTGCAGCGCGCACCAGTGCTTCACGGCAAGGAAACAAGATGAACTTGCTTCAGATTGACGGCAACCGGATACGACGCATGCTGATTGCGATCGCCGCCGTGGGCATGGGTATGGCTGCGGCAACCGGGGCGGGCGCGGGATTCCTGTCGTCCACCGGCCCGGTGATCGCAATCCTCGGCGGCGAGCTCTTCGTCGGCGAGGCCGAAGGCCACCTCAGCGGCGCCGGGACCATCGCCATTCATTCGCAGAAGGACCCCGCGCTCGCATGCGCCGGCGATTTCACGTCAAGCGCAGCGCTAGGTGGCTCGGGACAGCTCCGTTGCAGCGACGGCACCACGGCACGCTTCTGGTTCAAGCGCCTGACGCTTTTCAACGGCCACGGCTCCGGCAGCTTCAGCCGCGGTCCGATGTCCTTCGCTTATGGCCTCACCGCCGAACAGGCGGCGCCTTACCTGACGCTGCCCGACGGCAAGAAGCTCGTACGTAACGGAATCGAGCTCGTATTGGTCGACCTGTAAGGGCCACGCATGAACAGAGCCGTACTGTCTCTGGTTTTCGCGCTTGCATCGTCTGTCGCGCCGCCCGGCTACCCCGCCCAGGACATCGCACCGGATGTGCTCCTGAAGACGGTCACCGCGGAAGTGCTTGCACTCATTCGGCAGGACATGGAGATACAGGCCGGCAACCCGGCGAAGGTCGCCAACCTGGTCGAGGCGCGGATCCTGCCGCACTTCAATTTTCACCGCATGACGCAGATCGCCGCAGCGCGCAGCTGGCCCTTGGCCACGCCCGCCCAGCAGGCGGCGCTCACCGCGGAATTCAAGACCCTGCTGGTGCGCACCTACTCCACCGCGCTGTCGAGCTATCGCGACCAGGTCGTCGAGTTCAAGCCGCTGCGCGCGGCGCCCGGCGATACCGAAGTCACCGTCAAGTCCGCCATCCGGCAGCCCGGAACGGCGCCGCTGACGATAGATTACGACATGGAGCACCTCGCGACCGGATGGAAGGTCTACGACATCAAGATCGAAGGCGTGAGCCTGGTAACGACCTATCGGGAGACCTTTGCGGGCATCGTCCGTGAGCGCGGCGTGGACGGACTAATCCGGTCGCTGTCCGACAAGAACCTCGCCGGCGAAGCCCGCCTGCGCACCAGCCGGTTCGAGGACGCCGAAGTCATGCCGATGTACCCGGGCGTCGTCCTGCATGGGTGGAATCGCTAGCACGACTGGCGAGCGCTGTGTGTTGGCGCACAGACCGCCTGCCCGCCGGAAGGAATACTGGCCTGATGAAACCAACCACGCTGATACTGAAAAGCACCCTGGCCCTGGCGTTCGCCGGAATCCTGGCGGTCGGCCCGGCGATGGCGGACAAGCCTGCCTCGGCCGGCAAGGGCAACTCCGACAGGAGCGAGCACTCGGGCAAGCATCAGCGCTCTGACAAGAACGAGCATCGTGATGCCGGCGGGAAGCGGTCGCACGACAGCGACAGGCGCGAGCATTTCGAGGACCGCCATCGCGTCGCGGTGCGCGATTACTACGACGAGCACAATCACGGCGGGCGCTGTCCCCCGGGACTGGCCAAGAAGCACAACGGCTGCATGCCGCCGGGCCAGGCCAGGAAGTGGCATATGGGCCAGCAACTGCCGCGCGACGTGGTCTTTTACTCGGTGCCGCAGCCGCTGGTGCTGCAGATCGGCCAGCCGCCGTCCGGCTACCGCTACGTACGAGTCGCGTCCGACATCCTCATGATCGCGATCGGTACTGGCATGGTGGTCGACGCGATCCAGGATCTGGGCCGCAGCTAGGCTGAGCGAAGCGGCCGGCCGTCGCGGCTCGACCGCATGCGGGACTGGCAGGGCTGGCGGAACGCGGTGCCTAGGTGTGAAACACCAGCATTGCGTACGCGAGGAACACCACCAGGTGCACCGCCCCGAGCAGCACATGGGTACGGCTGCTCGAGAAGGTCATCATGCACAGGACCAGAGTCAGCGCCAGCAGCGTGATGCCCACCTGGTCCAGGCCGAGGACGATCGGCACGCCGGCCAGCAGCCCGTAGATGAGGATGGCGGGAATGCTCAAGCCGATGCTAGCAAGCACCGACCCGAGCAGGACATTGACGGCCCTTTGCAGGTCGTTGCTCGCCGCAGCGCGCACCGCGACGACCGATTCGGGCGCGAGCACGATCGCTGCGACGAGGAAACCCGCCAGCGCGACCGGTGCGCCCAGCACGCGGATGGTGTGGTCGATCGGCACTGCGAGCTGTTCCGCGAGCACCGTCAACGGCCCCAAGTACGCCAGCAGCAGGAGCACATGGTAGGGAATGGAGTGCCACTCCTTGCTCCCGCGCGGCGGCGGTTTGGCCTTGTTCGCCTCGACGGTCGACCGGAAGTAGGCCCGGTAATGGATGTTCTGGATGGTCAGGAACACGCCGTACAGCGCTAGGAACACGAGCGTGAGGAACGCCGCCTGGCCGGGCGAAAACGTCTTGTCGGGCGATGAGATGGTGTAGTTCGGCAGCACCAGGCCGACGATGGCCAGCGGCAGGATCACCGCCAGGAAGGCATTCGCGCCCTGCAGGTTGTAGTCCTGCTCGCGGTACTTCAGCCCGCCGACGAGCAGCGTCAGTCCGACCATGCCGTTCAGGACGATCATGATCACCGCGAACATCGCATCGCGCGCCAGCGTGGGGCTGCCGTGCCCCGTGGACATCGCGGCGACGATGATCATCACCTCGATCCCGGTGATCGACAGCGTCAATACCAGGGTGCCCAGGGGCTCGCCCAGGCGTGCGGCGAGCCCCTCGGCATGCCGCACCACCGCGAATACGGCCGCGAGGATCGCGGCTACCAGCCAGACCAGGATGAAAGCGAACTGGACCGGATGCGCCAGGTCGGCGCGCAGTCGCCGCCCGAAGGCCAGAAACAGGATGGTGGTCGCGACGACCGCAACCAGCGGCCATTCGCGCAGCAGGGCAGGCGCCACGCGCACGGCGGATCAGCGCGCGGTATTGGACGCCGGCAGCCGGCTCAGCGCTGTTCTCGCGCCTCGTTCTTGATCGCCCTGCCGCCCTGCTCGATGTCCTTGCCGGCGCCCTCCACGGTGTTGCATCCCGCGAGCGTGCCGAAAAGACCGGAAATGAAGAGTGCCGCCAGCAGCGGCGCGAGAATTCGTTTGGTCATGGTCGATCTCCTGTCGTGAAGTGCCACGATAGTGGGCGCAGCGCTGCCGGTCCGTACGCCACCGTACACAACCAGCGCGCGGTTTGACGACTTGCCGGTGCCGCTCTATGGATATTTCTGCTCCATGCGCTTGTGCCAGTCGGCGATCTGCTTCTCCGACTGATCCTTGGAAATCCCGTACGCCTCCTGGATCTTCCCGGCCAGGTTGTCACGCTTGCCGGCGATCACGTCGAGCTGATCGTCGGTGAGCTTGCCCCACTGCTCCTTCACGTTGCCCTTGAATTGCTTCCAGTTGCCTTCGATGCGATCCCAGTTCATTTTCAGTTCCTTCAGTTTGAGTTGGATCCGGACTGCCTGACACACACGCCATGCTTGTGCCTTTCTGGAGCGCTACGGGCTGCGTCGCCATTTCTGTTCGACGCGACTCCATGCAGCACGCGCGGCCGGCTTCACATCCATCCAGACAGGGTCGAGCTCGCCCTTGCCGCGGTCGTAGTTCGCCCTCAGCTCGGGCTCCGCCTCCTCGAAACTGAGGCCGCTGTGCCTCACGCGGCCTTCCCAGCCGGCGCGAAAGCCCGGCGCGTAGTACTCGAAGTTCCTGCCCTGTACGTAGTAGGGTTCGCGCAGGTAGGTCTCCCGCCAGAACACTTCCTCGGCGGTGGGGTTGAACGCCTCGGCCGCGCTCTTGCCGGCCAGACCACCTGCCATTGCGCCTACCGCGACGCCGATCAGGCCGCCTACCGGCCCGCCCACCGCCAGTCCGGCAACACCTCCGGCGACTGCGCCGGATGCTGCGCCGGCGCCCGTGCCCAGCGGATGCGCGCCTGGCGTTCCCGTGATGGGATCGCGGTTCAGATCCTCCTCGTTCGCTACGACTTTCCTCGTCAGTACGTCGGTCATTTCCGTTCTCCTTGTTTGCTGATTGCCACTTTGCCCCTCTTGCCGGACTCGCTCTGTGCGCTTGCCAACAGAAACTGCCGGTTCATCGGGCCAAGTTGCGCGCTGTCTCACTGACGAACAACCTGAAGCACGCGAGTTGCTGAGCGAGCGCGCCTTTGCACGGGTTTTCCATTGAGCCGGTCGCAGAGCGATCGGTGCGATAGCGTACGGACGGCCGGACAGCGAAGCGCAAAGATGCGCCGATGAACCTAAACCACGGACTCGGCGCAACCCTCCTCGCACTGGCAGCGTTCCTGCCACTGGCGCTCCCTTCGAACACCGTGCTGGCGCAGCAGTCCGCGTCGCAGAACGCGGCTCCCAGAATCGATGGCTTCGATGTCGTACCCACCGCGAAGCCGGTCGCCGGCAGCGAGCTCGTGTTCACGCTTTACGGCAGCCCCGCTGGTACCGCGACCGTGCGCATCGGCGGAGCGACCGGGAGCCTGATCCTGGAAGAAATCGAAGCCGGCGTCTACGAAGGCATCTACACCATCACCCGGCGCGACCAGATCACCGAGGACAGCACCGCCACGGCCAATCTGCGCCGGGGCAATCAGGTGGCCAGCAGCGTTCTCGACGAATCGCTGGTGAAGGGCTCCGGCTTCCGCTGGCCGGGCGGTTCGGCGGCCGCGAACAGCGTCCCGGAAATCAACCTCTTCAACGTGGATCCGCCGCGCAGCCTCACGCCGGGCTCGGAACTCGTTTTCGCTCTCGAGGGCAGCCCAAGCGGCAACGCCAGCGTCAGGATCAACGGCGTCCGCGGCAAGATCAACCTGGAGGAAGTCAGGGCCGGCGCCTACGAGGGTGCGTACACCATCAGGAATCGCGACAGGATCGCAACCAATGCGGTCGTCACGGGGAACCTGCGCATCGGCCAGCAGGAGCACAGCAAGGTCCTTGGCAAGCCGCTGGTCGACAGCTCATCCGCACGGCAGCGCACGACTGGCCGCCAGGCGGCGGCACCGGCGCCCGCCGCGCGCCAGATCTGTCCCAATTGCGGCGTGGTCGAGGCGATCAACGTGGTCGAGGTCAAGGGCGACGGCAGCTATATCGGCATGATCGGCGGCGGCGTGGTCGGCGCGCTGCTCGGCAGCCAGGTCGGCCATGGCACGGGCACCACCGTGGCCCAGATCGCCGGCGCCGCGGGCGGTGCCTGGGCCGGCAATGAAATCGAGAAAAAGATGAAATCCACCAAGCACTTCGACTTGGTGGTGCGCCTGGAGAACGGCGGCTCGCAAACGGTTTCCTACCCCGCACAGCCCGCATTCAGCGTCGGCAGCCGGGTCAGGATTGAAAACGGCGCACTCGTTGCCATCTAGCGCTTCTGTGCGCTAGCGTACAGACAGCTCCGCAGGCGCGACGCATCATTTAGGTAGGTGTTCTGGCTCGTCTCCCCCTGACGGGCGCTCCTACTGGTGGACACCTGACGCACCGAGGCTCGGCGACGGCGATCCCGTTCCGGGCCTCTTCCATTTTTGCCGGCATCGCATGAGGCAGGACCACTGAAAAGCAGCGGCAACTTCCTTGCGCGAATCCTGCTCCAGTCACTGACGCTGTTCCGGCGCGGCGGCTGGACCGCGGATCACCCCGTCGAAGAGCCGCCGCTGCGCTCCGAGCTGTTCAGCGCCGACCAGATGGAGCAGTACGGCAAGGCGCTGGCGGCCTCGCACGCGCTGGGGGCAAGGCGCACCCGCGACCTGCTGCTCGCGCGCCTTGCGGAAAACCAGGGCGTGCTGCTCGAAGCCTGCGACCTGCTCACAGCGGCGATCAAGGACGGACGCGCAAGCACGCCCGCCGGCGAATGGCTGCTGGACAACTTCCACCTGATCGAGGAGCAGATCCGCACCGCGAGGCGGCACCTGCCCAGGGATTACAGCCGGGAGCTGCCGCGCCTGGACAATGGGCCGTCGGCCGGACTGCCGCGCGTCTATGACATCGCCCTGGAGACCATTTCCCATGGCGACGGGCAGATGGATCCCGACAGCTTCGGCCGCTTCATCAGCGCCTACCAGACCGTCACCCATCTGACCCTCGGCGAACTGTGGGCCGTGCCGATCATGCTGCGCCTGGCGCTGATCGAGAACCTGCGCCGCGTCGCAACCCGCATCATCGCTCACCGCAGAGGCCGGGACCTGGCCGATTTCTGGGCGGGCGAGATGATGGAGACCACCCAGAACGACCCCAAGAGCCTGATCCTGGTGGTCGCGGACATGGCGCGTTCCAACCCGCCCATGAGCGGTCCATTCGTGGCGGAACTTGCGCGCCGCTTGCAAGGACAGAGCGCGGCGCTGGCCATGCCGCTCAACTGGATCGAGCAGCGGCTCTCGGAACTGGGCCTTTCCATCGAGCAGCTGGTGCAGGCGGAGAACCAGCAGCAGGCGGCCGACCAGGTGTCGATCAGCAACAGTATCGGCAGCCTGCGCCTGCTGGCCGCGACCGACTGGCATGCCTTCGTCGAGTCGATGAGCGTCGTCGAGAGCATTCTGCGCGAGGACCCCGGCGGCGTGTACGGCCGCATGGACTTCGCCACCCGCGACCACTATCGCCACGTGCTGGAGAAGATCGCCAGGCGCAGCGGACTCGCCGAGGAACAGGCGGCGCGCCGCTGCGTTCAGCTCGCGCAGGAAGCCGCGGCGCGCAGCGACGGCGACGAGCGGGCAAGACATGTCGGTTTCTACCTCTTCGACACAGGGCTGCGGCAGCTGGAAGAGGCGACCCGGATGCGGGTTCCCCTTTCCCTTCGCTTGCGGCGCGTCCGCCGCCGCTACCTCTATCTCGGCCCGATCCTGCTGATCACGGCGGCCTTCACCGGGGCCTTGCTTGCGCAGGCCCATGCCGGCGGGGCGCGGGGCTGGTTCCTGGTGCTTTGCGGGATGCTGGCGTTGCTCGCCACCAGCCAACTCGCAGTGGCCCTGGTGAACTGGCTGGCAACGCTGCTGGTGGCGCCGAAGGTGCTGCCGCGCTTGGATTTCGCCAAGGGCATAGCGCCGGACGCGCAGACGCTGGTCGTGGTGCCGACGCTCATCCACAGCACGCAGAACGTCGAGGATCTGGTCGAGTCGCTCGAGGTCCGCTTCCTCGGCAACCGCGACGAGCACCTTCGGTTCTGCCTGCTCACGGATTTTGCCGATGCGCACGCTGAAACGCTGCCCCAGGACGAGCCGCTGCTGCAGTTGGCGGCGCAGCGCATCGCGGCGTTGAATGACAAATACCGCAGCGACGCAGGCGCGGGGGACGGCGATGTCTTCTTCCTGCTCCATCGTCCGCGCCTCTGGAACCCGCGCGAGGGCGTCTGGATGGGCCGCGAGCGCAAGCGCGGCAAGCTGGGCGATCTGAATGCGCTGCTGCGCGGCGGCGCGCCTGGCGCATTCTCGCGCGTGGTCGGCCGCACCGCCGTCCTGTCCGGCGTGCGATACGTGATCACGCTGGACAGCGACACGCAGCTGCCGCGCGACTCGGCGCGCCTGCTCGCGGCCACGATGGCGCATCCGCTCAATCGCGCGCGGTACGACGAGGCGAGCGGACGCGTGACGCAAGGCTACGGAATACTGCAGCCGCGCGTGGCGGTGAGCGTGGCGGACAGCAACCGCACGCGCTATGCCCAGCTGCACGGCGAGGAAGCCGGCATCGATCCGTACACACGCATGGTTTCCGATGTCTACCAGGATCTGTTCGGCGAAGGCTCGTTCATCGGCAAGGGCATCTACGACGTCGAAGCATTCGAGCGGGCGCTGAAGGGTCGTTTCCCGGACAACCGCATCCTCAGCCACGATCTGCTGGAAGGATGCTATGCGCGCTCCGGCCTGGCGAGCGACGTGCAACTCTACGAGCAGTATCCGGCCCGCTACAGCGCCGATGTGGCCCGGCGGCACCGCTGGATGCGCGGCGACTGGCAGCTGCTCGGCTGGCTGCGCCGGCGCGTTGCCGCGGGCGATGGCGGCACGCAGAAGAATCCTCTCTCCGGCCTGTCGCAGTGGAAGATCCTCGACAACCTGCGCCGCAGCCTGGTCGCCCCGGCCCTCACCCTGCTGCTGCTGCTTGGCTGGGCGCTCCTGTCGCCCGCCTGGCTCTGGACCGCGGCCGTGCTGGCGGTGCTGCTGATTCCCGCGGCGTGCGCCTGGATGGTGGAGCTGTTTCGCAAGCCGGACGATGCCTCGCTGCGCCAGCATCTGGTCGGGGCCATGCGCGCTGCGGGAACGCGCCTCGCGCAGACGGTGTTCACGTTCGCCTGCCTGCCCTTTGAGGCCAGCACCAGCCTGGACGCGATCCTGCGCACCTCGGTGCGCGTCCTCATCACGCGCCGGCACCTACTCGAGTGGACGGCCTCGAGCGAGCTCGATCCCGGCGGCCGCTTTACGGATTCCCTACGCCAGATGTGGATCGCGCCGATCGTGGCGATCAGCACGGCGGTGTACCTCTTGCAGGTGCGCCCCGGAGCGTTGGCGGTGGCCGTTCCGATCCTGCTCCTGTGGCTCGCGTCTCCGCTGCTCGCTTGGTGGCTGGGCCGGCCGCTTGAGCGACCGCAGGCGGTACTCTCCCCGGAGCAGATCTCGTTCCTGCGCCTGGTTTCCCGCAAGACCTGGGCTTTCTTCGAGACCTTCGTAGGGCCGGAAGACCACTGGCTGCCGCCGGACAACTACCAGGAGAGTCCAGCCACGGCGCTCGCCCGCCGCACCTCCCCCACGAATATGGGGCTGTCTTTGCTCGCGAACCTCTCGGCGTACGATTTCGGCTATGTGTCCGCAGGCACGCTCATCGAGCGTACGCGCAATGCGTTCGCGACAATGCACAAGCTGGAACGCTACCGCGGCCACTTCTACAACTGGTACGATACCGCCTCGCTGCTGCCGCTGCTGCCGATGTACGTTTCCACGGTCGACAGCGGCAACCTGGCGGGCCACCTGCTGACGCTGCGGCCGGGCATCGCCGCGCTGGCCGATCAGCCCATCCTCGCGGCGCGCTGGCGGGAAGGCCTGGAAGACACCCTTCACGCGCTACACGCTTGCGCGCCAGCGGCGTCCACGAATGCGCTGCGCAGTTTCCGGCATCAGCTCGAATCGGCGCTGGCGGACCGCCCAGCCACGCTCGCTGCCTCGCGACGGATGCTCGATGCGCTGGCGAAGGACGCCGCACTGGTGCTGGCAGAGCTGGGAGAGAAATCGGATTCAGAGCACGCCGCCTGGGTACGCGCGCTCGATCGCCAGTGCCGGGATGCCCTGGGCGAACTGCGCCTGCTGGCGCCGCCCTCCGCGATGCCGGGCGAGCACGGCATACCCACGCTGCGCGAGCTGGCTGCGCGAGGCGTTTCCGCCGCGCGCGCACGCATGGAGGAAATCGCGCAACTCGCCCTGCAGGCGGGCGAAATGGCACGCATGGATTACAACTTCCTGTACGACGACGTGCGGCATCTGCTGATGATCGGGCACAACGTCACCGAGCGCAGGCGCGGACACCACGCGACCGAGCGCAGGCGCGATGCCAGCTACTACGACCTGCTCGCATCGGAAGCGCGCCTGACCAGTTTCGTCGCCATCGCCCAGGGGCAGCTGCCGCAGCAGAGCTGGTTTGCGCTCGGACGGCTGCTCACCAACGCGGGCAGCGGAGCGACGCTGCTGTCCTGGAGCGGCTCGATGTTCGAGTACCTGATGCCGCTGCTGGTGATGCCCAGCTATGAGAACACGCTGATCGATGAGAGCTGCCGCGCAGCGGTCCGGCGCCAGATCGACTATGGCGCGCAACGCGGCGTGCCGTGGGGCATGTCGGAGTGCGGGTACAACACGGTCGATGCAGCGCTCAATTACCAGTACCGTGCTTTCGGCGTTCCGGGCCTCGGCCTCAAGCGCGGCCTGAGCGAGGACCTGGTGATCGCGCCGTATGCCACGGCGCTCGCACTGATGGTCGCGCCCGAGGCGGCGTGCGCCAACCTGAAGCGGCTCGCGGCCGACGGCCTGCTAGGCAAATTCGGCTTCTACGAGGCGATCGACTACACGCCCGCGCGCCTGCGCCGCGCGGAGACCAGCGCGGTCGTGCGTTCGTTCATGGCCCACCACCAGGGCATGAGCTTCCTCGCCCTGTCCCACGTCCTGCTCGACCGGCCGATGCAGCGGCGCTTCGTCTCGGATCCGCTCTTCCAGGCGACCCTGCTGCTGCTGCAGGAGCGGGTGCCGAGGGCCACGGCGTCGTACTCGACGATTCCCGAATGGATCGATTTTCGCGCTGTCGCGGAGATTCCCGAGATGCCGATGCGCGTCTTCAGCACGCCGGATACGAGGATCCCGGGCGTGCAACTGCTCTCCAATGGCCGCTACAACGTGATGATCACGAACGCCGGCGGCGGCTACAGCCGCTGGAAGGACCTCGCCGTCACGCGCTGGCACGAGGACAGCACCGCCGACAACTGGGGCTCGTTCTGCTACCTGCGCGACACCGCGAGCGGCCAGGTCTGGTCTTGCGCGCTTCAGCCTGCGCTCAAGCGTACCGAATCCTACGAGGCGATCTTCACCGAGCAGCGCGTGGAATTCCGCCGCCACGACGCGAACTTCGACACGCATACCGAGATCGTGGTGTCGCCGGAGGATGATATCGAGCTGCGCCGGGTACGCGTCACCAACCGTTCGCGATCGCGCCGCACGATCGAAGTGACCAGCTATGCGGAGGTGGTGCTCGCCTCCCCCTCCGCCGACGCGCTCCATCCGGCGTTCAGCAGCCTGTTCGTGCAGACCGAGATCATTGCCGCGCGCCAGGCGATCCTGTGCACGCGCCGGCCGCGCTCGCGCGGCGAGACGACACCGTGGATGCTGCACCTGATGGCGGTGCATGGCGCAGAAGTGGAGGCCGTTTCCTACGAGACGGACCGCGCTCGCTTCGTCGGCCGCGGCAACAGCGTCGCCGCGCCGCAGGCGCTGCGCGATCCCGCTCCGCTCTCGGGCAGCGAGGGCTCGGTGCTTGACCCGATCGTCGCCATCCGGCAGCGCGTCACCCTCGAGCCGGCGCAGACGGCCACGCTGGACCTGGTCATCGGCGTCGGCGACAGCCGCGCGGGCTGCCTCCAGCTGGTGGAGAAATACCAGGATCGGCGCCTCGCCGACCGCGCATTCGAAATGGCATGGACGCACAGCCAGGTCGCGCTACGACAGATCAACGTCACCGAGGCCGAAGCGCAGCTCTACGGGCGCCTGGCCAGCTCGATCATCTACGCCAATGCCTCGTTGCGCGCCGAAGCGAGCGTCATCGCCAAGAACCGCCGCGGGCAGTCCGGCTTGTGGGGCTACGCGATCTCGGGGGACCTGCCCATCGTGCTGGTGCAGTTGAGGGACCCCGCCAACATCGAGCTGGTACGCCAGCTGGTGCAGGCCCACGCCTACTGGCGTCTGAAGGGACTGGCCGTGGACCTGGTGATCTGGAACGAGGAGCGGGGCGGCTACCGCCAGCTGCTGCACGACCAGATCATGGGGCTGATCGCCGCCGGGGTGGAAGCGCACGTCATCGACCGGCCGGGCGGAATCTTCGTGCGATCCGCCGAACAGATCTCGAACGAGGACCGCATCCTGTTGCAGTCGGTCGCCCGCGCCGTGTTCACCGACAGCCAGGGGACCCTCAAGGAGCAGGTCAAGCAGCGCCCCGAGGTCGAAGCCGCCATGGCACCCTTTGCCGCCAGCCGCCTGCGCGCAGCTGAAACGGCGCGCGGTGCCGCCGCTGCGGACGAGGCCGCCGTGCCGCCTCGCGAGCTGGCCCTCGCCAACGGACTGGGCGGTTTCACGCCCGACGGGCGCGAATACGTGATCACGACGACGACTGCGCAGGCGACCCCGGCACCCTGGGTCAACGTACTGGCCAATCCGCATTTCGGCTGCGTGATCTCCGAAAGCGGCGCGGCCTACACCTGGCATGAGAACGCGCACGAGTTCCGCCTCAGCCCCTGGCACAACGATTCGGTCGGGGATGCCAGCGGCGAAGCCTATTACCTGCGCGATGAAGAGACCGGGCAGGTCTGGTCGCCGACCGCGCTGCCCTGCCCCGGAACGGGCAACTACGTCAGCCGGCACGGCTTCGGCTACAGCGTCTTCGAGCACAGCGAGGGCGGCATCGCCACCGAGCTGACGGTGTACGTGGACCTCGATTCGCCGGTCAAATTCGCGGTCCTCAAGGTGCGCAACGGCTCGGGCCGGCCGCGCCGGCTCTCCGCAACCGGCTATGTCGAGTGGGTATTGGGCGCATTGCGATCGAAATCGAGCATGCACGTGGTCACCGAGATCGATCCCAACAGCGGCGCGCTGCTCGCGCGCAACGCCTACAACCCGGAGTTCGGGGAGCAGGTTGCATTCTTCGACGTGGACGACGTGACGCGCACCCTCAGCGGCGATCGCACCGAGTTCATCGGGCGCAATGGCACGTTGCGCAATCCGGCCGCCCTCGAGCGCGCACGGCTTTCCGGCAGGGTGGGCGCCGCCATGGACCCCTGCGCCGCGATCCAGGTCCCATTCGACCTCGCCGACGGATCGTCGCGCGAGATCATCTTCCGCCTGGGCGTCGGGCGCGGCACCGACGACGCGAGCCGCCTGGTGCAGCGCCTGCGCAAGTCCAGCACCGCGAGCGTGGCGCTGGAAGCGGTCCGGCAGTACTGGAAGACCACGCTAGGCGTCGTACAGATCGAGACGCCCGATCCGTCGCTCGACGTGCTCTGCAACGGCTGGCTGCTCTACCAGACGATGGCGTCCCGCCTGTGGGGGCGCAGCGGCCATTACCAGTCGGGTGGCGCGTTCGGATTCCGCGATCAGCTGCAGGACGTCATGGCCCTGGTTCATGCGTCTCCGCAGCTGGTGCGCGAGCATTTGCTGCTGTGCGCATCCCGCCAGTTCCTCGAGGGCGATGTCCAGCACTGGTGGCACCCGCCTTCCGGGCGCGGCGTGCGCACGCGTTGCTCCGACGATTATCTGTGGCTGCCGCTGGCGACCTGCCGCTACGTTTCCTGCACCGGGGACAGCGCAGTCCTGAAGGAGCAGATCCAGTTTCTCGACGGTCGCCCCGTGAATGCCGACGAGGATTCGTATTACGACCTGCCGCTGCGCTCGCTGCAAGCGGCGAGCCTGTATCAGCATTGCGTACGGGCCATCGAGAACGGCCTGCGCATGGGATTCCACGGCCTGCCGCTGATGGGCTCGGGCGACTGGAACGACGGCATGAACCTGGTGGGCGCGCAGGGCAGGGGCGAGAGCGTCTGGCTCGGCTTCTTTCTGTATCAGGTGCTCACGCAGTTCGCCGTGCTCGCGCGCGGCGAGAACGACGCACCATTCGCCGAGCGCTGCGAGAGCGAAGCCGTCCGCCTGCGCAGGAACATCGAAGCGCACGCCTGGGACGGCGGCTGGTATCGCCGCGCCTATTTCGATGTCGGCACGCCGCTGGGATCCGCGGCCAACGCCGAATGCCAGATCGATTCCATCGCGCAAAGCTGGTCCGTGCTGTCCGGCGCGGGTACCCCCGAGCGCTCCAAGCTGGCGATGAACGCGCTGGATCAGCGGCTGGTGCGCCGCGACCACGCGCTCGTGCAGCTGCTCGATCCGCCGTTCGATCGCTCCGAGCTGGATCCAGGCTACATCCGCGGCTATGTGCCCGGCGTGCGGGAGAACGGCGGGCAGTACACGCATGCGGCGATCTGGGCGTCGATGGCATTTGCCGCGCAGGGCGATGCGGTGCGGGCCTGGGAACTGCTCGACATGATCAACCCCCTGCACCACGGCGACACGCCCGAGGGGATCGCCGTCTACAAAGTGGAGCCCTATGTCGTCGCCGCCGACGTCTATGCGGTTCCGCCTCATACCGGGCGCGGCGGCTGGACCTGGTACACCGGCTCGGCCGGCTGGATGTACAGGCTGATCCTTGAATCGCTGTTGGGTCTGAGGCTGGCCGCGGACAAGCTGCATTTCGCACCGTGCTTGCCCGCCGACTGGCAGGGGCTCGAACTGCGCTACCGCCACAAGGAAACCATGTACCGCATCGCCTTGCGCCAGGCCACCGGCGGCGACGCCGCAATGACAGTGAGCGTGGACGGCGTCCTGCAGGCGGACTCGACGATAGCGCTCGTCGACGACCGGGCCGAACACCAGGTCGAGGTGACGCTGCGCCGGCAGCCTATCGAGCTTTTGGCGCCGGCAGCCTGAACGGCGAAGGCGGGATCACGGGCTTCTTGGCCTGCTTGGGCTTCTTCTTCTCGCGGTTGCTTCTGAGCTGACCTTTGGCCATGTCAGAAGCGGAAATTGCCCGCGAGCAGTGAAACCAGCGGTGCAAGCCCCAGTGTGATGTTCATCTTCTTGCCTTACGAACTCTTCTTGGATAGGGCGCCGAAGGCGACCACGCAGATGCCGCCGACGACGAGCACCCACCCCAGGATCGCCGGCACCGCCACGGTATGCGACTCCTCGGCAACGGCCTTGAGCGGCCCGACCTGGAGCACCGTCTCCTTGGTCGTGTAGGTGTAGTTGTAGCCGAGCGAGATTCCGCCCAGCACGATCATGACGATTCCGGCGACGAGGAAGGATTTCATACTGCGTATTTACGCCAGAACGACGCGCAGTTCTGTTCGACAACGCACAGAAACGCCCGGCTGGCGAAACGACAATCGCGGCATGAAACACGCGGTCATCCTTGCGCTGCTCCTGCTGGTACCCGCCGCCACCGCGGCGGCGATCCATCAGTCGGCCTATGTGCCGCCTGCGCGTGGCGCTGCGGGCGGCGCGGTGCCCGACAAGCGCAAGCCCATGCCGTCGCCTGCGCCGACCGAGCACTACGCCAGCCCGCCCGCATCGGCGCCCAGATGGACGATCTAGTGGAACCTTGCGCGAAGCACCTGCTCCCGGCCCTGCCCTACGCGCACGACGCGCTGGAGCCGCACATCGACGCGCGCACCATGCAGCTGCATCACGGCAAGCATCACGCGTCGTACGTGAAGAAGCTGAACTCGGCGATCGAGCAGTATCCGGATCCGCACCAGCGTTCGGCGGCCTGGCTGCTGCTCAATCTCATCCGCATCCCTGATGCCGCGCAGGCGGCGATCCGCAACAATGCCGGCGGCTACGTCAATCACAGCCTGTTCTGGCGCGCCATGTCACCCGACGGGGGCGGCGCGCCCACGGGTGCGCTGGCCGCTGCGATCAACGACGAATTCGGCAGCTTCGAGCGGTTCAAGTCGCAATTCTAGGATGCGGGCGCGAACTACTTCGGCTCGGGCTGGATTTGGCTGACCCGGTCGCAGCACAACGACGGCAGGCTCGAGATCCTGACCACCTTCGGGCACGGCAATCCCCTCGTGCAGGGCCAGTACCCGCTGCTCGTGAACGACGTCTGGGAACACGCCTACTACCTGAATTACGAGAACCGCCGCGGCGACTACCTGAAGCAGTGGTGGACCGTCGTCGACTGGTCCGACGCGGCGCGCCGCTTCGAGGCGCCCTGCCCGTCGCCCTGAATCCGGCCCGCTATGTGCGCAGCCGCACAGACGCCGGCCAGGCAAAGCGCCATGGTGCAAGGTCGCCTCGCGTGAGGCGCGGCTTTTGCTCGACTTCGCAAGGCAGCAATCTTCATGGCCACACCGGAAATCGGCGCTACAGAGGCGAGGCGCCAGCGGGCGCTGCTGAAGACGGGCGCCCTGCAGTACGCGATCCTCACCAGCGCCAATTTTTCGATCATCGCGACCGACGAGAAGGGCATCATCCAGCTGTTCAACGTCGGCGCCGAACGCATGCTCGGCTACGCCGCCGCCGAGGTCGTGGACCGGATCAGCCCGAGCGACATGCACGACCCGCTGGAAGTTGCGGCGCGTGCCCAGGCCCTGAGCCTGGAGCTCGGCACCCCGATCGCGCCGGGATTCGAGGCGCTCGCCTACAAGGCATCGCGCGGCATCGCAGACACCTATGAGTTGACTTATGTCTGCAAGGATGGCAGCCGCTTTCCTGCGATCGTGTCGATCACGGGTCTGCGCGACGAATTCGGCAAGATCATCGGCTATCTGCTGATCGGCAGCGACAACTCGGTGCGCAAACGCGTCGAGTCCAAGCTGAACGAGGCCATGGCGGCGGCCGAGACGGCCAGCCGGGCGAAGTCCGATTTCCTCTCCGGCATGAGCCATGAGCTGCGCACGCCGCTGAACGCGATCCTCGGCTTCGCCCAGTTGATGGCGACCGGTACGCCCGCGCCGACGCTCTCGCAGAAGCGCAACCTCGACCAGATCCTCAAGGCCGGCTGGTACCTGCTGGAGCTGATCAACGAGATCCTCGATCTGGCGCTGATCGAGTCGGGCAAGCTGACCCTGTCGAGCGAGCCGGTCTCGCTGGCAGAGGTCATGCTCGAGTGCCGGGCGATGATCGAGCCGCAAGCGCAGAAGCGCGACATCGGCATGACGTTTCCGCGCTTCGACACGCCCAACTTCGTCAAGGCGGACCGCACCCGGGTCAAGCAGGTGCTGATCAATCTGCTGTTCAACGCGATCAAGTACAACAAGCCGGGCGGCGCGGTGGCCGTGGAATGCGCCCACAAGCCCCCGGGCACGATCCGCATCGGCATCCGCGACTCCGGCGCGGGCCTGTCGCCGGAACAGGTGGCGCAGCTGTTCCAGCCCTTCAACCGCCTCGGCAAGGAAGCGAGCACCGAGGAAGGCACGGGCATCGGCCTGGTGGTGAGCAAGCGGCTGGTGGGTCTCATGGGCGGCGCGATCGGCGTCGACAGCGTGGTTGGCGAAGGCAGCGTGTTCTGGTTCGAGCTGGCCCTGGCGCCGGCGCCTCAGCTCGCGGTCCTGCAAGCGGCCGGGGCGGCTGTAGAGCGAGCGCAGGTGCCGGACGGCACGCCGCTGCGCACCGTGCTCTACGTCGAGGACAATCCAGCCAACCTGGAGCTGGTCGAGCAGCTGGTCGCACGCCGGCCTGACCTGCGCATGCTCAGCGCCGCGGACGGCAGCCTCGGAATCGAGTTTGCGCGCGCCTGCCAGCCGAAGGTGATCCTGATGGACATCAACCTGCCCGGCATCAGCGGGATCGAAGCCATGAAAATCCTGCGCGCGGACCCCGCCACGATGCATATCCCGATCATCGCACTCAGCGCCAACGCGGTCCCGCGCGACATCGCACGCGCGCTCGAGGCCGGATTCTTCGACTATCTCACCAAGCCGATCAAGGTCGACGAGTTCATGAACGCGCTGGACAGAGCACTCAGCGGCTCGAAAACCGCATCAAGCGCCGCGGCGGCAGGGGCACAAGCACAATGATTGCCGAATCCGAGATCCTGAACGCCCGCATCCTGATCGTCGACGACCAGGAAGTGAACATCAGCCTGCTGGGGCAGATGCTGCGCGAGGCCGGCTACACCAGCGTCAGCTCGACCATAGACCCGCTGGAAGTCTGCGTGTTGCACCGCCGGAACTGCTACGACCTGATCCTGCTCGACCTGCAGATGCCCGGCATGGACGGATTCCAGGTGATCGAAGCGCTCAAGACCAACGACGCCGATGCCTACCTGCCGGTCCTGGTTCTCACCGCGCAACCCGGCCACAAGCTGCGCGCGCTGCAGGCCGGCGCGAAGGACTTCATCAGCAAGCCTTTCGACCTGGTGGAGGTCAGGACGCGCATCCGCAACATGCTCGAAGTGCGGCTGCTCTACCGGAAGCTCGAAAACTACAGCAAGGCACTCGAGCAGACGGTTCTGGAACGAACCGCCGAACTGCGCGAGAGCGAAGCGCGCTACCGCAGCCTGACCGAACTCGCCTCCGACTGGTACTGGGAGCAGGACGAAGCAGGGAATTTCACCAAGGTTTCCGGCCCGGTGCTGGAAATGCTCGGCCTGCGCGTCGGCTCTCTCGCGGGCGATTCGAACGGCGCCCTGATGACGGGCTGGAACGAGGCGCAGCGCGAGGAGCTGCAGGCGACGATCGCGGCGCGGCAGCCGTTCCTGGATTTCCTTTTCAGCCGCGTCGAACCCGACGGAACGCAGCAGCAGTTCCGGGTGAGCGGCGAGCCGATGTTCAACCGCTCCAGCCGCTTCATCGGCTACCGCGGCATCGGCGTGGAAGTCAGCGCGAAACGCTAGTGAAGCGCTTCCATCAGCCCGCGGTGGCCGCGCCTCACAGTCCGGACCAGAATCACCTGCTTGCCGCGCTGCCCGGCGCCGAGTTCGAGCGTCTGGCGCCCGACCTGGAGCTGTTTGCAATGCCACTGGGGATGATCCTCTACGAGCCCGGCGGACAAATGCAGCATGCCTACTTCCCCACCACCTCCATCGTGTCGCTTCATTACGTCATGGAGACCGGCGCTTCTGCGGAGACTGCGGGCGTGGGTAACGAAGGCGTGGTCGGAATTTCGTTGTTCATGGGCGGCGACACGACGCCGAGCTCCGCGGTCGTGCAGACCGCGGGCCACGCCTACCGGCTGGCGAGCAACGTGCTGAAGCGCGAATTCAGCCGTGCCGGCCTGATGCGCAGCCTGCTGTTGCGCTACACGCAGGCGCTGATCACGCAGATGTTCCAGACCGCCGCCTGCAATCGCCACCATTCGGTAGAGCAGCAGCTGTGCCGCTGGCTGCTGCTGACGCTGGACCGGATACCCTCGCGCGAGCTGGTGATGACGCAGGAACTGGTGGCCAGCATGCTCGGTGTGCGCCGCGAAGGCATCACGCAGGCGGCCGGCAAGCTGCAGCAGGCCGGCTACATCCGCTACCGGCGCGGCCACATTTCGGTGCTCGAGCGCTCCGGGCTGGAAACGCTCGCCTGCGAGTGCTACGGCGTGGTGAAGAAGGAGCTGGGCCGCCTGCTTTCCGACGTGCGGCACCGGCAGAGCATCCCGGTCGCCGTCAGATAGGGCTGCGCCCGCTGATCAGTCTGAGCAGGACGACCACGACTGCGATCACCAGCAGAACGTGGATGAATCCGCCCATGGTGTAGGCCGAAACCAACCCCAGTGCCCAGAGGACGAGAAGAACGACGGCGATGATGTAAAGCATGCTGGATCTCCTTGGTTGATGGCACGCATCATCCAGCCACTCCCCGGGCTGTTCCGTGCGCCGGCCTACATAGCAGGCGCTATTTTTAATTTCCCCGTATGTGTGCTGCCACGCAGATTGGCGCGCCGCCGCGGCGCATGCTGCCGTTCGACACCCCCCAAATCACCGGAAGAAACCATGAACACATCATTCAGCAGGAAGCAAATCACCCTAGCCGCGGCTTGTGCCCTGGCTCTGGGCGTCACGGCGAGCGCCGCGCAGGCGCGCGATATCGGACCCAACGATACGAGGCAACTTTGGACCGCCGCTCCCACGCAGGTGTGGAAAAACGGCTTCGGCGAATGCTGGCACAGCGCCTTCGGACCGCCCCGGGGCCACAACGAATGCAATCCGGCGCCGGTCGCGCAGTACGTCGCGCCCGCCCCTGCCCCGGTCATCGTCGCCGCGGCTCCGCCGCAGCCGGTGTACGAGAAGGTGACCTTGGACGCGAACGTGCTGTTCGACTTCGACAAGTCCGTGCTGCGCCCGGAAGGCCGCGACACGCTGGACGCTTTCGTCGCGAATCTGCAGAACATCAACGCCGCGGAAATCTCGGCAGTCGGTTTCGCCGATCGCTTCGGCACCGACGGCTACAACCAGGCCCTTTCCGAGCGCCGCGTGGCGACGGTAAAAGCCTACCTCGTGGCCAAGGGCATCGAGCCGAGATGGGGCGTGCACAGCTCCGCCAAGGGTGAGTCGCAGCCGACCACCGCTGCCGGCGAATGCAAAGGCGCCACTCCCAACGCGAGAAATATCGCCTGCCTGCAGCCCGACCGTCACGTGTCGGTCGAGATCTCCGGATCGAGGCTCAAGCAGTAGTCAAGCCGCAGCCCGGCAACGAGAGAAAGGCCCTGCCGACGCGGGGCTTTTTTTTGACCGCACAACCAGGGAAACGATCATGGAAGTACAAGCAAGCAAGCCCCTTCACCCCCTGGTATGGGTCGCCGCGATCGCACTGATCGTGTTCTGCGGCGCCGGCTTCGCGGCCCTGATGGGCTGGATCCCGACCTCGATGGGCAAGCCCGACGACTCCCCTGTCGCGCAGATCTACAAGCCGGCCGTGGTCGCGACGCATCCGGCCACCGCGAAAGCGCATCCGGCGCCCGTGCAAGCTCCGCCCGTCGCGGCGGCAAAGTGCGTGGAGTGCGGCGTCGTTCAGTCGGTGCACGAGGTCGAAAGCAAGGGTGAAGGCTCCGGACTCGGCGCAGCCGGCGGCGCAGTGGTCGGCGGGGTGCTCGGCCATCAGGTCGGCAGCGGCAATACCAACAAAGTCATGACCGCGGTCGGCGCGGTCGCCGGCAACGAGATCGAGAAACGCGTCAAGACGGCCAAGAGCTACGAAGTCACCGTGCGCTTCGACGACGGCAACAGCCGCGTGATCACCGAGGCGAACGCGCCGAGTTGGCGCGCGGGCGACAAGGTGAGGGTCGTCAACGGCATCATTCAATCGAACGCCTGACGGGTACAGGTCAGGAAATGCAGGTCAATGCAGTCCTAGAAAAGGCGATCCAATGAAAACGATCCGGAACATTGCAGTCAGTACGGTTGCCGCCGCGGCGCTGTTCGGCCTGGGCGGATGCAGCGGCATGTCGACTCGCGATAATTACACCGCGGGCGGCGCGGCGGCAGGGGCGGTCACTGGCGCGGTCCTCACGGGGGGCAGCGCGGTCGGTACGGTCGGCGGCGCCGCCGTCGGCGGCCTGATCGGCAATCAGGTGGGCAAGGACAAGTAGTCGCTTGCGTTCGCCAGCGCACGGAAATAGTCTGTGTGCCGGGACATGATGTTCACGGGTGTTCGCCCTTCTCCTCCCTTAGACGAACACCTGCAACACTAGGCCCGAAACGGCAACCCCGTTCCGGGCCTTTTTCTATGCGCTGCCAGCCTGCCTGCCGTCGTGCATGTCCTTGACGACCTCATAGCACTGGCAGGCAGCGGCCTCGAGACCCTTGCGGTCGAGTACCGTGATGTCGCCGCGGCTGTAGCTGATCAGGTCGCGCGCCTGCAGCGTTTGGGCCGCCTTGGTGACGCCGACCCGACGTACGCCCAGCATGTGTCCGAGGAACTCGTGCGTCATATGGAACCGGTCCGACTTCATGCGATCGTGGGTCATCAGCAGCCAGCGCGCGAGGCGCTGATCGACCACGTGAAAGCGGTTGCAGGCCGCGGTCTGCGAGATCTGCGCCATCAACGTGTAGGTGTAGCGGTAAAGCTCTCGCTGCAGCGCCGGGTTGCGCCGCAGTTCCTTGCGGAAGGGTGCCGCCGCCATGCGCAGCGCCGACCCGCTGCCCTGGACCAGCGCGCGCACCGGCGACAGGCTGTGTCCCAGGATCAGCGGTATGCCGACCATGCCTTCCCGGCCGATCAGCCCGACTTCGAGCGCCAGATGCCCGTCCGCCAGCGTCAGCAAGGACACCAGGGAAGCGCCGGGAAAGTAGACATCCCGGATGGCTTGTCCGGGCTCGTAGAGCACGTCACCGAAGGCCAGCGTGACTGGCTCGAGCCCCGAGAGCATGCGCCGGCTCGCCTGGCGGGGCATCGCGGCCAGCAGACTGTTTTCCAGCATCGCCGAATGTAGTCACCCATCGCCGCCAGCGTATGTACGCCAGCGTACAGAAGCCCCATTTCCGGAACGACGGACTCCTGCGCGGACGCCAGCGCGCGCCGCCTATGCTCGCCAGCGTACAGACCGTGCGCGGCAGTGAGCCGAAGATCGTCCTCCTCCTTCTTCTTCCCCGGATTCCACCCTCATGTACATCGAACGCAAACTCCTCATCCTGGGCGCGGTCAGCGTCCTTGCCGCAGGCTGCGGTATCTGGCAGGACCCGGCTCCGTCGGCTGCCGCGAGCACCACGGTAGGCACGCAGATCGACGACACCGTGATCACGACGAAAGTGAAATCGGCGCTGCTCGCCGACGCTGACATCAAGAGCTTCGATCTGAAAGTCGAAACGCGCAAGGGCGTGGTCCAACTCAGCGGCTTCGTCGACAGCCAGGCGCAGATCGACCGCGCACTCGAGGCGACGGCAGGCGTCGAGGGCGTCAAGGGCATCGAGAGCAACGTCAGCCTGAAAACCGGGAACACCACGGCGGGCAGCCAGGTCGATGACGGCATCATCACCACCAGGGTGAAATCGGCATTGCTTGCCGATCCAGGCGTCAAGAGTTTCGACATCGCCGTCGTCACCCGCAAGGGCGAAGTTCAGCTCAGCGGCTTCGTCGACAGCCAGGCGCAGATCGACCAGGCCGTCGCGATCACCCGCAAAGTGGACGGCGTGACGGGTATCGGCAACGAAATGAGCATCAAGAAGTAACGTGAACCAGGCAAGCACCGCGGCCGCAGATTCCGCGGCGGTCGAGGCGCCTGCCTCCGGCCGTTCGGCCCTTCACCTGGCGACCGGAATGCTGGCGCTGCTGGCACTGGTCGCTGCCCTGTACCTGGCGCGCGGCTTCTTCGTCCCGGTGCTGATCGGCATCCTCGCCAGCTACACGCTGCACCCGCTGGTGGACGGATTGCAGGCCTGGCGCGTTCCGCGCAGCGTCGGGGCGGCGCTGGTTCTGTCGCTGGTGGTCGGGAGCTTCTGCTGGATCGGCTTCTCGCTCAGCGACGACGCCGTTGCGGTGATCGAGAAGATGCCCGAAGCCGCGCGCAAACTGCGCAGGGACCTGAGCAGCGCGCGTTCGGGCGCCCCGACCGCGCTGCAGAACATGCAGGAAGCCGCCAGCGAGCTCCAGGGCGCGGCGGCCGACGCAGGCGACAAGCCGAAGGCCCGCGCGGTTGCACCTACGCCACTCGCGCCGACCTGGTTGCGCGATTACACGCTGGCGCAGTCCGCACTGCTCGCCACCGTCGCCGCGCAGGCGCCGATCGTGCTGCTGCTGACCTATTTCCTGCTTGCCTCGGGCGAGCACTTCCGGCGCAAGCTGGTGCAGCTGGTCGGGCCGTCGATGGCGCGCAAGAAGGATGCGGTGCGCATCCTCGAGGAGGTCGAAGTCCAGGTGCAGCGCTACCTGCTCGCCACGCTCGGCGCGAACGCGCTGCTCGCCGTCGCAACCTGGCTCGCATTCCTGGCGCTCGGCCTGGACCAGGCCGGCGTCTGGGGCGCCGCGGCCGGGATCTTTCATTTCATCCCCTACCTCGGTCCTGCGCTGATCGCGCTCGGCAGCGGCATCGCGGCTTTCATGCAGTTCGGCTCGCTGTTCCATGCGCTTGCGGTCGCCGGCGCGTCGCTGCTGATCGCGGGACTGCTCGGCTTCGCCTTCATGACCTGGCTGCAGAGCCGCTTCGCGCGCGTGAACGCCGCGGTGCTGTTCATCGCGTTGCTGTTCTTCGGCTGGCTGTGGGGCCTGTGGGGTCTGCTGCTGGGCGCGCCGATCATGGCCATCACCAAGGTTGTCTGCGATCGCGTCGAGGCGCTCAAGCCCGCGGGCGAACTGCTCGGGCGCTAGCTCGAGTGAAATGCGCCGCTCTGTGTGCCAACGAACGGAATGAGACGATCGGACCGCGTAAGTTGACTTACGAATCGTAGTGCGCACCCACGATTCCGCTACGAACGAATTCGATGGCGTGCGCACCTAACATTGGTCATCAAAAGGATTTGCCATGAAAACAGCAATGAAAAGCGCGCTGTCACTCGCCGTGATCGCCGCGTTCGCCGCAGGTTGCGCAACGACGCAGCCCGCCAATGAGCCGGTGAGCTACGTCGGCCCAGCCGGCCCGACCGGCGCGACCGGCGCGACCGGCGCACAAGGCTACACCGGCGCCACAGGCGCGGCCGGTTCGGCGATGGCCGGACCGACAGGCGCGACGGGCGCCACGGGCGCGCAAGGCATGCAAGGTCCGGTCGGCGCGACGGGCAGCGAGGGCAAGATGGTGGTCGGCCGCGCGGGCGCGACCGGTGCTACCGGCGCGACGGGCGCGCAAGGCGCGATGGGCGCCACGGGCGCGCAAGGCTCCAGCATCGCCGGGCCTGCCGGTCCGACGGGTGCGACGGGCGCTACGGGCTTGCGAGGCGTGGCCGGCAGCACGGGCGCGCAAGGCCCGACCCGCGAAGGTCCGACCGGCCCGGTTGGCGCGACGGGAGCCACCGGCGCGCAAGGCGCAACCGGATTCACGGGAGCGCGGGGCAACACCGAGATGCTGGGCGTAGCCGGCCCGACAGGCGCGACTGGCGCAACCGGCCCGCAAGGCGCGATCGGCGCGACGGGTCAGCAAGGCCCGGGCGGCATTGCCGGCGCTCCCGGCCGCTGGTCGCCGTACCGCGACATCTGGTTCGATGCCAACAGGTCGGAACTGCGTGCTTCGGAATACAGCAAAGTGTCCGATATCGTGAACTACCTGAACCAGAACCCGAACGCCACCGTCGCCCTTGACGGAACCAGCGACCGCGCCGCCAGCGTGCGTAACGCGCTGCTGCAGGCGGGCGTGCCGGCGTATAAGATCCAATATGGCAGCTTCGGTGATCCCAAGCTGCAACGTGACCGCCAGGTCCAGGTGCTGGTGAGCAGCCTCTAAGCATTTTGTTCCAGCAAGCAGGTCCGGGCCCGGCAGCGGCATTTTCGCTCCGGGCCTTTTCGCGACGCCTTGGCACTCGGCAAACCGCGGAGTGAGTATGTAGGGCAGCACACAGACCGTCGCTCGCGTTGCGTGGATAGTCTGGAAATGAAATCCACCTTGCTCGCTGCCGCGCTCGCGCTTGTCGCCACAACGGCATCGGCCCAGGCGATCTACACGACGGTCAGCCTCGACGGCCACAAGACGTTCAGCGATCGCGCCGACACAATTCCGGAAGCTGTTCCGAAGGCTGCCGCGGACTCCGACGCGCCCAAGGCGCGCGGCAGACGGTCTCTCGTTCCCGCGCGGCTCTCCGCCGCTGTCAACGTACTCGAGGCGGAGCGCAGGCTCGCGCAGGCCCAGCAGAAACGCAGCAAGGCCATGGCGCCGCTGGCTGGCGAGAGCGACAGGGTGCCCGGCGGCATCGTCGTCAACGCCCGCTACTTGCGCCGCCAGGAAAGATTGGACCGCGAAGTCGGGCAGGCAGAGCGCCGCGCGATTGACGTGCGCCAGGCGCAACTCGCGCAACGCTGAGTACCGCTATTCGGAGTGCAGCTCGATGCCGAAGATCCGCTTCCTGAGCTTCGCGAGATCGTCGCGCGCTTTCGCGGCTTTCTCGAATTCGAGATTGCGCGCGCATTCGAGCATCTGTTTCTCGAGCGCGCGGATCTCGCGCGCCAGCTGCTTCTCGCTCATCGCCTCGTAGCGCGCGCCCTCCTCGGCCGCCTTCAGCAGGCGCACGGAATCGTCGGCGTCGTAGACGCCGTCGATCAGGTCCTTGATGCGCTTCTGCACGCCGATCGGCGTGATCTTGTGCTGCTCGTTGAAGGCGATCTGCTTGCGGCGCCGGCGGTCGGTCTCTGCGATGGCGCGCCGCATCGAGTCGGTGACGCGGTCGGCGTAGAGGATCGCCCGGCCGTTGATGTGGCGCGCGGCGCGGCCGACGGTCTGGATCAGCGAGCGCTCGGAGCGCAGGAAGCCCTCCTTGTCGGCGTCCAGGATCGCCACCAGCGACACCTCGGGCAGGTCGAGTCCCTCGCGCAGCAGGTTGATGCCGACCAGCACGTCGAACTCGCCGAGGCGCAGGTCGCGGATGATTTCCACGCGTTCCACGGTCTCGATCTCGGAATGCAGGTAGCGCACCTTGACGCCGTGCTCGTCGAGGTATTCGGTCAATTCCTCGGCCATGCGCTTGGTGAGCGTGGTGACCAGGACTCGTTCCTTCACCGCGACGCGCTTTGAAATTTCGGATAGCAGATCATCGACCTGCGTCACCGCCGGCCGGATCTCCACCGGCGGATCGATGAGGCCGGTGGGCCGCACCACCTGCTCCACCACCTGCGCCGATTTCCTCGCCTCGTAGTCGGCCGGCGTTGCCGACACGAAGATGGTCTGGCGCACCACCGCCTCGAACTCCTCGAACTTGAGCGGACGGTTGTCGAGCGCCGAAGGCAGCCGGAACCCGTACTCGACCAGGTTCCACTTGCGCGAGTGGTCGCCCTTGAACATGCCGCCGAGCTGGCCGATGGTGACGTGGCTCTCATCGACGATCATCAGCGCGTCGCGCGGCAGGTAGTCGATCAGTGTGGGCGGCGGCTCGCCCGCCTTGCGGCCTGACAGGTGCCGCGAGTAGTTCTCGATGCCCTTGCAGAAGCCGAGTTCGACCAGCATCTCCAGGTCGAAGCGCGTGCGCTGCTCGATGCGCTGCGCCTCCACCAGCTTTGGCGCGTTCTGGAAGTAGTCGATGCGCTCGCGCAGCTCGGCCTTGATCGCCTCGACGGCGCGCAGCGTGGTCGCGCGCGGCGTCACGTAGTGGCTCGACGGGTAGACCGTGAAGCGCGCCATCGGGTGCTGCACGCGTCCCGTGAGCGGGTCGAATACTTCAAGCTTTTCTACTGCATCATCGGACAAGGTGATGCGAATCGCGTGCTCTGCGTGCTCCGCCGGAAACACGTCGATCACCTCGCCGCGCACGCGGAACGTGCCGCGCCGGAAGTCGAGCTCGTTGCGGTCGTACTGCATCGCCACCAGCCGCGCGATGACGTCGCGCTGCGACATCTTCTCGCCCTGGCGCAGGTGCAGGATCATGCCGTGGTACTCGGAAGGATCGCCGATGCCGTAGATCGCCGACACCGTGGCGACGATCACCACGTCGCGCCGCTCCATGAGCGACTTGGTCGCCGACAGGCGCATCTGCTCTATGTGCTCGTTGATCGAGGAGTCCTTCTCGATGTACAGGTCGCGCGAGGGCACGTAGGCCTCGGGCTGGTAGTAGTCGTAGTACGAGACGAAGTACTCGACCGCGTTGTCCGGGAAGAACTCGCGGAACTCCGAGTACAGCTGCGCGGCCAGCGTCTTGTTCGGCGCCAGCACCAGCGCCGGGCGCCCGAGCTGCGCGATGACGTTGGCCATCGTGAAGGTCTTGCCCGAGCCGGTCACGCCGAGCAGCGTCTGGAACGCGAGCCCGTCGTGGATTCCTTCCGCCAGCTTGGCGATCGCCTCGGGCTGGTCACCGGCCGGCGCATACGGCTGGTGCAGCTTGAAGGGGCTATTGGGAAAAGCGAGGTCCACGGGTAAACTATTGCACTGCAAAAATCAACATTCCAGTCTATCAGATGAACGCTCCGCACTCTCCCTCCCCGCTCGCCGCGGTCGAGATGGCGCCCAAGGATCCGATCCTCGGTGTCACCGAGACCTATGTTGCCGACCAGAATCCGAAGAAGGTCAACCTCGGGGTGGGCGTGTACACCGATGACAACGGCAAGGTGCCGCTGCTCGAGTGCGTGCGGCGCGCCGAGGAAGCGCGCGTCAAGAGCGGCACGCCCAAGTCCTACCTGCCGATCGACGGCATCGCTGCTTATGACAAAGCCGTTCAGGAATTGGTTTTTTCGAAAGAATCAAGCCCATTGAAAGAACGGCGCGTCGTGACGCTTCAGGCCCTGGGCGGCACGGGCGGGCTCAAGATCGGCGCCGACTTCCTCAAGCAGATCAGCCCCACCGCCACGGTCTGGATCAGCGAACCGAGTTGGGAGAACCATCGCGCCCTGTTCGAAGGCGCCGGTTTCACGGTCAAGGCATACCCGTATTACGACCCGAAGACGCACGGCCTGAATTTCGCCGCCATGAAGGCCGCGCTGCAGGCAATGCCGGCGGGCTCGATCGTGGTGCTGCACTCCTGCTGCCACAACCCGACCGGCGTGGACCTCACCCAGGCGCAGTGGCGCGAGGTGCTCGAGGTGGTGAAGGCGCGCGGCCTGGTGCCGTTCCTCGACCTTGCCTACCAGGGCTTCGCCGACGACGCCGATGCGGACGCCTACGCGCCGCGCCTGTTCGCGGAGGCGACGCAGCCGGTGTTCCTGTCGAGCTCGTTCTCCAAGTCGTTCTCGCTCTACGGCGAGCGCGTGGGTGCTTTCAGCCTCGTCGCCGGCAGCGCCGATGAGGCGGCCCGCGCGCTCTCGAACCTCAAGCGGATCGTGCGCGCCAACTATTCCAACCCGCCGACGCACGGCAGCGATATCGTCGCGCGCGTGCTTGCCGATCCCGAACTGCGCGCGCTCTGGGACCGGGAACTCGGCGCGATGCGCGACCGCATCAAGGCGATGCGCAAGGCGCTGGTCGAAGGCGTCCAGAAGCGCGTGCCGGGCGCGGACTTCTCATTCGTGCTGAGGCAGCGCGGCATGTTCTCCTATTCCGGACTGACCCGGGAGCAGGTGCTGCGCCTGCGCTCGGAGTACTCGATCTACACCATCGAGACCGGGCGGATCTGCGTCGCCGCGCTGACCACGAAGAACATCGACTACGTGGCCGACGCCATCGCCAAGGTCATCAAGTAGAACGGTTTTCCGCCCCTGTTGCCATTGCTGGGGCGCGGCAAAATCGCTACAATTCCGGCCCTTCGAACGATTCCTCGATAGCTCAGTTGGTAGAGCGTCGGACTGTTAATCCGCAGGTCCCTGGTTCGAGTCCAGGTCGAGGAGCCACTCAGCCACCCCCTGACGGGAGGACGCCGGCCATGGAAATGAGCGCCGAGGAAGTCAAGCAGTTCTGGCGCGGCTTCTGCCAGCGCCGCAAGATCAGCGCCGACCTGATCGCCAAGGGCGAGGCCGTGATCGACAAGGATCCGAACTACTGGGCCGACCAGACCATGGGCGACCTGCTCGAGTCGCTTTCGGGCAACAAGCCGAGCTGAGCGCCGCCGGGCTCGACGCGCGTGCCTGAGCATCCGAGTCCGCGTACGCGCAATCGGCGCCGATCCAGGAACGCGCTTGGCGCGCTCGCAGTCGCCGCGCTCGCGCTCGCGCTCGCGGCCGGCCTCGGACTGGCGCCAGCCAGCGTCGCCATCGACGGCTGGCTGGCGCTTGCGCTGCTCGCCGCGCTCGGCTACTCGGCGATCGAATCCGGCCTGAGCGATCGCTGGTCCGATGCGGGCTTCCTGTCGGTCCAGATCGCGGCCGGCTTTCTTCTGCTCGCATGGCTCAGCTTCCGCGCAGCGGACGCGCAACCGTTGATGCCGCTGCTCTACGTGCTGGCGATGGTCTTCGCCGCGCTGGCGCTCGACCGCACGCGCCTCGCCCTGCTCGCCGCCTTCGCGCTGGTCACGCACGGCACGGCGTTGTTCATGCGCATCGATCAGGGCGGACGGCCCGCGCTGGCCGAGGCCGGCCTGCAGCTCGGCGTGCTCCTGCTCGCCTTCGCCTGGCTGATCTACGCGGCGGGCACGGTGCAGCGGCTGCGTGCGCGGCTCGCGGCTGCGCTCAGCCGCCTGCACGAATTCGAGCGCGAGGCCAACGAGCGCGCCAGCCGCGACGCGCTCACCGGCGTCTACCATCAGCGCCACCTCACCGAGGCGCTGGAGCGCGAGATTGCGCGCGCCGAGCGCATCGGCAAGCCATTGTCGGTGGCGCGCATCGATCTCGACTGGCTGGGCGCGCTCAACCAGGCGCATGGACAGATCGCGGGCGACGTGGCGCTGCGGCGCTTTGCCGCAGCGGCGACCGGCGCCTTGCGCGACGTCGACGTCTTCGGACGGCACGGCGGCAAGGAGTTTCTCGCCATCATGCCCGATACCGATTTGAAGGGCGCCGTCGTCGCGGCCGAGCGCGTGCGCGCCTCGGTGGCGCGCGAAGCCATGCCGGAGGTGGACGGCCGGCGCCACCTGAGCTGCTCCCTCGGCGTAGCCGAGCACCGCAAGGGCGAGAACACGCGGCTGCTGATCGGCAGGGCCGATGCGGGCCTGTCCTACGCGAAAGCGGCCGGGCGCGACCAGGTCGTCGCACTCGATGCGAGCGGTCAGCCGGTGCTCGTCGAGGCGGCGTGATGGCCGACAGCCAGGTCTTCCCGCTCGATGCGCAGGTCGTGTTCCGCGGCAAGCCGATGCGCGTCGCGGGCAGGATGCTGCTCGAGGGCACGAGCGGCCAGTCCACGTTCCGCTACCTGCTCAACGATGAATCCGGGGCGCCCGTGGTGCTCGAGCAGGCGGCCGCGAACAAGTATGCGCTGCTGCGCCCCTTCCCGCCCGCTGCACGGCCGCCCACGGCGGGCAACACGATTACCGTGGGGGTAGCGCGCTATACGCTGGTCGGCGTGCGCCGCCTGAAGGTTTTGGAAGTGCTGGGCCAGGTCCCCGGATCGGTCGCCCGCGGCGAGCTGCTGCTGTCCGGAATGTTCGAGGGGCTGATGGGCACGCTGATGCGCGAACTGGTGCCGGGCACCGACCGGCAAGTCTTTTTCCTGGTCCGGCCGGTCGAGACGGGCGACATGACCTCGGCGGCGGCGCATGCCGAGGCGCTCGAAGCCGAAAGCCGCGCAGCCGGCGCCGACGCCGTCGACGACGACTAGGCCTTCGCTTCCGCCGGGCGGAAACGCTCGCGCAACTTCACCTTCCAGAACTTCCCGGTCGAGGTGCGCGGGATCGCGTCGAGAAACTCGAAGCGCTCGGGCAGCTGCCACTTGACGAAGGCCGAGGACAGATGCGTGCGCAGCTCCTCCGCGGTCGCGCTGCGGTCCTTCTTGAACACCACGCAGGCGAGCGGCCGCTCGCTCCACTTGGGGTCGGGGATCGCGATCACCGCGGCCTCCAGCACCGCCGGGTGCGCCATCAGCAGGTTCTCCATGTCCACCGAGCTGATCCACTCGCCGCCCGACTTGATCAGGTCCTTGGTCCGGTCGCTGATGCGGATATAGCCATGTGCGTCGATCGAGGCGACGTCGCCCGTGCGCAGCCAGCCGTCGTCGGTGAAGCGCTCGGGCGCCTGCGGCACGTTGTGATAGCTGCCGGTGATGAACGGGCCGCGCAGCTGCAGCTCGCCGACCGCCTTGCCGTCCCAGGGCTGGTCCGCGCCGTCATCGCCGCGCACCCGGATCTCCATGACCGGTACGGGCACCCCTGCGGACGCGAAGCGGCGGTAGCGCTCGTCCTCGGGCACGCCGCGCAGTTCCGGCTTCAGGTAGGCGATCGAGGCGACCGGGCTGGTCTCGGTCATGCCCCAGCCCTGGCGAATCTCCGCGCCGTGTTTCGCGAAAGCGCGGATCAGCGCCTCGGGCACCGCCGCCCCGCCCACCAGCATCTTCATGCCTGGCGGCAGCGCGTACTTGGCGGGATCGCTCTCGATCAGCTGGAGCATCGCCAGCCAGATGGTCGGCACGCCCAGCACGAAATTGGGTTTTTCCGCCTGGAACAGGGTCAGCAGGTCTTCCGGGTGCAGGTGCGGCCCGGGAAAGACCAGCTTGATGCCCATCATCACGCAGCCGTACGGCACGCCCCAGCAGTTGGCATGGAACATCGGCGTGACCGGGCAGACACTGTCGCCGGCGCCGAGGCCCCAGTGGTCGGGCTGGTTCGCCATCAGCGTGTGGAGGATGGTCGAGCGGTGCGAGTACACCACCCCTTTCGGCCGTCCCGTGGTGCCGGAGGTGTAGCACATCGAGATCGGATCGTCCTCCTCGTGGGGAACGTAGCCGAATGATCCTTCTTCTCTGTCAATGAATTCCTCATAGTTCAAGAACGGAGAAGAAATCTTCGTCCCGCCGAACGGCACCACGATCACCTTCTCGAAGCTCGCCGTCGCCTTGAACTGCTCGTAGAGCGGCAGCAGGATGTCGTCGATGACGAGGAACCGGTCCTCGGCGTGATTCGCGATCCAGCCGATCTCATCGGGAGCGAGGCGCAGGTTCAGCGTGTGCGTCACTCCGCCCGCGGCCGGGATGCCGAAGTAGCACTCGAGATGCGCGTGGTGGTTCCAGCACAGCGTGGCGACGCGGTCGCCCTTCTTCAGGCCCGCAGCGAGCAGCGCCGCCCCCAGCCTGCGCGTGCGCCGGTGGAAATCCGCGAAACGGTGGCGCCGCAGCGACTTGTCCGGCAGGCGGCTGACGATCTCGACCTGCGGAAACAGCTTGCCGGCGCGCTCGACCAGGGGGTTGATCGACAGCGCTACGCGCTGCATCGTGGAGCGGATCATGTCAGCCGGCCGCGCTGTCCTCTCTCATCAGGGAGCGAAGGTATATCTTGTCGATCGGCTGGTCCAGATCGTTGCCCGCGCGCTCGAACCCCTTGCGCCAGTCATTGATGTGCCGGCGCGCCCACAGCCGCGCGGTCTCCTTGTCGCGGCGCGTGATCGCATCCAGCATCATGCGGTGTGCCTCCAGCAGCCTCGCCGGCCCCTGCTTCACTTGGCTGAGCACCAGCCGCGTGGTCGGGAAGATCAGCAGGTCCGAAGGCTCGCGCGCGAGCTGCAGTACCCGGTTGCCCGAGGCCTTGCCGATCAGCGCGTGGAATTCGGTGTCGAGCACGGCGACCGCGGCCGGGTCGCCCAGCACCAGCGCCGTGCGCGAGAGGTTCTCCTCCATCGCCCCAATCATTGCGGGCGTCGCGCGCTCGGCGGCCGCCTCGATGGTAGCCATCTGCAGCGCCATCGCGGCCTCGTAGAGCTCGCGGAACGTCACTTCGCCGAGGATCAGCGCGCGCGTCGAGCGCGTCGCCAGGCGCTCGTAGTGCGGCAGCCCGACCGATAGCCGGCGATTTGACTCGCGGTGGATCAGGCCGTCGTGCTCGAGCAGCCGGATGCCCTCGCGCACGGTCGAACGGTTGACCCCGAACTGCTTGACCAGCTCGGCCTCGGTCCCGATCGGCTCGCCTGGCCGGATGCGGCCCGACAGGATCTGGCGCTCGATCGCCTCCGCGACGAGGCGGTATGCCGGCGTCGAGGTGATGCGGTGGAATTTCTCTGGAACGCTCACCACTCGCTGAATGTCGCTTGACGGAAAAAATGTATCGTCCGACAATCCGACACGTTACGCAACAGTTCGTGCGCCGCGCGGACTGAATCGTTTTCTGATGGAGGAGGGTCTATCGGAACGAGTGCTGCAGGGGCGTTGCTGCGCGTGCAGAACGTGGGCGTGCGCTTTGGCGGCATCGTTGCGCTCGACGATGTCTCCTTCGATGTTCCCGCCGGCGCCATTGCAGGACTGATCGGCCCCAATGGAGCCGGCAAGACGACCCTCTTCAACTGCCTCTCGCGGCTCTATTCGCCCTCGACGGGCGAGATCGAGTTCGACGGCAACGACCTGCTCGCCTTTCCGGCGCACCGCATCGCGGGGCTGGGCATCGGCCGCACCTTCCAGAACCTCGCGCTGTTCCCCACGCTCACGGTCCTGCAGAACGTGATGACCGGCGCGCATTGCCGCACCTCGAGCGATTTCGTGAGCAACGCCCTGTGGCTCAACTGGGTGGAGCGCGAGGAATCGATTGCACGCAAGAACGCACGGGAACTGATCGATTTCCTCGACCTCGCCGCGATCGCCGACCACCCCGCCTCGGGCCTGCCGTTTGCGACGCTGAAGCGCGTGGAACTCGCGCGCGCGCTCGCCAGCCGCCCGAAGCTGCTGCTGCTCGACGAGCCGGCCGGCGGACTGAACCATGAGGAGGTCGGGGTACTCGGCGCGCTGATCCGGCGCGTCCGCAACGAGCACACCATCACGATCCTGCTCGTGGAGCATCACATGGGCCTGGTCATGGACGTGTCGGACAAGGTCGTCGTACTCGACTTCGGCCGCAAGATCGCCGAAGGCAATCCGGCCGAGGTGCAGCGCCACCCGGAAGTGATCCGCGCCTACCTGGGCGAGGCGGCATGAGCGCGATGCCACAGGCCGCTGGTGCTGCGCTGCTCGAGGTCGCCAACCTCGAGGCCTACTACGGTCGCGTCAAGGCCTTGCACGGCGTCAGCTTCTCGATTCGCGCCGGCGGCATCACCACCATTCTCGGCGCCAACGGCGCCGGCAAGACCACCACCCTGCGCGCGATCTCGCGCATGGTGCGCACCAGCGGCAGCATCCGCTTCGACGGCAAGCCGATCGAGGGCATCGCCGCCGAGGACGTGGTGCGCCTGGGCGTCGCGCACGCGCCTGAGGGCCGCGGCACCTTCACCACGCTCACGGTGGAGGAGAACCTGCGCGTCGGCTGCTGGGGACGCAAGGCGCGCGCCGGCGTCGAAGCGGACTTCGAGCGCGTCTACGGCTACTTCCCGGTGCTGCGCGAGCGCAAGGCGCAGCCCGCCGGCACGCTTTCGGGCGGCGAGCAGCAGATGCTCGCGGTCGCGCGCGCGCTGATGCTGAACCCGCGCCTGCTGCTGCTGGATGAGCCCTCGCTGGGGCTCGCGCCGCTGATCGTGAAGGAGATCTTCCGCATCCTGCGCACGGCCAACAAGGATTCGGGCGTTTCGATCCTGCTGGTGGAGCAGAACGCGTCGCTCGCGCTGGAACTCGCCGATCACGTGTTCCTGCTCGAAACCGGCCGCGTGGTGCTCGAGGGCCCGTCCGAGGTGCTGCGCAAGGACGATTCGATCCGCAAGTCCTATCTGGGATATTAGACGATGGACGTCTTCATTCAGCAGGTCGTGTCGGGCTTGGCCACCGGCAGCATCTACGCCGCGCTCGCGCTCGCGCTGGTGATGATCTACGAAGCCACCGACGTGGTGAACTTCGCGCAAGGCGAGATGGCGATGTTCGCCACCTACATCTGCTGGTCGCTGCTGAACGCCGGCATGCCCTACTGGGGCGCCTTCTTCGCCACCCTGGTGATCGCTTTCCTGGGCGGCGTGCTGATCGAGCGCGTGATCGTCCGTCCGGTGGAGGACGCGCCGATCCTCGCCATCGTCATCGTCACCATCGGCTTGCTGGTCATCTTCAACAGCGTGGCGAACTGGATTTACACGGGGACCCAGAAGCCCTTCCCGAGCCCCTTCCCGAGCGAGCCCATCGCGGTGGGCGAGATCGTGTTCAGCGCCCATGACCTCGGCCAGATCGGCGTCACGCTGATCGTGCTGCTGTGTATCTTCGTCTTTTTCCGCTATACGCCGCTCGGGCTGGCGATGCGCGCGGCGGCGCAGAATCCGGTGTCGAGCAGGCTGGTCGGCATCCGCGTCGGCTGGATGCTCGCCCTGGGCTGGGGCCTGGCGGCGATGTTCGGCGCGGTGGCTGGCACGCTGGTGGCGCCCAAGCTGTTCCTCGACCCGAACATGATGCTCGGCGTGCAGATCTACGCCTTCGCGGCGGCGACGCTGGGCGGCTTCACCAGCCCCGTCGGCGCCGTGGTCGGCGGCCTCATCGTCGGCGTCGTCGAGAACCTGGTCGGCACCTACGTGTCCTTCATCGGCACCGAGCTCAAGTTCACGGTGGCGCTGGCGCTGATCATCATCGTCCTGGTGGTGAAGCCAAGCGGCCTTTTCGGCCGCACCGTGGTGAAGCGCGTATGAGCCTGCGCCGGCCCAATCTCGCCTTCACCCTGGCTGTGGTGGCGCTCGCCTGCGTGCTGCCCTTCGGGCTCACCGATTTCCGGTTGTTCCAGTTCACGCAGGTCTACATCTACGCGATCGCCCTGCTCGGCCTGAACATGCTGACCGGCTACAATGGCCAGATCTCGCTCGGTCACGGCGCGTTCTTCGCAGTCGGCGCGTATGTCGCCGCGATCATGATGGACCAGTGGCAGATCGGCTACCTGTGGACCATCCCGGTCGCCGCGCTGGTCTGCCTTGCCGCCGGGATCCTGTTCGGCCTGCCCGCGCTGCGCCTGGAGGGCCTGTACCTCGCGCTGGCGACGTTCTCGCTCGCGCTCGCGGTGCCGCAGATCCTCAAGTACTTCGAGCACTGGACCGGCGGTTCGCAGGGCATCGTGCTGAACAAGCCGGAGGTGCCGCTCGGCCTGCCGCTGAGCGCCGATCAGTGGTTCTACTACGTCGCGCTCGCGCTGCTGCTGCTGCTGTTCTGGCTTGCGCTGAACCTGCTGCGCGGCCGCGTCGGGCGCGCGCTGATCTCCATCCGCGACAATCCGATCGCCGCCAGCGCGACCGGCATCAATACCTCGCTCTACAAGACGCTCGCGTTCGGCGTGAGCGCCGCCTACACCGGCGTGGCCGGCGCGCTGTCGGCGGTCGCCATCGCCTACGTCGCGCCCGACTCGTTCAGCCTGACCCTGTCGATCAACCTTCTGATCGGCGTGGTGATCGGGGGACTCGCGTCGGTGTCGGGCGCGATCTATGGCGCGCTGTTCATCCAGTTCGTGCCCAATTTTGCGCAGGACATCTCCAAGGCCGCGCCGGGCGCGATCTTTGGCGTATTCTTGATCGTCTTCATCTATTTCATGCCGTTCGGTATCGCCGGGGGCCTGCAGCGCTTGGGCGCCTGGTGGTTGCGGCGGCGCGGCAGCGGGCGTAGCACCTAATCGAGGAGGCAACCATGTTCAGGCTCAATCGCAAGGCAGTGATAGTAGCGGCGGCCGTGTTCGCGGCGTCCGGCGCATACGCGCAGACGCCCGGGGTCACGACGACCGAAATAAAGATCGGCAACATCAATCCCTACAGCGGTCCGGCATCGGCCTACGGCACGATCGGCAAGTCGATCGCGGCGTACTTCAAAATGCTGAACGACGAGGGCGGCATCAACGGACGCAAGATCAACTTCATTTCCTACGACGACAGCTACAGCCCGCCAAAGACCGTCGAAATGGCGCGCAAGCTGGTCGAGCAGGACCAGGTGGCGGCGATCTTCCAGCCGCTCGGCACGCCGCCGAACAGCGCGATCCACAAGTACATGAACCAGCAGAAGGTGCCGCACCTGTTCGTCGCGACCGGCGCGACCAAGTGGAACGATCCGAAGAACTACCCCTGGACCATGGGCTGGCAGCCGAACTACCAGACCGAGGGCAGGATCTACGCGGCCTACGTGCTGAAGAACGTCAAGCAGCCCAAGATCGGCATCCTTTACCAGAACGACGACTACGGCAAGGACTACCTCAAGGGCTTCGAGGACGGACTCGGCAAGGCCAACGCCAAGATGATCGCCCTCAAGCAGACCTACGAGGTGACCGACCCGACGGTGGACTCGCAGATCGTCAATCTGAAGAACAGCGGCGCCAACGTCTTCTTCAACATCACCACGCCGAAGTTCGCGGTGCAGTCGATCAAGAAGGCGCACGACATCGGCTGGAAGCCGCTGCACCTGCTCAACCAGGTGTCGGCCTCGGTGGGCGTGGTGATGAAGCCGGCGGGCGCGGAAGCCTCGAAGGACATCATTTCGACCCAGTATCTGAAGGATCCGACCGACCCGGAGTGGGAGAACGACCCGGCCATGAAGAAGTGGCGCGAGTTCATGAAGAAGTACTACCCTGAAGGCAACACCTCCGACGTGTTCAACGTCTACGGCGTGCTGGTGGCGCAAACCATGGAGTTCACGCTCAGGCAAGCGGGCAAGGATCTGTCGCGGCAGAACATCATGCGCCAGGCGGCCAACCTGAAGAACATCGACCTGCCGCTGCTGCTGCCGGGCGTGGTGCTCAACACCAGCCCCACCGACTTCGCCCCGCTCGAGCAGGAGCAGCTGGTGCGCTTCGACGGCGTGAAATGGATCCGCTTCGGCGAGCTGCTGGGCGGCAAGCCGCAGCACTGAGGCGTTACACTTCGGGGCGGGGACGGCGGCTGCCGTCTCCGCCCTTTTCTTTGGTGGAGTCGCCTTGGACCTGAGCGAGAAGGTGCTGCGCCTGAAGCCCGCGGACATGGACGCGGCGGAGTGGTCGGTGCGCCTGGAGCTGGCCGCGTGCTACCGCGCGTTCGACTGGCTGGGCTGGAGCGAACTCATCTACAACCACATCACGGCGCGGGTGCCCGGGCCCGAGCGCCATTACCTGATCAATCCGTACGGCCTCTGGTACAACGAGGTCACCGCCTCCAACCTCATCAAAGTAAACATTGCCGGCGAGACGCTGGACGGGTCGAAGCATCCGGTCAACCGCGCCGGCTTCGTGATCCACAGCGCGATCCACGCGGCGCGCGACGACGCGCACTGCATCATCCACACCCATTCGACCGCGGGCAGCGCGGTGTCCTGCAAGCGGGACGGCCTGCGCTTCGACAACTTCTACAGCGCGGTGCTGTTCGGCCAGGTGGCGTACCACGACTTCGAGGGTGTCACCACGGACGTCGCCGAGCAGAACCGCCTCGCGAAGAGCCTCGGCGACAAGGCGATCCTGATCCTGCGCAACCACGGCCTGCTGGTCGCCTGCCCCGGCATCCCGGAGGCCTTCACCACCTACTGGACGCTGCAGCGCGCCTGCGAGATCCAGGCGGCGACCGACGCCATGGCCGGTGACAACCTGCCGATCACGCAGAAGGTGCTCGACGAGACGCCCGCGCGCACCGCGCCGTTCCGCAGCGGGCCGCGGCCCGGCGGCCTCGCCTTCGACGGTCTACTGCGACGGGCAGGAATTCGCTACGAAGATCTTATTTGAGGAAAATCATGGACAAGCGCACCCACAAAGAACGTCACCACTCCGGATTGAACACTCGCCGTGAGGTACTCGGCGCGGGCTACGTCGACAAGTCGACGGCTGCAGTGGACGACTTCAACCGCGAGTTCACCGAGCTGCTGAACACCTACTGCTGGAACGACATCTGGAACCGCCCGGGCCTTGACCGCAAGACACGCTCGATGCTGAACCTCGCCATGCTGCTTGCGCTCGGCAAGGAGCACGAGTTCAAGCTGCACGTCAACGGCGCGCTCAACAACGGCCTGACCAAGGACCAGATCAAGGAAGTGCTGCTGCAGGTCGCAATCTACTGCGGGGTGCCCGCGGCCGTGGTGGGCTTCCGCTGCGCCCGCGAGGTGTTCAAGGAACGCGGCGTGTGAAGGTTGCTTTCCTCGGTCTAGGGCTCATGGGCGGCCTGATGACCGCGAACCTGGCCAAGGCCGGCTTCGCGCTGCGCACCTACGATCCGAACGGCAAGGGCAACTGCGGTTCCGAGGCCGAAGCGGCGCGCGGCGCCGACGTGCTGATCACCATGGTTCCGGACGGCAAGGCCGTGCGCAAGGCCATTCACTCCGCTCTCCCCGGCCTCGCGCCGGGGGCGGTCGTCGTCGACATGAGTTCCTCGGACCCGGCCACGACGCGGGAGCTGGGCGCGCTTTTGAGGAAGAAGGGCATCGGCATGCTGGACAGCCCGGTGTCGGGCGCGAAGGCCAAGGCGGCCGACGGGACGCTTGCGCTGATGGTAGGCGGCGACGCGCGGCTCCTCGAGCGCGCCCGGCCGGTGCTCGCGGCGATGGGCAGCGAGATCTTCCACACCGGGGGGCTCGGCTCCGGGCACGCCACCAAGGCGCTGAACAACTACCTCGGCGCCGCCGGCACGGCCGCCGGCATGGAAGCGCTCCTGATCGGCGAGAAGTTCGGCCTCGACCCGAAGACCCTGATCGACGTGATCAACGCTTCGACCGGCAGGAACAGCACCACCGAGCGCAAGATTCCACAGCAGGTGTTCACCAAGGCTTTCGCCTCGGGCTTCGCGCTGGCGCTGATGACGAAGGATGTCGGTATCGTCGGCGAGATCGCGCGCGCGGCCGGGGTCGAGACCCCGTATCTAAGGGGAACCCTGAGAATCTGGCGCGCCGCGCTCAGCCGGTTGCCTGCCGGGGCCGACCATACCGAGATTTATCGCTACCTGAAGGCGCTGAGCTCTCCATCTCGCGCCGCAGCTTCACGGCGGGCGCGCTCGACTCGACGGCCACGTCGTTCCAGGTGAGCGGCTGGCCGGCCGCCACCGGCCTGAGCATCTTCCAGCCGTGCGCAAGGCCCAGCGGCAGGCAGCCCAGCGCGAGCGAGTCATCCGACGGCATCAGGCGGCCGACGACGGTATGGCCGCCTTCTCCATCTAGAATTTCTCTTTCATTCAAGTTCTTTTTCGCAACAGCCACGGCATCCGCCCGCCAGCCCGTGGCGCAGCCGGTCGGCTCGCCGCGCAGCCCGACCGAGGCGACCGAGATGCCGACCTCGAGCCCGATCAGGTGCCAGCGCTTGTACATGCACGCATAGCGCCCCGACGGGTCGGTCTTCACGCCGTATTCCGAAAAGCAGCGCCGGATGTACTCGCTCTCGCCTTCGAACACCACCCAGACGCCGAAGCGGATGTCGTAGGGAATCGGCTTGCCGTCGAGCTCGAGCGAGGAGACGACTTCGACCTGCCCCTTGTGGTGCAGCACGCCGCCTTCGCCCCTGGGTTTCATGAGGCTCGGAAGGTCTTCTATGGAGCAGGGAGGAAATCCCAGGCCATTCGGTGCAGGCGTCAATCCGGTGGCGTTGCAGACGGCGCTGGTCTCGATGGCGGGCTTGGAGCCGTCGAGGAAGGAATTGAACATCTTGGGATTCAAGCCGCCCAGCTTCGCCTGCTCCGGCGTGAGGCCGTAGTAGCCCCAGACGGTCTCGGGCGTGGATTGCGCGAAGTGCGGCAGCCACTTGTGGCCGCGCCCCGCCGCCACCACCGGGAAACCCGCCGCGCGCGCCCAGTCCACCAGGTCGCAGATGATTGCCGGCTGGTCGCCGTAGGCCAGGCTGTAGACCACGCCCGCCGCCTGCGCCTTCTGCGCGAGCATCGGGCCGCAAAAAGCGTCCGCCTCCACCGTGACGTTGACCACGTGCTTGCCGTGCCGGAAGGCGCCCAGGATATGCTCGACCGCCGCCATCGGGTTGCCGGTCGCCTCGATGACGATGTCGATCCCGGGATGCGAGACGAGCTTCTGCCAGTCGTCGGAAACGTTCGTGCGTCTTTCCTTCAATGCATCGTCAATGGATGAGGCGTTGAAGCTTGCGGTAGGCCAACCCACCCTCTCCAGATTGGACTTCGCGTTCGCCGGTGCGAGATCGGCAATTGCGACGAGATGCACTCCCGGCGTGCGCGGCACCTGCGCGAGGTACATCGCGGCGAACTTGCCCGCGCCGATGAGACCGACGCGCAGCGGCTTGCCCTGCTGCTCCCTCGCCTTCAGTTTCGAGAACAGGTTCATGCCGCCCTCAGATTTCCCTCGAGCTCATCCGGTGGCGTGCCGTCCTTCCAGGGCAGCGGCACGTCGTAGGGCTTCAGCAGGCAATCGTCTGGCAGGCAGCGGATCGGCGCGAAATCGCGGTGCGCGATGTAGCCGGGCCGCTTGAAGCGGCGGATGTGGTTGGACACCGCGCACAGCGACAGGTACACGCTCACCCGGTTCCAGGGCGACAGGTTCGAGGTCGAGGCGTGAACGAGGCAGCCGTGGAACAGGATCATCGATCCCGCGGCCCCCTTCGGCGCCACGATGCCGCCGCGCTCCACCAGCCTGGCGATGGTGTCAGGGTTGATGGTCCACAGCGGGTAGCTGGTCGTGGACGTGTCGTGCTCGGCGTCGAGCACGCCCAGCTTGTGGCTCCCGGGAATGAACATCAGCGGGCCGTTGAACTCGTTCACCTCGTCGAGGAAGATCGCCACGTTCATCGCGCGCGCCTCGGGCATCTGGTCGTCGTTCCTCCAGGTGCCGTAATCCTGGTGCCATTGCCAGACGTCGCCGTCGAAGGCCTGCTTGCCGTTGATCTTGAACTGGTGCATGTACACGTCCTCGCCGAACAGCTGGCGGACGGGCTCGACCATGCGCGGATGGCGCGCCAGGCGCGCAAACGGCGCGCTGTACATGTGGGCGGCGAAATTGGTGCGCACCACGTCGCCGGTCTTCTCGCGCACGTTCTCCGGGCGGCGCTGGGCGTAGAGCGCCGGCACCTCGTCAGTCAAGACCTTGATTTCGGCAGGGCCGAACACCGCCGGGAAGAACAGGTAGCCGTCGCGTTCGAACGTATCGAGCTGGGCAGGGGTCAGTTTCATGCGCCGCCTCCGAAGGCTTGTGTATTATAGGTCCACCTAGGAGGAGACCGATGCGACTCAAGCACACCCTGGCCGCGCTCGTCGCGGCGGCGGCCCTGGCCGCGCTTCCTGTACAAGCCGCCACGCTGAAATGGGCGGCGCAGAACGACATCCTCACGCTCGACACGCATTCGCAGAACCATGCCACCACCAACGGCATCCTGCAGCACGTCTACGAAGGCCTGGTGCGCTTCGACAAGGACTTCAAGATCCTGCCCTGCCTCGCCACCAGCTGGCAGAACATCTCGCCCACGCAGATCCGCTTCACGCTGCGCAAGAACGTGAAGTTCCACGACGGCAGCCCGTTCACGGCCGATGACGTGGTGTTCTCCTATGGCCGGATCCTGCAGCCGCAGGGCACGATGCAGATCTATGTCTCCGGCGTGAAGGAAGTGAAGAAGATCGACGACTACACCGTGGACCTGATCCTTTCCGGCCCCAACCCCGTGCTGCTGAAGAACCTCGTCGACTTCCGCATCATGAGCAAGATCTGGGCGGCGAAGAACAAGGCCGAGAACGTGCAGAACTACAAGGCCAAGGAAGATACCTACGCGTCGCGCAATACCAACGGCACGGGAGCGTACGTGCTCGACCTGTGGGAACCGGACAAGCGGATCCTGATGCACGCCAATCCGGACTGGTGGGGCAAGATCGAAGGCAACGTCACGCACCTGATCTACACGCCGATCAAGTCGGATGCGACCCGCGTCGCGGCGCTCATCTCGGGCGACGTCGACATCGTCACCGACCTTCCGGTCCAGGACATCGACCGCCTCAAGAAAGACCCGAAACTGAAGCTGCTCGAGGGCGCCGAGAACCGGACCATCTTCATCGGCATGGATCAGTTCAGCAACGAGCTGAAATATTCGAACGTCAAGGGCAAGAACCCGTTCAAGGACATTCGCGTGCGCAAGGCGCTGAACCTCGCGGTCGACCGCGAGGCGATCAAGCGCGTCACCATGCGCGGCATGTCGATCCCGGCCGCGATCATGGTCGCGCCGAACGTGCATGGCTGGTCGAAGGATCTGGACGCGCCCATGAAACCCGACCCGGCCGCCGCCAAGCAGCTGCTCGCGGAGGCCGGCTATCCGAATGGTTTTGAGTTCGAGCTCGATTGCCCGAACAACCGCTACGTGAACGACGAAAGGATCTGTCAGGCGCTCGTCGGCATGTGGTCGCGCATCGGCCTGAAGGTCAAGCTGCTCGCGCAGACGATGCCGATCTGGATCGCTAAGATCCAGAACTTCGACCACGACGCCTACATGCTGGGCTGGGGCGTGGCGAACTTCGACGCGAACTACACGCTGTTCTCGCTGCTGCGCACCAAGACCACCGGCGCGGCCGGCAGCTTCAACCTGGGCCGCATCAGCGATCCAAAGCTCGACAAGCTCATCGATTCGATCCTCACCGAAGTCGACCTAAAGAAACGCGACGCGATGATCCGCGAAGCGCTGACCATCACCCGGGACCAGTACTACTACGTGCCGCTGCACCACCAGTTACGGCCCTGGGCGATGAAGAAGAGTGTGACGACGGTGTACAAGTCGGACGACCGCCCGGAAGCCCGCTACGCGAAGGTGCAGTAAACCCAGGCCCGCTTTCCGCTCGCGCGGAGGCCGGGCTTACTGCTTCGCGGGCAACTGGAAGAACACCTCGTCGCTCTTGACCATGCCGAGCTCGTAGCGCGCGCGCTCCTCGATCGCGTCCGTGCCCTGCTTGAGGTCCTTGACGTCGGCGGCGAGCGCGCCGTTGCGCAGCTCCAGGCGCTCGTTCTTGGCGCCCTGCGCCGCGAGCTGCCGGTCGACGTCCCAGACGCGCAGCCAGCCGCCCTTGCCGAGCCAGAGTGGGTACTGGATGGCGACGATGAGCGCGACCAGGACGCCGGCGAGGACTCTCATCGGAGCTGGAGGAAGGCCTCTTTTCCGGGATAGCTGACCGAGTCGCCGAGGTCTTCCTCGATGCGCAGCAGCTGGTTGTACTTCGCGGTGCGGTCCGAGCGCGACAGCGAGCCGGTCTTGATCTGCAGCGCGTTGACGCCGACCGCGATATCGGCGATGGTCGTGTCCTCGGTTTCGCCCGAGCGGTGCGAGATCACGGTGCCGTAGGCCGAGCGCTTGGCGAGCTCGATCGCGGCGAAGGTCTCCGACAGCGTGCCGATCTGGTTGACCTTGATGAGGATCGCGTTGGCCGCGCGCTGCTTGATCCCCTGGCTCAGGATCCGGGTGTTCGTGACGAACAAGTCGTCGCCCACGAGCTGGACCTTGCTGCCGAGCCGGGTCGTGAGCAACTGCCAGCCGGCCCAGTCGGCCTCGGCCATGCCGTCCTCGATCGACACGATCGGGTACTTGTCCGCGAGCGCGGCCAGGTAGTCGCAGAACGCCTGCGCATCGAGGCTCAGGTTCTCCGACGCGAGGACGTACTTGCCGTCCTTGAAGAACTCGGTGGCCGCGCAGTCGAGCGCGATCAGCACGTCCTGGCCGGCCGCGTAGCCCGCCTTGTCCACCGCCTCCAGGATCAGCTCGATCGCCGCCGCGTGCGTCGGCAGGTTCGGCGCAAAGCCGCCTTCGTCGCCTACCGATGTCGACATTTTTCTCGAACTGATTATTTGTCTCAAAGAACCAAAAATCTCGGACCCACATCGCAATGCTTCCCGGAACGACTTCGCGCCCGCGGGCACGATCATGAATTCCTGCAAGTCGAGGTTGTTGTTCGCGTGCGCGCCACCGTTGATCACGTTCATGAGCGGCACCGGCATCTGCATCGGCCCCGCGCCGCCGAAATAGCGGTACAGCGGCAGCCCCGACTCCTCGGCCGCGGCCTTGGCCGCGGCCATCGACACCGCGAGCGTGGCGTTCGCGCCCAGGCGCGACTTGTTCTCGGTGCCATCGAGCTCGACCAGGGTCTTGTCGATGAAGGCCTGCTCGGAGGCGTCCAGGCCGACGATCGCCTCGGAGATCTCGGTATTGACCGCCTCGACCGCCTTGAGCACGCCCTTGCCGCCGTAGCGCTTCGCGTCGCCGTCACGCAGCTCGATGGCCTCGCGGCTGCCGGTGGAGGCGCCCGAGGGCACCGCGGCGCGGCCCATGGCGCCGGACTCGAGCAGCACGTCCGCCTCGACGGTCGGGTTGCCGCGCGAATCGAGGATCTCCCTTGCAACGATGTCGACGATCGAGCTCATGCGCTTTTCACCTTCTCCTCAGCGAATCCGTTCTTCTTGACCACGCGGTCCAGCTCGGCCAGCGTCTCGAGCAGCTCCTGCATGAGCGCGAGCGGCCAGGAATTCGGGCCGTCGCACAGCGCCTGGTCCGGCTTCGGATGCGTTTCCATGAACACCCCCGACACGCCCGCGCCGACCGCCGCGCGCGCGAGCACCGGGATGTGCTCGCGCTGGCCGCCGCTCGCGGTGCCCTGCCCGCCCGGCAACTGCACCGAATGCGTCGCGTCGAACACCACCGGGCAGCCGGTGGCGCGCATCGCCGCGAGGCCGCGCATGTCGACGACGAGGTTGTTGTAGCCGAAGCTGAAGCCGCGCTCGCAGACCATGACCTGGGTGTTGCCCGCGCCGCGCGCCTTCTCGACCACCTGCTGCATCTCCCAGGGCGACAGGAACTGGCCCTTCTTGACGTTCATCGGCTTGCCCTGCTTTGCCACGCTGCGGATGAAATTGGTCTGGCGGCAGAGGAACGCCGGCGTCTGCAGCACGTCCACGACCGCGGCGACTTCCTGCAACGGCGTGTCTTCGTGCACATCCGTGAGGACCGGGACCTGAATTTGTCTTTTCACTTCCGCAAGAATCTTCAAACCCTCGGCCATGCCTGGGCCCCGGTAGTTCGTCCCCGAAGTCCGGTTGGCCTTGTCGAACGAGCCCTTGAAGACGTAGGGCATCTTCAGCTTCGCGGTGTGCTCCTTGAGCCGCCCTGCCACGTCCAGGCAGAGCTGCTCGCTCTCCAGGGTGTCGGGACCCGCGATGAGGAACAGCGGCCGGTCCAGGCCGACGTCGAAGCCGCAGAGCTTCACGCCGCGACAACCGACAAGGTCCCACCGGGCCGCTTCGCATTCGCCCTGTACTTCAGCGCCGCGTTGACGAAGGCCTTGAACAGCGGGTGGCCGTTGCGCGGCGTCGAGGTGAACTCCGGATGAAACTGGACGCCGAAGAAGAACGGGTGCCCGGGCAGCTCCATCATCTCGGGCAGGTTCTCGCTCGGCGTGCGCGCCGAGATGCGGTAGCCCTTGGCTTCGAGCTGCGGGACATAGATGTTGTTGACTTCGTACCGGTGCCGGTGCCGCTCGTTCACCTCGGCGCCGTAGATCGAATGCGCCAGCGTGTCTTCGGCCACCGGGCACTTCTGCGAGCCCAGCCGCATGGTGCCGCCCAGGTCGGAGGCCTCGCTGCGCCGCTCGATGCGGCCGGTGCGGTCCAGCCACTCGGTGATCAGCGCGACCACCGGGTGCGGCGTGTCCGGGTCGAACTCGGTGCTGTTGGCGCCCGCCAGGCCCACGACGTTGCGCGCGAACTCGATCGTCGCGAGCTGCATGCCGAGGCAGATGCCGAGGTAGGGTACGCCCCTCTCCCGTGCGAAACGGATGGCCGCGATCTTGCCTTCCGTTCCCCTCTTGCCGAAGCCGCCCGGCACCAGGATCGCGTCCATCTTCTCGAGCATCGCGGTGCCGCTCTTCTCGATCTCCTCGGAGTCGAGGTAATGGATCTTCACCTTGCTATGGGTGTGGATGCCGGCGTGGGTCAGCGCCTCGTTGAGCGACTTGTACGAGTCCTGCAGGTCGACGTACTTGCCCACGAAGGCGATGTCCGCTTCGTGCTCCGGGTGCTCGAGCGCGTGCACCAGCTTCTTCCAGGCCGACAGGTCGGCCGCCTTGGCGAGGATCTGCAGCTTGTGGCAGACGATCTCGTCGAGCATCTGCTCGTGCAGCATCATCGGGATCTTGTAGATCGAGTCCACGTCCCAGGCCGAGATCACGGCCTCCTTCTGCACGTTGCAGAACAACGCGATCTTGCGCCGCTCGTCCTCCGGCAGCGGCCGGTCCGTCCTGCACAGCAGCGCGTCGGCCTGGATGCCGATCTCGCGCAGCTCCTTGACCGAGTGCTGGGTCGGCTTGGTCTTGATCTCCCCCGCCGAGGCGATGTAGGGCACCAGGGTGAGGTGGATGTAGCAGACGTTGTTGCGGCCCAGCTCCAGGCCCATCTGCCGGATCGCCTCGAGGAAGGGCAGCGACTCGATGTCGCCCACGGTGCCGCCGACCTCGATGATCGCCACGTCGGCCTCGCCGGCGCCGCGCTTGATGTCGAGCTTGATCTCGTCGGTGATGTGCGGGATCACCTGCACCGTGCCGCCCAGGTAGTCGCCGCGCCGCTCCTTCTTGATCACCGACTCGTACACCTGGCCGGTGGTGAAATTGTTCCAGCGGCGCATCTTCGAGGACTGGAAGCGCTCGTAGTGGCCCAGGTCGAGGTCGGTCTCGGCGCCATCCTCGGTCACGAAGACCTCGCCGTGCTGGAACGGCGACATCGTGCCCGGATCCACGTTGATGTAGGGATCCAGCTTGATGTTGGTGACCCGGATGCCACGCGATTCGAGGATCGCGGCTAGAGAAGCGGCGGCGATACCCTTTCCAAGACTGGAAACGACACCGCCGGTAACGAACACGTACTTGGTCATTAACGCCAAGCTCAGCGTGAAAGCCGGAGTCTACAGGAAGCCCGCCGGCCCCACAAATCAGGATCGCACGAGCGCAGCGAAGGACGCCCGTGTGCGGTGGCGATCAGGCTTGCGCGAGCTCCGTCCGGCCGCGGAACTGCTCGAGCGCCTCCGGGTTGGCCAGCGCCTCGAGATTTTTCACCTGTCGGCCGTGAACGACGTCGCGCACCGCGAGCTCGACGATCTTGCCGCTCTTGGTGCGCGGGATGTCCATCACCTGGACGATCTTCGCGGGCACGTGCCGGGGCGTGGTGTTGTCGCGAATCCGCTTCTTGATCCTGTTGATCAAGTCCTCGCTCAGCTGCGCGCCCTCCTGGAGCTTTACGAACAGCACCACGCGCACGTCGTCCAGCCAGTCCTGGCCGATCACCAGCGACTCGACGACCTCCTCCAGCTGCTCGACCTGGCGGTAGATCTCCGCCGTGCCGATGCGCACGCCGCCCGGGTTGAGCACCGCGTCCGAACGGCCGTAGATGATCACGCCGCCGTGCTCGGTGAGCTCGCACCAGTCGCCATGGCGCCAGACGTTGGGGAACTTCTCGAAATACGCCGCGCGGTAGCGCGAACCGTCGGCGTCGCCCCAGAAGCCGATCGGCATGGACGGGAACGGACGGGTGCAGACCAGTTCGCCCTTGCCCTTTGTTGAGAATCCTTCTTCGTCAAAAACATCCACGGCCATACCGAGGCCTTTTGCCTGGATCTCGCCGCGCCAGACCGGCCCCATGGGATTGCCCAGGACGAAGCAGGAGACGATATCGGTGCCTCCGGAGATCGAGGACAGGCAGACGTCCTTCTTCACGTTCGCGTACACGTAGTCGAAGCCCTCGGCCACGAGCGGCGAGCCGGTGGAGAGAATCGCTCGCAGCTTGTCGAGCCGGTGCGTCTCCGCGGGCTTGAGCTTGACCTTGGCGATCGCGTCGATGAACTTGGCCGAGGTGCCGAAATGCGTCATGCCCTCGGTGTCGGCGAAGTCGAACAGGATGCGCCCGCGCCCCACGAAAGGCGAGCCGTCGTAGAGCAGCAGCGTGGCCCCGGCGGCGAGCCCTGAGACCAGCCAGTTCCACATCATCCAGCCGAGCGTCGTGAAGTAGAACACCCGGTCGCCCGGCCGCACGTCCGAGTGCAGGATGTGCTCCTTCAGGTGCTGCAGCAGCGTGCCGCCGGTGCCATGCACGATGCACTTGGGAACGCCGGTGGTGCCCGAGGAATAGAGGACGTAGAGCGGGTGGTTGAATTCGACCTGCGTGAACTGCACGCTTCTTGCCTGGTACGCAGCGATGAAACTCTCGAGCGAAACTCCGAGCTTCGCCTCCGCACCGACATACGGCAGCACTACACACGCCTTCACGGTCGGCAGCTTTGCGAGGATCTCTTGCGCCTTGTCCTGCGAGTCGAACTCCTTGCCGCCGTACAGGTAGCCGTCGGCGCAGAACAGGACCTTCGGATCGATCTGGCCGAAGCGGTCGAGCACGCCCTGCACGCCGAAATCGGGCGAGCACGAAGACCAGATCGCGCCGAGGCTCGCGGTCGCCAGCATCGCGGCGACCGATTCCGGCAGGTTCGGCAGGTAGCCGGCGACGCGGTCGCCTTTGCCCACGCCCGCGGCGGCGAGCGCCTGCTGCAGGCGCGACACCAGGTCGTGCAGCTCGCGCCGCGACAGGCGGCGCTTGACCCGGTCCTCGCCCCAGAAAACGATCGCGTCCGCGCCGGTGGGATCGCGCAGGAGATTCTCGGCGAAATTGAGCCGGCCGTCGGGGAAAAACTTCGCGCCCGGCATGCGATCGCCGTCGACAAGCGGCCGCGCGCCCTTCTCGCCCCGCACGCGGCAAAAGTCCCACGCCAGATTCCAGAAGTCCGCGGGCTGCTCGATCGACCAGCGGTGCAGGTCTTCATACGACTTTCTGCCGGCCCTTCCAGCGAAGCGAGCGAGGCTGGTCTGCGCCGCCCGCTCGGGAGACGGCGTCCACAGCGGCGTCATGCCGCCACCTTCGCCGCGAGCAGCCGCTCGCGGATGCCCTCGGGGATGCGAACCGGCTTCTGCTGCGCCATGTCCACGAACACCACGACTGCCGAACCGTCCGCGTAGGGCTCGGGATCGGCGTCCACGCGCAGTTCGTAGAAGGTCGGCGCGCTCGAGCCGCCGGGCTCGCCGACGTACAGCTTGACCTCGACCGTGCCCGGATAGGCCATCGCGCGCTTGTAGTTGCAGGAAGCGTTGACGATCACGATGCCCGTGGACTTCCAGGCTTCCTTTTCCGGCATCAGCGCGGCGAACCAGCTGATGCGCGCCTGCTCCATGAAGCGGAAGTACACCGTGTTGTTGACGTGCCCCATCGCGTCCATGTCGCCCCAGCGGATCGGGATGCGCTCGACATGCGCGAGCCTGCGCGCTTCTTCCATAGGCCGCATTCTATAATCCACGGATGGCGCGCGAATCCATGCAGTACGACGTCGTGGTGGTGGGTGGCGGCCCGGCGGGGCTCGCGGCGGCGATCCGCTTGAAACAGTTGTCCGCCGACGTGTCGGTCTGCGTGATCGAGAAAGGCTCGGAGATCGGCGCGCACATCCTGTCGGGCGCGGTGATGGACCCGCGCGCGATGGACGAACTGTTCCCCGACTGGAAGGAAAAGGGCGCCCCGCTCAACGTGCCGGTGTCCGAGGACCGGTTCCTGTTTCTCACGCAGGACAAGTCGTTCCGGACACCCAATTTCATCCTGCCCGCCTGCTTCCAGAACCACGGCAACTACGTGATCAGCCTGGGGCAAGTGGTGCGCTGGCTCGGCCAGCAGGCCGAGGGCCTGGGCGTAGAGATCTTCCCCGGCTTCGCAGCCGCCGAAGTACTTTACGACGACAACGGCGCGGTCAAGGGCGTCGCCACCGGCGACATGGGTGTCAACCGCAAGGGCGAGAAGAGCGACGCCTTCCAGCCCGGCATGGAGCTGCACGCCAAGTACACTTTCTTCGCCGAAGGCTGCCGCGGCAATCTCGGCAAGCAGCTGGAGGCGAAGTTCTCGCTGCGCAAGGGCTCGGACCCGCAGCTCTACGGCATCGGCCTGAAGGAGCTCTGGGACCTCAAGCCCGAAAAGCATCAGCCCGGCCTGGTAATCCACACGGCGGGCTGGCCGCTTGCGAGCGACACCTACGGCGGCTCGTTCCTCTACCACCTGGAGAACAACCAGGCCGCGGTGGGCTTCGTGGTCGGGCTCGGCTATACCAACCCCTACCTGAGCCCCTACGAGGAGTTCCAGCGCTACAAGACGCACCCGGCGATCCGCACTTTCCTGGAAGGCGGCAAGCGCGTCGCCTACGGCGCGCGCGCGATCGCGGCGGGCGGACTGCAATCGCTGCCCGAGCTCGTGTTCCCGGGCGGCTGCCTGATCGGCGACGACGCCGGCTTTCTAAACGCCTCGCGCATCAAGGGCAGCCACGCCGCGATCAAATCCGGGATGCTGGCCGCCGAGGCGGCGCACGCGGCGCTAGCGGCGGGCCGTACCGGCGACGCGCTCGCCGACTACCCCGAGGCGTTCCGGCAGAGCTGGCTCTTCGACGAGCTCTATCGCGCGCGCAACTTCAAACCCTGGATGGCGAAGGGCCTCTACACCGGCACGCTGATGGTCGGCATCGACCAGGTCGTGTTCGGCGGCAAGGCGCCCTGGACCTTGCATCACGATCATGCCGATCATGAAACGCTGGTCAGGAAAACCGAAGCTAAGGAAATCCAATATCCCAAGCCCGACGGCGTCATCACCTTCGACCGGCTCACGAACGTCTCCTTCTCGGGCACCAACCACGGCGAAGATCAGCCCGTGCACCTGACGCTGAAGGATGCCTCGGTGCCGGTGAGCGTGAACCTCGAGCTCTACGACGCACCCGAGCAGCGCTACTGCCCGGCCGGCGTGTACGAGATCGTGCGTGACGACAAAGGTCCGCGGCTGCAGATCAACGCGCAGAACTGCGTGCACTGCAAGACCTGCGACATCAAGGATCCCACGCAGAATATCGTGTGGGTTACGCCCGAAGGCGGCGGCGGCCCCACCTATCCGAACATGTAGCCATGAAGACCTTCAGGGAGTTCTACCCCTACTATCTCGGCGAGCATTCGAACCGCACCTGCCGGCGGCTGCACTTCATCGGCACCACGATCGGTCTCGCCTGCGCGCTGCACGCGTTCTCGACGCTCAACTTCTGGTGGCTGCTCGGAGGCGTCGTGCAGGGCTACGCCTGGGCCTGGGTCGGGCACTATTTCTTCGAGCACAACCGGCCGGCCACCTTCACGCATCCGTTCTACAGCTTCCTCGGCGACTGGGTGATGTGGAAAGAGATCCTGACCGGAAAGATCCGGTTCTGAGAAAAAGGGGGCCGGAGTAACTTTTTCTCGATCCGCATGGGCGACTCCACCGGCGACCGCGGAAAAAATTACTCCGACCCCCTTTTTGCTCTGGCGGAGTCCTTCCAGCCGATCGTCGGCCAGGCGGTGGTGCTGCGCCCGCTGCGGCGCGAGGACCACGACATCGAGCACGCATTCGTCAGCGGCCTGTCGCCGGAGACGCGCCAGAACCGCCTGCTGGGCGGCACCATCCGCATCACCCGCGAGTACATCGACCGCCTGACGACGGTCGATTTCTCGCGCGACATGGCGCTCGCCGCCGCGCTGATGCTGGATGGCCGCGAGGTGCTGATCGGCGTCGCGCGCTATGCGCTCGAGCCGGACGGCCACGCCTGCGAGTTCGCCCTGGTGATCGCCGACGCGTGGCAGGGCCGCGGCATCGGCCGCCGGCTGATGGCGAAGCTGATCGCCGTGGCGCGCGGCCGCGGCCTGGCGCGCATGTATGGCGACGTGCTGTCCACCAACCTGCAGATGCTCGCGTTCTGCCGCAAGCTGGGATTCGGGCTGGGCCGCCATCCCGACGACCCCACGGTCACGCGCGTGACGCTGGAGCTGCGCTAGGCCGCGAGGAACTGGTCTTCGGAGAGCGCCATTACCGAGGGCGCGCCCTGCGCAACGGTGACTGCAAGGCCGGGCGCCTGCGAGAGCACGTGGTCGGCGAAGAAGCGCGCCGTCTTGATCTTGGCCGCGAGGAACGCCGCGTCGCCGTCCTTCTTCTGCAGCTTGCGCTCGCATATCAGCGCGGCGCGCGCCAGCTGCCAGCCGCCCGCGACGATGCCCATCAGCATCAGGAACGGCACCGCGCCCGCGAACGCGGCATTCGGATCCTTGCCCGCTGAGGCGAGCACGTAGTCGACGCATTCGGAAACAGACTGCACGCCCGCGGCGAGGCGCTGGCGCACGACCCGGATGTCCGCGTCGCCGGATTTCGCGAGCGCCTGCTCGAGACCCTTGAGCACTTCGAGCCAGCCCTTCACCGTGACGCCGCCCTCGCGCGCGATCTTGCGGCCGAGCAGGTCGCCCGCCTGGATGCCGGTGGTGCCCTCGTAGATGGTGGCGATGCGCGCATCGCGCAGGTGCTGCGCCGCGCCGGTTTCCTCGATGAAGCCCATGCCGCCGTGGACCTGCACGCCGAGGGAGGCGACCTCGATGCCCATCTCGGTGCTCCAGCCCTTCACCACCGGGATCATCAGGTCCACGAAAGCCTGCAGCCGTTTCGCTTCCTCCTGGTCTTTCGTCCGCGAGGCGGTATCCATGGCCGCCGCGACCACATAGGCGAGCGCGCGCGCAGCCTCGGTCTGCGACTTCATCAGCATCAGCATGCGGCGCACGTCCGGGTGCCGGATGATCGGCACCGTTTTGCCGCCCTCCACCAGGTCCTTGCCTTGCAGCCGCTGCTTCGCATAGGCGAGCGCGCGCTGGAACGCGCGTTCGGCGATCGACACGCCCTGCAGGCCGACGCCGAAACGCGCCGCGTTCATCATGACGAACATGTACGACAGGCCGCGGTTGAGCTCGCCGACGAGATAGCCCTTGGCGTTCTCGAACACCATCACCGCGGTCGGGCTTGCGTGGATGCCGAGCTTGTGCTCGATGGACGCGCATTTCGCGCCGTTGCGCTCGCCCGGCGTGCCGTCGGGTTTGGGCATGAATTTCGGCACCACGAACAGCGAAATGCCCTTCACGCCCTCGGGTGCGTCCGGCGTGCGCGCGAGCACCAGGTGCACGATGTTCTCAGCGAGATCGTGCTCGCCGTAGGTGATGAAGATCTTCTGCCCGGAAATCAGGTAGTGGTCCCCCTGCGGCACGGCCCGGGTGCGGACCAGCGCGAGATCGGAGCCCGCCTGCGGCTCGGTGAGGTTCATGGTGCCCGTCCAGCGTCCCGAGACCATCTTCTCCAGGTAGGTCTTCCTGAGCGCCTCGCTGCCGGCAATCTCGAGCGCATGCACGGCGCCCTGCGTCAGCAGCGGGCAGAGCGAGAAGGACATGTTGGCCGAGGTGATCATCTCCTCGACCGCGGTGGCCACGAGCTTGGGCAGCCCCTGGCCGCCCTGCGCGGCTTCGAACGGCAGCGCCGGCCAGCCACCTGCGGCGTACTGCTGGTAGGCGTCCTTGAAGCCCTTCGGCGTCGTCACCTTGCCGTCGTTCCAGACCGAGCCTTCCTGGTCACCTGAATAATTCAATGGATCAAGGACTTCGGAAGAGAACTTCGACGCTTCCTCAAGAATCGCGTCGACCGTTTCCGGGCTCGCATCTTCGTATCCCGGCAGCTTGGCCACGTCCCCCAGGCCCGCTAGCTCGTTGAGCACAAACCGCATGTCTTTCAGGGGGGCCGCATAGCTGCTCATGACCGGGTCCTCACGACGGGGTTTTCACTTCTTCAGCTCCTCCACCAGCTCGGGCACCAGCTTGAACAGGTCGCCCACGATGCCGTAGTCGGCGACCTGGAAGATGGGCGCCTCCTCGTCCTTGTTGATCGCCACGATGACGCGGCTGTCCTTCATGCCCGCGAGGTGCTGGATCGCCCCGGAGATGCCGACCGCGACATAGAGCTCGGGCGCGACGATCTTGCCCGTCTGCCCCACTTGCCAGTCGTTCGGCACGAAGCCCGCGTCCACGGCTGCGCGCGAAGCGCCCATCGCCGCGTTCAGCTTGTCGGCAAGCGGCTCGAGCAGCTTGAAGTTCTCGCCCGAGCCCATGCCGCGCCCGCCCGACACCACCACGCGCGCCGCGGTGAGCTCGGGTCGCTCGGATTTCTGCACCTCCCGCCCGACGAAGCTGGACAGGCCGGAATCGCCGGGAGACTCTGCCTTCTCGATCGGCGCGCTGCCGCCGGTCGCGGCCACCGCATCGAAGCCCGTCGCCCGAACCGTGATGAACTTGATCGGATCCTTGGACTGCACCGTCGCGAGCGCATTGCCGGCGTAGATCGGCCGCACGAATGTATCGGCGGACTCCACTGCGATGATCTCGGAGATCTGCTGGCAATCGAGCAGCGCGGCTGCGCGCGGCAGGATGTTCTTGCCGTTGGAGGTCGCGGGCGCGAGCACATGGCTGTAGCCTTTCGCGAGCGCGACCAGCAGCGCCGCGACGTTCTCGGCGAGTTCCTCGGCCAGCGGCGCGCCGTCGGCGTGCAGCACCTTGCCGACGCCCGCGATCGTGGCGGCCGCCTTGGCAGCGTCGCCGCAGTCCTTGCCGGCTACGAGCACATGGATCTCGCCGCCGATCTTCCGGGCGGCGGCGACCGTGTTGAGGGTGGCCTTGCGGACGGTCTTGCCGTCGTGGTCGGCGAGCACGAGGATCGCCATCAGATCACCTTTGCTTCGTTGCGCAGCCGGTCCACCAGCGCTTTCGGGTCTGCAACCTTCACGCCGGCCTTGCGCTTGGGCGGCTCGGTGACCTTGAGCGTCTGCAGTCGCGGCGCGACGTCCACGCCGAGCGCTTCGGGCTTGAGCGTCTCGAGCGGCTTCTTCTTTGCCTTCATGATGTTCGGCAGCGTGACGTAGCGCGGCTCGTTGAGCCGCAGGTCCGTGGTGACGACCGCAGGCAGCCTGACCGCGAGGGTCTCCAGCCCGCCGTCCACCTCGCGGGTGACGGTCGCCTTTTCCTTCTCGAGAACGACTTTCGATGCGAAGGTCGCTTGCGACCATCCCAGCAGGGCCGCGAGCATCTGCCCGGTCTGGTTCGAGTCGTCGTCGATCGCCTGCTTGCCCAGGATGACGAGCTGCGGCGCTTCCTTCTCGCAGACCTTCTTCAGCAGCTTGGCGACCGCCAGCGGCTGCAGCTCTTCGCCGGTCTCGACCAGCACCGCGCGGTCGGCGCCGATGGCGAGCGCGGTGCGCAGCGTCTCCTGGCAGGCCTGCGGGCCGCAGGAGACGACGACGATCTCGGTCGCCGCGCCGGCTTCCTTGAGCCGCACCGCCTCCTCCACCGCAATTTCGTCGAACGGGTTCATCGACATCTTGACGTTGGCGGTCTCCACCCCCGTGCCGTCCGCTTTCACGCGAACTTTCACGTTGTAGTCGACCACGCGCTTGACGCTGACCAGGACTTTCATCGGTGAGAAACTACCCTTTGACCGAGCGGCGGATTATAGCGCGGCGTGCGACAATTTCGTCCTCCTGGGGAGCCTTCTGCCCGATGCGCAAGACGCCGGACGCGACCATGAAACTGTCGCGCAAATCGCCGGACCGCACGCTCAAGCTGTCGCGCGGCGCGGCCGACACGACCGCGAAGATGACGGTCCGCGCGCCCGATATCACGGCGAAGATGTCGCGTGCGGCGCTGGAAGCGGCGATCGCGGCCGCGGCGCCTGCCGTCTTCCAATGGCCTGCGCCGCCCTACTACGAGTACGCCGACGGCAGCGCAACCGGCGCGCACGAGGACTGCCTGCTGACCTTCGGCGACGGCGGCCGCGTGGCCGGCACGCTGCTGGCGTTCTCGCCCGAGGAAATGCTTCTCAAATTCAGGCAGGACAACGCCGAAGCGGGCGTCAGCATCGCGTTTTCCGCCCTGCACGTGGTGGAACTCACGCGTCCCGTCGCAATGCGGCGCCAGGCGCTGCCCGAGGGCATGGAGGAGCGCGTGTTCGCGGCTTCGGACCGCCAGCCGTTCACGATCCAGCTCGCGAGCGGCAAGCTGCTCGAAGGGCACACGGTGGGGCACGTGGAGGCGCTTTGCGGCCTGTTCCTGTTCCTGCCCGACGGCAACGGCGCGGTGCTGCGCCATTTCATCCCGGCGCAGACGATCCAGCAGCTCAACATCGGCAAGCCGCTCGGCGAAATGCTGGTCGCGCAGAACCTGGTCTCGCCCGAGACGCTGGACAGCGCGCTGCAGCGCCAGTCGTCGCTGCGCGGACGGCGCTTCGGCGAGCATCTCACCGAGAACCGCATCGTCTCGCCCGAGCAGCTTGCGGACGCGCTCAAGAAGCAGCACGCGCAGCCGGTACAGCGGCTCGGCGAAACGCTGGTCGAGCTGGGCTACCTGAGCCCGGCCGAGCTCGAGGAGGCGCTCGACCTCGAGCAGCGCAACCGCTCGATTCCGCTCGGCCGGATCCTGAGCGACATGGGGGTGCTGGACGCCGACGTGATCAACAGCGTGATGGCCCAGAAGCTCGGCATCCCGTTCGTCAGCCTGGCGGCATTCACCATCGCGCCCGAGATCCTGAAGCGGATTCCGGCGCAGGTGGCGCACCGCTACCAGGTGATCCCGCTGGCCGAAGCCGACAACGCGCTGGTGGTCGCGGTCGACAACCCGATGGACATGGCGAAGATGGGCGAGCTGCGCTTCGCCACGGGCTCCAAGCTGATCCCGGTCATGGCCTCGGCCGCCGACATCCGCCAGACGCTGCAGGCCAACTACGGCGGCCTGGACCGGTGGGAAGTCTCGCCGGGCCGCGCTGCGGGTGAAGCCAAGCCCGCCGCGCTGCCGGTCTCGCAATCGCCGGACACGGAAGTGCCGGTGGAGGAGCTCACCGCGCGGCTCGCCGCGGAGAGCGCCGATCTCGACCTCAACGAGCAGCATGCCGCGCAGAACGACACCACGCTCGTCAAGCTCGTGAACAAGATCGTCCTCGACGCCGTAGCGCAGAAAGCGTCCGACATCCACATCGAGTCGAATCCCGGCGGCAAGGGCACGCGCGTGCGCTTCCGCAAGGACGGCGTGCTCGTCACCTACCTCGACATGCCGGCGCGGTTCCGCAGAGCCGTGATCTCGCGCATCAAGATCATGAGCCAGCTGGACATCACCGAGCGCCGCCGGCCGCAAGACGGCAAGATCGAGTTCAGCCGCTTCGGCCCCGCGCGCGTGGAGCTGCGCGTGGCGACCGTCCCGACCTCGGGCGGCCTCGAGGACGTGGTGATGCGCGTGCTCTCGGCCGCGACGCCGGTGGTCATCGACGATCTGGGCTTGGACGAGCAAGCGCTCGCGGCGATCAAGCAGATGATGGCGCGGCCGCACGGGCTGTTCCTGGTATGCGGGCCGACCGGCTCGGGCAAGACCACCACCCTGCACTCGCTGCTCGGCTACCTCAACACCGACGACCGCAAGATCTGGACCGCGGAGGACCCGATCGAGATCCAGCAGCCGGGCCTGCGGCAGGTGCAGGTCAACGCCAAGATCGGCTGGACCTTCGCGGCCGCGATGCGCAGCTTCATGCGCGCCGACCCGGACATCATCATGGTGGGCGAGATGCGCGACGTTGAAACGGCGAAGATCGGCATCGAAGCCTCGCTCACCGGCCACCTGGTGCTCACCACGCTGCACACCAACAGCGCGGTCGAGAGCGTCGTGCGGCTGCTCGACCTGGGCATGGACCCGTTCAATTTCGCCGACGCGCTGCTCGGCGTGCTGTCCCAGCGCCTGGTGCGGAGGCTGTGCGACGACTGCAAGCAGCCCTACTCCGCGTCCGACGCCGAGCTCGATGAATTGTCGCGGGAATACTGCGAGCACACATCGGCCGAGCCGGCGGGCGTGCTCGGCGCCTGGCGCGGCAAGTATGGCCGCAGCGACGGCCGGATCGTCCTGCACCGCGCGCAGGGCTGCGAGCAATGCGACCGCACCGGCTACAGCGGCCGGCTGGGCGTCTACGAGCTGCTGGTCGCCGACGGCGCGCTCAAACGCCAGATCCAGCAGCGCGCGCCGATCGCCGAGATCGGCGCCACCGCGCTTTCGAACGGCATGCGCACGCTGAAGCAGGATGGCATCGAGCGGGTTTTCAGGGGTGTCACCGATATCCGCCAGGTACGCCGCGTATGAATGGGAGGAGTCTCCGTGTCTGATCTCTCGCAAGCCGGCGGCGCTTCATTGCGCGACAAGGTGAGCGCCGCCGAGTGGCAGATGCGCGTTGACGTCGCGGCCTGCTACCGACTGGTGGCGCTGTTCGGCATGAACGACCTGGTCTACAACCACATCTCGGGTCGCGTGCCGGGCGAGGAGGGTCACTTCCTGATCAATTCCTACGGCTACGCCTACGAGGAGGTCACGGCGTCGAGCCTGATGAAGATCGATTTCGACGGCAAGATCGTGCTCGACTCGGGCACGGGCCACGGCGTCAACCACGCCGGCTTCGTGATCCACAGCGCGGTCCACAAGGCGCGCCATGACGTCGATTGCGTGATCCACACGCACTCGCCCGCGGGCATGGCGGTGTCGGCGCTGAAGTGCGGCCTGCTGCCGCTCACCCAGAACGCGATGTTCTTCGGCAAGCTGGGCTACCACGACTACGAGGGACCGGCGATCGACCTCGATGAGCAGAAGCGCCTGGTTGGCGACCTCGGACAAAGTGCTGCATTGATCCTGCGCAACCACGGGCTGCTCACGGCGGGAAGCACGGTCTGCGAGGCCTTCGTCACGATGCACTGGCTCGAGAAGGCCTGCCAGGCGCAAGTGATGGCGATGGCCTGCAACACCGAGCTCAACCACCCAACGCCGCAAACCGTGCAGCTGACGAACAACCGCTACAAGCCGGGCCAGCGCCGCAACATCACCGAGCTCGAATGGCCGGCGATGCTGCGCATGCTCGACCGGCGCGACTCGTCGTACCGCGACTAGCCGTACCACGGTTAGACCGGTGGCGAAGAAGAGCGGCAATCGACCGGCGGTCCTAGTCGTCGAGGACGACGACGACATGGCGGCGCTGATGCGTCTCATCCTAGAAAAGGATGGCTGGGCGGTGCATCGCGCGCGCGACGGGAATGGGGCGAAGAAATTGATGCGGCGGCTGGCGCCGCCCGCGCTCGTCACGCTGGACATCTTCCTGCCCGATATCTCGGGCGTCGAGCTCATCCTGCACGTCAGGGACACGCGCGGCTGGGAACAGGTGCCGATCATGATGGTGACCGCCATGCCCAGGGACGACGACGTCAATTGGGCCATCAGGAGCGGCGCTACGGCCTATCTCGCGAAGCCCTTCACGATCGAGCAATTGCGCGCCAGCGTTCGCCGCATCGTCCGCAAGGAGCGCCTCGACGACTCGGAGGCTGTCGAGAGGGCTGTCTACGACGGCATGCAGGATTTGAGGGCTGACAAACCCAAGTAGCTATCATTCGGGTCATGCTCAAAGACAAAGTGGTGATCGTCACGGGAGCCGGCGGCGGCATCGGGCGCGACTTCGCGCTGGCGATGGCGGCCAATGGCGCGAAGGTCGTGGTCAACGACATCGGCGCGTCGGTCGCGGGCGAAGGCAAGGATGCCGGGCCCGCGCAGAAGGTGGTCGAGGAGATCAGGGCGCAAGGCGGAACGGCCATCGCCAACACCGACAGCGTGGCGGAATGGGAATCGGCCAACCGCATCGTCAAGTGCGCGATTGACGCATATCAGAGAATCGACGTGGTCGTGAACAACGCCGGCATCCTGCGCGACCGCTTCTTCTTCAACATGTCGGTGGCAGAATGGAAGGCGGTCATCGACGTGCACCTGAACGGGACGTTCTACGTCTCGCGCGCGGCGGCGCCCTACTTCAAGAGCCAGAACTCGGGCCGCTACATCAACATGACCTCGACCTCGGGCCTGATCGGCAACTTCGGCCAGGCCAACTATGCCGCGGCCAAGCTCGGCATCGCCGCGCTGTCGAAGTCGATGGCGCTCGACATGGCCAAGTACAAGGTGACTTCGAACTGCATCGCGCCCTTCGCGTGGAGCCGCATGATCGGCACGATACCCGCGGAGACGCCGGACCAGAAGGCGCGCCTGGAGAAGCTCAAGCGCATGCAGACGGCGAAGATCGCGCCGATGGCGGTCTACCTCGCGAGCGACGCCTCGCAGGCCGTGACAGGCCAGATTTTCGCGGTGCGCGCCAATGAGATATTCCTCATCTCGCAAAATCGTCCGCTGCGCTCGGTGCACCGCGCCGAGGGCTGGACGCCGCAGGCGATCGCCGAGCAGGCGATTCCGGCGATGCAGTCGCATTTCTACGCGCTCGACCGATCGCAGGACGTGTTCTCCTGGGACCCTATCTGAAACCGGGTTGAACTGCGCTAAGCTATCGGCGGGGGATCACCGCTTGGCGCAGACGCAGTTCGGGCGTTACCTGATCGTTGCAGAGCTCGGCAGGGGCGCCATGGGCGCCGTCCACCGCGCCATCGATCCGCTCATCGAGCGGGACGTTGCGATAAAAACCCTGCTGCCCCTGCCCCCGGAGATCATGGACGAGGTGCGCGAGCGCTTCCTGCGCGAAGCACGCTCCGCGGGGCGCCTGAATCATCCCAACATCGTCACCATCTACGACGTCGGCGAGCAGGACGGCGTCGCCTACATGGCGATGGAGCTGCTCGAGGGCAAGTCGCTGCAGCAGATCCTGCGCGAGACGCCGCGCCTGCCGATCGCGACCATCGCCGACCTCGTCGCGCAGGTGGCCGACGGGCTCGACCTCGCGCAGCGCTTCAAGATCACGCACCGCGACATCAAGCCGGCGAACATCATGGTGTCGGCGGACCGGCGCGCCAAGCTCACGGACTTCGGCGTCGCGCACGTCGCCTCCTCCTCGATGACGCAGACCGGCGCCGCGCTCGGCTCGCCGAAGTACATGTCCCCCGAGCAGGTCACGGGCCAGCCGCTCGATCCGCGCTCGGACATCTTCTCGCTCGGCGTGGTGCTCTACGAAATGCTGGTGCGGCGCACGCCTTTCGAGCAGGCGGGCGACAACACGGTGTTCGCGGTCATGCACCGGATCGCGGCCGAGCCGCACGTGCCGGTCACCAAGCTCGACCCGCAGCTGCCGGCGGCGTTCGACACCATCCTCGAGCGCGCGCTCGCGAAATCGCCCGACAAGCGCTACCAGCGCGCGGGCGACATGGCCGACGACCTGCGCAACCTCAAGGCGCTCGGCAGCGCCGCGCCGGCGCCCGCCAGCGACTACGCCAAGACCGTCGCCATGGCGCGGCCGCAGCCCGCGCCCGCCAGCGCGGATCCGGCCACCGCCACGCTGATCGACGACCTGGACGTGTTCGCGCGCAACGTGGAGAAGCAGCAGCAGGACGCGCTGCGCGCGGAAGCCGAGGAGCGCGCGCGCAAGGAGGAAGCGGTCCGGCGCTGGGCCGAAGCCGAGCAGAAGCGCCGCGAGGCGTTCGAGCGCGAGGCCAAGAGCGGCGGGACGCAGTCCGGCGGCACACGCCGCAGCGCCGCGCTCGAGCTGCTCAAGCAGAAGGCCGCAGGGCGCATCGCGACGGTGTCGGTCGAGCAAACGAAGAAGACCGAGGCGATCGCGCGGCTGGACGAGCGCCTGCGCGCGGCCTTCCGCTACCTCTCGGAATTCACCAACATGCTGAACGAGGCGAACCCGGAGTCCGAGGGCAAGCAGGGCGTCATGTTCTTCGGCGACCTGCCGGGCATGATCCTGTGCGAGGGCTTCACCGACATGCGCACGCGCGACCTGGGCGGCAAGTCGCGCGCGGACTACATCACGTTCAAGTACCGGGTGCGCTTCCCGAGCCCGCAGAAGCTCGCGGCCTCCGGGCCGGAGGCCCAGCGCATCCAGGAGCGGCTCGAGACGCTCGGCATCCAGAACGAGCTCCAGGCCGTCAAGAACGAGATGGGTCAGATCCAGCGCGCGACTTTCGTGCTGACCGGCCCCTTCCCCTGCCAGGCCGTGATCCGCGCCGACTACGACGAGCCCGGCTTCAACATCGAGCTCGTCAACGTGCGCCATCACGGCCCGGCCAAGCTGCGGCTCGGGCCCGACGAGCTGAACGACGACGTGCTCGACGAGTTCGGCACCTGGGTGCTCGGCGCCGACGAAGCCTTCGGGCGCTTCCTGAAGCGACGCTAGCCGTGCGCTCGCCAGAAGGCGTGCCGGACTCGCGCGGCCTGAACCTGTTCGACGCGGATCCGTCCTACCGCAGCCTCCTCGAATTGCACCTGGGCCCCGGGCTTTTCGCGCACCTTGAACCGAGCTTTGTCGAACTCGGCCGGCTCGCGGGAGCAGATCTGGACGAGCTTGCACTTGAATCGGACAGGAACCCCCCGGTGCTTCGGGATCGAGAGATCGAGAAGCATCTCTCATACCGGAAGCTCGAAGAAGTCGCCTTCGGCAAGTACGGCCTGGCCGCCATGTCGCATCGCGGCGGCGTGCTGGGCTGGCCGGAGCCGCTGCCGCCCGCGGCCAAATACGCGCTGACCTACCTCTACGTGCAGGCCGAGTTCGGCGTCTGCTGCCCGCTGTCGATGACCGACTCTCTCACGCGCACCATCCGCAAGTACGCGGACCCGGCGCTGGTCGCGCGCTACCTGCCGGGCCTGACCTCGCAGGACATGGACACGCTCGTGCAAGGCGCGATGTTCATTACCGAGCAGCAGGCGGGCTCCGACGTCGGCCTGGTCGCCACCAAAGCCGTGAAGCAGGGCGAGCAGTGGGCTCTGCATGGCGACAAGTGGTTCTGCTCCAATGTGGACGCGGGTCTCGCGCTCGTACTCGCGCGCCCCGAAGGCGCCCCCGGCGGCACCGCGGGCTTGTCGCTGTTCCTGCTGCCGCGCACGTTGCCAGGCGGCACGGCCAACCACTACCGGATCGAGCGCCTGAAGGACAAGCTCGGCACGCGTGGCATGCCGAGCGGCGAGATCAAGCTCGAGGGCGCGCTCGCCTGGCTGGTCGGCGACCCGCAGCAAGGCTTCAAGCAGATGACCGACATGATCAACATGTCGCGCCTGTCGAACGGCATGCGCGCCGCCGGCATGATGCGCCGCGCGCTCACCGAAGCGCTCTTCGTCGCCCGCAACCGGGTGGCGTTCGGCACGCCGCTCATCGAGCTGCCGCTCATGCGCCGGCAGCTGCTCAAGCTGATGCTGCCGGCGGAAGCGGCGCGCGCGGTCCTGTTCTTCACCGCGAGCGAATTGCAGAAGGCCGATGCGGGCGATGAAGGTGCGCGGCGCTGCGTGCGCGTTCTGACCCCGCTCATCAAGTTCCGGGCCTGCCGCGATGCGCGCAAGGCCACGGGCGACGCCATGGAGGTGCGCGGCGGCGTCGGCTACACCGAGGAATGGTCCGACCCGCGCCTAGTGCGCGACGCGCACCTGGGCTCGATCTGGGAGGGCACCTCCAACATCGTGGCGCTCGACGTGCTGCGCGCGATCCGGCGCGAGCAATGCCTGGAAGCGCTGCTGCCCGCGCTGAACGAGCGCATCGAGCGCGGCTCGCCCGCCATTCCGCACCTGCTCGCCGGCCGGCTCGCGGCGTCGCTCGACAAGGCCGCCGAGTTCGCCCACGAGACCGCGAGCACGCGCAACGAAGCGCATGCGCGCCAGGCCGCGACCGGCCTCTACTACGCCTGCGCGGCGGCGCTGCTCGCCGACGAAGGCGCGCGGCTGGGCCAGCGCGGGGATGCGCGGCGCCAGCTCCTCGCCTTCCTCGCTTACGTGCACCGTCTCGCGCCGCGCGACCCGCTACGGCGCGTGACCACCGGCTCGGAGGCCGAGCTCGCCGAGGCGCTGCTGCCCGAAACGCCCCTTGCGCCGGACGCGGTCGAGCGTATGCTGACGCGCCTCGCCTGAGCCCCCCGATGCCCGGCCCGCTTTCGCACATCCGCGTCCTCGACCTGTCGCGCGTCCTCGCCGGCCCCTGGGCCGCGCAGAACCTCGCCGACCTCGGCGCCGAGGTGATCAAGGTCGAGCGCCCCGGCGCGGGCGACGACACGCGCGGCTGGGGCCCGCCCTGGCTGAAGGACGGCGCCGGCAAGGACACCGCCGAATCGGCCTACTTCCTTTCGGTCAACCGCAACAAGAAATCGGTGACGCTCGACATCGCCAAGCCCGAGGGCCAAAAGATCGCGCGCGAGCTGGCCGCGAAGTCGCAGGTCTTGATCGAGAACTACAAGGTTGGAACGCTCAAGCGCTATGGACTTGATTTTGGTTCGCTGAAGAAAATCAATTCAAGCCTTATCTACTGCTCCGTCACCGGCTTCGGGCAGGACGGCCCCTACGCTCCGCGGCCGGGCTACGACTTCATCTTCCAGGGCATGGGCGGCCTGATGTCGATCACCGGCGAGCGCGACGGCCAGCCGGGCGCCGGGCCGCAGAAGGTCGGCATCGCGATCACCGACGTGCTCACCGGCATGTACGCGAGCGTCGCGATCCTCGCCGCGCTCACGCACCGCGAGCGCACCGGCCAGGGGCAGTACATCGACAGCGCGCTGCTCGACACCATCGTCGCCTTCAACGCCAACCAGATCTGCTCCTTCTTCGCCTCCGGCAAGATCCCGGTGCGCTGGGGCAACGCCCACGCGCAGGTGGTGCCCTACGAGGTGTTTCCGACGGCCGACGGCCACATCATCCTCGCGGTGGGCAACGACAGCCAGTTCGCGAGCTTCTGTCAGGCGGCGGGCTGCGCCGAACTCGCGCAGGAGCCGCGCTTCAAGACCATGTCGCAGCGCATCGTGCACCGCGCCGAGCTGATTCCGCTGATCGCCGACGTGATGCGCACACGCACCAAGCACGAGTGGATCGAGCTGCTCGAGGCCGCCAACGTGCCCTGCGGCCCGATCAACACCATGAAGGAAGTCTTCGAGGACCCGCAGGTGCGGCACCGCAAGCTGCGCGTGGACATCCCGCACCCCTCGGGCGGCACCGCGGCGGTGGTGCGCAGCCCGCTGCGCCTCTCGGAAACGCCGGTTGACTACCGGCTCGCGCCGCCGACGCTCGGCCAGCACAACGACGAGGTGCTCAAGGGCCTGCTCGGGCGCAGCGACGCCGACATCGCGCAGCTCAAGGCTGCGGGCGTCGTTTGAGAGTCCTGCTGGTCGATCCGATCGATCCGTCGGGCGTCGCGCTGCTGCGCGAGAAGGCCGAAGTGCTGCAATGCCGGGAAGCGTCTTTCGACGGCATCCGGCGCGACGCGGTGGGCGCCGACGCGCTGATCACGCGCAGCCGGCTGCCGGATGACCTGTTTGAGGTTGCGAAAAAGGTGAAGGCAGTGACGATCCACGGCACCGGCCTGGATCTCGTGCCGTTGAAGGAAGCGAGCAAGCGGGGGATCCCGGTTGCCAACATCCCCGGTGGCAACGCGCAGTCGGTCGCGGAGTACTGCGTGGCGGCGATGCTGATGCTCGCGCGCAACCTCTACGAGATCACGACCACGATGCACCGGCTGCAGTGGGACGAGACGCGCAGGCTCGGGGCCAAAGCGCACGAGATCGCCGGAATGACGCTGGGCATCGTGGGCATGGGCGAGATCGGCAAGCGCGTGGCGCGCATCTGCCGGCAGGGCTTCGGCATGCGAGTGCTCGGGAACCAGCGACGCCTCGACGCGATCGGGCCCGAGGCCGAGCCCGCGAGCCTGGACAGGATCGTCGGCGAGTCGGATTTCATCGTGCTCACCTGCCCGCTCACGCCCGAAACGCACCACCTGTTCGACCGCGCGCGGATCGCGACGATGAAGAGCACGGCCTGGCTGATCAACGTCGGCCGCGGCGCGGTCGTCGAGGAAGCCGCGCTCGTGGAAGCGCTCCGCGAAAGGCGCATCGCCGGCGTCATGCTCGACGTCTACGAGCACTACCGCCTGGAGCCGGGCCATCCGCTGCTGGCACTCGACAACGCCGTGCTCACGCCGCATCTCGCCGGCACGACGCGCGAATCGCGCAAGCGCGTGGGCGTCGCCGCGGCCGAGGAGACCCTGCGCATGCTGGCCGGCGAGGCGCCGAGGAATTTCGTCAATCCGGAGGTCTGGGACCGATTCCATGAACGCCGATCTGAAAATCACTGACATCAAGGCTTACCCCACGTCGTTCCCGGTGCCGCCGGAGAACCGGGTCGCACTCGGGATCGGCACCGCCATCAAGCGCGACGCCGTCGTCGTGAAGGTCAGTACCGCGGGCGGCCTGGTGGGCTGGGGTGAATCGCATCACGGACGCGCGCACACCGCGGTGGCGAGGCTGATCGAGACCACGCTCAAGCAGCTCGTGCTCGGCATGGATGCCGCCGACGCGGTCGGCGTCTGGAAGAAGATCTACGACAAGCAGCTCGCGAGCCACGGCATGGGCGCGGGCACCTGCCTCGCGATGAGCGGGATCGACTGCGCGCTCTGGGACATCCGCGGCAAGGCCGCGGGCATGCCGCTTTATAGATTGCTAGGCGGCCGGAAGAAAGCAGTCCCTGCGTATGCAGGGGGTGTATCTCTGGGCTTTCAACCCCCGGAAGAGCTTCTAAACGAACTGCAACAGAGCCTCGATGCTGGTTACAAGGTGGTCAAGCTCAGGGTCGGCGACACGCCGAAGAGGGACCTGGAGCGCATCTGCGCGGTGCGCAAGGCCTGCGGCGACGACCTGGTGATCCTCACCGACGCGAATATCGGCTACAGCGTCGAGGACGTGCGCCAGGTCATGCCCGGCATGGACGAACTCAATGTCGGCTGGCTGGAGGAGCCGTTCCCGGCGCACGACTACCGCAGCTACCGGCTCGCGCGGAGCTTCGGCCGCACGCCGCTCGCGGCGGGCGAGAACCACTACACCCGCTTCGAGTTCAACCGGGTCGTCGAGGACGGCGCCATCACCATTCTGCAGCCGGACCTGTCCAAGACCGGCGGCATCACCGAAGCGCTGCGCATCGCCGCGATGGCCTCGGCGTACAAGCTGCCGATTCACCCCCACAGCTCGATGACCGGCCTCAACCATGCCGCTTCGATCCATTTCCTCGCCGCCATCGACAACGGTGGCTATTTCGAAGGAGATGTATCCAAAGCCAACAAGTTCCGCGATGATCTGGTTTCGAAGCCCTACGAAGTGGACAGCGACGGCAACGTCTGGCCGCTGGACAATCCCGGGCTCGGGTTGGAAGTCAGCGAGGAGTTTCTGGCGAAACATCCTCCTATTGAAGGACCTGGATACATATGAGATCGCTTATCGCCCTTCTATTGATTTGTTTTTCGGCAAATTCAAATTCCCAAAGCTGGCCTACCAAGCCGATCCGCTGGGTGATTCCCTATACGCCCGGCGGCATCACCGACAACGTGACGCGCATGATCGCGCTCAAGCTGCAGGAGGCGCTCAAGCAGCCGATCGTCATCGAGAACAAGCCGGGCGCGAATTCCATCATCGGCGCCGCCGCGCACCTGACGACCGAGCTGTTCAAGCAAACGACCGGGACCTTCATGGTGCATGTCCCCTACAAGGGCACCGCGCCCGCGCTGCAAGGGTTGATGGGCGGCGACATCCAGATCCTCGTCGACGTGCCGAGCACGCTGATGCCGCACGTGCGCGGCGGCAAGATCAAGGCGCTCGGCATGTTCTCCGCCAAGCGCGTGCCCGGCGCGCAGGAAGTGCCGACGCTGCCCGAAGCTGGCGGGCCGGCGATCGAATCGTCGACCTGGCTGATGTTCCTCGCGCCGGCCGGCACGCCGCGCGACATCGTCAACCGGCTTGCGCAGGAGACGGACAAGGCGGTGAAGTCAACCGACCTCGCCGCGCGCTTCGACCAGCTCGGCATCTTCGCGGGCGGCGGCACGCCGGAGCAGGCGCAGAAGTTCCTCACCGACGAGATCGCCAAATGGGCCAAGGTCATCAACGCGGCGGGCGTCAAGGCCGAGCAATGAGGCGGTTCCTCGCAGTCATCCTGCTGGCCTTCTCGGCAGGCGCTTTCGCTCAGAGCTGGCCGAGCAAGCCGCTGCGGTACATCGTCCCCTTTCCGCCGGGCGCGTTCAACGACACCCTCGGGCGCACGATCTCCACCGAACTGTCGAAGACGCTCGGCCAGCCGATGGTGGTCGACAACCGCCCGGGCGGCAACAGCATCATCGGCACCGAGGCGGCCGCGAAGTCGCCGCCGGACGGCTACACGCTGTTCGGCGCGGCGCTGCCCTTTTCCGTGATCCAGAGCCTGTACAAGACCTCGTTCGACGTCACCAGGGACTTCGCCCCGATCGCGCTCGCGGGCATCTCCGCCAACCTGCTCGTCGCGCATCCCTCCTTTGCGCCGAACAACGTGAAGGAGCTGATCGCCTACGCCAGGGCCAACCCGGGCAAGGTCAACTATGGCACCTCCGGCAACGGCACCTCGGTGCACCTGTCGATGGAGCTGTTCAAGTCGATGACCAGGACCTACATGCTGCATATCCCGTACCGCGGCAGCGCGCCGGTGGTCACCGACCTGCTCGCGAGACAGGTCGACGTCATGTTCGACAACGTGCCCAACGTGATCGGCCACGTGCGCGCAGGCAAGATGAAGGCACTCGCGGTCTCCACGGCGCAGCGCTCCGCGCTTGCCCCCGACGTGCCGACCGTCGCCGAGGCGGGCGTGCCCGGCTACGAACTCTCGGTGTGGTTCGGCGTGCTCGCGCCGGCCGGCACGCCGCGCGACATCGTCGGCCGCCTGAACACGGAAATCGTCAAGATCCTCAATTCGGCCGACATCAAGGAGCGCTTCGCCAAGCAGGGCGTGGAAGTCCGGACCTCCACGCCGGAACAGTTCGGCGCCTTCGTCAACGCGGAAGTGGTGCGCTGGGCCAAGGTCATCAAGGATGCCGGCATCAAGGCCGATTGAATGAAAGCCGACGAATCCCACGCCGAGCTGCGCGACGCGGTGCGCGCGCTCTGCAGTACTTTCGACTCCGCCTACTGGCAGAAGATCGACGAGGCGCGCGCCTACCCCGAGGCCTTCGTCGAGGCGCTCACCAAGGCCGGCTGGATGTCGGCGCTGATCCCGGAGGAGTTCGGCGGCTCGGGCCTGTCGCTCACCGAGGCCTCCGTGATCATGGAGGAGATCACGCGCTCCGGCGGCAACGCCGGCTGCTGCCACGGCCAGATGTACAACATGAACACGCTGCTGCGGAACGGCTCCGCCGAGCAGAAGAAGAAATACCTGCCGAAGATCGCCTCGGGCGAGCTGCGCCTGCAGTCGATGGGCGTCACCGAGCCGACCGCGGGCACCGACACCACCAGCATCAAGACCGTGGCGGTGAAAAAAGGCGACCGCTACGTGGTCAACGGACAGAAGGTCTGGACCTCGCGCCTGCAGCACTCCGAGCTCATGATCCTGCTCGCGCGCACCACCCCGCTCGACCAGGTGAAGAAGAAATCCGAAGGCATGTCGATCTTCCTCGTCGACACCAAGAGCAAGGGACTGACGGTCAAGTCGATCCGCAACATGGTGAACCACGAGACCAACGAGGTGTTCATCGACAACCTCGAGGTGCCCGCCGAGAACCTGATCGGCGAGGAAGGCCGGGGCTTCAAGTACATCCTCGACGGCCTGAACGCCGAGCGCATCCTGATCGCCTCCGAGTGCATCGGCGACGGCCACTGGTTCATCGACAAGGCGAGCAGGTATTCCAAGGAGCGCGTGGTGTTCGGCAGGCCGATCGGCCAGAACCAGGGCATCCAGTTCCCGATCGCCGAGGCCTACATGGAGATCGAAGCCGCCAACCTCATGCGCTACAAGGCGGCCGCGCTGTTCGACCAGAAGAAGCACTGCGGCGCCGAGGCCAACATGGCCAAGCACCTCTGTGCCAAGGCCTCCTGGGAAGCGGCCAACGTCTGCATCCAGACCTACGGCGGCTTCGGCTTCGCCGCCGAGTACGACGTCGAGCGCAAATTCCGGGAGAATCGGCTGTATCTGGTGGCGCCGATCTCGACCAACCTGATCCTGTCGTACGTCGCCGAGCACGTGCTCGGCCTGCCACGCTCCTTCTAGGCTTTTCGGTTCATTGATTTTTCAGGGGATGAAATTTATATTCATCACCTGCGGACTCATAAATTAGGGGACATTCCATGTTGAGCAAAATGATTCGTATTTCTGCGGCGATTGCGCTCGTTGCCTTGCTCACAGGCTTCGGCGCAGGAACGCCTGTTTATAACGTGGCCTCCGCCCCGATTCCCCCGAACCCGGCAGCAACGCTGGAGAACATCGAGAAAGCCATCATTCGGGCCGGCTTGCAGCTGGGCTGGAAGATAGCGCCTCAGGGACCCGGCAAAGCGGAAGGTGTACTTGTCCTCCGCAAGCATACGGCGGTGGTCGACATCACCTACGATACGAAAGGCTTCAGCATCACTTACAAGAGCAGTATCAACTTGGATTACAAACCGGAAACCAAGACCATCCACAGCAACTACAACGGCTGGATCAAGAACCTCGAGAAAGCGATTATCGTCCAGGCTTCGGTACTCTAGCCGGACGGCATTGGGGCTGTAGACCGCCGATCAAATTGGGCAACGTCAATTATGTGCCCGAGACCCGCTTCGGCATCTGGTTCCTTGGCACGCAGACCTGGGTCCAATTTGTGCTGGAGGCCGCGGTCGCGGACCTGCTGAACCTCATTGGGAACTCGCGCCCGCATGACGTAGACGCGGTGCTCGATGTTGGCTGCGGTCAGGGGAAATCATTCCGCCTGCTGAAGCAGGCGTTCAATCCGCAAATCCTGATCGGCATTGATGCCAACTCGGAGATTCTTGAAAAAGCGCGCGCTCAGGCGCGGCGAGATCGCATTGAGGTCGATTTGCGCCTTGCCAACGGCGCCGCGACCGGTTTGGCGAACGGCAGCGTCGACATCCTATTTTGTCACCAGACCTTTCATCACCTCGTGGATCACGAGGTCGCGATTGCCGAGTTTTTCCGTGTGCTGAAGCCGGGCGGCCTGCTCCTGTTTGCGGAATCGATGCGCACCTACATCCATTCCTGGATCATCCGGTTGCTATTCCGACATCCGATGGACGTGCAAAAGAGTGCCGAGGAGTACCTCGCGCTGATCCGGCGTGCCGGATTCCGGGTCGAGCCGAACCGGGTTTCCTTCCCTTATTTGTGGTGGAGCCGTCCCGACCTCGGACTACTGAACAGGCTTCGCATCCGGGAGACACCCCCCCGGGGCGAGCGCGAGGAGACGCTGATGAACCTGGTCGCCGTCAAGCCGAAGTCAGATCAACTAGGTTAGCAGGCTGTTGAAAAACGAATTCGTGAAACCCTGCCGACGTATGAACACCACGATATGTAGTCTGGAACACCGCCAGTGAGCGCTATCTTGTGTGCCACTTGATGCTGCGATGACATGAAAATCA